>LUUF01000114.1 GCA_001644045.1 Methylomonas methanica | reverse complement strand
GAACGCGACATGCGCTTGATACGGTCGGCAACGGCTACCCTGGCACCCTCAGCGATAGCGGCCGGCACCGAGTCTATTTTTCGACTTCCTGACGGCGTGGCAACTGTCGGCGCCGATGACGATTTTGATGTGAACCTGCCGGCTGAATCGCGCGCTATCGAAGCCGCCGATTGCCCAGGCGAAACACCCCCCGGCCGGCTGACACTACGCCAGCGCTCGGAAATCGCGCGACGGATCGCGGCAATATCGCTCTGAATGATAGCGATGTCATTTGGCATGCGGCCAATATCAATAGGCTCGCCGACCAGGAAGCCGCGATAATCGCTTTGTAAGGCTATTACGCTGCCTCAGCGGTTACTTCCACTGCGGTACCGACCAACAGTTCCGGGCTATAAATTGGCACATCACGAAGGAAATCCTCAACCCTCATTTTCTCGGTCTTAAGCGCTTTAATTCTTAGCTCTAACACCTCGATTTCCGGGGCCGGATCGGTCAAGATGGCATCAATCTCGATTTGCGAAAATCCCTGCTTGCTTAGCTCGGTCGTTTTTTCAAGAAAATTTTGCTGGACACTGTGTTTGCTTATTTTGCAAAGTTCGGTATCTTCTTGAATCCTCCAATAGCGGAGTGTAGCCCGGTTGATCAATTCAACGTCTCTGTTCTTGTACAACTCTTCTGCCTTGTCCAGAACTGCTTGCGATTCATCCTTGATTTTGCCGAGAATCTTGGTCGCCATGACAATAGTTGTCGATTCCGACACGGTACACCCAAGCGAAGCCGAATCGAGCCCAGACAGAGCCTCCGCTACCTTGCTGACCTTGTTGTGGATCGAGCCGGCGCGAATGACGTCGGCCTTAGTGATGGTGGATTTGTGCGGCATTGTTACCCCCTTTTTTCTAGGTGAAATGATTGGTGGAATTAGGTTACTGGACGTTTTCTCCACGGTTTACGCGACTTTCCATGTGCGAATTTCGAACGATTTTTAGCTTTGTGGGCTTGGACTTACCCTACAAGGCAGTGAGCAGTTGAAACACACTAAACGGCCGATAGTCCTGAATGGGTTATCGGCTTTTTTTGTGTCAGCTGGTGGCATCGATCCCTTGTGATCAACCACGCCATCTGATTCAATGACAGCAAGACAAGGCTGTATCTAACAAGGAGACAGAAAGTGCGTGTAATAGTGCTCGTGAAAGCGACCGAAGACAGCGAAAAGGGCTTTCTCCCAACGGCCTGGGCATCCGAGATGCTTGAGGCGATGGGTAGATTCAATGATGATCTGCGCAATGCCGGCATCTTGCTCGCTGCCGACGGCCTCAAGCCTTCGGCGTACGGAAAGCGTATTGCGTTCGATGGTACCAGTCGCACGCTCATCAACGGGCCTTTTGCCGAGACACGGGAACTGGTCGCCGGTTTCTGGCTCTGGGAAGTCAAGGATATGGACGAGGCGGTTGCCTGGGTACAGCGCTGCCCAAATCCCATGCCGGGGCCGAGCGAAATTGAAATCCGACCACTCTTCGAAGCGGCTGATCTGAGTTGAAAACCTGCTCGGCTTCCAGGCGCAGCTCATTTTTGGCGCTACAAGGCGGCTTGATGATCCATATCGGTTATTAGTGGGTCGATGTCGATAGGTATCAATTGACCGAACTTGATCTGTTATGGTTGAAGGGGTAAAACCGACCCAAAAGAGACGATAAGCTTAAATCTTTGCATGGCGTCATATGAACATATTGCTGCCATTCCATCGCAATTAATCAGAGTAACCAACGTATCAGTTCTGTTTTCATTGATCATCGAATCAGTACGTTTGTACTAGTACGAATGCGATATCGACTAATGGTATGATTTATATCAATATCAACACAAGGTTTAGTTGTAATCGAATTGGCGTTAGCAATCCTTTGCTTACAATCATTTAATTCAGTCGAATGACAGAAATTAACCAACAATTTCGCTGTAAGGAAAGATAGCTAGCTAGAAAGCCTCCCTTATTGCGTACTGGTTTCTTTAGGAGAATTAAGTTTCGTGTTATTTCAATGGCTGACTATCTAATTCGTTGTTACTGTGAAAGTTCGTTAATGTGCGTTCCTTATCAGCTTTTATGATATAAGAAAAAATTTGATTTTCCGGGGCAAAGCTTCTATTTCACGAACGTTAGGAGAGAAAATGCGTTATTTGATAGCTATTATGCCTTTTCTAGTTGCTGGCTGCTCATGCAATCCCTATAACTTTTCTCATCCAATACTCAAGGATAAGGAACTGAGAGGCGATCCTTATGGGCTTCCACGGACATACACTGGCGCATCTGAGATGTATGTCTATGCAATGATGGCCTATAACGCTTACGGAGAAGACGATTCGTACGTTATGCCCAAGAATGTTAAAACTATAGTAAAAGAGGCAGATGGTGGTCTCGGTCTTCAGTATTCAGTTTTTGAAATAAATAAACAAAAAGACAAAAAAGAACTTGTAATCGCATTTAGAGGGACCGAAATATTGGACCTCAATGATTGGTGGTATGGCAATTTATTTGGTGGCCAATATGACATGGCCGATTGTATCTACGAGAAATACGTGAAAAACCAAGATTATAAGAATCACAAAATAATTGCGATTGGTCATTCCTTAGGCGGAGGTTTAGCTTTGCACCTATCAGTAAGTTATCCAGGCGTTGAGGCATACGCATTCAACCCTTCATATAGAATATTTAGGAAGAATGACACTGAACAGCCCAACAAAAGATACCTAATTGCTGAAGAGTTTGAAATTCTTAGTCCAATGCGGCTAGTGTGGAGAGAACCAACACAGCTAGAAAAGTTTTCTGAATTTTATTGCTCATATACTAGTAAGCACAGCATGAAAAAATTAAGTAGATGCATATTGCATGTGGCAGCCATAACCAATATGGAAGCTGAGCAAAGTCTCAAAGACAATATAGATATTAACTGTGAAACTACGACCAAATGAGGACGCTGCATCTGCCGTGCGTTTTATGAATTTGTGAGCCATTGTTTTGGCTTGAGACCACCACCGTTCTTGGATAGATGAGGGTTTCCGGCTGTTATTGCGGGGCTTCATTAGATACAACTTTGGTCTGCACGGCGGTCAAATAGACGCGTCGAGTCAAGGCGCTTTTGGGAATTTTACAATTTATCGGGTGTGTCAAATTTGGTCAAAGCCGTTGCCTGCGCGCCTTGTAACTTGAGATCTGAAATTCTCTGCAGGACGCGACATTAGGGAATTGGGTATATATATTCTTCAATTAGCTTTGTTTGCCGACTCTGTAGTTAGACGGGGGAGGCTGAAGCACAGTGTGAATGTAATGGACAAAGTCATAGGACCTTGCCGGGGCGAAACAAGTTGAATGCTGGAAATTTCGGGGGCTAGTGTTAGGAACCCGAGAGGCGTATAGGCTGAGTCGACGAATGATGTACTACTGCTCTCTACTCTAGTTGCCAGTTGTGAACTGGTGAGACAAATTGTATTTATTTCCAAGGTTGCAACGAAAATAATTTTATGAATGATCTCAGAATTTTTGGCTCAATTAAACTTTACCTTTCGGTCTTACTGCTAGCATTTCTTATTAATTTTCCTGGGGATTCTTTCGCTAACGGAGATGCTTTTTCAACGGTAAAAAATATTAATAGTAAAAAAATGGTCGAAAACGAAAAGAAAGCTCCAGATACATACCAAATGGCTATTGAAAATCGGTGTGGGGTAGCAAAATCGTTCGAAACAAATGGAATGTTAGAAGAAGCAATGAAACGCTATGAAGCTCTTCTGAAAGACGAGACCTTGTTCAAAGAAAACGTAAATTATAAATGTGCTTTCAATGGCTTAGTTGAAACTAAGAAAAAGCAGGAAACGGAAAAATGTAATGATGCGAAAAGGATATTAGAAAAATATTCGAGTTGGGAAGAAAAGATAAAGTGTGAGGATGGTAATTTCCTTAGAATCGCAGAACACTTAGTTAAACTAGGGAATACCCTAAAAGAAGAACATGACCTTGAGGGTGCGAAAAAAGCTTATAATTATGCAACTAAGCTGAATAAAGACTCTGACGATGCTGAAAACGGACTACAGGAGATTACTCTAACTGAAACTAAAGAAAAGCTGGGTACACTATCTGAGTTTGGTTTGAAAGAAGAGGTAAATAAAATGCTACCGACAATTCTCGAAACAGACCCGATGTTCGGCCAAAAATCAGGATATTTACTGCATAAAACTAACCAACTAGGTTATTTATTGACGGAAATTGGTCGAACACGCGTAGATGATTTTTTGAATTTTTTTAAAGGTTATATCCCTAGTTGTTTAACCTTCAAACTTCAAGTTCCTTCGCTAATAAGGCAGATGTCATTATTTGAGGCTATCATCTGGTTGTGGGCATTCTACCTTTTAGGGCTTAATTATCTGTGGGGCACTCCCACTCTAGATATTGGAGACTTTATTTCAAATAGTGAAAATACGGAATTTTGTAACTTCTTTGCAATAGAGTTTGAGCACCAATTGATGGATCTGAGTAATACATCGAACATTAACCATAAAATTCTAATGGTGACGGGACCTATTGACAACACTGCATTACCAGACTTCACTAAGGGACTCCCCGTCCCTACGAAATTATTGGAGTTTGTGTCGACATTATTGGTAAAGATCTTTTCTAGGCCTTCGTTAACGGTGACTGGGAGCGTTAAAGTGCAAAAGGAAGGTCAATCCCAAACTACGACGCCTAATAAAACAGGATCACCTGAACAAATTGATAGCATTGAAAGTGTGACCATTCAGATTGAATCAGGGAAACGCATTTTAGCCAAACATACTTTGGTCGCAAATAATTTCTTTCTGGATAATAAAGACATTGACTTTCTTGCTGTCTGTGCGACAGCTTGGCTTATATTCATGTTTCAGAAGCATCCAATAACGTTGCTCCCAAAATTGAAATCTTACTTTGAAGAGAGAGTCAATACGCCAAAAACTATTCTCGGGACATCTAATTGGGAAGCTTATACCTGGTTTGCATTGGGAGATCGATGGTTCCAGAAAGATAATTTTGAGAAGGCAAAGTTGGCCTATCTAAGGTCACTCTCTCTGGATCCACTATTTATGGCAAGTAGAGTCAATCTCGCAGGAGTTTATCAACGTCAATATGATGAAGAGCAAGCGGAAAATAATTCAAAGAAGAATAATTTAGGTCTCCTAGAAAGCGCCCAGCAGCAATTACAAATTGTTGAGAATAAAAGTAAAAGTCTCGATTTAGTCGATCCAACGCTTTACACGTGGCTTTTTCGCCAGATAATTGTGAGTTTTGAGCTATATCGTATCTCTAATGATAGTAAGTATGAAGCTGAATTAAATAATTTAACAGCCCGTTTGGTTAATCAAGTATGTATACCAGTAAATAAACAATGGTCTTGGTTATTTCGTAATCGACCGAAAGTATTGTTTAAATTATTTTTTAATCCTAATTTAAAATCGTATTTGGAATGGCGCAATCCCGTTGCTGAGTGTATGGTGCTTGGCATAAAATCAGCAAGTAATAGAAATATTGACCGCAACGATGATAAAACCCTAAAAGCAGTTGCTGTCAGTCTGGAAAATCGAGTGGATTTCTATTCTCTATATAACCTGACGTGTACCCTTGCTTTATTAGCTGAAAAATATAGAAATGAGGATTACAAGAACGAGTGCTTTAAATTTCTTGCAAAAAGTTTAGCTGTTCCGAAAGCCATGAAACAATTTAATCCGGATGGCTCTTCATATCATAATGCATTGAAGAGAGCTAAAAATGATCTCTGCTTCAATGAGGACATTCAGAGCGATCATAGATTCAAAGATCTCATTATTACTCCACTGGATGAAGAATCAAAACGTAAACGGGCCTTGATGGCTTATAAAAAATACACGAAAAACAACTGCCAAGATACCAATACAGAACTACGACACTGCTAAACATCATAATTTAACTTGTTAACATATATATTTAAATATATTGTGCAAAAACCATGCAGTCTATTGCTATTTGGTGTGCTTTATGCATTCGTATACGCCTATTTCTTTAACTAAAAAATGGTGGCACCATAATGAACAAAATATTTATATTAATCTTGTTGACAACAAATGCTTTAACAGGTTGTGGGGCTGGCGGAGATAGATTGAGAAAAGAAAGAACAGCCGATGTTACAAAAACGATGACAACGGCCATTAACGAGGTGCCTAGTTATTTCGATACGCTTTTAAATACCCAATATGACTTCGCGTCCGCTTTAATTGCATCCGATAAAAACTGCCCACCAGAAGTACCTGTAATATTGCCATTACCAAACTTAACCACTCAAAAACAAAAAGGACTATGTCCGTCTGCCGGTATTCGAAATAAACTCAAGGAAGATTTCGTTGGAAAAAACAAAAATGAAATTGATGAAATTTTATTTAGGTCTAATTACTATCGTGCTGATATCATTGTCGCAAAATATGAAGATTTTGAGCCCTATTTAGAAATTGTTAAAGCAACTGGCAAATATATTGAAATTCTTGCAAAATCGGCCGTCATATCAAATGACCTGACATCTTTTCAGCTAGAAGATTTGAAACAGATAGCTGAAACTGCTAAAAAATCAAAAGAAACAATTGAAAAATTTGAAAAGGAAAAGAAAGCATCCGATGCAGATCTTAATGCATTCAAGGAGCTTTATGATTTCTTTCAGAAGTTATATAAAAATCAGAAGGATGTTGAAAAATTAAAGGACATCATCGAAAAACAAGGACCTGGAGTTGAGCAACAGTTGGAGAAAATTGCCAAGAATATAAATGATTGGGATAAAAGCTATCTTGAACCATTGATTAGCAATACAGATTTAGTTCAACGCATTAACTACGATAACATCAAAAATGACCTTGATTACAATGCAAGAAGAGCATTTGTCAAAGCCAGATTAATCGTTCAAACTCAGAAATCTGAAGTTAAAGGAATTGGCAGTAAAACAGCAGAGCTGCTACGGAAAGAAATTGAAGCCCATAAACATCTTTCTCGTCTGGTATTGAATGACGAAATGACTGAGCAAGATAGAGACAAAGCTATGGAATATGGATTGAGTATACTTGGTGACGGCATAGTAAAATCCGCTAAGGCTCTAGCTGAATTGATTGCCCTAGCTATAAAAGCAATGGCTATTCTTTAAAGTAGTAAATTAGGAGAAAACAATGGCTACTGAAGCTGAAAAAGATAATTTGATTAACTCTATAACTACTGGTATCGATGCTTGCGACCGTAAAGCTCGCAATCAAGACTTTCCAGATGAATGGCGTAAGGTGTTTGCGCTTGCGGCATTCCAATTGACTGATTGCAGTGGGAAACTAAGAAGGCGCTCCGCTGAACAAATGGACTCTTACGCAATCCAAGCCGCAGTTGAGGAAACTGATCAAGCAACAACAGCGACAAATGATGCGCATGATGAAATTTCCGTTAAAAATGCAGGCTTTGAATTATCTCAGGCAATTCATGCCCTTATGCAGATATGAACCTTACCCAGTGGGTATCCGTTCAGCGCCAAGAGCGAAGCCCCTATGATCAGTAAATATCAAGCCATCTTCCTATGTATCATAGTCTCTCGCGATGGCGTGACGATGATCAGTACTACTCGGGACGATTGGATTAGGAGCTGCGCTGCGTTTTAGAAGTTAGTTGATCAACTAGCTTGGCGTCTGATGCAACGGAATTGTCTACATGCTGATGATCCACCGTATTCTCTCGATCCTGCTGATTAGCTAAAAAGGTACGCAGGAAAATTTCTCATCTGGCAAAATAAGAGTTACGGGAATACAGGAAGTTATTCAAATGACTCCCAACTACGTTTCAGTAGGTTCAGTTAATATTCCTCCACCGGGCTTTGCATTAAACGACTGGTTCCAGCATCATACCTGCCATTGTTTTGAAATTGTTGATTGACTGGAATTGGCCGAACAGGAGCATTCAACCCCTTCTTGTGGTTTATTAGATAGGGTCGTGTAGACTTCATCCATCAAACTTGAACCTGAAACCGGTGGTTTGATCACGACAGGAACATTGCTGCAGTGACCGCTAATCCAAGGCATAAACTGTCGGCTTTGAAACTAGAAATGTCGCAATGATGACCATGCCCAAGCCCCGCACACCGCCGCCGCCTCGACCGGGCTGGAATTACGACGCCTATTTCCTGACGCAGTTGGCCAAGGTCAAGGAACAAAAGGGGAAATCAAGTATTTAGTTTTTCGACGAATTTTTTATGTTGATCAAGTATATTTTTGCTTTCGCTTTTGACCTTGTTGCTGATTTGGTGGGCCATGTCGTGCATTTTATCTGTCGGCATTAATAATGTGACAGCGGGCTGCATGATACCTGCTGGGTTTGTGTATCCGAGAGTGATTGTGCTGTTAAATCCAGAGATTTTTATATCCAAAACACTGTCCGCAATCATGATGTTGTGGGGCGAATGGATTGCTATTTGAATGTTTGGGTCCAGTTGGTCATCGGCCATAATTCAATTCCTTCATTTCTGATTCATAAGATGGGGCAAAAAAAGCATCATCGCTAGTATCGCTAGCCTGTACAGCCAGTTTTGAATAAGGGATCAAGCGAACGGATAGCGCGCAACCAAAAGCGTGGGCTACTTTAAGCAGGCTCGGTATGGAGTGACGACCATAGCAAGGATCTTCCCATCGGGCGATTGATGTCTGAGTAGTCTTCAGTTTTTTAGCTAATTGGCGCTGAGTCATACTACGTTTAGTGCGATTGATTCTGATTTGCCAAGCAATGTCTTGTTCGATGCAGGCTTCCATGTAAGCTTCGCGTGACTCCTGATCTTGCCAATCAGTTCTTTGGAGCAGTGTCACATGAGTCGGATATTGATAGATTGGCACCATTGGTGTCTGAGATGCAGGCACAGACATGTTGTTCCCAATTCTGAAGGCAAAGGGTTCGCGCATCGTTTGCATGCCTGGAGGCTGTAGCTGAATCTGGAATATATTTGCCATCGAGTTCGGTACCATAATTAGTCATTACAAACACAGATTTATTTTTTTCGTGAAATCCGTAGATTCGCCATTGTTTTCTGGTTTCGTCGGTAAATCGTATCACATATATGCTATCAGAAACATCCACTTTACTTGCGGGCTGTGGTTTGCTCCATTCTTGAATTGGGCGCTGGGCCAAAATTTCTAAATTACGTTTTAGTCTCTGCCAAGCTTTTTTTGATAGATCGTCTTTGATCCATTCTTTGACAACGACTTGGCCTTTTTTATTCTTAAAGCATTGGAACTTCCATAATGTATTAATGGCGAATTCTCCATGTCATCGTCTGGGATTGGACTTGGCGCTTTGGTCGATCACTAAAACCTCTTGGTTAACTTTGCTATTTGTTTACAAGCTTCTGTCAGAGTTATTCGTGGAAGATGACGTTGACTGTTCGGAGCATGTTTTCTGCTTATCCAGTCTACCCACGAATTTAATTCAATGAAATTCGCCACATAGCAGAGGAGTTTGTACGTTTATATAAACTACTGTCAAGATCAAACCAATGTACTGAACAGGTGTCCGGTTTTTGTTGACCATTACAGACCGTAGCTATACCAAGCCAGTACATCGATTCTTCAGAGCAGGCAATAAAAGCAACTGGCTGAGAATCAACAAATCCGAAGGGACCGACAGAGTCGTTGGTTGTTGCTAAGCCTGTTACTTGTCCAGAATCATTAACAGCAAGACCATAGCTGGATAAACCACAGCATCTGTCTTGGATCGTTCCAAGGTCAGTAATGTTATAGACTGAGCCGCCGTACGCTAAATTAGCCTGAAATAAGCGCGATAAAAAAATTGTGAAAGTAGTGTGTTTATGTCTCGACATGCTGTCCATCCTTGGAAGTTTAAATTGTACTCAATTACTGGAAGCCTCCCATTGACTACCACCAAATACCATTTCTCCTGGTGACTCTATGGTGACTCCAAATAAAAAAGGCCTAGGTGAAAAACACCTAAGCCTTTGATAAATATGGAGCTGGCGATGGGACTCGAACCCGCGACCGGCTGATTACAAATCAGCTGCTCTACCAACTGAGCTACACCAGCAAATTATTCGCTCATTATACCCAATATTTCGAACTTTTCCAGCACTAAGTTCAGTTAATTAATCGGATTATCGTCAAACCCCATGAATACTGCTCAGCATACTGCCAATGTAATTGAGCGCTTCGTGCAGAAAAATAATTAAGTCATCGAGCTTATCCTGCACGAACACCAGGAAATGACTATGGTTGAAGTTTTGATCTCGGTAAAAACTCAAACCATTGTTAATGGTGTTAGCCCCCATCAACAGCATGATGAAGGCCGCGGCCTTGAGCATTAAACCACGTAGTTTCACGCTCATTCTGCCGAAGGCGACGCTGATAAACAGCATCATCGGCAACGTCCCCGCGCCAAATGCCAACATCAACGCTCCGCCCTCAAGTAGCGTACTCGCGGTAGTGGCTTTTACAGCCATCGCAAAGGTCAGCATGCACGGCATCAAGCCGTTCAATAAGCCGGCAATTATCGAGCCTAACAACGGCCCTCTCTGGTTAGCGATAGCGTAACCCTTACGCAACAGTTGCATTGGAATCAAGCGAATCGAACCTTGCCAGGGTATCCAGCCCAATACGCCCAGCGCCAACACGATGACGACAGTGCCCATCAACATTTGCAGGATACTTTGGATCTTGCCGAACAAGCCGCTGGAAACCAACACCACGCCCAATGAAGCAGCCAGTACGCCAATCAAGGTATACACGGAAATTCGAGCGGCCTGATAAGTAACGTACGGCAGATAGCTGCGGCTTTTCCCGGCTCGCATGAAATAACCGGACACCAAAGCGCCGCACATTCCCAGACAATGCCCGCTGCCCAACAATCCGGCAACGAAGGCCAGGGAATAATCAAATCCCGTGGTCGCAGCCATTTCGGTCATGCCGTGCATCGCATGATCCATACCTTCCATATTGTGTTCCATTTATTTGTTCAATCGGAGTGAATTGACGATGACGGATACCGAACTCAATGCCATCGCAGCAGAGGCAATCATAGGATTGAGCTTGCCCAGCGCCGCGATCGGGATGGCGACTGTGTTGTAACCGAACGCCCAAAATAGATTTTGTTTGATTACGCGAATGGTAAACGCGCTAAGTTCGATAGTGTCGGTGACCTTACCGATATCGCCCTGCACCAGCGTCAGATCGGCTGATTCGATGGCGATGTCGGTGCCGCTGCCGACCGCAAAGCCGACATTGGCCGCCGCCAGCGCCGGCGCATCGTTGATACCGTCGCCTATCATGCCGACGTTGTGCCCTTCGTCCTGCAACTGGCGAATAATTTGCAACTTTTGTTCGGGCTTGGCATTGGCGACTACATCGGCTATGCCGACTTTCTCCGCAATATGATGAGCGGTTCTTTCGGTGTCGCCGGTCACCATCATGGTTTTGATGCCCAAGTCGTGCAGACGCTGAATTGCTGCGGCAGCTTCCGGACGCGGATTGTCGGAAATTGCGAAAACCGCAGCCTCCTTGCCATTGACCGCCATGTACACCGGCGTTTGCCCTTGGTCCGCAAAATTGTCGGCCTGCTCGACCAACCGGGCCACATCGACTTGCTGATTTTCCAGCCAAGCCCGATTTCCCAGCAACAATTTATAACCGTCCACCTCGGCGTGAATGCCGTGGCCGGTTTCACTATAAAAATACGCGCACTCCTGCAATTCGATACCCGCGTCGCGAGCATAGGCCACCACTGCTTTGCCGAGAAAATGCTCGGAATTGTTCTCGGCGGATGCCGCCAACATCACTAACTTGTTTTCAGCCAGACGGGATAATTTATAGACCTTGCTCACCCTGGGCTTACCCTCGGTGATGGTGCCGGTCTTATCGAAAACGATGGCATTCAATTTACTGGCGATTTCCAGACTTTCGCCGTTGCGGATATAGACGCCCTGCTTCGCTGCCTGACCGGTGCCGACCATGATCGCCGCCGGCGTCGCCAGCCCCAACGCGCAAGGACATGCAATCAACAGCACGGTAATCGCATTGCCGAAGGCAAACGCAAACGGCGCGCCAGCCAGCAGCCAGCCCGCCAGAGTCACACCGGAAATCGCCATCACCGCCGGCACGAATACCGCCGAGATTTTATCGACCTGCTTCTGAATCGGCAGCTTGGCAGCCTGGGCTTGATCGACCATATGCACGATGCCTGCCAGCACGGTATCCATGCCTATTGCCGTGGCCTTGATATGCAATACGCCGTTGCCATTGACGCAACCGCCGATCACTTGATGGCCGACATTCTTCACCACCGGCATACTCTCGCCGGTGATCATCGCCTCATCGACCGTGGAAAGACCGACAGTCACCACACCGTCGGTGGGAATTTTTTCGCCTGGCCTAACCAGCAGTACATCATAAATGTTAATGTCGTCAACTTCGACGATGCGCTCGCTACCGCCATCCATCAACAAAGTCGCGGTTTGCGGCTGTAAGTCAACCAATTTGCGTATCGCTTCGCCGGCTTTGCCTCTGGCCCGTTCTTCCAGATAACGGCCCAGCAGCACAAAGGTGATGATAGCGGCGGCCGCTTCGAAATACACATGACCGCGCCGCCGAAACAGGGACGGAATGCTGTAGCCGTAAGCCGAACCGACACCCAATGCGATCAAGCTGTCCATATTGGCCGCGCGTTGTTTGGCCAGCCGATACGCCTTGCTGAAAAATTGGCTGCCGGTGCCGAACACCACCTGCGTAGTTAGTGCAAACTGCAACCAATACATCCAGGTGCGGCCGCCCATCGTCATGGCTATCGTCACCACGGGTGTAGTTAAAAGCCCTGCCCATACAAATCGACGCCGGGCTACGTCAATTCGTTGCAACTCCTTTTCGATGAGCTTCTTCCGCTGCGACAGCGTATCAATGGGCATGGCGCTATAGCCCAGTTTTTCGATCTTCTCGATCACCTCCGCCTTGCTAAGTTGGCCCTGCACGGTGACGGTTTCGGTGGCAAAATTAACGCCGGCTTTCTTCACTCGTTCATCGCGGTTCAAAACCATTTCGATCAATAACGCGCAGGACGCGCAACTCATGCCCTGCACCGCCAGATCGACTTCTTGCAATGGCCCGTCGAAGGTTTTTTTCTTGTCTTTTTTTATCTCGGCCTGCTTTAACGCGATATTACCCAATACCGCGTCCAACATGATCAGCAAATTTTTCGCCGGCAAACGGCCTGAATCGAATTCGATGACTACCGAACCAATTTCAAACACCGAACGCACGCTTTTAATTTCCGGGCGCTTTTTCAGCAGGATTTCCAGGATATAGCCGCGCTCGGGGTCGTTAAGCAACACCGGCGTGATAATCCGAATCCGATTTTTTAACTGGTGTCGAACGGAAAAATGCGCGTAGTTTCGAGTATCGGGTTCCATGGGCGGCTGAGGATTTGATGGACGAGAGAGCCAATCCCATGAAAACCATAGGATTGGCGTTGGCAATATCTACTTAGGCCGGCGCGAACGCACTAACAAGAAAAACATATAAAACACCGCCATCCATTCGTAGCGATGCACAATCGGTTTGACCAGCCACTCCTGGGTGATGCGGTTCCAGTGGGTTTTAATCAAATACAACACCAACACATCGTTCAAGAAATCTATCGTGGCTTTCTCGGGGTCCTTAAACAAAGCCTTGGGACCCTTGGCACCGACCTTGCCAATAATTTTCGCCGCTTGTACCGTTTCCTTACCGGCCTGGTATTTTTTACTGAACCATCCGCCTATGCGGGTACGTTTCAAACGCTTTTTGATGCCGAGTACCGACGTTCTAGCCTGCTCGGCTAGCGGTTTTCTTTCAAAATGCCCTTGCTGCTCAAGTTCCGCAAGTATTTGAAACAGCTGTGTCGCCAAACCAGAAAAGCCGCAAATGGTTTCGTCGTAGCGGATCGATAATTTGCCCTGCCCGCGATAAAGACTCACGGATTGCACGCCGTTTAACGCAGCAAGCTGCTTGCTTATCAACGCTGCCACCGCCGGTTGGCAAGCTTCAGCGGGCACTTGAAAACGCACATGGCCGTCTTGCCGATAACGTAGTACAAATTCTTTTTGGATAGCCATAGTCAACAGAAAAAAGTAAAACGGGCGGTCCTGCTTTAGCAGAGACCACCCGTTTCAAGTTACAGCCAAATGCCCAAAATCAACGATAGAATCGAATGAGTTAATTGCCTTCTTTCGCTTCGGCAACGATGTCTTCGAGATTCTCTTTTTGATGCAACACAAAATCCTTGCCCGCATCGATAGTTTTTGTGGCGCTGGAAATAATTTCCTTTCTGTATTTGTAGACAAAATAGCCCGCCACCATGCCAGCACCGAACACCAATAGAGGGTGCTTTGCTAATTTGGTCATCAATTTTCCTCCAGTGTTTACAGTTGCAGTGGCTAGTGTACCAGCCACTACCTGCTTAGTCATGGATGAATCTTGCGAAGTCTTTTTGGGATTGTGAACATGTGCCATATGCATCCTCGTTGCGGATTAAGACTGGGGCTGGGTTGAATCGTCGGCGTCTTCAGGCAAAACTTGGGCTTCGTGCAGCATTTGATAAATCCCCTTGCATCCTTCGCAGCAAAAGCGCTTTTCGCCTTGCAGAGTGTTTAATTTAAACCCTCCCACTTCAACGGCTAACCCGCAAAGATCGCAGCTTTTCTTGTTCTCATCCATTGTTACACGAACCCACTTTTATTTACCCGTACACATGTGAGGATTATAGCGTCTAAATAACCCTGGCAAACACAGCAGGTTCGAAAATCGGATCAGGCGTGACCCAGACTATTGCAGGCACCTAGTTATCAATATTTAGGTTGGCAGCCGGCAGCATCAGGCAGGTAGCTGCACCGCAGCTCATCGCTTACCATGTGCCGCCCGGCTGGATGCTTTCATCAACGCAATTCTCAGCGCGCCAGTCAAACTCGCGCTCAAACCAAGACGCATCGCCAAGGCAGGCACCAGAATCATTGAGGCCACCGCCAAACCCGCGCCAAGCACCAAGCCGGCGGTATTGATTTGCTGAGCCACTACTTCTTGATTTACAACAATTAATTCTTGAGCCATTGATTTACCTCACGCAGAAAAAATTTAAAATCCACCGGAGGTAAACAGCATAAAGAATGCCAAAATATAATCGTTTGATTATATTGAATAAAAGTAAACGCCTTTTAAAAAACCGTCAAAAATAAGGGATATGCCCATTTATTGTTAAGTTATTTAACATAGTTTTTACAAAGAGAGCGGTCAAAAAAATCCCCAGGGTTGTATCAGTATTCGATACAAAAAACTGGGGACTTATTGACTATCTAGCGCTCGCAAGGAGCAAAAATCAGCGTAGCGGACTACTCCTGATCAAGGCCAAACGCTTTGTGTAGCGCGCGCACCGCCAATTCCAGATATTTCTCGTCAACCACTACGGAAATCTTGATCTCGGATGTAGAAATCATCTGGATATTGATGCCTTCATCAGCCAGCACTTTAAACATGGTGCTAGCAATACCAGCATGCGAACGCATACCGACACCAACGATGGACACCTTAACAATGCTATTGTCGCCAATAATGGTGGTGTTGCCGCCCAGGTCAGCGCGCAAACCTTCCAACACTTTCTGCGCCCGGGCAAAATCGTTGCGATTCACGGTAAAAGTGAAGTCGGTCGTGCCGTTGGCGGAAATGTTCTGCACGATCATGTCCACTTCGATATTCTCGGCTGCGATCGGGCCGAGAATTTTCGATGCCACGCCCGGCAGATCAGGCACGCCGGTCAAGGTCAGCTTGGCCTCGTCCCGGTTAAACGCGATGCCTGAAATTAACGCTCTTTCCATTTCTGATTCCTCGTAGGTAATTAGGGTGCCGTTGCCTTCCATGAACGAAGACAATACGCGCAATTTGACGTTGTATTTGCCGGCGAACTCGACCGAACGAATTTGCAACACTTTCGAACCCAGGCTGGCCATTTCCAGCATTTCCTCGAACGTGATGCGATCCAAGCGACGGGCTTTCGGCACCACGCGCGGGTCGGTGGTATAGACGCCGTCGACGTCTGTGTAGATATGGCATTCGTCGGCCTTCAAGGCCGCCGCTAATGCCACACCCGTGGTATCCGAACCGCCACGGCCCAGCGTGGTGATGTTGCCGTGCTCGTCCACGCCCTGAAACCCAGCCACGACAACTACCCGGCCGGCATCCAAGTCGGCACGCATATTGGCTTCGTCGATTTCCCGTATCCGGGCCTTGGTATGGGCGCTATCGGTCAGAATGCGCACTTGCGCGCCGGTATAGGAACGCGCCTCGCAACCCAGCTGATGTAAAGCCATCGACAGCAACGCAATCGTGACTTGCTCTCCGGTGGACAGCAACACGTCCAATTCCCGGTCGGTCGGCTGCGGCTGCATCTCTTTCGCCAAGGCCACGAGGCGATTAGTCTCGCCGCTCATCGCGGACACCACCACCACAATCTGATCGCCCGCATCGCGGGCTTTTTTCACTTTCTCGGCGACCGCCTTGATACGTTCCACCGTACCAACGGAAGTGCCGCCAAATTTATAGACGTACAATGCCATGCTTTTTTAGACCTTTCTTGGCTGTTAGGCTTTTTAGTTGTGTCGCTATCGCGACGGCTTAATTAGAAGTCGGTTCTCGCACCGACAGGCGAGATACTTTTCTTTGCTTGTCCAAAGAAAAGTATCCAAAAGAAAAGACACCCGGACGCCGCTTATTCCCTGCGCTCCTCGCTTTTGGCGGGGGTTGCCGAAAGGGGCCTCCTGCCCCTTCGTCAACGCGATGCATCCCTGCATCACCCCTTCGGGCTAATCCCGCCAAAAGCTCCGGTGCTCGGCGCGGCATACGGGACAAAACCATCCAGAAATTTAGGACTGAATTGAATCAGCTAGTTTTCATGGATAGGATACGCAGGTTTAACAATCGACGGAACAATCGCGTCATATTGCGACGAACAATTTTTTAACACCAATAAAAAACTACTAGCAATAAAACCATGAATACCGTCCCACGGTTTTCCATCTCGATCAAATTGATACCGGAACTGTTGATCTTGTGCTTTCCCAATATCCTTTTTTAGGATTTGCTTCTCTCTTGGATTAAGGTTGGAAGGCAACTCTTCTAATCCGAATGGGCAAGTAAATACTGCAAAAACATCTGGAGCAACTTTTTTAACTTCGACCTGAAGATCAAACAAATTGTGGGTTGCATTCGGAAATTGTCCGCTGGAAGCATGAAGAACACCCTTGTAGAAAAGTTCCACCGAGTGGTGGCAAAGTCCCATAACTACTTGGGCATTAGAAAAATTTGCTATAAAAACACCCTCCACCATCTCCTGACAGAGGTGAATGCTAGCATCGAGGTATGCACGAGCTAACACAAACCATTTAGATGGTTCGTCTAATTCTTCAATTTCCCAAGATCCAACCATTCTGGGCATAGCCCGCTGCCTACTAATAAAAATATAAAATTGTTTGACTACGAATTAGTCTCCTGACTAGGAGCCGGGTTTTGTCCCGTATGCCGCGCCGAGCACCGGAGCTTTTGAACGGATCAGCCCGTTAGGGGCATCGCAGGGATGCGGCGCGTTGACGGAGGGGCTCGGAAGCCCCTTCTGTCAACCCCGTTCAAAAGCGAGGAGCGCAGGATTAAAGCGGCATCCGGGTCGCCTTTTCTTTGGATACTTTCTTTTGGCGACGCAAAAGAAAGTGTCTCGGCTGTCGGTCCGAGAACCGACATCAAAAACCGTCGCGTTAGCGACACAACCAAACCAAACCAACAGCCTATTTACCACTCAATTTCTTGATAATTGTTTTGGCCAGATAATCATTGATTTCGTTATGCCTTGGCACTGCCTGAGATTGCCGGGTTTCTTCGTTGGTATACCAATCGTGGTTACCACCATGTCTGGATAAATGACAGCCCATTTCTTCAAGAATTTTTAGCAAATCCCGTCTTTTCATCAGGCGACCTGCAAAGTCTCCACTTTACGAATAAAAGGAATTTCCTGCGTTTCAAAATCCTTAAACAAATCCAACAAGTTTTCCTGCAATTCCTGCTTGGTTTCGCCTTGCGTTAAATAATCAGGATATTCATTCAGAAAACCCAAATAAAAATCGCCGTCTTGCCAGCAAGTATATTCAATCGTTTTCATCGTCATCTCCCAACCAAAGGCTTAAACCGCCCGCCGTAACAATTACCCCTAACCCAACCGCTCCCTCACCCACTCCGGCACCGCCGCCAACGCCGCCGGTAATCCGGCAGGATCATTACCCCCGGCCTGCGCCATATCCGGCCGACCACCGCCTTTGCCACCCACTTGCGTAGCTACAAAATTCACTAACTCGCCGGCCTTAACTTTATCCATCGCATCCTTGGAAACGCTGGCGATCAGACTGACTTTGTCGCCGCTGACTGCCGCCAATACCAAGGCCGCGCTGCCCAATTTGTTTTTCAACTGGTCGGCCAAGTCGCGCAAGGCTTTCGGATCTATGTCGTCGAGTTTCACGGCCAGCACTTTCACGCCGTTAACATCGACGGCTTGGTTGGTCATCTCGTCGCCGGCCGAGCTGGCCAATTTGGCTTTGAGTTTTTCCAGTTCTTTTTCCAGGCCGCGGGTTTTTTCCAGTAACTGGTGAACTTTATCGGCCGCTTTGTCCGGTGCGGCTTTCAGCAAGCCGGCGACGCTGAGCAGGGCTTTCTCGCGTTGATCGATCCAATCCAACGCGCCTTGACCGGTCACGGCTTCCAGGCGTCTGACGCCGGCCGCGACGCCGGTTTCGCCGACGATTTTGAACAAACCAATGTCGCCGGCTCTATCGACATGGGTACCGCCGCAGAGCTCGGTGGAGAACTCACCGATTTTCAATACCCGCACTTCGTCGCCGTATTTCTCGCCGAACAAGGCCATCGCGCCAGCTTTCACCGCGTCGTCTTTAGCCATGATTTCGGCGGCTACCGGGTTATTCAACCGAATTTGTTCGTTAACCAAGCGTTCGACGGTGGCGATTTCCGTTGGCGTCATCGGTTCGAAATGCGAGAAGTCGAAACGTAAGCGTTCGGCGTTCACTTGCGAGCCTTTCTGCGCTACATGCTCACCTAAAGTCGCCCGCAACGCGGCATGCAATAAGTGAGTGGCGGAATGATTGCGTTCGGTGGCTTTACGAATCTCGGCGTCGACGCTGACTTCGCAAGCCTGACCTTCGCTGAGCGTGCCGCGCAACACGTTGCCTTTGTGCAGAAACAGCTTGCCGCCCTGCTTCTGGGTATCGTGAACTTCAAAAACCGCGTCACCGCATTCGATGCGGCCGGTGTCGCCGACTTGACCGCCGGACTCGGCATAGAATGGGGTTTGATCCAAAATCACCACCCCTTCGTCGCCGGCTTCCAACGCATCGACCGGCTGGCCTTGCTTGAACAAGCCCAAAATTTGCACCGAACCGTCCAAGTGGAAATAGCCGGTAAATTCAGTGCTGCTGTCGTGCTTGATGTCTTGATCGTAATCAGCCGCGAAACTGCCGCCGGCTCGCGCCCGATCGCGTTGCGCCGCCATTTCCACTTCAAAGCCGGCGTGATCGACGCTGAGCTTGTGTTCGCGGGCAAAGTCGGCGGTCAAATCCACTGGGAAGCCGTAAGTGTCGTACAACAAGAACACCACGTCGCCGGGGATCACATGGCCATCCAGTTTGGCGACACAGTTTTCCAGGATCTTCATGCCCTGCTCCAGCGTTTCCGCGAAACGCTCTTCTTCTTTTTTCAGCACGCGTTCGACTTGCTCTTGTGCTTTAGTCAACTCGGGATATGCGGCGCCCATCTCGGCAACCAACGGCGCAACCAGTTTGTAAAAGAACGTATCTTGAATGCCCAAGCGATAACCGTGACGAATCGCCCGGCGCACGATACGGCGCAACACATAACCGCGGCCTTCATTAGACGGCAACACGCCATCAGCCACCAGGAACGCGCAGGAACGAATATGGTCTGCGATCACCCGCAAAGAACTATTCGCTAAGTCATTGGTGCCGGCCAATTGTGCGGCAATTTTTAGCAGATTTTGAAACAGGTCGATTTCGTAGTTGCTATGCACACCTTGCATCACCGCCGAAATCCGCTCCAGGCCCATGCCGGTATCGACTGACGGCGCCGGCAACGGCGTCAGGTTGCCGTCCTTGTCGCGGTCGTATTGCATGAAAACCAAGTTCCAGATTTCGATGTAACGATCGCCGTCTTCGTCCGGGCTCCCGGGAGGTCCACCAGCCACATGCTCGCCGTGATCGTAGAAAATCTCGGTGCAAGGCCCGCAAGGACCGACGTCGCCCATAGACCAGAAATTGTCCTTGGCACCGATTCGGGAGAAACGTTTTGGATCGTGTTTGACATCTTCCAGCCAGATCGCCTCGGCTTCGGAATCTTCGTCAAACACCGTGACCCACAGTCTTTCCTTGGGGATACCCAATTCCTTAGTCAAAAAGTCCCAAGCAAAATGAATCGCATCGCGCTTGAAATAATCGCCGAAGCTGAAGTTGCCGAGCATTTCGAA
The DNA here is from genome assembly GCA_001644045.1 of Methylomonas methanica. Classification (GTDB taxonomy): domain Bacteria; phylum Pseudomonadota; class Gammaproteobacteria; order Methylococcales; family Methylomonadaceae; genus Methylomonas; species Methylomonas methanica. The sequence continues at coordinate 17,554 of LUUF01000114.1, read as the reverse complement.
GAAGGTGTGATGACGAGCGGTATAGCCGACATTTTCCAGGTCGTTATGCTTGCCGCCGGCCCTTACACAACGTTGGCTGGTAGCAGCACGGGTGAAGTCCAGCTTCTCTCGGCCTAGAAATACATCCTTGAACTGCACCATCCCGGCATTGGTAAACAACAGCGTGGGATCGTTGCCAGGCACCAGAGTACTGGACGGTTGCACGGCGTGGCCGCGTTGGCGAAAGAATTCCAAAAAGGCGGCCCGCAATTCGGCGCTGGTCATTGTTTTCATCATGGTTACTTCGTTTTTTGTTCCAACAAACGTAGGTTGGGCTAGCGTAGCGTAACCCAACATAAAGGCTCGGATTGTCGGGTTACGCTACGCTAACCCGACCTACATAATTTAATCTTCAATTCCGCAAACAAGCGTTTAATCATCTCGCCGCTGAAACCGCGCTGCTGTAAAAAGCGACTGCGTTTCAACCATTCGTTTTGGGTCAGCGACTTTTCATCGCCGTATTTACCCAAATACACATCAAGCAATAGATTTTGCCAACCGCCCTGCTCATCGGCTTGGGTATCCAGATCGGCATCGTTGATACCGCGCTGTTGCAATTCGTAACGTATTCGCATCGGCCCGTAGCCGCTTTGGATGCGCTGGCGCACATAGCATTCGGTGTAGCGTTCGTCGTTCTGCCAATTTTGCTCCGCCATCTCATCGATGACCGGCTCAACTTCATCGCGGTTAAAACCGCGTAGTGCCAATTTATCCAGCAGTTCCCGGCGGCTATGTTCGCGCCGGGCCAATAACCTTAGGCAGACTGCTTCGATCTGTTGCCGACGCTCAATCGCCGTCGACAAACTCGGCGTCGTCATCTTCACTGACTGCTGCCGGTACGCTCGCTAATTTGGCGAATGCTTTTTCGCGGATCGCTTTTTCCAGTTCTGCGGCCTTGTCCGAGTTATCACGTAAAAATTGCTTGGCGTTGTCCTTGCCCTGACCGATTTTCTCGTTGTTGTAGGCATACCAGGAACCCGATTTTTGCACGAAGCCAAATTCCACGCCCAAGTCCACCAGCTCGCCAAAGAAGGATACGCCTTCGCCATACAGGATTTCGAAATCGGCCTGTTTGAACGGTGGCGCGACTTTGTTTTTAACCACTTTAACGCGAGTCTCGTTGCCGATCACCTCGTCGCCTTTCTTGATCGCACCGATGCGGCGAATATCCAGACGTACCGAGGCGTAAAACTTCAAAGCGTTACCGCCGGTGGTGGTTTCCGGATTGCCGAACATCACGCCGATTTTCATCCGCAACTGGTTGATGAAAATCACCAGGGTGTTGGAGCGTTTGATATTGGCGGTGAGTTTGCGTAAAGCTTGCGACATCAAGCGGGCTTGCAAGCCCATATGCGAGTCGCCCATGTCGCCTTCGATTTCGGCTTTTGGGGTCAAAGCCGCCACCGAGTCGATGACGACGATGTCGACCGCGCCGGAACGTACCAACATATCGGTGATTTCCAAGGCCTGCTCACCGGTATCCGGCTGCGACACCAACAAGTCGTCGATATTCACACCAATCTTTTGCGCATAAACCGGATCCAGCGCGTGCTCGGCATCGACGAACGCCGCCGTGCCACCCAGTTTTTGCATTTGGGCGATGGTTTGCAGCGTCAACGTGGTTTTACCGGACGATTCCGGTCCGTAAATTTCGATGATCCGGCCGCGCGGTAAACCGCCGACACCGAGGGCAATATCCAAGGACAGCGAGCCGGTCGACACGACTTCGATGTCACGGCTGGCGGCGACGTCGCCCATCCGCATCACGGAGCCCTTGCCGAATTGTTTTTCGATCTGCATCAATGCGGCGCCCAGCGCCTTTTTCTTGTTTTCGTCCATTTTAGTACCTGCTGTTGTCTGGCCGGTGAAAGCCGCGCATTATCCCATAGACCCCGGCCGTGAAACAGTTTTAATCTCCCTGTTCAGCTCAGAAAAAGCTGGCGGCAAGTTGCGGATTGTAAGGAAAATACAAGTGTAAATAGGAGGCTTGCAGGGAGCCTTTACGGAAAAAGCCTTCGCCGTGGCCGAAACTACGTTGTGGCGAGGAAACCGTAAATGGCTCCAGCGCGGTTTCCAGTTTGGAAAAATGAAAACTGTGGCCGCGAATCTCGCCTTGTTCCAGTTGCAGACTATGCATGCCCAGATTGACCAAACGGCTTTGCATGACGGCATTGCCAGGCAGCAAACCTACCATAGCCGCTTGATGACCTTCTTTGTCCGCCAAGCTGTCCAGCAAATATAAAAAGCCGCCGCACTCGGCATAGAGCGGTTTGCTAGCTTGATGATGCGCGGTTAGAGCCTGTTTCATCTGTGTATTGCTGGCGAGTACTTGCAGATGCAGTTCCGGATAGCCGCCTGGCAAGTAAACACTATCAGCCTCCGGTAACGCACTGTCCGCCAGCGGCGAGAAAAACATCAGTTCGGCGCCCATCGCTTGCAGACAATCCAGATTGGCTTGATAGAGAAACGAAAACGCCGCGTCGCGCGCCACCGCGATGCGTTTACCCTGCAACAATCGTGGCGGCGGATTGGTGGAAACGTCCGCAAAAGTGACGGGCTCGGGCAAAAGGCAGGGCGTAAAACTATTTAATAATTCTGCGGCCCGCGCCAGCCGGACATTCAGATCGCCGATTTCCTCGGCCTGCAGCAAGCCCAAATGCCGGGACGGCAAGCCCACCGCTTCGTCTCGAGCCATCGCCGCCAATAACGGCGTTGCATCTGGCAAGGCCTCTTGCAACATTTTCGCATGCCCGGCACTGCCGACCTTGTTAGCGATCGCACCGGCAAACGCCAGGCCTGGCCGGTAATTAGCCAAGCCGTAAGCCACTGCCGCGAAGGTTTGCGCCATGCCTTGCGCATCGATCACGGCCGCCACCGGCACTGCCAAGGCCTGGGCCAGATCGGCGCTGCTGCTGTCGCCGTCGAACAAGCCCATCACGCCTTCGATCAAGATCAGATCGGCGTCGCCGGCGGCGCGATACAACATCTCCCGACAATGCGCCTCGCCCATCATCCATAAATCCAGTTGATAGACCGGCTGCCCGCAGGCAAAAGCCAAAATCTGCGGATCGATAAAATCCGGACCGGTCTTGAATACCCGCACCCGACGGCCTTGCTGCCTATGGTAATAAGCCAGCGCGGCGGTAACGGTGGTCTTGCCCTGTCCGGAAGCTGGGGCGCTAATCAACATGGCCGGGCAACTGCGCAGTTCGGCAGTCATGGATGAAGCGGGAGAATCAGTCAAAATATCAGTCCTTTTGGTAAAACCACATTTGGTAAACACTCATTAATATCTGCACACCCATCGACAAGCCCATCAGCGCGCCGCTGAGCACCACTACATAGGCAAATTCGGAAATATGCTTGGTGACAAACCAGGACACTACGTCCAATAGCATTGCGAAAAACGGGATCACCAGCGCGACCCTTTTGACGTAGATATTCATATCGCAGAGCAAAAATATCTTGCCGATGAAAAACAGGATGAAGGCGATACCGAATAAATGAATGTGCGACACCCTCACCAATGCCGGCGTCGACGCCCCGCCCTTATGCGCCACGTCCGCAACACCTTCGTAATGCGTCAGATTGGGCAGGCCCGGGTTGGCGGCGGGGTTATGGCAGTGGATGCAATCACGGTTTAGAATCGGTACAATTTGCTGCTCGTAAGCCGGTTGCTCGGCGCCATCCTGGATCCATTTCAAGATCACTTCCCTGTCGCTTTTGTATCTCAGATTCGGCTCCATGATGCCGTTGATCGCCGCACCCAGCCGCGACTGCATGGTCGAGCCGTGATACATGATGACGATATCGTCTATCGACAAACCGCGTTTGCCGTCGCGGCCTTGATGGGTGTAGTACAAATTCACCAAGGCCATCAGATAACCCAAGCCGATGGTCAACAGGAACACGGTGTTTAATATTTTCTCGCTGGTGGAAATATCTCGAAAGCGACGATATTGTTTCGGCATAGGCGAATACAGAATAAGAAAAGTAGGCACAATCCATGGCGCTAGACAGGATTAGCGGTAGTCACTGAAGAGCCAAATCGGCTCCCCGTCAATTCAATGGCATTAAACGGCTTTTAGAATAATCGATATGGAAATATTGATCTATGCGAAGTTCGCGGAAAAATCATACCGTTATTTTTTCATTTTTATCGCATAATCGAACTCGGTTAAGCGCTAAAAATGCTTCATGCCATTGCGGAAGCGAGCGCTGGTTTTGAATGAATCGCCCATCGTTCGGTTTTTGCTATCACTAGCAAAAAATGACCATGAAACTATCCCCAGCGATTTAAGTCATTGGGAAACCCACCACTGCAGGAGAACACATGCGTACTTTATTACTATCCTTACTCGCCGCCACTGCTTTTTGCGGCAGCGTATCGACCGCGCAAGCCCAAGAAACCGGCAACGTGACTGTTCCCGATAAAGTCAGGGCCAATATTTTAAAACGGCACCCGCAAGCACAAGACTTTAAAGCCACTCACGAAACCCATTTTGGTCAACAAGTTCTGGAAGTGAGCTTTAAGGATCTGGAAGACGAAATCAAACACGAGCTATTCAGAACCGACGGTGCGTTGTTTGCGAATGAAATCTTGCTGGCAAACGGCCTGGAAATATCCCCGGACGTGACCAAGGTGCTGGCCGATAATTTTCCCGGCTATAAGCTACATAAGGCCGAATTGGTGATCAACCCGAACGGCGTGGGCGAAGAATACGAATTATTTATCGAAGTGGGCGGCAGCAAATGGAAAGTCGCGGTCAACGACAAGGGCAAAATCACGGATAAAGACGCTTATTAAAAAGCCGGCCTCCTTCCAAATAAGTACTTTTTCCGATTACTTCCGCTGACTGCTTTTGCTGACAACCGGTATCAATAGCTACACCGCTAACGATACCGGGGAGCCATATAACAGTAAAACTCATCGCCAACCGTTTCCTCTGCTTCTTTCTGGATTCGAGTTACAACTTGGCCGGACTGACCAATCCAATTTACGGCAAATCCGCAACTTCCCGACCCACCTTGCAGGTCTTACAATATCGGCATGATTCAAAATAATTATTCCGTCGCCGAGCTGTTTCCCGGCTTCTCAGAAGCAGATAGCTTACAGATAAACCAAGCACTGAAGCTGATCGAGCAACTTTCGGTGGATTGCCGCGACACCGTCCGCCCCAAAGGCGTGGATGTCGCGGCAATTTTAATGAGTGTGCATATCGATCTGGAAACCATTCTGGCGGCACTGCTTAGCGATTCGCGCGTCGCCGGCAAACTAAGCGACTCGGCAATACGAGAGCAATTCGGGCCGGCGGTTGCCGACTTGGTTAAGGACGTGAGCTGGCTGAATAAAGTCAGTATTTACAGCACCGAAATGGCAAACCAGCCCAACCAAGCCGAGATCTTGCGGCGCATGCTGCTGGCGATGACCCATGACGTGCGCGCGGTGCTGATCAAATTGGCTTTTCGAATCCAGCGGCTGCGTGGACTAGAACAAGAGCAGGAAAATATCCGCCGCTTCATTGCCAGGGAAACCCTGGACATTTATGCACCGCTTGCCAACCGTCTGGGCATCAATCAATTCAAATGGGAATTAGAAGATCTGGCGTTTCGCTATGTCGATCCGGAGCATTATCGCTTTGTGACCGAATCATTGGCGGTTAATCGCGAACAACGCCAAGCCTTTATCGAACGGTTTTTAGCGGCACTGAAAGACCGTTTAAAGCAGGAAGGCATACAGGCCAAGGTCTACGGCAGACCCAAGCATATCTATAGCATCTGGAACAAGATGCACCGCAAGCAGCTGGCGATAAACGAGCTATACGACTTATTGGCGGTGCGGGTGGTGGTGGACAGTTTGTCGGCCTGTTACTTGGTGCTGGGCTTGGCGCACAGCCACTGGCAACATATTCCGCGCGAATTCGACGATTACATCGCCAACCCCAAGGAAAACGGCTATCAATCCCTGCATACCGTGGTTTTGGATGAAGACGGCAACCGTATCGAAATTCAAATCCGTACCAAAGCCATGCACGACTTTGCCGAGCTGGGTGTGGCGGCGCACTGGCGCTATAAGGAAGGCAGCAAGTTCAACGCCGCCACCGAGAAGAACATCGCCTCGCTCCGGCAACTGCTGGAAGACAAGGATAACGCCGACAGTTTGCTGGAAAATTTTCATACCGAGTTGTTTTCCGACCGGGTATTCGTGCTAACGCCGGCGGGTAAGTTGATCGACTTGGTCAAGGGTGCTACGCCACTGGATTTTGCTTATGCGATTCACACCGAAGTCGGGCATAGCTGCCGCGGCGCCAAGGTTAACGGCCAGATCAAGCCACTGACTTATAAGTTGTGTTCCGGGGAGCAGGTGGAAATTATCACCGTCAAAAACGGCCAGCCCAATCACAATTGGCTTAACCCCAACCTCGGCTATTTAAAGACTCCCCGCGCCATCAGCAAGGTAAAAAGCTGGTTCAAGCAACAGCAGCAGGCCGAAAATATCGCCGCCGGCAAATTGCTGCTGGATAAGGAAAGTAAGCGGCTAGGCTTGAAAACAGTCGATATCAACGAATTGTTAAGGCATTTTAAATTCGCGGATACGGAACATTTTTATGAGGCGCTGGGGCACGGCGACATCAATAATAGGCAATTGGCTAGCGCGTTGAAAATTCCGGAATTGGAACCATCGCCGATTAAATTGGTGCCGAGCAAATCCTCGACGCAATCAGCGATCACTATCGACGACATCGATAATGTGGTCACCACGCTGGCGCATTGCTGCTCGCCGGTAAAAGGCGACGAAATTATCGGCTTTATCTCGCATAAGCGCGGTATCACTATTCATCGCCGCGATTGCGAAAATATCCGGCATTTATCACCCGAACAGCAATTGCAATTGCTGAAAGCCGATTGGAGCGGCCAGCAGACTGTGCATCACAGCGTGCCTATTCTGATTCATGCCTTCAACGCGCAAAATTTGCTGAACGACGTTTCTCAGGTATTAGCTACCGGGAAAGTACATATCAGCAATGCCTCGTTGAAGACTCACGACGATTTGTCGGCCATTCTGAATATGACTATTCAAATTGAAAATACCGAGCAACTCAGCTTGGTGCTGACACGTATCAGCCATTTACCGAATATTATCGAAGTGCGAAGGAAAGTCTGAATCAGGCCGGCATCAGCGCTAATTCGACTATCCGGAAGACTTTTTTAGCGGCTCGGCAGAGGATTCATGCTAACATAGTCGTTTTAAATTTAGAGCTTTAACTATGGCAAAAGAAGATCAGATTGAAATGGATGGCAAGGTCATCGACACCCTGCCCAACACTATGTTTCGCGTCGAACTGGAAAACGGTCACATCGTTACCGCCCACATCTCCGGCAAAATGCGCAAACACTATATCCGCATCCTGACTGGCGATAAAGTCCGCGTAGAAATGACGCCTTACGACCTAACCAAAGGCCGCATTACCTTCCGCAATCGCTAACCCGTCTCCGGGAAAGCGATTGCTTCCCTCGCGTTACACGACTTGATTCAACTCCGAAACGATTAGTTGTTTGCTCTCAATTGCAAAAGCCAACGCATCGTTCTCGACATGCACTCGCACATGACCGCCATTCGCTAAACGACCGAACAATAAATCTTCCGCCAGCGGTTTTTTGATCTTTTCCTGAATCAATCGCGCCATTGGCCGTGCGCCCATTTTTGGATCGCAACCGTGTTCGGCCAGCCACGCTCGCGCGGCAGGCTCTAAAGTCAATGTGACGTTCTTGTCGGCCAATATGGCTTCCAGCTCAAAAATAAACTTATCCACCACACTGCCGACCACCGCCATATCCAGCGGTTTGAATTGCACAATCGCGTCCAGACGATTTCTAAATTCCGGCGAAAAACCGCGTTCGATCACTTTCATACTATCGGAAGCATGATTTTGCTGGGTGAAACCGATAGATGCCCGGCTGCTTTCCTCCGCACCGGCATTGGTGGTCATGATCAAGATGATATTTCTAAAATCGGCTTTACGGCCGTTATTGTCGGTCAAGGTGCCGTGGTCCATCACCTGCAGTAACAGATTGAATACATCCGGATGGGCTTTTTCCAACTCGTCCAGCAACAACACGGCATGCGGATGCTTAGTCACCGCTTCGGTCAGCAATCCGCCCTGATCGAATCCGACATAGCCCGGAGGCGCGCCGATTAATCGCGATACGGTGTGCCTCTCCATGTATTCAGACATATCGAAACGAATCAATTCTATGCCCAATACTTTAGCTAGCTGGCGCGTCACTTCGGTTTTACCGACACCGGTAGGGCCGGCGAACAGGAACGAACCGATGGTCTTAGTCGTATCGCGCAAACCTGCCCGCGATAGTTTGATCGCCGACGCCAGCTCTGAAATAGCCTCGTCTTGACCGAACACCAGCATTTTCAGGTTTTTTTCCAGGTTGGACAGTTTATCGATGTCGTTCGACGATACCGATTGCGCCGGTACCCTGGCGATCTTGGCGACAATTTCTTCAATCTCGGCGGTATCGATCAGATCTTTACGTTCGATACCGGCAAACAAACGCTGCCTGGCCCCCGCCTCGTCGATCACATCGATAGCTTTGTCCGGCAAATGTCTGTCGGTGATATAGCGAGCGGATAATTCCACAGCCAACCGCAACGCTTCTTGTGTGTATTTCAGGCCATGATGCTCTTCAAAGCGCGACTTCAGGCCTTTCAGGATTAATACCGTATCTTCGATCGAGGGCTCTATCACATCGATTTTTTGGAATCGGCGCGCCAAGGCATGATCTTTTTCGAAAATGCCGCGATATTCTTGATAGGTAGTAGAGCCAATGCAACGCAATTGACCCGATGCTAGCACCGGCTTGATCAGGTTAGATGCATCCATCACACCACCGGACGCAGAACCCGCGCCGATAATGGTGTGAATTTCGTCGATGAATAAAATCGAGTCTGGCTCTTTTTTCAACTGGCTGATCAAGGCCTTCAAGCGTTTTTCAAAGTCGCCGCGATATTTAGTGCCAGCCACCAGCGCCCCCATATCCAGCGAATAAATGACGCTATTCAGCAATATATCGGGAACTTGCTCTTCGACAATTCTTTTCGCCAAACCTTCAGCAATCGCGGTTTTACCAACTCCCGCCTCCCCTACCAGGAGAGGATTATTTTTACGACGACGGCAAAGCACTTGAATGGTTCTTTCCACTTCCAACTCGCGGCCGATCAGAGGGTCGATGTTGCCTTTAAGGGCTTCATCGTTCAAATTGGTCGCATATTTTTCCAATGGGCTAGACAGCGCTTCATTGCTGCCGCGCTCGGATTCCGGCTCTTCGTTATTCTCTTTTCTGAACTGCTCGATTTTGGAAACCCCATGCGCCAAATAATTCACCACGTCCAGACGGGTGATGTCCTGTTTGTTCAACAGATAAACCGCATGCGAATCCTGCTCACTAAACAAGGCCACAAACAGATTGGCACCGGTCACTTCTTTTTTATCGGAAGCCTGCACATGAAACACCGCACGTTGCAACACGCGTTGAAAACCTAAAGTGGGTTGAGTTTCTCGCTGTATACCGTCAGGAATCAGGGAAATGGTTTCGTCTATAAACCGCGTTAATTCGGCCCGCAACGCATTAACGTTGCAGCCGCAGGCGATCAAAATCGGTATCGTCGTGACGTTGTCCAACAAGGCCAGCAACAAATGCTCGACCGTGATGAATTCGTGTCTTTTGGCATGAGCTCCGGTAAAAGCAGCATTCAATGTCACTTCAAGTTCTTTACTTAGCATGGTTACCCCTCACGCCTCTTCCATCGTGCACATCAGCGGGTGATGATGCTCGCGGGAATATTCATTAACAATATGTACTTTGGTTTCAGCAACGTCTTTGGTATAGGTACCGCAAACGCCGACACCCTGCGTATGCACTTGCAACATCACCTGCGTCGCTTTCTCTTCGCTCATGTTAAAAAAATCAGTCAATATTTCGACGACAAAATCCATCGGAGTAAAGTCGTCGTTAAGCAACATAACCTTATATAGTGGCGGTCTTTTCAACTGCGGTTTGGCTTCTTGCAGCGCGGTGTTACCGTCAATATCTTTCAAGGGTTCAAAATCGGACATAAGCTTTGGTGCTGCGAATCATTGTGGCCTTAAAAATAGCGTCTTAAACATTAAATTTCAATCTTTAGGCATATAAAAAACATTTCTAGTAAAATGCGCGCCTTTTACCGTTTTCTATCAACATCATGGTTTGGAAACCTCACGTCACCGTAGCCGCCGTGATCGAAAAAGATGGCCGCTTTCTGCTGGTTGAAGAGACAACGGCACGAGGCCTTGCGTTCAATCAGCCGGCAGGTCATTTGGAAGAAGGTGAAGATTTGATCAGCGCCGTCAAACGCGAAGTTTGGGAGGAAACAGCTTGGCAATTTGAACCGGAGGCATTAATCGCCACACAACTATGGCGTAGAAATCCGCATATGCCCAGTTTTGTTCGCTTCTGTTTTTCCGGCACAGTCAACAACCACGACCCAGAACAACCTCTCGATGACGGCATTATCGACACTCACTGGTTAAGCCGCAATGAAATTTACGCAAAACGCCAACAATTACGCAGCCCTTTGGTATTAACCACGGTGGACGAATATCTGAAAGGTCACCGTTATCCGCTTACCATCTTACAGTCTTTTATCGATTTAGAATGAGTAAACATATCATCGTCGGGATGTCCGGCGGCGTCGACTCGTCCGTCACTGCATTAACACTGCAAGAACAAGGCCACAAGGTTACCGGTTTGTTCATGAAAAACTGGGAAGAAGACGACGGCACCGAATATTGCACCGCAATGGAAGATCTGGCCGACGCACAGCAGGTTTGCGACAAATTGGGCATAGAACTTAAGACTGTCAACTTTGCCGCCGAATACTGGGACGACGTATTTGAAGTATTTTTGTCGGAGTTTAAAGCCGGTCGCACACCCAATCCCGACATACTTTGTAATAAACATGTCAAATTCAAAGCGTTTTTGGATTACTCCCTAGAAGACCTGGGCGCTGAATACATCGCCACCGGCCACTATGCCCGCGTTCGCGAACAGGACGGCGAATTTCAACTATTGAAAGGCCTGGATCCCAACAAGGAGCAAAGCTATTTCTTATATGCGATGGGCCAGAAAGCCCTGTCGCACACCCTCTTCCCTATCGGCCACCTGCACAAATCGGAAATCCGCGCGATGGCCGACAAAGCCGGATTTGCCAACAGCCGCAAGAAAGATAGCACAGGCATTTGCTTCATCGGCGAGCGTAAGTTCAAGGAATTCCTGCAACGCTACCTGCCCCACCAACCCGGCGAAATGCGCACCCCCGAAGGCCAGTATATCGGCAAGCACCACGGCCTGATGTATTACACGCTGGGCCAACGCCAAGGCTTGGGTATAGGCGGCGTCAAAGACGCACCGGACGAACCCTGGTTCGTGCTGGAAAAAGACCTGGACAACAACGTATTGATCGTCGGCCAGGGCCACAATCACCCGCTGATGCTGCATAACACTCTGGAAGCTGGGCAACTGGACTGGTGCGGCAGTAAACCTTTGCACGAGACTATCCGGTGCACAGCCAAGACCCGCTACCGCCAGCCGGATCAGGATTGCGTCGTAGAACCGACGGATAGCGGCTTACGTGTCAAAGTTTATTTCGACCAACCGCAAAGGGCGATTACACCGGGCCAGTCCGTCGTATTTTATGCCGGCGAAATTTGCTTGGGTGGCGGCATCATCGAATCCAAATACAACCGATAACTCCATGCGGGATGGGCTGAATGAAATTAAGTCCATCTCATACTCAAGATAGGAAACCATCATGACACTCACCGCTATCTCCCCCATCGACGGCCGCTACGCCAGCAAAGTCGACGCCTTGCGCCCCATTTTTAGCGAATACGGTTTGATCCGCTATCGCGTGGAAGTAGAAGTACGCTGGCTGCAAGCTTTGGCCGCCGAAGCCAAGATAGTCGAAGTGCCGGCTTTGTCGGCCGATACGATTGCGGTGTTGAACGGCATCGTCAGCAATTTTTCCGAAGCCGACGCCCAAGCGGTGAAAGACATCGAGAAAACGACCAACCACGACGTCAAGGCGGTCGAGTATTTCCTGAAGGAAAAGATCAAACACAACGCAGAGTTGCACGCCGTCAACGAGTTCATCCACTTTGCCTGCACCTCGGAAGACATTAACAACCTGTCTTATGCCTTGATGCTGAAGGAAGGCCGCGAGCTGATACTGGCGGAAATCGATGCCACCGTCGCCGCCATCAAGCAACTGGCGCTGGACAGCGCCGAACAACCCATGCTGTCGCGCACCCACGGCCAATCGGCGACTCCGACCACGGTCGGCAAGGAATTTGCCAACGTCGTCGCCCGCATGCAACGCCAACGCCGGCAATTAGCCAAGGTAGAACTGCTGGGCAAGATCAACGGTGCGGTCGGCAATTACAACGCGCATAGCGTCGCCTATCCAGACGTCGATTGGGCTCAGTTTGCACAAAACTTCGTCGAATCATTGGGCCTGACCTTCAATCCTTACACCATCCAGATCGAGCCGCACGACTACATGGCCGAGTTTTTCCATGCATTGTCGCGCTTCAATACCATCTTACTGGACTTCGACCGCGACGTCTGGGGCTATATCTCGCTGGGTTATTTCAAGCAAAAAACCATCGCCGGCGAAGTCGGCTCCTCGACCATGCCGCACAAAGTCAATCCTATCGACTTCGAAAACTCTGAAGGCAATCTGGGTCTGGCCAATGCCATTTTCGGTTTCCTGGCTGACAAATTGCCGGTATCCCGTTGGCAACGTGATTTGACCGACTCGACCGTGTTGCGCAATATCGGCGTCGGCATCGCCCACACCAGCATCGCGATACAATCGACCTTGAAAGGCATCTCCAAACTGGAAATCAACCCGGCGCTGATCGATCAAGACCTGGATCAAAACTGGGAAGTGCTGGCCGAACCGATTCAAACCGTGATGCGCCGTTACGGCATCGAAAAGCCTTACGAAAAACTCAAAGAACTAACCCGCGGCCAACGCGTCACCGGCGACGGCATGCGTGCCTTCGTCGAGAAATTGGAGATTCCGGCCGCAGCCAAAACCGAGCTATTGGCACTGACCCCGCACAGCTACACCGGTTATGCGGCTGATTTAGCCAAGAAAATCGGTTAAACCTTAGGACAGGTTGTTGCTGAACCTCATCTGGATATTCTTTTTCCTGAGCGCCTTCGCCACAGCAACTTTCAAATTGCTGGTGCTGGGCGACACCAAGGTATTTTCCGAGTTGATGAATGCGATGTTCAGCCTGTCGAAAACCGCGTTCGAGATTTCGCTGGGGCTAAGCGGAGTGCTGGCTTTATGGCTGGGCATCATGAAAATCGGCGAGCATAGTGGTTTCATTGATCTATTGACCAAAGCGCTGAATCCGCTTTTCGGCAGGCTGATGCCGGAAATCCCGAAGGATCACCCTGCGCTCGGAGCGATGGTGATGAACATTGCCGCCAATATGTTGGGTTTGGACAACGCGGCGACACCGATGGGCATCAAAGCCATGCAGGAAATGCAGACGCTGAACCCACATCCGGAACGGGCCACCGATGCGCAGATATTGTTTCTGGTGATCAACACGGCCTCGGTGACACTGTTTCCGGTGACGATCTTCGCTTACCGGGCGCAACTGGGCGCGGCCAATCCGACCGATGTGTTCATCCCTATCCTGATCGCCACCTATATGTCGACGCTGACCGGACTATTAGCCGTTGCGACCGTGCAAAAAATCAATCTGCTGGACAAGGTGGTGCTGGCTTATCTCGGCGGCATTACTATCCTGGTCGGCGGCATATTGGCTTATTTCGCTGGGCTCGATCAGACCGAAATGCTCAAACAATCGGCTTTGGTCAGCCATGTGATACTGTTCAGCCTAGTAATTTCATTTATCGCCGCAGCAGCTTACAAGCGCCTGAACGCTTACGAACTGTTCGTCGACGGCGCCAAGCAAGGTTTTCAGACTGCCATCACCATCATTCCCTATCTGGTGGCAATGCTGGTGGCCTTCGGTGTATTTCGGGCCAGCGGCGCATTGGAATTGATCACCGACGGCGTTCGGTTGTTGGTCAATTTTTGCGGTATCGACAACCGTTTCATCGACGGCTTGCCGACAGCATTGATGAAGCCGTTTAGCGGTAGCGGCGCACGGGCGATGATGATAGACACCATGCAGACTCACGGCGCCGATTCCTTTGCCGGCCGGCTGGCGTCAGTAGTGCAAGGCAGTACCGAGACCACGTTTTATGTGTTGGCGGTGTATTTCGGCGCGGTGAACATCAAGCAGATACGCCATGCCGCAGCCTGCGGCATCGTCGCCGACATTGGCGGCATTCTTACCGCCATTTTGGTGACTTATTGGTTTTTTGGTTAAACCATCGATGGCAAATTATTTGATCATGTCGGGTTACGCTACGCTTTTATGCCCTTTAGGGTAAACCCGACCTACATTTTGATATTACATGCAGATACATCTCAAAACCCTGGGCTGCCGCCTCAACGAAGCCGAGCTGGAAACCTGGGCGCAAGCCTTTCAAGCCCAAGGTCATAGCATCACCCGCAACTTGAGCGACGCGCAGTTGGTGATCATCAACTCCTGCGCTGTCACCCAGGATGCCGTAAAAAAATCCAAGCAAATGATACGCCGCATCCACCGAGATAATCCTCAGGCCAAATTGGTGGTTAGCGGCTGCTATGCGACGCTAAACGAAGAGGAAGCCGCGCAATTGATGGGCGTGGATCTAATCGTCAGCAACAGCGTCAAAAACCAACTGGTGGAAAAAACCCTGGCCGAGCTGAATCTGAACAGTATGCCGGCCATGTCAACCGAACCCGGCGAAGTGTCGTTATTCAGCCGAGGCCGTCAGCGCGCATTTGTCAAAGTTCAAGACGGTTGCCGCTACCGTTGCACCTTTTGTATCGTCACAGTCGCCCGCGGCGAGGAACACAGCAGGCCAATTCAAGACGTGATAGACGAGATCAATACTCTGCACAGCCAAGGTATCAACGAGGCTATCATCACCGGCGTGCATCTGGGCGGTTACGGCAGCGACATTTCCAGCAATCTGGTCGAGTTAATTACAGAAATACTCGATAAAACGGACATTCCACGCCTGCGTCTCGGCTCGCTGGAGCCTTGGGAATTACCCGATGGTTTCTTCGAGCTGTTCAAGAACCCACGGCTAATGCCTCATCTGCATCTGCCCTTGCAAAGCGGCAGCGACAGCGTACTAAGACGTATGGCCAGACGTTGTAAAACAGAAGAATTCGGCCAGATCGTCAAACTGGCCAGAGAGGCGATTCCGAATTTCAATATCACCACCGACATCATCGTCGGCTTTCCGGGCGAAACCGAACAGGAATGGCAGGAAAGTTTTGATTACATCAAAAGCCTTGGTTTTGGTCATATTCACATTTTTAGCTATTCGCCTCGCGAAGGCACCAAAGCGGCAAGTTTGCCGGACCAAATCGATCAGAACACGAAGAAACAGCGCAGCAAGGAATTGCATGAATTGGCCGACACCATGAAACGCAGGTTTATTGCCGAAAACCTCGGCGAGCAGGTCAAAATTTTATGGGAAGGGCAAAAAGAACCGCAAAGCAACGGCACTATCCGTTATTTTGGCTACACGCCGAATTATCTGCGGGTGGCCTGCGATGTAGCGCCCGACCTAATACTGGAAAATAGGATGGTTGCAGGAGAACTGATTAAAGCTGAACAGGATTTCGTGCTTGTGCGTTTGATTTAATTCAATAAAAAGGCCGCAAAGCAATATGCTTTGCGGCCTTTCTGCATTCGGGTGGGACCGTCTAAATCAATACGGATTCGGATCGAGCGGACCACGCCCGCCGCCCTGCATCTCGTCGAATTTCAACACGTCTTCGTCCGGAACCTTGCCATCGTGAACCAGGTAATTACGTCTGGAAAGATAGGCATTTTTGAAAAACTCGTAACGATCCAGCGCTGCTTCGGTGGCGACTTTTTCCATATCCAGTAGATCTGAACGCGCGTCGATGACTTTCAATGCACCCGGCCCAATTGAAACGGCCGCACCAATCCAGTTCGGATTTATATAGATACCGGCATAAGTAAACGGATTCATTGCCGCATCGCCAACCATGCCAAATACGCCGCGCGGTGAACTGGGTCCGAAAAACGGTAACACCAAGTAAGGACCGGTTGGGACTCCCCAATAGCCTAAGGTTTGATCAAAGTCTTCGTTGTGCTTGGGCAAATCGATCATTGTTCCGACATCGATCAGACCGGCAACACCGATTGTGGTATTAACCAAGAAACGCGCGCCGTCTTGACCGGATTGAACGAGCTTACCTTGTAAAACATCGTTGGTACAAACACCTATATCATCGACATTACTAAAGAAATTGGTAACGGCTTGGTCCGCAAAATCCGGCATAACCCAATCGTAGCCTTTTGCGACCGGTTTCATGACATAATCGTCCACACCATCGTTAAACGATTGCACGCCTCTGTTCCAGCCTTCCCAAGGATCCTTAGGGTCGACACCGCGGGTTGTGGCGCAACCGCTTAAGACAGTCAGCAGCCCTACGATCATCCAACCTTTTTTCCCTTCTCGCATAACTTCACCTCATCAATTGAATATTGTTTATACCTATCCAAAACTCACGTAACATAGCATACAACCGACTTTTCTAGCCAACCACAACTCAATGGAAATAAACCTAAATCCGTTAGGCAACCGCTTTAGAGGTTACCTTCCCGTTATTGTCGATATAGAGACCGCCGGCTTCAATTCTAAAAAAAATCCACTCTTGGAAATCGCCGCCGTAATAGTTGAACCGGACACCGACGGTTGGTTACATATCACCGAAAAACATCACTGCAATATCATTCCTTTCAGAAACTCCGAGCTGGATGATGCCGCGCTCAAATTCACCGGTATCGATCCGTACCATCCCTTCCGTATGGCTATAGAAGAGAAGGATGCACTTACCAAGCTGTTTACCCCAATCAAAGCTGCTGTAAAACGTAACGAATGCAAACGGGCGATTTTAGTTGGTCACAATCCTGCTTTTGATATCAATTTTTTGAACGCCGCTATTGAGCGCACCAACTATAAACGAAGTCCGTTTCATCCATTCAGCAGCTTCGACACGGCAACACTAGGAGGATTAATGTACGGCCAAACAGTGTTAGCAAAAATTGCTCAAGCCGCCGGAATTACCTGGGATAACGAAAGAGCACATTCAGCGCTTTACGATGCTGAACAAACTGCCGAGTTGTTTTGCCTGATTATCAACCGATGGAAAAAATTAAGCGAGTACGAAGCGACATAAATCTACTCAATTAGCGACGCAGAACACATTACGCTCCAATAGACAACAGCGATGATAATATTGTCGCCCAAATACCGTAAGCCTAAGGGTTATCAACCGCGATTC
>LUUF01000113.1 GCA_001644045.1 Methylomonas methanica | reverse complement strand
CAAATTTTTCTTTAGCCATGATTCAATACCTGATATGTAAAAAATTTAAGATACTTTTCTAATAATCGCTTCCGCAATATTTGCAGGTGCTTCGTTATATCTTTCAAACTGCATACTGTACGTCGCCCTACCTTGAGTCGCCGACCTAAGGTCAGTAGCATAACCGAACATTTCAGCAAGAGGCACTTCGCACTCTATTACTTTTCCGGCCGGAACATCTTCCATTCCATGAATAACACCTCTCCGTCGATTAATGTCACCCACTACCTCACCCATATAATCCTCGGGGGTTACCACCTCGACTTTCATAATGGGTTCCAGCAACGCAGGACTTGCAGTCTTAGCTCCATCCCTGAAACACATAGATCCTGCTATCTTGAAAGCCATTTCATTCGAATCGACATCATGATATGAACCATCGAATAAACTAACCTTTACATCAACAACTGGAAAACCCGCTAAAACGCCGTTCTCCATTTGCTCTTGCACACCTTTATCTACAGCTGGAATATATTCCTTTGGAATAGCACCACCAACCACTTCATTCACAAATTCGTAACCAGTGCCAGGCTCCTTTGGCTCCAATCTAAGCCATACGTGCCCGTATTGGCCCTTGCCGCCAGACTGCCTGATGAACTTTCCTTCGCACTCTACGGCACGCTTAATTGTTTCTCTATAAGCTACTTGCGGCGCACCCACATTTGCGGCAACGTTAAACTCTCTTTTCATCCGGTCTACGATAATTTCAAGATGCAATTCCCCCATTCCTGAAATTATTATTTGACCCGACTCAGGGTCGCTACCTACTCTAAAGGAAGGATCTTCCTGTGCAAGCTTGGCTAGCGCAGCTCCCATTTTATCCTGATCAACTTTTGTCCTTGGCTCAACAGCCACAGCGATTACTGGCTCAGGAAATTCCATTTTTTCAAGCAAAATTGGCTTTTCAATATCGCAAAGCGTATCGCCGGTTGTCACGTCTTTCAGCCCAATCAAAGCGGCTATTTCACCAGCCCTTACTTCATTGATTTCGACGCGACTATTAGCGTGCATCTGAACAATGCGACCAATTCTTTCTTTTTTACCCTTACCAGTATTTAAAACCGCATCTCCTGACTTGACCAGCCCGGAGTAGACCCTAAAAAATGTCAGCGTTCCAACAAATGGATCAGTAGCTATTTTAAATGCTAGCGCAGAGAAGGGCTCATCATCAGAAGCGCTACGAATCACACTACTCTCCGCATCTGACAGACCTTCTACCGGCTTTATATCGAGAGGAGACGGCAAAAAATCTATCACGCCATCGAGAACGCACTGCACACCTTTGTTCTTAAACGCCGATCCACAATAAGCTGGAACTAACTTATTCTGCAGAACCTGCGCCCTTATACCCTGCTTTACTTCTTCGTTTGTCAAAACACCTTTTTCAAGGTATTTGTCCATTAATTCTTCAGATGCGTCAGCGGCAGCTTCAACCATACGCTCACGCCATTCTGCTGCAACATCTTGCATTTCTGCCGGAATTTCCATTTCCAAAAAGCCTACACCCATGTTGGCGTCTTCCCAGTAGATTGCCTTCATTTTCAGCAAATCCACAACGCCTTTGAAGGTTTCTTCAGCACCAATAGGCAACTGCATTGGCACCACAACACCTCCCAGTCGCGACTTAATCTGCTCAACGACTCTCAAAAAGTTAGCTCCGGAACGATCCATTTTGTTCACAAAAACTAATCTCGGCACATGGTACTTATTTGCCTGACGCCAAACCGTTTCCGATTGAGGCTCTACCCCGCCCACAGCACAGAAAACAGCACAGGCACCATCCAGCACACGCAACGACCGCTCAACTTCTATCGTAAAATCAACATGCCCAGGCGTATCAATTATATTGATTCGATGCTCCGGGTATTGCTTTTCCATTCCCAACCAAAAGCATGTCGTCGCCGCAGAAGTGATTGTTATGCCTCTTTCCTGCTCCTGCTCCATCCAGTCCATGGTAGCAGCGCCATCATGAACTTCGCCCATCTTGTGCGAAACCCCTGTATAAAACAGGATTCGCTCGGTTGTTGTTGTTTTTCCAGCATCGATATGGGCCATGATGCCTATATTACGATAACGCTCTATAGGCGTCTTACGAGCCACAACAACAATCCGATCTAACTTTATTACCAGCGATAATGAGCAAACGCTTTATTTGCTTCCGCCATTCTATGCGTATCTTCGCGTTTCTTTGCAGCCGCTCCACGACCCTCCGAAGCATCCAGCAACTCACCGGCCAACTTAGCAGCCATGGTTCTCTCGTTACGCTTGCGAGCCGCATCAATCAACCACCGCATTGATAACGCCAACCTTCTAGCAGGACGCACTTCTACAGGCACTTGATAAGTCGCACCGCCAACCCGACGAGATTTGACCTCGACACGAGGCTGGACATTTTCCAATGCCTTTGCAACCAAATCCAAAGACTCTTTATGGCCTTTGCCTTCAATAACATCCAAAGCACCGTAAACAATCTTCTCAGCGACAGATTTCTTACCATCTTCCATGATCATGTTCATGAATTTTGACAGCATATCGCTACCAAAACGCGGATCCGGATTAATGACTCTCTTTGCAGCAACTCTTCTTCTTGACATCTGTTATCAACCTTTATTTCTTAGGTCTTTTCGCGCCATATTTGGAGCGACCACATTTTCTATCCTTAACACCAGAAGTATCGAGACTTCCCCGAACTACGTGATACCGAACACCAGGCAAGTCTTTTACACGACCACCCCGAATCAAGACCACGGAGTGCTCCTGAAGATTATGCCCTTCACCACCGATATAGCTACTAACCTCTGCACCATTAGTCAGCCTTACCCTTGCAACCTTACGCAAAGCCGAGTTTGGCTTTTTAGGGGTTGTTGTATAAACCCTGGTACAAACTCCGCGCCTTTGCGGGCAAGCCTCCAACGCCGGAACGTTAGTCTTCTCTATTTTTTTAGCACGAGGCTTACGGACCAATTGATTGATCGTGGCCATTCTTAACTACTCCGAATATGCAATGTTTAATAAGCAATAAAGAAATCTGCGCAATCACAGATCAATACAGCTCCGCCCAAACCTATTGGCTGATGTGAGCAGAGCATAATACCTTTACAAAAGAACCAGGTCAAGCATTTTTGAGTATCTCTACTCTACATTCAATGCTTGTTTCAAAGCTTCTTCAACGTCAACCGCTTCAATGGCCTGAACGGATGTCTCCGAACCGGAACCAGAGTCCGCAGCTCTTCTCCTACGTCGTTGTTCATGGTAAGCCAAACCAGTACCCGCCGGTATCAGACGCCCAACAATTACGTTCTCTTTCAAGCCATTCAAGCTATCGCTGATGCCTCTCACTGCAGCATCTGTCAATACACGGGTCGTCTCTTGGAATGAAGCCGCAGAAATAAATGACTCGGTAGCCAACGACGCTTTCGTGATACCCAACAGTAAAGAATCGTAGCTGGCCGGGATCTTCCCTTCTCTCTCCACTTGGTCGTTGACAGCGTTAATCATGGTGCGCTCAACCTGTTCACCCTTAACGAAATCGGTATCGCCGGAAGCGGTAATTTCAACTTTTCTGAGCATTTGGCGAATGATCGCTTCAATGTGTTTGTCGTTGATTTTTACACCTTGCAAACGATAGACGTCTTGAATTTCCTTGACTAAATAATCTGCCAATTCTTCTATGCCACGCAGCCGCAAAATATCGTGCGGAGTCAGCTCGCCTTCAGCAATGGTTTCACCCTTATCGACAAACTCACCCTCGAAAACTGTGATATGCCGCCATTTCGGAATCAGCGTTTCATATTGCTCACCTTCGGAATCGGTAATGATGACGCGCTGCTTGCCTTTAGTTTCCTTACCAAAGGACACCATACCGGTTGCTTCCGCCAAAATCGCCGGATCTTTGGTTTTACGCGCCTCGAACAAATCCGCGACCCGCGGTAAACCACCGGTAATATCCCGTGTTTTACTAGACTCTTGCGGAATTCTCGCCAAAACGTCACCGACTTTCACTTCTCCGCCGTCCTTCACACCGACGATAGCGCCAGCTGGCAAGAAGTATTGGGCCGGAATATCAGTTCCTGGCAAATTGATTTGACCGCCTTGCTCATCAATAAGACGAACCATAGGTCGCAACTCTTTACCTGCCGAGCTTCTTTGTTTAGGATCGGTAACCACGCGCGAGGTCAAGCCGGTTACATCATCGGATTGCTCTTGAACGGTGATACCATCCATAAAGTCGATCAGCTGGATAAAACCGTCCACCTCAGTAATAACAGGATGGGTGTGCGGATCCCAATTAACGATAATATCGCCGGCACTGACCGGACTACCGTCACCAACTGACAATACGGCACCGTAAGGTATTTTGTAACGTTCGCGCTCACGACCGTAGTCGTCCATAACCCCAACCTCGCCTGACCGCGATACGGCGACAAGATTGTTTTCTCTGTTCTTGACGGTTTTCAAGTTATTGAGCTTTGCAGTACCGCTGGATTTAACTTGCACGTTACTAACCGCAGCAGACCGCGAGGCAGCACCACCAATGTGGAAGGTACGCATCGTTAACTGGGTACCTGGTTCACCAATCGACTGCGCCGCTACAACACCGACGGCTTCGCCGATGTTAACCAAATGACCGCGACCTAAATCACGGCCGTAACACTTGGCACAAACACCTTGACGAGATTCGCAAGTAATCACGGAGCGTACCAACATCTTGTCGACGCCGTTATCTTCCAGGACCGTGACCAGATTTTCATCGATCATGGTGCCGGCAGGAATCAAAACATTGTTGCCAGCAGGATCGGTTACATCTATCGCCGCGACACGTCCTAATACACGATCAACCAAAGGCTCAACAACGTCGCCGCCTTCGATAATAGGCATCATGGTCAGACCGTTTTGCGTACCGCAATCAGATTCGGCAATCACCAAATCCTGTGCGACGTCAACCAAACGGCGGGTCAAATAACCCGAGTTAGCTGTTTTCAGCGCGGTATCGGCCAAACCTTTACGAGCACCGTGGGTCGAAATAAAGTACTGCAATACGTCCAGACCTTCACGAAAGTTCGCGGTAATTGGGGTCTCGATGATTGAGCCATCCGGCTTAGCCATCAAACCGCGCATACCCGCCAACTGCCTAATCTGTGCCGCGGAACCCCGCGCACCGGACTCAGCCATCATAAAGATAGAGTTGAACGACTTTTGTTTTACTTTCTCGCCTCTTGAGTTGACGACTTCGTCTTCACCCAAACCTTCCATCATCACTTTTGCGACCTGATCGTTCGCGCGGGACCAAATATCGACAACCTTATTGTAACGTTCGCCGTCGGTAACCAAGCCGGACGCATACTGGTTCTGAATTTCATTAACCTCGGCATCGGCAGAGCGGATGATGTCGGCTTTCTTGACCGGAATTTCCATGTCTTCGATACCAAAAGACACCCCTGAACGCGTAGCGTATTTAAATCCCAGGTACATGATCTTATCCGCCAACATCACGGTTTCTTTGATACCGAGATAGCGATAGCTATAGTTGATCAACCGAGAAATGTTCTTCTTGGTCATGTCTACGTTCACCAGTTCGTACGGCATACCGTCGGGAACTATACCCCAAACAATCGCGCGGCCAACCGTGGTTTTCTTTCTGCTGACGATGGTTTCGAAGTCGCCTTCCGGGGTTTTCAATTTCTCGGTGACGCGTACTTCAATTTTACTCTGCAATTCAATAGCTTTAGCGTCGAGAGCTAGCATCACCTCGGACAAGTCGCCGAAGACACTACCCTCGCCTATCGCATTGATTTTCTCACGCGTGATGTAATACAAACCCAATACCACGTCCTGGGACGGGTTGATTACAGGCTCACCGTTGGCTGGTGACAAAATGTTGTTGGTCGCCATCATCAAGGTACGCGCTTCGAGCTGCGCTTCGATCGACAATGGAATATGCACGGCCATTTGGTCGCCATCGAAATCGGCGTTAAACGCACTACACACCAATGGATGCAGTTGAATCGCTTTACCTTCGATCAAAATCGGCTCAAATGCTTGAATACCCAATCTATGCAGCGTAGGGGCGCGGTTCAGCAGCACCGGGTGTTCGCGAATAACTTCTTCGAGAATATCCCATACTTCGGCGCCTTCGCGCTCCACCATTTTCTTGGCGGCTTTAATAGTTGTCGCTAAGCCGCGCAGCTGCAATTTGCTGAATATGAAAGGCTTGAACAGCTCCAGTGCCATCTTTTTCGGCAAGCCGCATTGGTGCAGTCTTAGTGTTGGACCGACCACGATAACCGAACGTCCCGAGTAATCGACACGCTTACCCAATAAGTTTTGACGGAAACGGCCTTGCTTACCTTTGATCATGTCGGCCAAAGATTTCAAAGGACGTCTGTTACTACCGGTAATGGCGCGACCGCGGCGACCATTATCCAACAAGGCATCAACTGCCTCTTGCAGCATGCGTTTTTCGTTGCGAACGATGATGTCCGGCGCGTTCAAATCCAACAAACGTGTCAACCGATTGTTTCTGTTGATCACCCGGCGATACAAATCATTCAAATCGGAAGTCGCAAAACGACCGCCGTCCAGCGGCACCAATGGGCGCAACTCGGGCGGCAATACTGGCAACACGGTCATAATCATCCATTCTGGACGATTATTGGAAGCCAGCAAAGAATCGATAACTTTCAGACGCTTCGAATATTTTTTGATTTTGGTATCGGAATTCGTCGCGTTGATTTCTTCACGCAGCGTGTTGATTTCTTCTTTCAAATCAATTGATTTGAGCAAA
This sequence comes from Methylomonas methanica, assembly GCA_001644045.1. Taxonomy (GTDB): domain Bacteria; phylum Pseudomonadota; class Gammaproteobacteria; order Methylococcales; family Methylomonadaceae; genus Methylomonas; species Methylomonas methanica. The sequence continues at coordinate 8,232 of LUUF01000113.1, read as the reverse complement.
TCATAGATCGCTTCCGCGCCCATTTTTGCGACGAAATCATCCCCGTGTTCTTCAACCGCGTTCAAATATTCTTCGTCAGTCAGCAACTGGCCTTTTTCCAACGGAGACATGCCTGGATCGATCACCACGAATGTTTCGAAATACAACACACGCTCGATAGAACGCAGCGTCATATCCAGCAGCAATGCAATCCGGGAAGGCAGTGATTTCAAAAACCAAATATGCGCAACCGGGCTGGCCAAATCGATATGCCCCATTCTTTCCCGGCGCACCTTAGACAAAGTAACCTCTACACCGCATTTTTCGCAGATGACGCCGCGGTGCTTCAGACGCTTGTATTTACCGCACAAACACTCGTAGTCACTGATCGGTCCAAAAATCTTGGCGCAAAACAGGCCGTCACGTTCCGGCTTAAAGGTACGGTAATTGATTGTCTCAGGCTTTTTCACTTCACCATAAGACCATGAACGAATCATGTCCGGAGAAGCCAATCCAATGCGGATATTGTCAAAATCATCCGTCCGACCTTGACGTTTTAAGAAATTCATTAAATCTTTCAAGAGCTTATCCTCTTTAAATGTTATCCGATATTGTCCAGAATCTATCTCGCAAAGAACGGAATTAATCTTGTTCCATTTCGATATTCACTGCCAGCGAACGTATTTCTTTCACTAAGACATTGAATGATTCCGGCATGCCGGCTTCCATTGAATGGTTGCCATCGACAATGTTTTTATACATTCTGGTTCTGCCTGTCACGTCGTCGGATTTGACGGTCAACATTTCTTGCAATGTATATGCGGCACCATAGGCCTCGAGCGCCCAAACCTCCATCTCACCGAAACGTTGACCGCCGAATTGCGCTTTACCGCCCAACGGCTGTTGCGTTACCAAACTATATGGACCGGTTGAGCGTGCATGCATTTTATCGTCCACCAAGTGATTCAGTTTCAGCATGTACATGTAACCTACGGTAACTTCGCGCTCGAACGGTTCGCCAGTCAAGCCGTCGTAAAGCACGGTCTGACCATGTTCCGGCAAATCCGCCAAACGCAGCATGGTGCGAATATCCTCTTCCGAAGCACCGTCGAATACCGGCGTCGCCATCGGCACACCAGCAACCAGATTGACCGCCATTTCCACAATTTCTTTATCGGTGAATGAATTCAGGTCTTCCTTTCTACCGCTGCAATTATAAATTCTTTCCAAGAAGCCACGAATTTCCGCGACTTTTGCCTGGGCTTCGAGCATCTTGCCGATTTTGATACCCAAACCTTTGGAAGCCCAACCCAAATGGGTTTCCAGTACCTGTCCAACATTCATTCGCGACGGTACACCGAGAGGGTTTAACAAAATGTCGACCGGATTGCCGTCAGCCGTGTAAGGCATATCTTCAATCGGCACGATTTGCGAGATAACACCTTTGTTACCATGGCGACCCGCCATTTTATCGCCTGGCTGGATACGTTTTTTCACGGCCAAATAAACTTTGACCATTTTCAACACGCCTGGCGCCAAATCGTCACCCATCGTGATTTTTTTCTTCTTCTGCTCGAAACGCTCGTCGAACTCTTTGCGTTGCTGCTCTACATGCTCGGCAACAGTCTCCAATTGCACGTTAACATCTTCGTCCTGAGTGCGGATTTTCAACAGCTCGGAAGGCACCAGTCCATCCAGGTAATCGGAGCTGATCTCCTCGCCTTTTTTCAGACCGTTCGGGCCTTTTTCAGCCTTCTTGCCGGTCAATAAAGTTTTTACCCGAGCGAAAATGTCGTGCTCGACGATTTTCAGCTGATCGTCCAAGTCTTTCCGGTAACGCTTGATTTCCGCGTCTTCAATTTCCAGCGCTCGCTTGTCTTTTTTCACACCATCACGGGTAAAAACCTGAACATCGATGACCGTACCACGAACGTTGCCGGGTACGCGCAGAGAAGTATCCTTAACGTCGGCCGCTTTTTCGCCGAAAATGGCTCTCAGCAGTTTTTCTTCCGGCGTTAATTGCGTTTCGCCTTTTGGCGTTACTTTACCAACCAGAATATCGCCGCCCTTGACTTCCGCACCAACATAAACGATGCCGGATTCGTCCAGTTTGGATAAGGCTTCTTCGCTAACGTTTGGAATATCAGCAGTAATCTCTTCCGGACTGTGCTTGGTTTCGCGGGCTACGCAGGTTTTTTCTTCGATATGAATGGTTGTAAACCGATCTTCCTTTACCACTCGCTCGGATACCAAAATCGAGTCTTCGAAGTTATATCCGTTCCAGGGCATGAAGGCGATCAGCATGTTTTGACCCAGGGCCAATTCGCCGATGTCGGTCGAAGGACCGTCCGCCAGAATATCGCCGGCTCTGACGATGTCGCCGAGTTTAACCAGTGGTTTTTGGTTGATACAGGTGTTTTGGTTGGAACGCGTATATTTAATCAAGTTATAAATATCGACACCTGGTACGCCTGCTACGGTTTCGTTATCGTTCGCGCGCACCACGATGCGCGCAGCATCGACTGCTTCGATACGACCGCCGCGCGTTGCCACCACGGTTACACCGGAGTCTTTGGCCACTACGCGTTCCATACCGGTACCAACCAACGGCTTCTCGGCACGTAAGGTGGGGACCGCTTGACGCTGCATGTTCGAGCCCATCAGCGCCCGGTTCGCGTCGTCATGCTCCAGGAACGGGATGATGGATGCCGCCACGGAAACGATCTGCTTGGACGATACATCCATGTATTGCACAGTTTCGGAGGAGGCCAAGGTGAATTCGTCTTTGTAACGGCAAGATACTAAGCCTTCAACCAATTTGCCGCTTTCGTCAACCGCAACGCTAGATTGCGCAATAACGTACTCGCCTTCTTCGATCGCCGAAATATAATCGACTTGGTCGGTAACTTTGCCATCGACCACTTTCCGGTAAGGCGTTTCCAGGAAGCCATATTCGTTGGTTCTAGCGTACACCGACAGAGAGTTAATCAAACCGATGTTCGGTCCCTCTGGCGTTTCGATAGGACAAACTCGACCATAGTGAGTGGTATGAACGTCTCGAACCTCGAATCCGGCGCGTTCTCTGGCCAAACCGCCAGGGCCCAAGGCCGAAACCCGGCGTTTATGGGTAACTTGCGACAGCGGATTGTTTTGGTCCATAAACTGCGACAACTGGCTGGAGCCAAAAAACTCTTTGACCGCTGCGGAAACAGGTTTCGCATTGATGATTTCCTGCGGCATGTAGCCTTCGGAATCAGCCAAGGTCAAACGCTCTCTGACAGCCCGTTCGACTCGCACCAAACCGATACGGAACTGGTTCTCGATCATTTCGCCAACAGAACGTACGCGTCTGTTACCCAAATGGTCGATATCGTCTACAGTACCGTTACCGTTTCTAATCTTGATCAGCTCTTTCAGTACATCAATGATGTCTTCTTTACTGAGCGTGCCCAAGCCTTCGGTTTCTTCACGACCCAAACGACGATTGAATTTCATCCTGCCTACGGCGGACAAGTCATAACGCTCATCGGTGAAAAACAGGTTTTCGAATAAATTTTCCGCAGACTCCACGGTAGGCGGCTCGCCCGGGCGCATCATTCGATAGATTTCGACCAAGGCTTCCAATCGATTTGTGGTGGTATCCAGGCGCATCGAATTGGAGATATACGGACCTCTATCCAAATCGTTGACATACAAAGTGTTAATCTCGGCAACACCTGCGTCGATCAATTTCTGCAGCAAGTTGTCGGTGATTTCGTCATTAACACTGGCTAACAATTCACCGGTGGAGGTATCGACAACATTGTGACCAAGGATTTTGCCGTACAGATAGTCTCTCGGCACTTCAATTTCAGTGACACCGGACTTTTCCAGCTGTCGAACATGTTTGGCGGTAATTCTGCGACCTTCTTCGATAACGACTTTGCCGTCGTGTTTGATATCGAACACAGCCATTTCACCACGCAATCTATCCGGGATGACGTGGAACATTAATTTATCGGCAGCTAATGAAAACTTGTTGGTTTCGAAGAAAATGTTGATCATTTCTTCGTTTTCATAGCCCAAAGCCCGCAACAAAATAGTGGCCGGAATTTTTCTGCGTCTGTCTATACGCACATAAACGGCGTCTTTATGATCGAATTCGAAATCCAACCATGAGCCGCGATAAGGAATGACGCGGGCGTTGAACAACAACTTGCCGGACGAATGGGTTTTACCTTTGTCGTGATCGTAAAATACCCCCGGGGATCTGTGCAACTGCGACACAATAACCCGCTCGGTACCGTTAATCACGAAGGTGCCATTGTCGGTCATTAGAGGCAGTTCACCCATGTAAACTTCTTGTTCTCTAATATCTTTGACGACCTTAGTATTGGCTGGAGCATCTTTGTCATAGATAACCAGACGCACTAATACGCGCAACGGAGCTGAAAATGTAGCGCCGCGCTGTTGACATTCTCTTACATCGAATGCGGGTTCCCCCAAGCGATATTTAACATACTCCAATACGGCATAGCCGGAATGGCTCACCACCGGGAAAACACTGGAGAATGCGGCATGCAGTCCTTGATTGCGTCTTTTATCCGGCTCTATGCCAGACTGCAAAAAGTTTGCATACGAATCAATTTGTGTTGCCAAAAGATATGGGACTTCCAATACTTCGGAACCCTTCCCAAAATTATTACGGATACGCTTTTTTTCGGTAAAAGAATAGGCCATATTGCTTCTATACCTTCGTCGTCAGAGATTATTTACTACTGTTTTAGAAACAGTAAAAGGCCGACGGCAAAATGCCGTCAGCCCGGTTTGGTAGGCTTATGCCTGGTATGCAGTCAAGATGCTTATTTGATTTCGGCAGTTGCGCCAGCTTCTTCAAGCTCTTTTTTCGCAGCGTCAGCTTCGGATTTGCTGACGCCTTCTTTTACAGTCGTTGGCGCGCCTTCAACAGCGTCTTTAGCTTCTTTCAAGCCCAGACCTGTCAAACCGCGGACTGCTTTAATAACCGCTACTTTGTTTTCGCCGAAACCGGTCAAGATAACATCGAATTCGGTTTGTTCTTCAACAACAGCCGCCGCTACAGGAGCAGCAACCGCTACTGCCGCAGCAGCAGAAACGCCAAACTTTTCTTCCATCGCTGAAATCAAATCAACGATTTCCATCACAGTCATGTTAGAGACTGCTTCCAAGATGTCTTGTTGTGAAATTGCCATTGTATATTCCTCTAAAATTAATGAGTTTTAACTGGTTAACGCGAGATTATGCCGCTTCTTTCTCGTCTCTGATTACAGCCAGAGTACGCGCGAGTTTCTCGACCGGTGCTTTCATGACAGACATCAGCATGCTGATACCTTGGTCACGGGTTGGCAATCTTGCCAATCTATCCAGCTCCGATCCGTCAAAAGCCTGTCCGCCGATCGCAACTACTTTCGCGATCAGTTTGTTATGGCCTTTGGAGAATTCGCTGATGAGTCGTGCAGCGCAGCCTGGATCTTCCATGGAAAATGCCAGAATTAAAGGACCAACCAGTCCTTCCTGCATACATTCAAACTCAGTCCCAGCGACAGCACGTTTAGCCAGTGTGTTTTTGACTACGCGCAAATAAACACCCGTTTCTCTCGCGGTTTTACGCAGTTCCGTCAATTCGGTAACTGTCAAACCCCGATATTCCGCAGCGATCGCGGAATGGGCTTTAGCGGCGAATTCAGCAACTTCCTCTACGACAACTTTTTTGCTATCTAAATTGAGTGCCACATCTACCTCCGGTACTTTCCGATTATGCATCGGATCTATGAAACGCATCTTTCGATGCCCCTTTCACGGTCCCTTTCACCAACTTTGCGGTTCCAGCTCCCGTCTGCGTAGGAAAATTAAGCTTGCGCACCTACGGTCTTTGACGGTTGCCGATAACTCGGCAACCCAAAGCCTTAAAACTTGATTTTTTAAATATCGATACTGCTTTGATCAATCCACAAGCCTGGACCCATGGTCGACGACAGTGCAATCTTTTTCAGATATACGCCTTTGGCAGCCGTAGGCTTAGCTTTTTTCAGATCTGAAATCAAAAATTCCAGATTTTGTTTAAGCGAAGTTTCGTCGAAAGACACTTTACCGATAGAGCAATGGATAATGCCTGATTTATCTGTACGGTATCTGACCTGCCCTGATTTGGCATTTTTCACTGCGGTAACGACGTCAGGGGTTACGGTACCCACTTTTGGGTTGGGCATCAGACCTCTTGGACCCAAAATTTGACCCAATTGACCAACCACACGCATTGCATCAGGTGAAGCGATGACTACGTCGAAGTTCATCTCGCCGCGTTTAACTTGCTCGGCCAAATCGTCCATACCGACGATGTCCGCGCCCGCTTCGCGCGCAGCATCAGCATTGGGGCCTTGAGTAAACACAGCAACTCTTACAGTTTTGCCTGTTCCGTTAGGCAACACGGAGGCGCCACGAACGTTTTGATCAGATTTACGTGGATCAACACCCAAGTTAACACTGACATCCACTGACTCATCAAACTTGCTATTTGCGAACTCTTTTAACAGAGCCACTGCTTCGGCAACCGAATATTGTTTGCTTCTAACTACCTTTTCTTTGATAGCCTTTGCTTTTTTAGTTACTTTTGCCATTACACGCCCTCCACGTTCAAGCCCATGCTGCGAGCGCTTCCCGCAATAATTCTTATCGCCGCCTCTAAATCAGCCGCATTCAAATCTTCCATTTTGGTTTTCGCAATTTCTTCTAATTGTGCGCGAGAGACCGTGCCGACTTTATTAGAATTAGGCTTGCTGCTGCCGCTTTTAATGCCAACTGCTTTTTTCAACAAAACTGACGCTGGCGGAGTTTTAGTGATAAAAGTAAAGCTTTTATCACTGTAAACGGTGATAACAACCGGCAAAGGCAGGCCTTTCTCAACTTCTTGGGTTCTAGCGTTAAATGCTTTGCAGAACTCCATAATATTTACACCACGCTGACCTAAGGCCGGACCGATTGGTGGACTAGGGTTAGCCTCACCAGCTTTCACTTGTAGCTTGATGTAAGAATCAATTTTTTTTGCCATTTTATACTCCTAACGGGTGCATGCGCTTTTCAGCTCCCCAACAAACAAAAATCCCGGCCATAAAAATGACAGGGATTCGTAAAAATCTCAAACTGTATGATTAGACTTTTTCAACCTGTCCAAATTCTAATTCGACTGGTGTAGATCGACCAAAAATAAGAACAGACACGCGTAACCGACTTTTCTCGTAATTAACTTCTTCAATATTGCCATTAAAGTCTTTAAACGGGCCATCGGTAATCCGAACAACTTCCCCAACCTCGAACAATACTTTGGGTCTTGGTTTATTTACGCCCTCTTCAACGCGATTCAATATAGCCATCGCTTCTTTTTCCGAGATAGGTGAAGGCCTGTCCGACGCTCCACCAATAAAACCTAAAACTCTAGGAACGTTTCTAACCAAATGCCACGTTTCGTCATTCAATTCCATTTGCACAAGCACATAACCAGGAAAGAATTTTCTTTCGCTTTTGCGCTGTTGACCCATGCGCATTTCAACAACTTCTTCGGTAGGAACCAGAATTTTTCCGAAAAACTCTTGAAGACCTTCCCGTTTTATACGCTCTTCCAGCGCTTGCTTAACTTTGTTTTCAAAATTGGAATAAGCGTGAACGACATACCAGCGAAGCGTCATTATTTAATCCCCTGGCTCATCAGAAGCTGAACACCCCAAAACAAAAACATATCTAGCAACCACAGTATTAAGCCGACTATAAAAACCATTAAAAAAACCATCAGCGTAGTACGAACCGCCTCGTCTTTAGTGGGCCATACGATTCTCTTAAATTCCTGCTTGGACTCCAGCATAAACCCCCATAAACCGCGACCTTTGGCAGTAGTAAAAGCAACAGCAACAGCCGCAGCTAAAACAGCAACTAAAACCAAAACACGATAAAGAAGTTGGAAATCAGAGAAATAATAGAACGCTGAAATGCCGGCAACAACAAAAACCAAAGATAAAGCCAACTTTACGATGTCGACCACTGAGGAGACTTCTTCTGCGTGTGCGTTCATTTAGTCAACTTGAATTAAATTATGAAGATTTCCTGAATGGCAGGCCAGGAGGGACTCGAACCCCCAACTTGCGGTTTTGGAGACCGCTGCTCTACCAATTGAACTACTGACCTATTCAGAAAATATTTTTTGAATCAAAAACCGTTGTTACTCAATAATAGAAGCAACAACAC
>LUUF01000112.1 GCA_001644045.1 Methylomonas methanica | reverse complement strand
TCTATCGAGTTTCTCCAAAACGGTCATTCAGTGAAATACAGATTCTTCCAACTGTTGGGCTATAAAGCAGACGTTGGTGGCCTCAACCTATCGGCCAAAACCTGCCGGTCGAGGTAACTATCTAATTTCAACAAATTAAGGCGTCCGACACCCAATTGAGTGTCCGGATTTAGGCGAGCAATTTGACACTATCACTGCCTCACCCAGACCAAAATCCACCCGCTTTACCCAAGCTAGATGAATTTGTTGATTGGTAGCAGCCAAAAACAAACGACTGCTACCTTAGTGAGCGCTAAATTTCAGTCTGTTCTGAAATCTCAAGAGCATCATCAACCTCGATGCCCAGATACCTGACAGTGCTTTCCAGCTTAGTATGGCCCAACAATAACTGAACGGCCCTTAAATTTTTCGTCCGACGATAAATCAAGGTCGCCTTTGTACGACGCATGGTATGGGTTCTATAAGCTGCCGGGTCAAGACCAATTGATTTAACCCAGTGCTCAACTATTCGCGCATATTGTCGCGTGGAAAGATGAGGTGACTGATGAATTCGACTGTTAAAAAGATAGTCATCAGATTTTAATTGTGCTTGGTTGATCCAGTTTGCCAAGGCATCTCTAGTTTGTTCCGTTATCTCAAATTGAACCGGTCGATGCGTTTTCTGCTGCATGATCATTGCGCGTGATGACACCCGGCTACCTTGCGCCACATCGCAGACTTTAAGCTTGACCAAATCACAGCCTCGGAGCTTGCTATCAATGGCAAGATTGAATAACGCAAGCTCGCGTGTGTTTTTGGCCATCTGCAAACGGATACGAATGGCCCAAATTTCCTTTAATTTTAGTGGCGATTTCTGACCAATCAACTTGCCTTTATTCCAGGGTCCGGGTCGATTGCTTGTATTTTTCTGATTCATGACAAACTCCTAACGGTTGTTTAAGGAGATTTATTGTCATGCTATGGTCTTGATCGGGCGTAGACAATGCTGAAAATGACATTGCTGCCGATGATTTTGCTGCATGGCTTTATCAAGAAAAGCCAAAAAACACCGAAGCCAGAAATCGATTTGGCAAAACAAAGATTAAAACCATTACGAGGTAAGCAATGAACAGTCAGTACGAAGAGAATCCTCATATTGGCACTGATTTCGATGATTTCCTCAGCGAGGAAGCTATTCTTGACGAAGTCACGGCGGTAGCGACCAAGCGGAGCATAGCTTGGCAAATATCAGAAGGTATGTCTACGCTCAAACTCAGCAAGACAGCGATGGCAAAAAATACACACCAGCAGAGCTTCGCTTAATCGATTATTGGATGAAGAAGATACCAGTTTAACTTTGACAACTCTTGTGAGCGCGGCCACAGCGCTTGGTAAAAAGGTAAAAATAGACTTGGAACCGGTGTGAAATTTGTGTGGAAATAGCCAATGATCTAGGCTCAAATTTGGCCAATTCCAGCCATTTAAACGAGAACAGGTAAGAACGGCTGTTGTTGAAACTCCGTTCGAAGTTATCGCAGATGATGGAGTATATTGGCCATAACAAAGCCGCGAGTGCTAAAGAATGTCTATCACAAACACTAAAATCATCTGAAGCTAACTCTAACCGATTTAAAACCATTTCCTAACCCAAAAGCGACGCCCCCAGTAGAGCAGCATGGGAAAAGCACCCCACCACAGGAAGTGTTCAAGCGGGCCGCCCTCTTCGCCGACATACGGCACGGCAATGAATGGGACGATAATGATCCATAACAACGACACAGCATATTCGATGCGATGTTTAGTGCTCAATGCGCTGAACCAAGCCCTTAGCGTATTCATGATGATGTCCCCCAACGACTTGAAAATGTGCTCAAAATCAATCGTCCTCATCCCGGAGCGATAAACCTCTTAATATCGCACCCACAATGATCACGACCGCAAGCGCAACACATGCCCACATAAACGGATTCACGTAGCCAATAATGATGGTACAGCCGACCAGGAAAAACCCGAGCAGGCTAAATTGCCAACCAATGTGATAGCCATCCAGCAGGGTGGATAAACCCAAAATCAATAAAATCACCAGGTCTGCGCTTAGGCCTTGCAATTGGCCGGATTTATTCAATAGAGACGCGGCACCGACCACGATGATGGTATGCAGCCAATGCATCGCCTGCGCCTTGAGAATATCGCCAAAATCAAGGTCTTTGCGTTTCGTTTGCAGCCAGGACACGAACACGGATACCACGCCAAACACAAACACCATCAATAGCCAGTATCCATAGCCATCATCGGGTGAAAAATCAGTAATGAAAATGCCTCCAAGCGACAGCAGGATGAGCAGCACGAAAACAGCACTCTCTATCCCAAAGTGGCGTCTTTTTGGTGCCTCATCGGCCATTATTTCATCGTCGTACATCGTTGTTTGCCTTTATCTTGGTGGTGTGAAGGATGATTTAAGCTGTCGTTTGGGCTATTTGTCGTCCGCCGACTTAAAAAAGCGCGGCATTCATTAAAAAGTGAACGCCCACACTACCTAAGTATCCGAGTGCAATAACCGGAGCCCATTTCAGATGGGTCATGAAGGTGTAGAGGCCTTTGGCTTGACCCATTAACGCCACGCCAGCGGCAGACCCGACCGACAACAAACTGCCGCCAACCCCTGCTGTCAGAGTCACCAACAGCCATTGACCTTCAGACATCTCCGGACGCATCGCAAGGATTGCAAACATCACCGGGATGTTGTCGATCAGGGCTGAAATGACGCCGACCAGGACATTGGCTGGCGTGGCACCAAGTTCGCCATACAGAAACACGGATAAATGCTTTAGGTAGCCGAGAAAGTTCATCCCGCCCACGCACAACACTACGCCATAGAAAAACAGCAAGGTGTCCCACTCCATCCGCGCCAAATGGTGGAAAACGTCGAAGCGCAAACTATCCTCGCTGCCGGCATCCGGGGCTTCCTCGCCGGACATGGGATCGAGGCCCAACTCCGGTTCGTCCCGGTGGGTAATATGCAGGAAATAGCCGAACAATTGCAGATAGGTCAAACCAGCCATCATGCCAACCGCTGCCGGCAGTTGCAGGCTATTCTGAAAGCCGACTGCCGTCAGGACCGTGAGCAGAAATAACACCACGATGCGCTTGGCGCCACGGCGGGTGACGACCTTGGCATGAATGGGCGCCGGCTGGGTTTTGGGAATGGCAAAATGCATGATCGCAGCGGGAATTAGAAAGTTGACCACCGAGGGCACGAACAACTTGAAGAAGGTCCAGAATTCGATGATGCCCTTTTGCCAGACCATCAAAGTGGTGATGTCGCCGAACGGACAAAACGCACCGCCAGCATTGGCGGCTACCACGGTATTGACACAGGATACGCCGACGAATTTGGGATTATCCTTGCCGACCGCCATCACCACCGCGCACATCAGCATGGCGGTGGTCATGTTATTGGACACCGAGGAGATAAAGAACGCCAAAATCCCGGTCACCCAAAACAGTTGGCGGTAACTCAAACCCCGGTTAACCAGCCAGGCCCTTAGGCTGTCGAATACCCGCCGCTCTTCCATGGCATTGATATAGGCAATGGAGACGATCAGAAATAGCAACAACTCGCCGTAGTCCAATACATCATGCCGAATCGCCGTTTCAGCAACCGACGATAGGCCTTGATGCTTATAAACTAGCGCAATCGCTACCCAAATCAGCGCCGCTGCCAGCATCATCGGTTTGGATTTGCGTAATTCCAAAACTTCTTCGAGTACCACAAAGAGATAGGCGATCGTAAATATGCCTATACACAGGAAGCCGACCCAATGTCCGCTTAAATCCAGGGCTTGAGATAAGGTTTCAGCCAGCACGTTGGTTGAAAATAACATTAGTCCGGCACCTGCTAATGAGCCGAGCAAAACCTTGTTTAAATCTTTCATACAGTCTTCCATCTCGGTAGTACTGTTACCCGCTTTAGGGTCATCGTTCTCAATATCAGTTCCCAAATTCATACTCCAGTAACAACGCTGTTGTTGTCTCTGTCGGGTTGGCCTAAACGTTCATTATTTCCTTTTGCTGGACGGCGACTTTTTAGGCAGCGGATTAATTGGCTGCATCGCCGCTTCGATATCCTTAATTTTCATTTCTTTAACAAGCAGATCAAGATTCTTGGCAAGAGACTTGAGAACGTTCTCCGGCAAGTCAAATAAAGCATGCTGCAAAATGCCTTGTGGGGGCGACGGCACCTGGTTTAATAACTCAGAACCCTCCTGAGTCAACGTCAGTGTGACAACCCGCTGATCCTGGCTAATGCGCTCCCGCATGATTAATCCTTTCTTGGCCAGCTTATCGAGCATATTACTGGCGGTGGAATGATGAATCGACATCGCCTTGGCCAACTCGGTGACTTTCAATCCCGGATTTTTTGATAATTCCCACAAGGCCCACAACTGTGCGCTGGTGACACCGCAATGCGTTTCAACCCATTGCGAATGTTGCTGAACGGCTTTAAAAATCAGCCGAAACTGTTTCAATACCTCATGCGACCACTGTTTGGACTCTTCTGTGTCAGAGGTTTTCAAGGATGTTTTATCTTTTGGGTTACGAATCATGTTCGGCAAAATTTTCGTTCAAAGACATTATTATCCCTCAAACGGGTAAGTAGACTCGATTGGTTCCATCCTCCCGTTGTCAGCCTCAGCCAAAAGTAGAGTTCATAAAAGTCATTAAAGATTAATGCTTGTTTTATGTTTAGGCAAACAATGTTTGCGTAAACATTATGCCGCTATATAATAGCCCCAGGCAAGTCTAAGGGGTATTCAACTGATGTGGAGATATTTGATGTGGTTTCAAAAATTGTAAATATGTTGAAAATCAGCTCCCTAGCTTGCCTACAACCCATCGAGCTGAAGCCAATCCGAAGCAACGCATATGTTTTGTGATTGATCGAACCTCTTCTTTTCAGTAGGGATTGTTACAAAGCAATATACATAAAATACGAAATTACCATGTTTTCAAAAAATCGCACGAGGCAGCTTATTTACTGGGTTTGTCTTAGCTTCGCCATGTTATTGACATCCTGTTGCGGGCAACAGGCCGCAGTTCCCATCGATCGATCGTCTTCGACGACCGCTTAAAGTCGGCTAGTCAGTTTCAACTCTTAGGAATCACAATCCACCAATAAAGCCTAAAAGAAAGTGATTATGAAATTGCGGCTTTAAATTGCTGCCGCAAATCAAATAGGAAAACCGTATGAAAGCGAAATATCGTCGCCGATTCGGCTTCAAGGCAACAAAAAATGGACCGGCTCTCCAATCTACAATCGTGAAAGCCTGTGCCAGTGTCGTGATACCGGCCTTGAACGAAGCCAAACGCATCCAGGAAGTCGTTGCTTACGCCCTAGCCGACCCAGCAACCGATGAAGTGATCGTCATCGACGATAGTTCTATAGACAACACCGCGATGCTGGCACGACAAGCTGGAGCCCTGGTTGTGACCAGCAGTATGTTGGGCAAGGGGACGTCGATGCGCGACGGAGCAGCTGCGGCTATCCAAGATATTGTTGTTTATCTGGACGGCGATCTGGCCAACTTACGCCCCGGTATCATCACCAGTCTCTGTTTGCCGCTGCTCAATAACGAGGCGGATTTCGTCAAAGCCCGCTTCGGGCGAGGCGGCGGTCGAGTCACCGAACTCACAGCCAAACCGATGTTGAAGGTTTTCTTTCCCGAGCTGGCCCATCTGGCTCAGCCGCTCGGTGGAATTATCGCAGCACGTAGGTCTCTTTTGCAGGCCCTTACCTTTGAAGATGGCTATGGTGTTGATGTCGGTTTGTTGGTTGATGCCTACCTGGCAGGCGCTCAGTTGGCAGAGGTCGACATTGGCTCGCTAGAGCACGATAGTCAGCCCTTGCATGATCTAACTTTTATGGCCAATGAGGTTAGCCGCGTCATATTCAATCGCGCCAAACTTGCCGGTCGCCTGCATGTAGAGCAAGTGATAGCCATGTACGAAAGCCAGCGTCAAGTCACTGCCGGTATCGACTATGTACTTAGTCTACGCAAGGGGCGACGATGCCTGCTGTTATTGGACATGGACGGCACGATAACCCCGTCGCGATTTGCATTGGAGCTGGCGCGCATTACAGGAAATGAGGCGGCACTGATGCAAATGCTGGATACGCCTCACGATGATGCCATTACCCGTAGCGAGCGGATAGCCGGGCTGTTTCGCTTCGTTCACAAGCAGCAATTCGAGCAAACAGCACGCTCGCTGGAAATTCGCCCAGGCGTCGTTGAATTGGTCAACCAGGCGCGACGCGCCGGATTCATGGTTGGCGTAGTCAGCGACAGCTATTTCATTGCCGCCGAGATCATCAGGCGGCGCATATTCGCCGATTTTGCTTTGGCTCATACCTTGACCTTCGAAGGCGATGTCTGCAATGGACAGCTGCAAATCAATTCGGCTTTTTTGCCTGATGATGACGATGCGGATGCCCCAATTTGTAAAAGCAATGTTTTGCGTTGTGTCTTGGCTGATAAAACGCCGCCGCCTGTCGAACTTATCTGGGCTGTCGGTGACAACCTGAATGATCTGGAAATGTTACGGCTAGCAGATAACGCGTTCGTTATCGATCCCAAGTCGCCTAAGTTGTCAGAAGAGCCGGGCATTGCCGTTATCAATGCGTTTACTGACTTAGTCAAATTGCTAGGACATGAAGCAAATTTGGTTGACCAGAAATAGGGGGAAATCCAGTGGTGAACGGTTGCCTTATATACGTGGCATACGGCAATTGCTCCACCAAAGATATGTTGTTTATGGTTCATTTGATTTTCTTCGAATCAAAATGCGATTTTTAGTTTTGTATTGTCTTGTTGGCTTGATCTGCTTATGCGGATGTGAACAACGCGAACCTCAGCAAGTAACTCAATTTGATCTGTCAAAAAGAACGAGTACCCGTTGCTCGAAACCCCATCCACTTACAAAAATCGCTGGAAACTCGACTAGAAGCATTCGAGGGCATGACTTTCATGTGGACCCGAATAGATTGTCTTGCTTGGAAGGGTCTTACCGTAAACGAAGTCGTCTAGCTCGACATCAAAATACAAATTCAGATAAGTAGCACGCTATTAAGGCTAGGCCGATAATCGCAATGTTGAGATTTCATCAATATACAAATGCATTTAGTCAATTCGGATCACTCCACAATTTTTTCCCCAGAACCACAATCTCATCCACCAATTATCAAATGGTCTTGGTTTTTTCAACCACCAGGATTGCTAAGTAGCGAGTTAAATCAAGAAAACCTTCTATAAAACAATACTCTGCATATTGGCATGCGGCGTGCATTTATATTGTCGCAAACAATGTTTGCATCAACATGATGTCGTTATTAGAATGCCATTAGAAACGCTGATGGCCGATTTGATTTTTAGAGGTACTACATGCGTTTAAGAGTAATAAATGTCTTAAGAGTCCTGTCATTGTTCAGTCTCTCCTATGGACCAGTGAGTGTGGCGGCAACCAATGAGATGGCGGGTAATTGGGATTCGATTAACTTGTCGGGAAATCTGGATAAGTTTTCCCCTGCATTAAAAGATTTTCATTGGCAGATTCTGGAGCAAACCCGGCAGAGAGATGACAGTTCAAACGGCTTTAGATTTTCGGAGAATCTGCTGTTTGGGCAACTGGGTTACTCGATTAACCAAAACGCCAGCGTTTGGGTCGGCTATGTCCACGATTGGATTCACCCTTTGGATAAGCTCGCATATCAGGAAAACCGGCCCTATGAGGACTTTTTGTGGAACTCGTCGCTGGGTGATCTGAAATTCACCGGCAGGTTGCGCCTTGAACAACGTATTCGTCAAGACACCGGCGATGTCGGTGTGCGAGCGCGTGAATTGGTACAAGTTAATTACCCTTTACGATTCATCCATAAGGACCTCAGTGCCTATGTCGGCGATGAAGTGATGGAGTATGTGAATGACAATACGTTCGGGCGCACCGGATTTACGGAAAACCGGGCGCTTGCAGGCGTTGGGTTTCAATTCACTAAACAATTGGGGGCTGACTTAGGCTATTTAGGGCAGTACGTACAAAGCAAAACCGGGAACAACCTGTTTACCCATAACGTTCAGTTCAATGTCCGTTACCAGTTTTAGTGTGCGAGATTAAAACAAGCATTTTTTACTGTGCTAGGCCAGAGAATGGAATGTCTGCGGCCTAGTTTTTGATCGCGTTTATAAATAGAGGAGTTTGTTATTGACAGCTTGGTCACCGAAATAAACTTACACAGAGCGGATGATTGCCAAAGTATGCGGGATGACTCCATCGTAAAGGATCGGCAACGCCATCGGTTAATCCCGCAGGCTGTTTTGCTTGGGCTGTTAACGGGCGGTGTTTCGGTACTATTTCATAAGGCAATAGATTGCGCCGAGGCCTTTAGAAAAAGTCTTTTGGCCTTTGCTTATCTCACGAATAGCGGGTCAGGAATGATCTTTTGGTCAACATTAATCACGTTGATTATCGCTGTCAGCGCTATCAGGTGGCTTGCGCCAGAGGCCAGCGGGAGCGGTATCCCGCATATTAAAGCCATTCTCATAGGACGCCGCCATTTTCGCTGGTTTCGGGTATTGATTGCCAAGTTTTTTAGCATGTTCATCGGAGGGGTCGCAGGCCTGGTAGTTGGGCGGGCGGGGCCTTGTGTACATATGGGAAGCGCCATTGGACAAGGGCTGGCAAATCTTTGGCCCACTAAAAAACACTCCGATCAATTGATTTTGGTCGCCGCCGGTGGCGGAGCCGGACTGACGGCTGCATTCAACGCGCCGCTTTCCGGATTGACCTTCGTGCTCGAAGAACTTGAGAGGCGGTGTTCTACGCTTGAGTTTTTTACTGCCGCTATCGCATGTATGACGGCCGACATGGTTTGTAGAGCGGTGCTAGGACAACAACCAGCTTTTCATTTCGAGAATTTCACGACTCCTCCACTTAACTTACTCATTGCATTCTTGCCATTGGGCATTCTTTCCGCCCTATTGGGTAGTTTATTCACTCGTTCCTTGCTATGGGGACAGCGACTGATTACCTTACCCATCTGGCCCAAATGGTTTTGGTGGCTAACACTGACGTTATTGTTAACCGTTACGGCATGGAAAACCCCCGAATTGTTAGGCGGCGGACATAGCTTCGTGAACGAGATATTGGTGGGGCGGCAAGTACCGTTGGAAACGATTGCGTTGTTTTTTATTGGACGATTTGTCTTAACGATTGCCTGTTCCTGCTCAGGCGCAGCGGGTGGTATCTTCATGCCCATTCTGGTATTGGGCGCACTGTTGGGTTGGGCGGTCGGTGTATCCCTACAACTACTGTTCCCAGAATTAAATGTGGACTCAAAATTATTTGCCGTGGTTGGCATGGCCGCCTATTTTAGTGGGGTAGTGCAAGCGCCATTAACTGCTATTGTGTTGATCATCGAGATGACCAGCAATTACACATTGATTCTGCCGTTATTTATCGCCTGTTTTACAGCATTACTGATAGCGAATTGGTTGGGAAACCCACCAGTTTATGAAGCGTTACTGGAAAATGATTTGCGAAAAGATCGAATTTAGTGAATGGTTCATTAAATTGGCCTGACATTCCAGTCTTGTTAACCCGCAAAAACCCAGGAGACCGCCATGGAATCTTACCGTATAGCAGTATTTGTCATAGCCCTGGTGGCGGCTTTCGCTCCTTTACTGGTCAAAATACCGACGCGCTTTCGAATGCCGGTTGTGGTCGCGGAAATGCTGTTGGGTATGATGGTCGGTCCTCATATTTTCAACTGGGTATCAGCCGATGGTTTAGTCGGTATGCTTGGTGAGTTGGGGCTTACATTTTTGCTTTTCATGGTGGGCCTGGAAATCAATCTCGATGAAATGAAAGGCAAGCCCTTGACGCTTGCGGTTGGAGGATGGCTGCTGTCATTTATCGTGGCCATGGCTTGCATGTACGTCGTGCATGCGATTGGTTTGATTCAGGCCCCACCGTTATTAGCCGCCGTTGCCCTATCGACCACGGCACTTGGCATATTGGCTCCGATCCTGCGCGACGAAGGGATTTTGACTACAGATTTTGGCAAGTTGCTGCTATCAGCCGCAGCGATGGGAGAGTTCGGACCTTTGATAGTTGTCTCCATGCTGATTATTCCGACCCATAGTACCTTTTTGCATACCATTTTCATCCTGGCCTTTATCGGGATTACTTTTTTTATTGCAGATACCGCAATTAACGCTCGATCCTCCGCTTTAATCGATCTTTTGGCCCAAACCATGCAGAGCACCGGTCAATTACCGGTGAGAATCTGTATTGCGCTCCAAGCCTTGTTAGTGGTTTTGGCCGGTGAGTTTGGATTGAATGTGGTGGTTGGCGCATTTGCGGCGGGCATGGTGGTGAGCCTTGCCAGTAAAGGCGACGGTGGCGTGATTCTCCGCCAGAAACTGGATGCCATCGGTTATGGATTTTTGATTCCCATCTTCTTCATTGTCGCAGGCATGAAATTTGACATCAGTGCATTGTGGGCAACCCCGCTGGTGCCGGTACAGATCATCTGTCTATTAGGTTTGCTTATTCTGATTCGCGGCGTACCCGTATTGCTTTACAAGCAAACATTAGCGCCAAACGACAGATTGCCGTTTGCACTTTATTCCGCCACGGGTCTGCCCATGATTGTGATTATTTCTGAAGTTGGTGTCACGTCTGGCCTTATGGCTGCGGATAGAGCGGCAGTATTGGTCAGCGCGGGCATGATTTCAGTTTTACTGTTTCCCCTGCTTGCCGAACGAATCAGAGGGGTTTAGTAACATCGAGCTTCAATGGTTAGCATCAGTTATTGATGAATGGTAGAACCGTCGCCAACTGTTCTTTGGAATTATTGCAAAAAGGCGAGACTGTATGGCAATACGGTACCTGCTAATACAGGCTCAATTGCTTATATCCTGGGCCGAAACGTCGTGTCATCAGTTGGTGTTTGAACGCACAACGGAACTGTTTTGGAATCCGAACGGCTTCAAACGCAAAACCGTTTATCGATACTTAATTGACCATACCAATAATTTTCTGTCCCTCTGGTTTTTCTAATTTAGAAGGTAAGGCTCTATTGGGACGCTTCAGGTCTCGGCCTGAGGTTGCTTTTTGCATGGCATTAATAACTGTAGGGTTGGGTGAAAAATATTCCAGTGTGTTCCACTGACTCCATTTGTGTTTGATCGTGTCCAAATCGTCCGCCGTAATATCGGCAACATTGCTGTTTTGCCCTGCTGCGTTGTACATACCCCAGTTATTGCGGCCCACTACCTTATAAGACCAAGTTGTCCAGTGACTGCCGGTTTCTGTAAATTGCTGAAGCCCGTAATTCCAAGATTCGGCATTTTCAAACAGCGTGAACTCTCCTATGAAATGCGGTACGTTATATTTTGAACCCCATTTTTGAGCATCTTGTATCCACCCATCCACGGAGTTTTTCATCACCGTGAAATCGTTATTGTTTTGCCATTGGTAATAATGCAAGGAGTAGACGACGTTCTCCCAGTTTTTCTCTTGGGGGTTGGGAAGTGTATCCCACCACCAGATAGCTTCCATAATGATGATATGGTCGGGATCAATCCTGCGGATTGCGTGATACAGACGGTCGTAAAGATTAACCACCTCGGAACCCATCCTGCCGGGAAAGGTCTCAGAGGGTTCATTCAGCAGGTCGTAACCGGCCACGGCGGCATTGTCCTTAAAACGTGCGGCAAGAGTTTCCCAAAACTCTACCAGTTGACTCTGATAAAGCGGAGAGGAGTAAAGCAGAGTGCCGTTTTGCCGACCTGAATGATGGGCTCCGTTTTGTGACCCCGGCGCGCCGTGCAGATCAATGATGGTGTAGAGCCCATATTCTAGGGCTTTGTTAATGGTCCACTCAATTCTGGATAAATCAATGGCGCCGGTATCGTCCAGTCGCCAGTGGCCTTCGTCATCCATATGGTTAAATGCAAATATCGGCAAACGAATACAATTTAGACCTGCTTCGGCGATGTTCTTGAAATCGTTTTCCGTGATCCAGGAATCCCAGTATGTGTTGTAAAGATCCCAGACAATCTCCTTGCCAAATCGATTGGTAAGAATATTTCGTGCATCCCACTCGTTTGATGCCCCGGCTAATGGCGACATCCAGGGTTCATGCCCTCGCCAGCCTCCTAGATTGGTGCCGTAAAGATGAACTTCCTTCCCCGCGCCATAATTGTCCCTGATTTCCACGCCGTCCACTTTGAGGAAATCCGACGCAAAACAAGCTAAAGGGGACGATATAATCAGCGTCCAGAATAAGGCGGCTGTTCTAGGAAGGATTAAGAGAAACGCAGCTTTTGGTTTCATAATTTTCAATGTAGCGTAATTGGTTAAGATTCGGTCGAAAATAACTCCGAAACAACGTGTTGAGCAATACTATCGAGAGGGCCACGCCGAAGCATAAATCAAATCGCCCGCGCCCGCTCTTGGATAATCCGCAAAGCTGGCCAAGGCGGAACCGATGAGTGGTATTACAGCGAAAAAAGGGGGGAACGGGCGGGAGAATTTGACGATTTCCGGCATCGCTACAGTCCAGGCTATGTTTCAAATCCACTCGGTCATTACGATGTACTTCATTCAGGATCAAGGCCGATCCAAAATACTGTATGGATTTCACCTCCCAAGGAAGTTCGATTACAGGCTCTAGTCGATTTTACAGCATTTTCCAACCCGGAAAATGACATTGATCTGACCGGGAACATCAGAAGCAGCGCAGTCTAAATTGCCTTATATTTCCGTCAACCAATAGAACTGAAAGCCCTGCAACACGATCCGCTGATCGTACTGCGCAGGTTTACGGCCACTGTATAAATCGATGAATTGCCCAAAAGGATCGATACCCCGGTTCCGGAGCAGGTATAGATCGAGATATTGGGGATTGGCATCGAAGTTGGCGACGATCATGACCCGCTCGGAAGCGCGCAGGTGATTGAAGCGTATGAAACACAATAAATGTTCGTTATCGACATCCACTACTTCCCGATTGTTGAAGTCGGCGAATGACGAGATTTCTTTGCGGATCGCTATCATTTTTTTCATCGCATGGAACAAGGCATATTCGGTAGTGCCCTGCTTTTTGCGCAGCTCTGCTCTTTCCCAATTGATCTTGGGCCGATGTATCCAGCGATTGTCATTGCTTTTGCTGGGATCGTCACGATAGCTGTAGTCGTTGACGACACCCAACGCGTCGCCGTTGTAAAGCAATGGAATACCGCCGAATGACAATATCAGGCTTTGCACTAACAGAATCTTTTTTATTGCACAATCGATCAAGCCCTGGTCATTCGTTTCCTGTCCCGCTTCCAGCCCCGCCAGGGAGGCCAGCGAGCCACTGATTCTGGCATCACCGGTGGTTTCGTTACGCATGAACACCATGCCTCTGGCAGGCGACGCGTCGAATTGGCCGCTGAAATAATCGACCAGAAATTGCCGATGGGCGTAAGGATCGTATCCCGCTGCGCGGATATCGTTATCGTCGAAGCCGAAACCGATGTCGTCGTGGCAGCGCACATAGTTCAGCCAGGTGGCGCGTTCCAGTTTCGCCGGCAGGTTCTTAATGCCTTGATACAGCAATTTGGTATTTTGCGTGGCGATGGCATCCCACAGCAGCGCCATCAAGGTGGCGTTGTAGGCGATTTCGCATTCCTTAGCAATGATCGCATCCTCGCCAAAATATTTGATCACTTCGAGTGGTGTGACAATAGCTTCGGCGATGAACAGTACACCCGGCGCGGTAACCTGGCAGCAATCCTTCATCAATTGCAAGATTAAATGGGCATTGCGCTCGTTCTGGCAGGAAGAACCGATTTTTTTCCACAGGAAAGCGACGGCATCCAGACGCAAAATGTCAACTCCCTGATTGGCCCAAAACAGGATGATATCCAGCATTTCGATGAACACTTCGGGATTAGTGTAATTCAAGTCCCATTGGTAATCATTGAACACAGTCATCACCCATTTTTGCATTTTGGCGTTCCAGGTGAAGTTGCCCGGAGCGGTTTCCGGAAAAATCTGCGGCATGGTTTGCTCAAACATGTCGGGAATTTCCCGGCTGTCGAAAACATAGTAGTAATCCTGATAACGCCCATCCCCCATGCTCGCCTTCTTGGCCCATTCGTGTTCGTCGGAGGTATGATTCATCACGATGTCCAGCACCAGCAGGATATCGCGTTTCCTAAATTCCTCGGCTACCCGTCGCAGATCGCTTAGATCGCCCAGCCTGTCATCGATTTGCCTGAAGTCGCTGACCGCGTAGCCGCCGTCGCTCTTGCCGGCAGGGCACATCAGAATCGGCATGATATGCACCAAATTGATACCTAGCTCTTGGAAATAAGCCGTTTTGCTGACCAGATCGGCCAGGTTTTCCGCGAAACCGTTGGTATACAAGGCCATGCCGACCCATTTCTGCGACAGAAACCAGTTGTGATCCCGTTCGCGCGCTATGTCAATGCGCTCCAACTCGGCGGATCGATCGATATAGCCCTTGGCCATGGTTTCCACCAGTCGCAGCATTTGCGGCTTGAAATCTTCGCGGTGGCCGTACAAGGTAAAAAACAGCGAATAAATCGCATAAAAATTGGCGCCCAATCGGGTGTAAAAATGCCGCAAATCCTGGCGACGAATCTCCGGTTTCAGATCATCCAGAATGGCGTTCAAAAGCGAGTGAGAAACTTGTTCGTACATGTCGTCGGTATCACTATGACTTATTTAATGTGGGGAATAACTAAAAACCTCAGTGGAACACCAACTCTAATCAAAGGATTCTATTCTGGATAAACCCCATATGCGATTGCATTTTTGCTATTGTTTTTTACGGTATACATTAATCTATCTGCACGTTTTACTAATTCATCAGCCGAAATTTCACCCATTTTGTAGCTTAATACACCGATGGAAAAAGTGACTGGCCATTTATTTTTATTCATCTCGTCCAATAATCCTGACTGGACTTTGGCTACTGTAACCTTTGCATCGTCTTGCCCCATCTCGGGTAACAGAAATATAAATTCATCACCTCCCAGACGTCCTATGATATCGGTATCTCGCAACAGTTTTTTTGCCCGATTAACGAAAGCACATAGAACTCTATCCCCAATCATATGCCCGTATTTGTCATTTACCAATTTAAATCCATCGAGATCAATATAGACAATCGTAAATGCATGTTTATAGCGCTGGAAACGATCAAGCTCTGCTTGCAACAGCTCAAAAAAATAGCGGCGGTTGGCAATGCCGGTTAAATCGTCTATTCGGGAAATTTGTTTTTCACGCTCCAGTTCCTGTAAAAAGGGGAAAAGCCAGGTGATCATTACAAAGAAACCTAAACGCATGATCGCATTCCAATAGCCAATCATCGGGTGTGAGTAAGAATTATTGCTCAGTTGATCTACAGCAAACCAGGTTGCAGTAGCAATAATGCAGAATATTAATCCCACATGCCTGCCAAGTACCAAAGTCACCAATATAATAGGCATTAAATAAAATATTGAAAAACCAAATTCCCTGCCCAATTTAAAATCAACAACACCAATGCCAATATTTACTAATAAACAAGCAATTAACAAAATCACAGGGTTTTTATTATTTTTTGGGAGAAAGGTTTGCCAATTATTCATCTGCTTTTTTCCATCCAATAACGAGTAAACGGAAAAAAGTATGCAATGCCCTCAAGAATTCCCGCACAGTAATTGCCATTCATCCGCAGAAAGCCGCCTCGCGCCAGATAAAATGCCGCCTCGTTACCCCTTTGGCAAACTTGCTTTTGTGCCTGTACGATAACGGCACTGTCGGCATTGGCGACCAACACCGAAGGTATCCTGCTAACGATCACCGGCAGATCGTTGCCGCTGTCGCCGGCAAATACCGTGTTGTGTAAATTAAAACCTTGATGCCGCATCAAAAACTCAACGGCATGTAATTTGGTGGCCCGGGCCGGCAATACATCCAGAAGACCGGTGGAAGTGGCTTCGTCGACACTGTAAATCAGGCTGGCGGCCAAGCTTCGCGCATCCAATCTGCGAACCATTTCCTGCCGCAAAATCTCGACGTCACAGAGCAAGGACAGATAGAAGCTGAGCTTATAACGGTTTTGTTTCGCATCTTCCTGCAAGCGCAAGTCCGACATATCTTCAAACCAAGGCCGCAGATCCTTTGCCGTCAGGCCTCGCCAATCGCTAGCGATATTCTCTTCCCAGGAGTCCCAATGTTCCCATTTTCCATCGGGCGCTCTATAAATGGTGGTGCCGACGTCGCCGATCACCCAGTCCGGCGTCGGTAAGCAATATTCCCGAATTGCATCCTCCACCAAGCCTAAATGTCTGCCACTGACGTAGGCTAAAGTCACCTCGGGACGCGAAACCAAGCGCGCGAAAGCTTCTCGCGCGCCGGCCGACTCCGGTTGATTGCCGTTGGGCAGCAAGGTCCGATCCAGGTCCGTGCAAATCAGGATACGCTTCAACATGCCGCAGCCCCCCTGTTAGAGATGGAAGAAATCATAATGTTCGATGGCCTCCAATATGCCCCAGGCATTAGACTGTTCGGCGAAATAGACCTGCTCCATATCCGATAAATTCGCCAACTCCTCGCGATGGCGGTTGGCAACCACCACACCTAGTGTATTGCCGCTCACCATGTCGTAATCGCCACCGGAACCGCCGGTTGCCAAGATACGCTCCAGAGGAATGTCCCATTGCCGGGCGACATAACGTAGAGCCTGTCCTTTCGAGGCTCGCGCGGGCACGATGTCCAGAAATTGTCCGAACGATAGCGTGGGATTCACCGACAATTCCTGCTGACGCAACAAGGCGAGTATTTCTTCCATCGGCGGCGCACGCTCGCTGTCGTAATAATAGGAAATTTTGAAGCGGCTCTGTTCACGCTTGGGTTGCGGCGTCAGGCCGGGCAGACTGCCGAGAACGCGACGCAGCACTTGTGGCGTCCACAAATGATCAATGTGATAACTCCAGGCAATATCGGCAATAAGTTGTGGCATGAAATAAATTTCGGTACCTAAGCTGGTAATCAGAATATCCGGCCTTGGAATCCGGTTTTGCTTCAAAATCGCCAACACCGCATCCAGGCGTCGTCCGGTGGCGATGCCGAACAGACATTTTCTACGTTTCTCCCGGATCAAGTTGACGAATTGCTCCAGCCCCTGGTCATCGCCCAATAGCGTGTTGTCCAGCGCAGTAAAAATAGCCTGCTTCCGCAGCCGGCCGGTTCTCACGACCGGTGGCGTTTTCGGCAGGCGTTCGAAGTGCTGCAACAACGGCTGCAGTTTTTGAAGAAAGGCTTGGGTATGAGCCTCCCAGGAATAATAGCGGGCGACATTCCGGAGTCCGTTCTCGGATAGTATCCGCCACTGATCAGGGTTATCTAGGATGCTCAGCAACGCTTCGGTGACTGCGGCCTTATCCAGCGGGTCTACTAAAATACCGTTATGGCAGTTACCGATGATGTCGACCGGGCCGCCGTTTTCGGTGGCCACCAACGGGCAGCCACTGGCAGCGGCTTCCAGAAGCGTCAGGCCAAAAGGTTCGGTCAGAGCGGGATTAATAAATATTCCCTTGGATGAGGCCGCCAGACGATAAATGTCCGCTACTTCTTCCGCACTGTGGTGCTTGGGTAGCGCGACTTGACCGTAAAGATCGTAACAATCCAACACCAGCAACAGTTCGGTCAACACCCCTTGCGCTCCTTCGTTCATCTCCCGGATATCATCACGATTGCCGGCGACGATCACCAAGTTGGCTTTAGCCTGTAAACGCGGCGATTCGCCGTAGGCTTCCAATAAGGTGACGATATTTTTCCGTTCGTCTGGTCGCGACAACGCCAATATCATTGGCATGTCAGGTTGGTACAGGAATTTCTTCAGTGATGCCGCGAACGCCGAGCTAGCAGTATCGGCGGTTGGCGGGTGAAATTGATCGAGATCGGTACCGGGTGGTATGACTGCCATCTTCTCCGGTGTGTAGCAATTATAAAGCTCGTATTGGTCTTCAATTTCGTTGCGGGTACTGGTGATGATCAATTCGGCATTGCTCAACGTATCCTCTTCCGCATCGATGCGACGCGAAATGTGATAGCGCTGTTCGATCTCCTCCATAGTCAAACCCCAAGCCAATAGCCTGCGGCACTTGTCGCGCCCCAAGGAATGCCCGGTGTGAATCAACGGCAAACCTGTCAAATGCGAAAGCCGCACGCCAACATAGCCAGCATCGGCATAATGGCTGTGTAACACATCCGGCCAATGTGGCTGACTATGCAGCCAACTCAACAGATTATCGGCGAAGCTGTCCAGGTGATCCCAGAGCTCTTCCTTGCGAATATAGCCTTCCGGACCTGCGTCGATACGAATGATTTTCGCGTTTTCCGCCAATGCTTCGACGGCTTCGGCGTAATCGGCGCTAACTTCGCTGTCGACGATGCGCCGCGTGATCAAATCCACTCGCCCGACATGCGATTGCTTGGCCAAGGCTTTTGCCAATTCCACGACATATTTGGTTTGCCCGCCGGTATCGGCGTCGCGCCCCAACTCCAGACCGTGACCGCGAATCAGGCCGTGTATGCTGATCAAGACGATGTGCAAGTATTCGGTTGTTTCGTGTTCCCGCATGATTGATGCTCCGTGGACAACGTTTGTTTGCCGCGTTGTCTTAGGTTTTATTCGGCAGAGAGAAACCAAAACGAGCGCATAAACGAAGCACTCACTATCACTATGGCGCTGCGCAGGCCCACATAAAGGCGTTGACATAACCAATAATGACAGCACAACCCACCAGAAAAAAATCCCGGTAAACTAGATTACCAGCCAACGTGAAGCCGTTGAGCATTGTGGATAATCCCAATATGAACAGTATCACCAAGTCTGCGCTAACATGGATAATTGACCGGATATATTTAGCAAAGCGGCGGCAATTTCTGAAATGGCGTTTGTTCGGATGTAAACATGTCTCAGACTCTATCGGAAACGTTAAGTGCTCAGCAAAAACAGGTCATGCTAATCCGCTGGGGCCAAGCAGAACACCGGCCAACAAATCACCGACTACCGGAGGACTTTTCAGGTGAGCGAACAGTTCGCCAAACAGCCGAGCAGTCAGAAAAATGGCCATCAAATGCAAGAAAAACTGGTGAACGGCTTGTGCTTCCATCAGCCTAACGTCATTTGAGGAGACTTTGAAGGAGTTCATTACGAACATCGTTAGACAAGCTCACCAACAGCGAAATCAACAACACATCCTTCGTCTTTATGTCCTTGTCGGAAATATGCTTGTCGAAGGACTTAATAACAGCCTCCTTAAAGCTGTTGCCGGCTATCAATCACTTTACCGGTCTCTGCTTCTGGCAACAGGGCTTCTACTTGCTGCAACGCCTCGGAATCGGTTTCGTGTAGCTGAACGACGAGGTCAGGCGTGATTGCCTCGCTAAAGCGTTGTGCGTTTGTTAAAACGGCTGGCAGCGCCGCCAAACCTATCAAGCAGGGCAATGCTAGCGCTTGGTTGCCCCAACGATAAGGCATAGTTAATTGCTCCGAATAGTCGCTGCTGACACCTTGCGCCAACTTTGCATTTGGCGAAATTTTCCACGGTTTGGTGTCCAGCCAGGGCATGATTTGGCCGGCCAGCAACATCAGCCCCAAGCCGCTGAGATTGACCAAGGCAGCTGATTGCCATGCTTCGCGCCCTAAGTGATCCAGCCAGATGCCGCCCGCATAAGAAAGCACCATGGAAAAGAGGAAAATCCGTAACGATTGTTGACCCATGGTGGCAATAGAGCGTGGCAACGTTCCGCTTAGCCACTGCGGTCGCCAGTGACACACGTGATGCATTAGATACGCCAACGCGAGTAAATGCAACCAACGCAACACCCCTAAATGGCTTTTGTCCAGCCAGGGGGTCAAGCTTGCACGAAGCTCACCCCAGAACTTGATATGGGTATAAGTGGACTCGTGCTCCAAGGGAATTGAAACCAAGACAATTGCCAAGCATAGTGCCAATAGCCAGCCGTGTTTTAGGCTAACTCTAGCCCAGCCTGCACCAAAGGCGTAACCAGTGAAAAACATCAATTGCCAGTTGTAGGGGTTGAAATACCAGGCACGGTCGCTCGCGGGGTCAGCGCTCATTTCCCAGCCGAATTGATAACTTGCCCAATACAGGGCTACCGAACAAGCTAAGGCCACCCCGATATGCAAACGGGAAAGCAGCCAAAATATTGGTAGCCAAACGATCACTACCAAATACATGGGTAGGATGTCGAAATAATTGGGTACATAGGCCAAGGTGAACAAGTCGTACAGCGCTTGTTGCGTAGCGTCGAAAAAGTAGGCAATGTTCAGGCGTTGAATATCATCCATTTCGGGTACCCAGCGATTTCCGATTACGCAAACCAAAGCCAGCAGTACAAATGAAGCCAGATGCGCACTATAAATTTGCACGCAACGATGCAGGATACGAACTAGCCCCAGCCACAGTCCAGCGCGTTCAAAACAGCGGCCATAAGCCAGCGCTGAAGCAAAGCCGGATGAAAACACAAACACTTCCGCTGCGTCGCTGAGGCCAAATCGAGAAGGGGTATACCAGAACCATGGGTTATCAGGCATGTGATTGATAAAAATCACTATCAATGCCAAACCCCTAAAAAAATCAAGTTGAATATTCCTGGTTTGCTCTGGCTGGTCTAGCGATGCCATAAAGGTCCTATTGTTCGATAAGAACGAATAAATTAATGAAGTAAGTGGAATTTGTCATTCTACCTTAGCAACAAACAGGCGCTAATCACTATCAGTCAACATCGCTAACAGATGCGCAGTCGGTGAGACGCCTTGTTCCGCAAAGAATTCGGGTAGAGCATTAAAAATTAGTAACGATCACTGTTTACTAACCGCGCAATAAACCATAACCTCAATGACAAGTTACGCCTTACAAAGTGTTCGACTGAACTTCCAAGCTACACACTTTAACAACTGGATAACCAAGTTATTGATTTCAAACAAACCTTACCATCATGGCCCCGCAAGCTTTCATGAACCTTACAGCCACCCAGAGCCCTTTAAATGAGAATCCTACTGGTCGAAGATGATGCGGTGCTAGGTGACGGTTTGTCACGTAGCCTTGTCGATTGGGGATTCGATATCACGCTCGCGGAGACCGGAACATATGCGAATAGTGCGTTATGCACTCAACCCTACGACTTGTTGATACTCGATATCGGGCTGCCTGACATGGATGGTCGAGACGTGTTAAGGCAATTGCGATCCCGAAAATCAGTGATTCCAGTATTGATACTCACAGCCCGCGACGGACTTAACGATCGGGTTGGAGGTTTGGAATTGGGAGCAGACGATTACATGACCAAACCATTCGAGCTTCGTGAGCTGGAAGCGCGTGTTAGAGCGCTATTGCGTCGCAGTCACGGCGGTTTTGATAACGATATTCGGTTTGGCCAACTGAAACTGAATATCCGTGATCAGCAGATTGTGGCTGACGGCATACCGCTGGGATTGCCTCCCAGGGAATACGGCGTATTGGAAGCATTGTTGTTGCAAAGCGGACGCGTAGTCAGTAAGGACAGTATTGCTCAACGGCTTGCCGTGCGCTCGGAAGAACTCGCCGACAATGCGATTGAAGTTTACGTTCATCGGCTACGCAAACGTCTGGAGCCTCTGAGTATCAGTATTCGGACGGTGCGAGGGCTGGGTTATCTGCTGGAGTATTCTGATGATGAATAAGCCCAAGAGCCTCAGGGCTCAGTTGCTCTCGAAACTGACCTTGCCCTTGTTGTTTGTTGTCATATTGGATGCTGCGGCGTCTTATTATGTCGCCACGCATTTTACGAATCAGGCCTATGATCGCTGGCTACTGGATTCTGCCAAATCATTGGTGCAAGAGGTCAAGACACAACAGGATCATGTTACCTTCGAATTGCCTCCCATCGCGGTGGAAGTGTTTCGCTGGGATGATATGGATGAAACCTTTTATAAGGTGGAATCGCAAAAGACGGGCTTCATGGCGGGGGATGATGGCCTTCCCAGTCCCGCAGTGTCAGCTTTAACCAAAGATCAGCCGTTTTTTTTCGATGGCGAAATTGACGACCAACCGGTCAGGGTGGTGTCGGTACTCACCGTGCCTAAAACCAGCACCGAGCAGGTTATCGTGTCGGTAGCGGAAACCGTCAACAAACGACGTAACATGATGAGCGAATTGTTGTTGGCTGTGATCCTACCGCAGATTGTACTGGTTTTAATTACTGGGTTTCATATTTGGACCGGTGTCAATCGTGGCCTGAGTCCGCTCAATGATTTGGCACGGATGATAGCTAGACGCTCGGCCAAAGAATTCGATCCTATTGCTGATGCAGGTGTGCCGCTGGAAGTGCGATCGCTCACCAACACCATCAATGCGTTACTGCAGCGGCTGGGCTCGACCCTGATTACCCAACAGCGCTTCATTGAAAACGCCGCGCATCAACTCAGAACCCCTTTGGCGGGTTTAAAGATTCAAGCAGAACGTGCACTCAGCGCCGACAATCCGGAGACCATGCGGCTAGCACTGACGCATATCAAAAACTCTACCAATCGCCTTACTCACTTGAACAGCCAACTATTGGTATTAGCCCGCTCAGAGTCAATTTCACATAGCGCACCGGAGTTACAGCGGATAGACCTTACTCGATTGGTACGTGAATGTTGTATGGATTGGGTACCCAGAGCACTGGATCGCAAAATCGAGCTGGGGTTTGATGCGCCGGATAGCAATGTGCAAATTAGCGGTGATGACGTTTTACTGCGAGAACTGTTGGGTAATTTGTTGGATAACGCCATCAGCTATGGCAGACCCGGCGGCCATATCAGCGTCAGCATCGAGTCTTCTCCGCACGCTCGGTTGATCGTGGACGATGACGGACACGGCATTCCTTGCAGCGAACAAGACAAAATTTTCGAACGCTTTTATCGCGTACCAGGCAGTCCTGGGGACGGCTGCGGACTAGGGTTAGCTATTGTCAAAGAAATTGCTGATTTACATGCTGCGCAGATCAAAATTGCCAACGCCCCCGCACCAAGTCAAACCGGAACGCGTATCGAGATTGATTTTGGTTAGGAAGAATATAATTCTACTTGGTTCGCATTTTGCCTAATGAAAGGTTGATGTAAGGTTGACTGACTAAAATCTCAATGTTGTTGAATTGAGAAACGGTAGCTATGTTTTCGAATCGTCTTCTAAAAGCCCCAATTTATCTGATTTTCCTAGTGGTTGGCATCTTAATGGTGTCCGGTTGTGTGCAGCACAGTGAACAGGAAGCCCCTCTTGATCATTCGTCGACGATGGTTTAAAGCCCTTTTAGCCGTTAAGCCATAAGCCCATCAGCAAAATCAATCCAATGAAAAACAGCATATTTCTGTTGCTATTACTTTGTTTAGTAGCAGTGGCCTGCAACTCAGAAAAACAGCCCACCAAAGTCGATAGCCATGAGGTTATCAATCCCATCGTCAAGGACACTAGTTACGATAACGAATATGTAGCCGAAATTCAGTCGGTGAAATATGTCGAAGTCAGGAGCCGGATCAAAGGCCACATCGAAAAAATCCACATCGATGAAGGCCAAGCTGTCAAGGAAGGGCAACTGCTGTTTACCCTAAGTTTCATGGAATTCGAGAAAGAACTGCAAAAAGCCAATGCCGCTCATAAAAGTGCGCAGGCCAATTTAAAGGCAGCGGAAGTCGAGTTGAGCAATGTCAAACGGCTACTGGAAAAAAATATCGTTGCGGGCGGAGAGCTTGAAGTAGCCAAAGCCAAGGTTGAGGCACTAAGAGCCAATATGGATGAAGCCGCAGCGAACAAGGAACAGGTTGCTTTGAATCTCGCCTTCGCTCAAATCAAAGCGCCGTTCAGCGGTTTCGTCAATCGGATTCCCAACAAAGTCGGTAGTTTGATCGCTGATGGTGATATGTTGACCTCGATTTCCGATAATCGAGAAGTATTTGCGTACTTTAATCTCTCCGAAATCGACTACCTCAATTATGTGTCGGCTAACGATAAACACGCCGATAGCGTAAGCCTGAAACTAGCCAATCACACGCTTTACCCCCATGCCGGAAAGATAGAAATGATCGAAAGCGAATTCGATCATGCCACTGGCAACATTGCCTTCAGAGCCCGCTTCCCTAACCCTGATGCCCTGTTAAAACACGGTTCGAATGGCAAGGTCGTGGTCAATAAACAACTGAAGAATGCCTTGTTAGTTCCGCAAAAATCGACGTTTGAAATTCAAGATAAGTTGTATGTCTATGTCGTCAATCAAGATGGCGTTCTCCAGCAACGCAATATTATTCCCAAAATGCGCTTCCCCGATTTTTACGTGGTCGAATCGGGCTTATCCAAAGAGGAGCGCATCGTTTACGAAGGCGTTGAGACCTTGAAGGATGGCGACAAAGTGCAGCCCAAGCCTGTCGATTTAGCCCAGGTCATGCCGTCAAGCGACCACGAATAAGGGAGTAACAAAGCATCATGATGACTGCCAAGTTTATTCATCGTCCGGTATTATCTATCGTCATATCCATCCTGATTACCTTAATGGGCTTGTTGGCTTTATTCCAACTGCCCGTCACCCAGTTCCCCGATATTGCCCCGCCCGAAGTCAATGTCACGACAAAATTCATCGGCGCCAATGCCGAAGCCTGCGTCAAAGCGGTGGTCACACCGCTGGAACGCGCCATCAATGGTGTACCGGGCATGGCCTATATGTCGTCCGTGTCCGGCAATGATGGCGTCAGTGTTATCCAGATCATTTTTAAAGCCGGTACCGACCCGGAAGTTGCCTCGGTCAACGTGCAAAACCGCGTGGCCTCGGTATTGGATGAATTGCCCGAAGAAGCGATCAAATCAGGAGTCATCGTCGAGAAAGTGCAAAACAGTATGTTGTTGTACGTCAACATTCTCAGCAAGGACCCGACGCTGGATGAAAAATTTCTCTACAACTTTACCGACATCAACGTGTTGCGGGAGCTGAAACGCATCGAAGGCGTGGGTTTCGCCGACATCATGGGCTCACGAGAATACGCGATGCGGGTTTGGCTGAAGCCGGACAAACTCTTGATGTACAACATCTCGCCTACCGAAGTCATCGAAAAATTAAGGGCGCAAAATGTCGAGGCTGCACCGGGCAAAATCGGCGAAAGTTCGGGTCGCGAGGGACAAGCCCTGCAATACATTTTGAAATACACCGGCAAGCACAACACCCAGGAAGCCTATGAAAATATCGTTTTAAGCGCCAAAGCGGATGGCGAAATATTGCGACTGAAAGATGTCGCCGAAATCGCTTTCGATTCGCAGGATTACGACGTGCTATCCAAGGAAAATGGCCAACCTTCCGCCGCCATCATGTTGAAACAGCGGCCTGGCAGTAATGCCAAGGAAGTGATCACCAACATCAAAAAAACCATGGCGGAAATCAAAACCAACTCGTTTCCACCCGGCATGGATTACAGTTTGAGTTATGACGTATCCGAGTTTCTGGATGCATCCATCCATGAGGTGATTAAAACGCTGGTGGAAGCGTTTGTGTTAGTGGCCTTGGTGGTCTTCATTTTCTTGCAGGATGTTCGCTCGACCATCATCCCCATTCTGGCGGTACCGGTATCGCTGGTCGGCACATTTTTCTTCATGCACCTGATGGGATTTTCACTCAATCTGATCACCCTGTTTGCGTTGGTACTGGCGATTGGTATTGTGGTGGACAATGCCATAGTGGTCATCGAAGCCGTGCATGCCAAGATGGAGCATTCGCATATCGGACCAATGAAAGCCACGGAACAAGCCATGCGCGAAATCAGTGGCGCGATTATTGCGATTACACTGGTGATGTCGGCGGTATTCTTACCCGTGTCATTTATGGAAGGGCCTACCGGGATTTTTTACCGGCAGTTTTCCTTGACCATGGCGTTTTCGATTGTCTTGTCCGGCATCACCGCGCTGACGCTGACACCGGCTCTTTGCGCCATGTTCCTAAAAAATATCCATCATGATGAACAGCATAAAAAAACCAGACTGCAAAAACTGTTTGGCGGATTTAATCGTTGGTATGACGGACTTGCCGCTCGATACAAAGCACTGATCGGTGCGATTGCCAATCGACGCATCATTACTTTCGGCCTATTGCTGGCTTTTTCGCTGGGTGCCGGCTTGATCGGCACCAAGGTGCCGTCGGGTTTTATCCCCCAAGAGGATCAAGGCACCATTTACGCCAACATCACCACGCCGTCCGGAGCGACATTAGAGCGCACTGAAAAAGTGGTCGATGAAGTGCAAAAAATCGCATCCACCGTCGAAGGTGTCAATTCGGTTTCCAGTCTGGCCGGCTTCAGCGCGCTTTCAGATGGTAGTGGCGCTGTCTACGGCATGAATCTGATCAGCTTAAAAAACTGGGCAGAGCGAAGTGTCTCAGACAAAGAGGTGATGAGTCTATTGGAAGAAAAAACCCGGCACATCAAAGATGCCGGCATCGA
Source organism: Methylomonas methanica (assembly GCA_001644045.1). Lineage (GTDB taxonomy): Bacteria > Pseudomonadota > Gammaproteobacteria > Methylococcales > Methylomonadaceae > Methylomonas > Methylomonas methanica. Next base: position 12,463 of record LUUF01000112.1, on the reverse strand, counting down.
ATTCTTTACCCCGCCACCAGTGCCAGGTTACGGTAATTCCAGCGGCTTTGAAATGCGCTTGTTGGATAAAACCGGCGGCAGTTTGGAAAATCTGCAGAAAGTTGCCGATGCCTTTGTTGATGAACTCAATAAGCGCCCAGAAATCGTCAATGCCTTTACCACTTTCAATGCCCGTTTTCCGCAATTTGTCCTGCATATTGACGGCGACAAGGCGGCGCAAAAAGGCGTCACCGCCGAAAATGCCATGAGCACCCTACAAACCTTGATCGGCAGCGAATATGCGACCAACTTCATCCGTTTTGGTCAGATGTATAAAGTCATGGTGCAGGCGCTACCCGAATATCGCGCGCAACCGGATGACTTGATGAAGTTATACATCAAAAACGACACCGGCAAGATGGTGCCGTTCTCAGCCTTCCTGCACATCGAAAAAGTCTACGGCCCCGAGCAGGTCACCCGCTATAACATGTACACCTCGGCCATGGTCAACGGCCAACCCGCCGATGGCTATAGCAGCGGACAAGCCATTGAAGCCATTAAACAGGTGGCAGCACAAAAGCTACCGAAAGGCTTTGGTTATGACTGGGCGGGCTCGTCGCGCGATCAGGCCAATGCGGGTAATCAGGCGATATTTATTTTCGTGATCTGCCTGCTGTTCGTTTACCTGCTGCTGGCCGCGCAATACGAAAGCTTTTTACTGCCCATGCCAGTGATTCTTTCCCTGCCCATCGGCATCTTTGGCGCCTTATTCATGCTATGGGTAATGGGCCTGGAAAACAACATCTATGCCCAAATCGCCATGATCATGTTGATCGGTATTCTGGGGAAAAATGCCATTCTGATCATCGAGTTTGCTGCCTTGCAACATAAGCAAGGCAAGTCACCATTCGAAGCGGCTATCGAAGGCGCTGCACTGCGTTTACGGCCTATTTTGATGACTTCATTTGCCTTTATTGCCGGCCTGATCCCGTTGATGTTCGCCTCCGGTGCCGGGGAAATCGGCAACAACACCATAGGTTCCGCAGCCGCCGGCGGCATGCTGTTTGGCACCATTTTCGGGGTCATTGTGATTCCGGGCTTATACGTAGCTTTTGCCGGCATCGCCGATAAGCATCATCGCCGCGGCAAAAAAGAAGAAGCCCCCTTCACTGAAACGATTTGATTCCCCATGAAGCGTAAAATTTATTGCAGCGTTGCCATTGCTTTATTGTCATCCGCTTTCAGTGGCTGTTCGCTCAATACCGAGTTGTCGATTCCGGAAAAGCCGATACCGGCCAGCTTTCAAGATCAATCCGATACCACGAGCATAGCCAACATTGATTGGCGGCACTACTTTAGCGATACGCTGTTGTTAAAGCTGATCGATACGGCCATCAACAATAATCCTGATCTGCAAATAGCCTTGCAGCGCATTGAATCGTCACGCTCCAGCGTGAAACTGGCCAACGCGGCGATGTTGCCCCAAGTCAGTTTGAATGTCGGCGGTGGGGTAGAAAAGTTTGGCTTGTACACGATGGACGGTGCCGGCAACGCGACCACCGAAATCACTCCTGGGCGAATCGTGCCGGAGAATTACACCAATCTGTTTGTCGGCTTGCAATCGTCCTGGGAGATCGATGTCTGGGGCAAACTGGAAAACCAGCGCAAATCGGCCGTTTCAAACTATCTGTCCAGCATTGAAGCTACCAATTTCGTCATCTCCAATCTGGTGGCCGATGTCGCCATTTATTACAACGAGCTGTTGGCCTTGGATCATGAACTGGATATTGTCCGGCAGACCATAAAGAAACAGCAGGAAGCGCTGGAGATCATCAAACTGCAGAAGGAAGCCGGCAGGGCCAATGAACTGGCGGTACAGCAATTCCGCGCCCAATTGCTCGATACGCAGGTGCTGGAAAATGGTGTGCTGCAACAAATCAGTGAAGCCGAAAATCAGATCAACTTCTTGTTGGGTCGCTATCCGCAGCCCATTGAACGCGCGAAAAACAGGTTTTTTGAAGCCGGTCCGCCAGTCATTTTATCGGGTATTCCATCCCAATTACTAAGCAATCGACCGGATATTCGTGAAGCGGAACTTCAGGTCGAGGCCAGCAAATTTGACTTGAAAGCAGCCAAAGCGGCGTTTTATCCAAATTTCAATATCACGGCCAGTCTGGGTTTTCAGGCCTTCAATCCTGAATTTTTATTTACCTCACCCGCGTCATTGGCTTATTCCTTAGCCGGTACCCTGGTTGCGCCGATTATCAACATGAAATCATTGGAGGCCGCTTTCAACACAGCGCAAGCCAATCAGTTGTCGGCCATGTATCGTTATCAGAAAACCATTCTGAATGCTTACGTCGAGGTGGCAAACCAGCTTTCCAGCATCAAGAGTCTGCAACAAATCAGCACGCTGAAGAAGCAACAAAGTGAAGCATTGAAACAATCGGTCGAATCCTCCAGCGAACTTTACAAAGCTGCGAGGGCCAGCTATTTGGAGGTACTCATCGCCCAACAAAGTGCCTTGCAATCCAATCTTGAATTAATCAACGTCACCAAACGGCAACGCATGGTGACTATCACTATTTATAAGGCATTGGGTGGCGGTTGGAAGTAAAAATAGCCATCTGCAGACTTGAGTAACGGTTGCCGATTAAACTTAGCTTCACCCAAACCCTAAGCAGAAACAAAACCGCCAATACTAAGGCAAATGAAAACTCAGAAAACAAATTGGCATAATCAATCACTGGATGCATTGGAAACCGGCTTGCAGATTGATGTGCAGCGAGGTCTAACTGACATCCAGGCAGAACAGCGCCTGAAACAATACGGCTTGAATTGCCTTACGCCCCAGCGCGGCAAAAGCCCATTGCGTTTACTGTTTGAACAGGTAAACCAGCCGCTGGTTTACATCTTATTGATTGCGGCGGCGACTACCGGCTTCCTTGAAGAATGGGTGGATAGCAGCGTCATTTTTGGTGTGGTGTTGGTCAACACCATTATCGGATTCATTCAGGAGTCCAACGCCCTGAAAGCCATTGATGCACTCAGTCGGGTGTTGACGGTCACGTCCACCGTTCTACGCAATGGTCAACGCAGTTCCATTTCGGCTAACGAGTTGACGGTTGGGGATGTGGTGTTTTTACAATCCGGCGACAAAGTACCGGCCGACTTGCGCTTGTTGCAAATCCGAGAGTTGCAAATTGATGAGTCCGCGCTGACGGGGGAATCTGTACCGGTAGAAAAAAAGCTAGCCATGCTAAGCGCTGATACCCTGTTAGCGGATCGTTTTAATATGGCGTATTCCTCAACATTAGTCACTTATGGCAGTGGCACAGGGGTCGTTGTTGAAGTTGGTGATCACACTGAAATTGGACGCATCAATAGCCTGCTCAGTAGCACCATTGAGCTGGAAACGCCGCTGACGATTAAGATTGCTCAATTCAGTAAGTTATTGCTATGGGTCATCATGGGCTTGGCGGCGGTTACGTTTTTAATCGGCGTATGGCGAGGCCAGTCGCTTTTGGACATGTTCATGGCGTCAGTGGCCTTGGCTGTCGGTGCTATCCCGGAAGGATTGCCCGCCGCCCTGACGATTACCCTGGCGATAGGCGTGTCGAGAATGGCAAAACGCAACGCCATTATTCGCAAACTGCCCGCAGTAGAAACATTGGGTAGTACGACTGTCATTTGTTCAGATAAAACCGGTACCTTGACCCAAAATCAAATGACGGTTCAGGCCTTGTATGCAGGCGGAGAGTTTTTTGACATCAACGGCAGCGGTTACACGCCCGACGGTGACATTGGTCTAAATGGCAAGACGATAGACCACCAACATTTTCCTGCTTTGATGGAATGCCTGAAAGCCGGACTGTTATGTAATGATGCGCGATTAATTGCCGAGCCAGAGAGTTGGCGCATCGAAGGCGATCCCACCGAAGCCGCGTTACTGGTGGCAGCACACAAGGCCGGTTTACACCAAACAGCCATTTGTACCGCTCATCCCCGTCTGGATGCGATTCCGTTTGAATCCCAGCATCAGTTCATGGCGACCTTGCATCATAATTTGGCGATTGATAGTCGCCATGTTTACTTAAAAGGCTCATTGGAAAGTATCTTGGCGCGTTGCGATAAAGCGATTGACCCGCAAATGCAGCTAATGGCATTGGATAAGGCCTTAATGCACCAACAAGTTGAACGCCTGGCGGCACAAGGGCTTCGTGTGTTGGCGTTTGCGCGTGGCGATCACGACTATGACGATGTAAACCATGATCAAGTGAAAGGCGGATTCATTTTTCTGGGTTTCCAGGCAATGATCGATCCGCCTCGTCCTGAAGCGATCACCTCAATCGCCGCCTGTTATCGGGCAGGCATTCAAGTCAAAATGATTACCGGTGACCACCCTGTCACGGCTTTGGCAATTGCGAAACAATTGGGGATGCGGCATGTCGAACGGGTTGTGACGGGGGCGGAGTTGCAGGCCACTCATGAAGCACAATATCCGCTGCTAGTGGAACAATGTGCCGTTTATGCCCGAATTGCGCCTGAACAAAAGTTACAGCTAGTGCAAGCCTTACAGGCCAATGGGCATATTGTTGCCATGACCGGTGACGGTGTGAATGATGCGCCGGCCTTACGCCAAGCCAATATTGGGATCGCGATGGGACTTGGCGGCACCGAAGTAGCCAAGGAAGCAGCAGCCATGGTGTTGACCGATGATATGTTTTCCACCATTGCGGCGGCGGTGGAAGAAGGGCGTGGCGTGTTTGATAATCTGATTAAATTTATCGTCTGGACTTTACCGACCAATGGCGGCGAAGGCTTGGTGATTAGCGCCGCCATTTTTGCCAACGTCGCCTTGCCGATTACGCCGGTGCAAATTCTGTGGATCAATATGTCCACAGCGGTATTATTGGGGTTGATGCTGGCCTTTGAACCCAAAGAGCCTAGCTTAATGAGTCGCAAACCGCGCGACCCGCAACAACCGATTCTTAACGGTGTGCTGATTTTTCGGATTTGCCTGGTCTCGACTTTAATGTTGATAGGTGCGTTTGGGCTGTTTGAATGGGAGCTTGCACGCGGCGAATCCCTGGCTTCGGCACGGACTGTAGCCGCTAATGTGTTTGTTTTTTGCGAAATGCTTTACTTGTTTAACTGCCGCTCTTTGGAACATTCAATGTTTCATGTTGGGGTGTGTTCCAATTTATGGGTGATTATCGGCGCATTGACTATGACGCTGTTGCAATTACTTTTTACCTATTGGCCGCCTATGCAAAAACTTTTTGGTACGGCTGCATTTTCCAGCGGAGAGTGGCTATTGATTTTAGGCGTAGCGACAAGTGTTTATTTGATAGTCGGATTAGAAAAACTAATGCGTCGCCGACTTTTTAAAAAGTGAGAATAATATATGAAAATTAATCTATTGCTTTTCTCGATATTGATCGGTGTGTTTTTTAGTAGCACTGTTATGGCGAAGCCACATTCTTTGGTATTGCCAACTCAATTCCCGCTAAAGAAGATACAAATAACTGTTTCCAGTCAATCTAATAAGGAAAACGCCGAAAGGTATCAAATTTCAATAAATGGCAATGGAAACAGTTATTTTATTAAAAATAACCAACAACAACCATTAAACGTTACAAACGATACCTTAATTGAGCTGCTTAATGATTTTTATGCTGTGCATTTTTTTGAAATTTCGGATACGTTTAACGTCAAGAAAAAGGTAGTTCTCAAGGATAGTCAAACCGTAACTACCATTGTCAATAAAGAGCCTGCTATAGAGAGTAAAAAGGTTTGTGTTCAACTACGATACTATAAAAAATGTCTTTCAGTGATTGATAATCAACCTTTGGGCGTTTCACAAATCGTTAATAAAATTGAAACCTTAACTAGAACAACGGGAAATTGAGGACGCCTTTCTTGTAATCAGCTTTGCATGCCCACAAAGGTGTGAGACTCTTCGAAATATTCGAAGCTAACCGATGTTGGGCAAAACAAGCGGTCGTGTCACCAGTCGTCATTTCGATTATGGCAAATCAAGTTGGGTGTTTATATCAAGGTCAAATCTTCCTTACGGATTGATAGTTTCCCAAATTTGTGGAGTCAACGCGGCGTAGTTTCGTGTAGTCATCTTGGCCTGCCGATGTGACTGCGCTAACACTTTACTCGCGCCATAATTGTCCCTGATATCCGCTCCATCCCCTTTGAGAAAACCTGAAGCAGAAAAAATAAATGAAACCATATCATCGGCTTCCAGACTAAGATGGTATCCGCCGAAATAAATGCCGCATGTGTTAATGTCAATACCGCATTAGGGGATCGATTCTGTCTGGCTTATTCAGGAAGATTGCCCCCCTAATAAACCACAATAAATTATTTATCAAATCGGTGTATGGCTAAATATAACGCTCGAAACAGCAAATCAACCAGATGTTAATTAAAACAAGAATAAATTTTTAAGTCTACAAAGGGCTTGCCATGAAAATACTTAGTTTTACCTTTATCTTAGGATTGTTTTTTCTATATTTCATAAATATGGCGATGTTGAAAACTGCGATACTCAGCACCGAGTGGAGTATTCACGCCAGCACACGATTTTTACTGGGCTTTTTTGTCATGGGGGTGAGCTGTTTCTACGCCAAATCGTTAAGCTTTAAGAATTCCCTTAAACTGATCCTCGTCATTGTTATATTGGATTATTTCTACGACTACTATATCGATGCTTACCGCTTAAACTTCGAAATAATATTACATGGCATTTATATGTTGGCATGGGGAGCTCTGTTGGGCTTTCTGGCAGCAAAATATTGGCAAAATCGACAGTAAAATCATTTTAGGCACCACGAAGCACTGCACAATAAAATGGATGCCTTGGTCGATGTCATTCAAAATCATATCGAATATGCCCCTGTCATCATATTCGGCGTTTTGTTATTGGCCGGATTTAATATTCCTGTTTCTGAAGACGGCATGTTGTTTATTGCGGCGTCTCTGGCGATTAAGAATCCTGAAATATTGACCGATCTCTTCCTGGCAGTTTACCTCGGTTCTTATTGTTCCGATTTAATTTGTTATGGCTTAGGGCGATTATTAGGCCCCAATATACTTCAAATTAGGTTTTTCGCTGGAATGATTAGGCAAGATAAAATCGATAAAATTCATGATTATTATCAGCGCTATGGAATACTCACCTTGATATTCGGGCGATTCATCCCTTTCGGTGTCCGCAATGGTTTGTTTTTGACAGCCGGATTGGGCAAAATGAGCGCGATAAAATTTGCCTGTTCCGATTTATTTGCCTGCACGATTTCGACACTAAGTTTTTTCTCGCTTTACTACCATTTTGGGACGGCAGTGATCGAGTATGTTATGGAATTTAATATTGTTATTTTCATTTTGGCGTTAAGTGTGGTGGGATATGTTTACCTACGAAAAGGCAAACATTAAAGCAGTCGGGGCCTAATTGGAACCTCCAGTTTTCCTGATATTGTCAATTTGCTCGCCGAATACCGGACAGTCATCTGGGTCAAAGGTTGCCTTAACTATTTAAATTCGATAGTTGCCTCGTTTGTTGGTTTTGGCCAACCGAGTGAGGTTGCCAACGACTGCTTTGTAGTCCTCCAGTTCGAAGAATCTGGATTAGGCTGACCGGCCGGTTTAGAGAAACGCGACAGGCCGTTTTGGGTCGTGATTCGACTGACAGCTCATCTGATTCCTTGCCGGAAAGCTGTCATTAAATTCTGATTCCCGAAAGCTGCCAGTCGCCACTGAGTGCAGCCGACCCAAACTTGACGGTCGCACTTCTCCAAACCAGTCAGTCAGCTAAATCCAGCGCCTGGGAACTGGAGATCTACAAAGCGGCCATTGGCGACCGCATCCAACGGCCAATTTTGCGACATCCACATATAGAGGGTGCCTGCCAATATCGAGCCCTCGCCATTTCGGCAAACACAGAGTGAGAAATCAATAAACACCTTTCCTTCGGTTTTACTTACACCCATTTTTTGCGGGACAAGTGATTACTGAAGGTGGACATGATAGCGATTATGTAAGAGCCCAATTGAATTTTGTATTTTAAAAAACAGTGCGTAACCATAGGCTGTAATAATAGCTACCCATCACTACAAGTACGTTAACGAGGTAAGACATGGGTAAAGGTCGGCTGGAGGCATTCAGTGATGGGGTACTGGCCATCATTATCACCATCATGGTATTGGAATTGAAAGTACCCCATACTGCGGACATCAATGCGCTGATTCCTTTGATTCCTGTGCTTTTAAGCTATGTGTTGAGCTTCGTCTATGTAGGCATTTACTGGAATAACCATCACCATTTACTGCATACATGCCAAAAAGTCACTGGTTCGATATTGTGGGCAAACCTGCATTTATTGTTCTGGTTATCGTTATTTCCGTTCACAACTGCCTGGATGGGGGAAAATCACTTTGCGGCTATACCAACGATGGCTTACGGCGTGGTTCTATTGATGGCAGCAATCGCTTACATATTATTACAATACCTCATCATCGGTTCACAAGGGACAAATTCGCTATTAAAAAGAGCTGTCGGTAGCGACTGGAAGGGTAAATCCTCACCATTGATTTACTTAATAGCGACACTAAGCACGTTTTGGTCGCCATGGTTAGCTCAAGGGCTTTATGTGCTGGTCGCATTGCTATGGTTAGTGCCAGATCGCCGTATTGAGAACGTGATGTATGAATATTAAAAGGATTTTGATTTGCCAAGCAATTGACCAAATAAAACTGGGCTTTTCATTGTAACCTTCAACAATAAATTGAGTTGGTGAAGGTCTGCTCAAGCCTATTTGCAGGTCAGCTATTGAGAAACATGTATGACGGCTTTCTGGCCGATTGCTTCAGCACCCATTAAAACAATGGCTTGCGCGTCAATTTTTCTTGAAAAACTGCAATAATCAGAGGTTTCCTAACCCCTTTAAACGCCATAATCGGACTTTTGATTTAGTTTTGCCTAACCAGTGATTTTTTAAAAACTCATCCGCAGACTTTTCAATACTTCTGCCACTTCGGGTTTTGCGGCCGATGTGGGTGGGAATATAGCGCAGATGGTGCGACGAATTTCCGGATCTGACAGATAACGAACTCGAATCTGATCTGCATTTTTGGTGATGGTGAATTCCGGCATTAGCGCAACACCGATGCCGGCGCGTACCATACTCAGTATCCACTCTTCGCTATTACTTCTATAGGCAGCATAAAGATTGACCTGCCGTCCCTGGCACACACTCCTCAGTGTTTCACGCAATTCACAGTTCAGGCGATCCAAGTAAGGTTCAGCTTGTATGGTCGCTAAATCAATTTGTTGCATTTGATTGAAACGGTGTTTGTCGTTGAAGACAACGACATAGCGTTCTTCGTAAAGCTTTAAAGACTGGTAATGCTCTGCCAGTAAGGATGTTGGTGCGCTGATAACTAAATCCAGGCCATCTTCATCAAGTTGATTCAATAGATTGCATTCACTGTCGACAATTAATTCCAGTTCTACATGGGGTCGTTCTTGCTGAAAGTTAGTGAAGAATGGACTTAAATGGTGTGCGGCAATGGTCGTCATCACGCCGATGCGAAGTGGCACAGTATTTAAGCGGCTGAAACGCACAGCCTCAGCTTTGAGAGCTTGCGTCTTGCGCACTATTTCACGTATAGAAGGTTCGACCAAACGTCCTAAAGCCGTCAACCGACATCCGCTGCGGTCTCGGCTAAATAGCTCACCGCCAAGTTCTTCTTCCAATTTCTTAATTGCTTGGGTCAGCGAGGGTTGGGCCACATAGGTTGCTTGTGCAGCGCGAGTGAACGAACCTTTATCGCAGACGGCGAGAAAATAGCGAATTTGTTGCATTTCCACAGTTTGCCCCTTTTTGAATAGGAAAAACCTATTGTTTCATAGAAAATTGGTATTTTACTATTTTCCTAACTCATTATTTAATATAAACGTCCAATCAAATAAATATTCAATATTCCTATGAAAACTGCAAAATTAATCGTAATGTACCCTACGCCAACAGATTTAAAAACTTTTGAACGTCGTTATGCTGATGAGCATGTGCCGATGGCTGTCGAAAAGCTGGCCGGCAAAACACGATTTGTCGCCTCATTGATTCTTTCCAATGTAGACAAATCTGCAGCGCAGTTTCATCGAATTGCCGAGGTTTATTTTCCATCGCTCGCCGAATTAAAGGCTTGTCTGAATTCACCAGGCGGTCAAGAAACAGCTCAGCATGCCGTTGAGATTTCTAGCGGTGGTGAGCCGTTGTTTCTGATCTCCGAGGTGGAAACCTTTGATTTCTAATCCGACCATCGGATTTAACATAATCACAGTGGAGGCAAATCAATGTCTAACTCAATCAACAAACTAAAAAAGGTGGCTTATAAGCGCATTAGGTGGCTGGGTCTGCTGCCTGTTGTCTTTTGGGTCGGATTAATGCCAACTATTGCCCAAGCGCATCGAGGTGCGCCTGACGAGGCCGATGCTTGCGTTACGAGGGTTGGTTTTGAACGAGTCCATTTCACGGCCTATACCCCGACTCTGTCAGGGGATCGGGAATATTGCAGCATCATTCCCGAAATCGGCCCAACTAATTTGGTGTTCGACTACGAAGGTAAAAGTCTGCGCAATGTCAGCGTGGAATTCGAAATCACCAAAGAACCTGAAGGGCAAAGGGTTTTTTATCAGCAGCCGAAAAAAGTTAAAAACGGTACTTTCGATAGTATGGTCGATTTTAGTCAATATGGTGCTGGTAATTATTTGGCACACATCGCTATTGTCGACAAGGATAAGCGTCTTGATACTCATATTCCGTTCTCTGTTGGCCTGGAATCGGTTCCGGGAAAAGGCTATATGTTGCAGATTGTGATGATCGGAAGCTTGTTGTTGCTGGCTTATATAGTAATGAAGTTAGCGAATAAGGAAGCGCCCAATCACTCACCTGGGGCATGAGCGAATGGTACAGGCGAGTCAAACGTACTTAGGGGGAATATGACTATGAATATGGCTCAATTAAAGGTTTTTCTTTTAAGAACCAATTCTTGGCAGAAAGTGCTATTCGGGTTACCGATATTAGTAATGGTTGTCATGCTTTTGATGGATCATAGCGGCGACTCGGTAGAATTGGGGCAGGCCGTGTATCGACCTGAGATGCTGCAACGCCTTTGCAAAGCTGATCAACTCAGTGGAGACGCTGGAGAGACTTATGGTGAAGAAACCGAAAATGGCATCAAATACAATGTCCGCACACCAGCCAATTATGATGCATCCGTTGCCCACCCACTATTACTGGTATTTTCTCCGGCCGGATCGAATCGGGCTAAAACCGAAAAAACAACTGGGTTCACTTTTCCTGCTACCCAAGCCGGTTTCATCGTGGCCTATGCGGATCACCCGGAATTATCGCCCAGCACTACCGTAGAATTAGGCACCATTCCCAGTTTAATGGCCAAAAAGTGGTGTATTGATGAAAAACAGGTCTATGTTACGGGACATTCCGATGGAGGGACTTCGGCAATGGCATTAGCATTTATGACTGGCACACGACACATCCCACGTGCCATTGCGCCGAGCGCAGCAGGGGTTGCATATGATGATTTACGCGACCGGAGATGCCCCGAGCCCTTGCCGGTTATGATCATGCACAGCAGCAAGGATCGCCTGTTTCCTGGTTATGGTCAGCAAGCGGTGGGTTGGTGGGCAGCTTGTAATAAATGTGATCCTATTCCGGATAAAATCGCAAATGGTTGCTCCTCTTATTCAGGGTGTGCCGGGGGCGTAAAAACGTTGTACTGTGAAGGTGATAACATCCATTCACATTGGCCCGAGCGAAGTCAGGATATCGTCGAGTTTTTTGTGTCAGCGACTCAAGTTAGCCCACGGGCAAAGTGAAATTGGCTCTATATGAATCGTAATGGATGCAAAGGTAAACCCGAAAGCAAACGGTCACCCGGATTCCTCTCGGGTCTGCCTGCTCCTTTTAGTGGCTGAACAGTTGGTTGACAACCGACCTGGACGTATTGAGCCTAGAGCCATCAAACGACGACCCAAAACGAAGCCGAATACCGGACAGCCGATTGGGTTACATGGTGCCTTAATTATTAAAATCGGATAGCTACTCCGAGCGGCGGGTTTTGGCCGAGTTGAGTTGACGACGATACAAAATTGCTCGCCCAAAAGCGGCCGTTCGTTGGAGTGACGGACGAAAAATTACGCCGACATCATCAATGACCGGTTTTGGCCGGGTCGAGCCGACGGCGATGCAAGATTGCTCGCCAAAAAGCGGTCGTTCGCTGACGTGAGCGACGAAAAATTACGCGGACGTCGTTACCGGCCGGTAATGGCCGATTGGTTGAGGTCGCCAAAGGCAGCTTTCTGGGCATCCAGTTCGCAGAATCTCGATTTGGCTGGCTGGTCGGTTTAGAGAAGTGCGACCGTCAAGTTTGGGTCCAGGCTGTGTAAA
>LUUF01000111.1 GCA_001644045.1 Methylomonas methanica | reverse complement strand
GTTTTTCACCAGCCTGCTAATGATGCTATTGAAAATAAGTTGGATACTACGCTACTGAAAACAGATTGGGGCAATGGTTGGCAATTCAATTAATAGTTGTTCGGAGGTTAATGAATCCTCCAGCCGATTTAACAAGCTCAATTGTTTTAAATGTAGGCTCATTTTTAGCCGCTGATCTCCTAAAAATAGAGTCGTTATTTTTGGTCCAACGCCCTAATGTCGATGGCAATAGGCTTTTCATCTCTGGCTGAGTAAAGTTAGGGCCAAAACAACACTACAAACAAAGAAAATTAATGTGGAACATTTCCAGAACAGTAAGGGGTTTCGTTCTATTAACGGAATCCTGTCTTCAGCCTTCAAGAACTGCGGATTTGGCGTGGTTAAATCGTGTAAAAATTCGGACAATTCTTCATAGCGAAATTGCGGTAGTAACTGAGTCGCTTTTTTCAAAGCACCGTCGATCCAGATTGGCACCATATTGTTGCAGCGAATACTGGGAATGTAGCCCAAGCGTTCGAGATTATTGCGATTGGGCTTCTCTGGTAGGTCGCCGAACGGCAAACTTCCATTGAACATCTCGTAACAGATGACACCAAGTGAAAACAAGTCTGATTTTACGGAGCCGCGTTGACCTAGGTGGTATTCCGGTGCCGTGTAGTTCAAGGTTCCTAGGATATTCTCCTGAATGCCGTGATCAAGCGGTGTGATTTCTGCAATACCGGCGATTTTCACCGAGCCGAAGTCGATGATCTTGACGATGCCTTCGTTGGTGATCATGATGTTTTCCGGCTTCAAATCCTGATGCAGCATTTCCATGCGGTGAAAAGCGCGTAAACCCTTGGCGACTTGTTCGATCAGTGCGCGGACCCGCTTGATCTCCGGTTTCGGATTGTCAGTCATCCAATCTCTTAACGTCTGCCCTTTGATAAATTCGGTCACATAATAAAGACAGCTTTTGGCGCGGTCGGACTCGAGTATTTTTAATACGTTGTCGTGATTGATACGTTTTCCGGCCCACTCCTCGTGCAGAAAATGCTCGATATAATGCGTATCGTCGTTATACAGTACCGAAGGTGTCTTCAGGATAACTTGGCGGTCATGCAGCGTATCGAAGGCGCGGTAGATTTGCGTGCGCTTACTGGCATGCAATTCCGCTTCGATGCGGTATCCATCCAGTAGCACGCCTGGCTCCAGTGGCGGCGGAAATGGTAAATGGCCTTGATGCCGCAATATCTCGTCTTCGCGAAGTCGCGGTAGGTCGTCAATGCGAACAAGTTGGCAAGTCACATTATCGTCACTACCGTTATCCAGCGCGGTTTTCACCAAGGTGTCGGCAAGGTCGTCGAGTTCCCCTTCTCCTGAAAGCAGAGTTTTTAGTGCCTTTTCATCGACGAAATCGTGTAATCCGTCCGTGGTCATCAAAAACAAGTCGTTTTTTTCCACCGTCAGCGATTTGTAATCGACTTCCAGATGCGGTTCGATACCCATCGCTCGATTCAGATAGCTTTTATCGTCGGACACCCACAGTCTATGATCGCGAGTCAGTTGTTCGAGGACGTTCTGTCGCCACAAGTAAATGCGAGAATCGCCGACATGTAAAATATGCGCGGTGTTGGACTTAACAATCAGCACGCTAAGCGTGCTGACCATGCCTTTCACCGAGGAATATCGCATCTGCCCCTGGCTGTGCAGCCAGGAATTGGTAGCCGAAAGAATTTTTTGTCCAGCCTTGGCCACCGACCAGGAATCCGGCGTACTGTAGTAATCTTCCAGAAACGCGGTAATACAGCAATGACTCGCTTCCTTGCCTGCCTCGCTACCACTCATACCGTCGGCAATGCCGAGCACAATACCTTTCAGCGTTAGTTGCGGTTCCGCCGGTATCACAGCGCCCCAAAAATCTTCATTTTCGCTTTTGACGCCTTTGTCGCTGTGAGAACCGATACGGATCGATAATGCCTTGGCCATGCGGGGTATTTATTGAGTCCAGGGTTGGAAAAAATTGCCCGGCATTTAGCAGGCGTGTAAACGCCCCAATTCGGCCAAGCGCTGCTCCAATTTCGTCATGATCAGGGCCTGATGATGACGCAGTAAAACGGAATCGCTGGGACGTGGAGACAGACTGGTTTCGATTTCGCTATACACTTGTGTAATGAAATGCCGCCTAAGCACTGCATCTTCGGGCACATAGGTATTGCTTGCAGGGTCAGCCTGCCCCCCTTGCGAATTTGCAATCGCGCATTCGGCAATCGACGATTGGCAAGCAGATCGCCAGCAAAAGATTAAAGTCAGAGCGGCAACGGCCAATAATACTTCTATCATGGGTACTCCTAAAACAACTAAACGTCAAAAAAAGCTTTAGCAGCAACCGATCAGATGATCGGATGCGCCTTGCCGGTTAAACCACTTCAATCATTGCCACACTGCCGTCTTCCATAACTTCCGCCATGTGGCCCGAGGGTTCTTCTATGAACTGAACGGCTATCGCCACCACTACAGCCGTAGCGGCGATGGTGAGAAAAAAGACCTCCGGCGTCACAAACGACAGGACCGTCAAAAACGTCACGCCGCCGACGTTACCGTAAGCGCCCACCATGCCGGCAATCTGTCCGGTCATGCGGCGTTTAATTAACGGCACCATCGCATACACCGCGCCGCAACCGGCTTGCACAAAAAATGAGCACAGAAAAGTCACGGCAAAAGCCAGGACGATCGACCACTGTGAATTGATTTGCGACATGACGGCATAACCCACTGCGCAACCAATCACGCAAATACTCAACGACAATTTGCGTCCGTACTTATCGCTCAACCAGCCACCACCGGGACGAGCGACCAGGTTCATGAAAGCAAAGCTCGATGCCAGCAGACCGGCTTGCACCGTGGTGATGCCAGTCTGTTTGAAGGTTTCGTGGAAAAATAACGGCAGCATGGATACTACCGCGAGCTCGGAGCCAAAGGTGACCAGATAAGCCAAGTCAAGAATGGCAACCTGCTTAAATTTGTACTTGTGAATCTCTTCGATGGGTTGGGTTAGATGCTCTTCATTGACATGAACGATCTTGTACAAGTTGTAGAGAAAAAGCAGCCAGATCCCAATATAAATACCGATCACTGAGCCATCCGATAACAGTTTCATGCCGGCGGGCGACAGTTTCCAGGTCAGCAAGGTCAAGGCTGCATATAAAGGGATAGTCATCAGGATGTAGAAAAACAAATCCCAAATGCTGGTGACTTCCATTGCACCGGCTTTCTTGGGTTTGAAATAGGTAGAGCCTTTTGGAGTATCGCTGACGCTAAAGAAATAGACGACCGAATAGGCCAATGCCATAACGCCGGTACAGGCAATCGCATAACGCCAACCATTATCACCGCCGAACGCCAAAGCCAATGTCGGAAGAGCAATGGCTGCAGCAGCCGAGCCGAAGTTGCCCCAGCCGCCGTAAATGCCTTCGGCAATACCTAATTGTCTAGCCGGGAACCATTCGCCGACCATCCGGATGCCGATGACGAAACCGGCGCCGACGAAACCCATCAAAAATCTCGCCAGGGCCAGTTGCTGAAAATCGTCGGCCGCGGCAAACATGAAGCAGGGAATGCTGCCGATTGCCAATAACGTTGAGTAAGTGCGCTTTGGGCCGAATTTATCCACCAAAATACCGATGGCGATGCGCGCCGGAATGGTTAGAGCCACATTGAGGATTAGGATGGTCTTGATTTCGGACTGGCTAAGCTTGAGGTTTTCGGCAATCACCAGCATCAGCGGAGCGTGGTTGAACCACACCACAAAGCTAATAAAAAAAGCCAGCCAGCTCATGTGCAAAATTTTCATTTTGCCGGTAAAGCTAAACAGATTGAATTGAGTCGAGGACATAAGCGTTACACGGAAAAGTTAAAAAATCGGTTATCGGCGTTCACCACAAATACCGACGGCATCAAATAGGGCATAACTCACCTTTAATTAAGTTGGGAACAAAATGAATCCAAGTTTCTCCGATTGCAAACTCTTTGAATTCGTTTGATTAAGCCTGCGCACAAGCTGTTGATTCCCTGGAAACGAGCGCTTTACTCGTTATTGCGGATGTCCTGAAGGTAATTAAGGCAGGAACAACAGACGAGTAAAATGGTGCTGCTGATATAAGTCAGCAAATTTCCAACGCCGTTGTTGAAGGGAACAAGAGGTGCATCGTTGCACCACTAATTAGCACAGCACAGACTGTGCCAGCGGACTTTATCAAACGGCTATGCATGTTTGGCTGCCGGTTAAAAATCTAGTTGATACATTGACTTAGATAGCGAAAGGCAGTTTGTGTGCTATTGCCTCAATGCATTTAGGCGACCGTTTCGGCGCGGATAAACCGTTTTGGTGAGGGATTACGGCATTTTAGTGCACATTTATTGTATTAAGTTGGTGCGTCATGCTGTGCAATCGAACAGATGTGGTGCAAACAAATTGCCTGATATTGGTGCGTTACGGAAAAAAGCTAACAATATCAGCGAGTCTTTGGTATCTCAGTGTTGGCATCTATATTGCTTTTACTTTAATCGTTTAGAGTCTCGCGTTGGACTTATCTTAACGATTATTTTTTCGGACAAAGGCGTCCTGATTGAATGAGTTCCTCATTTCAATTCAGGACGCCTTTTTTTTTGGCCCGAAGAAAATGTGTTGGTAAGCGAAGGGGGACGCAATATCAATGTTTTGAGGTGGATATGAACAGCAAACAAACCCTGGTGGTAGTCGGCAACGGAATGGTAGGCCAGAACTTTTTGACCGGGCTGGTGGAAAGCGGGCTTGCCGAGCAATACCGCGTCATCACCTTTTGCGAGGAGCCGCGCGCCGCTTACGACCGCGTGCATTTGTCGGAGTTTTTTACCGGCAAGAGCGCCGGCGACCTGTCGCTGGTGCCGGAAGGGTTTTTCGCTGCCAACGGCATCGACCTTTACCTGAACGACAAGGCCGCCAGCATAGATCGCGCCGCCAAACGCATCACCTCGGCCAACGGCGTGACGGTGGCTTACGACAAACTGGTGTTGGCCACCGGTTCCTACCCGTTTGTGCCGCCTGTGCCGGGCCACGAGCGCGCCCAATGCCTGGTGTATCGCACTATCGAAGACTTGGAGCGAATCCGCGACGCGGCGGCCGAGTCCAAGGTCGGTACAGTGGTCGGCGGCGGCCTGCTAGGTTTGGAAGCCGCCAAGGCCTTGCGCGATCTGGGCCTGGAAACCCACGTGGTGGAATTCGCGCCGCGCTTGATGGCGGTGCAGCTCGACGATGGCGGCGGCTTGATGCTGAAACTCAAGATCGAGGACTTGGGCGTCAAGGTGCATCTGAACAAAAACACCACGCTGATCGACGACGGCGCAAGCTGCCTGCATAAAATGAATTTCGCCGATGGCGAAGTCCTGGAAACCGACATCGTCCTGTTTTCCGCCGGCATTCGTCCGCGCGACGACATTGCTCGTGCTTGCGGCCTGGAGGTTGGGCCACGCGGGGGTATCGTCATCAACAACCAATGCCAGACCTCCGATCCCGATATCTATGCCATTGGCGAATGCGCACTGTGGAATGGCCTGATTTTTGGCTTAGTCGCGCCGGGCTATACCATGGCACGCACCGTGGTAGCGCATTTGTCAGAGAAGGAACTGGCATTTACCGGCGCCGACATGAGCACCAAATTGAAATTGATGGGCGTGGATGTAGCCAGTATCGGCGACGCTCACGCCAAAACGCCGGGCGCGCTGGTTTACACCTACCAGGACGGCCGCTCTGAAATCTACAAGCGCCTGGTGGTGAGCGCCGATAACAAACAGTTGCTGGGCGCGGTGTTGGTTGGCGACGCCAACGGCTACAGCACGTTGTTGCAATACTGCCTAAACGGCATCGAACTATCGGAAAACCCCGATTCACTGATCCTGCCGCCGCGCTCCGATCAATCGGTGGGCCTGGGCCCCGATGCACTGCCTGATTCCGCGCAAATCTGTTCGTGTTATGCAGTCTCCAAAGGCGATGTCTGCTCCGCCATCGCCGGAGGCTGCACCACTGTTCCGGGCCTGAAAGCCGAAACCAAGGCGGCCACCGGCTGTGGCGGTTGCGCGGCCTTACTGAAATCAGTGCTCGATTGCGAATTAAAAAAAGCCGGTGTCGAGGTCAATACCGACATCTGCGAACATTTTCCGCGTACTCGCCAGGATTTGTACAACCTGATACGCGTGGAGCAAATCAAAACCTTCGACAAACTGCTGGACCAACACGGACGCGGCCTGGGTTGTGAAATCTGCAAACAGGCGGTCGGCTCGATACTGGCCTCATACTGGAACGACTACATTCTGGAAAAGCCGCATATCGGTTTGCAGGATACCAACGACACCTTCCTGGCCAACATGCAGAAAGACGGCACCTATTCGGTGGTGCCACGGGTCACCGGCGGTGAAATCACCCCGGACGGCTTGATCGTGTTGGGTCAGGTGGCCAAGAAATATGGCTTGTACACCAAAATCACCGGCGGTCAGCGCGTGGATTTATTCGGCGCGCGCGTCGAGCAGTTACCGCTGATCTGGAAAGAGCTGATCGATGCCGGTTTCGAATCAGGTCACGCTTACGGCAAATCACTACGCACTGTCAAATCCTGCGTCGGCAGCACTTGGTGCCGCTATGGCGTCGATGACAGCATCGGTTTGGCGATCGAGCTAGAAAACCGCTACAAAGGCCTGCGTGCACCGCATAAAATCAAATTCGCCGTATCGGGATGTACCCGCGAATGCGCCGAAGCGCAAGGCAAGGATATCGGCATCATCGCCACCGAAGGCGGCTGGAATTTGTACGTCTGTGGCAATGGCGGCATGAAACCACGTCACGCCGATCTATTCGCTACCAATCTGGACAAGGCAACGCTGATTAGGCTGATCGACCGGGTATTGATTTTTTATGTGCGCACCGCCGATCGCATGCAACGCACGTCAGTATGGATGGAAAACATGGAGGGCGGTCTGGATTATCTGAAGTCGGTGGTGATCGACAACAAACTGGGCTTGTGCGATGAGCTTGAGCAGCAAATGCAATATGTCATCGACAGTTATCAGTGCGAATGGAAAACCACATTGGAAGACGAGAGCAAGCTCAAGCGCTTCCGGCACTTTATCAATAGCGATCAGGCAGACGACAATATCGTCTTCGTCGAGGAGCGCGGTCAAATTCGCCCCGCTAACGAGCAGGAGCGTAAACACTTCCAATTAGTCGAGGAGATGGCATGAGCGCTTGGATAGATGTTTGCGCCCTAAATGATTTGCAAGCGGATTCGGGCGTCTGCGCACTGGTGGCCGGCAAGCAGGTGGCCTTGTTTTACCTGACCAGAACCAATGTGGTGTATGCAGTCGGCAACTTCGATCCCATTGGCAAGGCCAATGTCATGTCGCGCGGCATGATAGGTGATTTAGACGGTGAGCCGATGGTGGCATCGCCCTTGTACAAACAGCACTACAGCTTGCAGACCGGCGCCTGCTTTGAATATGACGATGTCAAAATCGAGACTTACGCCGTGCGTGTCGACAACAACCGCGTGGCGGTCAAAATTGAGGCTGAATAAAAACATGAAATATGCCTATTACATCGCCGACGTTTTTACCCAGCAAATTTTTAACGGTGCCCAAATTGCTGTGTTTCCACAAGCCGATGGCTTGACTGACGCGAACATGGCCCTGATCGCGCGCGAGCTGAATCTGTCGGAAACCGTATTCATTTTCCACAGTTCCGGCAGCGCCAAACAGCGCCGCATGCGGATTTTTTCGCCACTGACCGAGCTGGATTTCGGCGGCCATCCCGTCATAGCCACAGGCTACGTGCTGGGCCTTTGCGGCGACATTGCCTTGAGCAGCGCCATTACCCCAGTCATTTTTGAGCAGAACGCCGGCAGCATCCAGGTCAATATCTCCAGCGAAAACGGCCAGCCCAGCTTCGTGCAGTTCTCCAGCACGGTCAAGTCGCGGGTCGACCACTTCGCACCCAGCGATGAAGAACTGGTCAATATTCTCGGCCTTAACGAATCTGAACTGGATCATAAAAAGTATTCGCCGCGCCTGATTTCCTGCGGCTTCCCCTATCTGGTGGTACCGGTATGGAATTATGACTCGGTCAGAAAGGCATGCTTCAATTACGCTGCCTGGAGTCAGTCCAACGCACCGCAAACCGCGGCCCAGGAAATCATACTGTTTGCGCCTAAATCCCCTTATCCGGATGCCGATTTCAATGTGCGTTTGCTGGGTCCGCGTATCAGTCAACACGACGACCCGCCGGTCGGCAGCGCCATGCCAGCTTTTTGCAGTTATTTATGTTCGTTCGAGCACACCCAAAAAGGTACTCATGCGTTTAGCGTCGATCGAGGCCAAGCCAATACGCGCCGCAGCGTGATCAGTCTGGAAATGGATAACAAACGCGAGGAATCACTGACCATCAGAATTGGTGGTCACGCGGTGCTGGTGGCCGAAGGCCATATTCAACTGCCTGAAAACTTCAAAGTCTGAGGTGTTGACATGCTATTCGGCCGCAACCAAAAAAATCCCATTACCATTACCGACAAACAGGTCGTCAAGTGGACGTATTCTACCTGCGGCTACTGTTCCACCGGTTGTGCCATCGAAATAGGCAGCAATGCCGATGGCAAGCCGGTGGCCAGCCGCGGTGTCGGCGGCGCCGATGTCAATCGCGGCAAACTGTGCGTGAAAGGCATCTTTGAACATGAAGTCTTTGAAGCGCAGGGGCGCGGTGAAATCCCCTTGTTGCGCGGCGCGGCGCAGCAAAGTTTTGACGCTGTCGGCTGGGACCAGGCCTTCGACAAAATGGCTGCGGAAATCGCACGCATCCAAGCTCAATACGGGCGGGATGCCTTTGCCATCGTTTCCACCGGCCAAATCCTGACCGAAGAGTTTTACACTCTGGGCAAACTGGCGCGCGGCGTCATCGGCACCAACAATTACGACGGTAACACCACCTTGTGCATGGCCTCGGCAGTATCCGGCTACAAACGTTCGTTCGGTTCCGACGGTCCGCCGGGTTGTTATGAAGATTTCGAGCACACCGACTGCCTGATGGCCTGGGGCTCCAATTTGCCGGAACAACACCCGATCATCTATTGGCGCATGAAGGAGGCCCAGGAGAAACGCGGTTTTCCTCTGATCGTCGTCGATCCCAGAGTGACTATGCTGGCGCAAAACGCCGACATCCATCTGCCGATTACCCCCGGCACCGATCTGGTACTGCAAAACGCGCTGATCCACGTGATTCTGGCCGAAGGTCTGGAAGATAAGGCCTACATCGAAGCCAACACCAACGGTTTCGAAGCCATGGCGGTCGAAGTTGCAAAATACGATCCGACCAACGCCGCGAAAATCTGCGGCATAGACGAAGATACCATCCGCACCGTGGCCCGGCTGTACGCCAAGGCCGAACGGGCGATGAGTATCTGGACCATGGGTATCAACCAAAGCACCCACGGCTCCGACGGCGTGGTCGGCATCAACAATCTAAATCTGGTGACCGGCAACATCGGCAAACCGGGCGGCACCAGCTTGTCGATTACCGGCCAGTGCAACGCGATGGGCACTCGCGAATGGTCGTCGTGCTCCGGCCTGCCGGGTTACCGGGCGCTGGAAAAGGCCGAAGACCGGGAGGAAATCGGCAAATTCTGGGGTGTTGATCCCGAGTTTTTCCCAAAACAGCGTGGTTTGACCGAAACTGATATTTTTCCGGCTATCGAAACCGGGCAGATCAAGGGCTTGTGGCTGGTGGCCACCAACCCGATGACCTCAATGCCCAACACCGCGCGCATCCGCAAGGCCTTTGAAAAGCTGGAATTTCTGGTGGTGCAGGATTCTTTCGCCGACGTCGAAACCATGGAATACGCCCATCTGTTTCTGCCTGCGGCCATCTGGGCGGAAAAGGAAGGTACCTTCACTAATACCGAGCGGCGGGTCAATATTACCCGACCGATCAAACAGGCCTTTGGTCAGAGCCAATCCGATCTGTGGATTTTCAATCAATTGGCCAAACGCTTCGACCAAGGCCGCCGCATCGAATTTCCCGAACAGCCGGAGCAGGTGTTCGAGGAAATGAAATTTTTGTCCAAAGGGCGACTGATGGATGTTTCCGGCATGAATTACGCACTGATCGAAGCTAATCGGGGCATTCAATGGCCTTATACCGAACAGCATGTCGAGCACGGCGAGCGACCAAAGGCGGGCGGGGTCAGGTTGTATACAGAGCCGAGGACATTTCGCCACCCGGACGGCAAGGCCAAATTGATAGCTCTGCCTTTCATCGACAATAACGAAGTGCCGGACGAACAATTCCCGTTTTGGCTAAACACCGGTCGACTGGTCGAGCAGTTTCACACCCGCACTCGTACCGGCAAGATCGGCAACAACAACAAGTTCAGCCCGACCGCATTCATGGAAATCAACCCGGATGCAGCGATTGAATTGGGCATTAAACATCAATCCTATGTGCGAGTGGTGTCACGGCGCGGCGATGCGGTCGTGATGGCGATGCTGACACAACGGGTGCCCAAAAACATGGTGTTTGTGCCGTTCCACTTTTTCGACTGCGTCAATCGTCTGACCCTGGGCTTGCTGGACCCCTACTCCCGACAACCGGCGTTCAAACAGGCGGCGGTACGCATCGAAGCGACCGACCAGGTGGCAGCGGCCCGCCTGAATAAAGAATCACGCGGGTATTAGCAGCGTAAATTGGGAACAATGGGAGAAGAATATGTTTGAAGTAAGAAGCGACGAACCTGACTATGCGTTCCTGCAAGACCGGGAAACCCAGACCAAGAACCGTTACGGCAAGGACATTGATCTGGCTGCGACGGGGGATGCGTTGCATGAGCAAAGTCTCAACATCAACCACGACGAAGCTATCGGCGATAACCCCAATCGTTACAAGCAGCACGGATTTTTCTTCACCGCCGACAACTGCATCGGCTGCCATGCCTGCGAATCGGCCTGTTCCGAAAAGAACGATAACCCGGCCCACATCGCCTTTCGCTCGGTGGGTTATGTGGAAGGCGGCACTTATCCCGATTATCAGCGCATCAACATCTCGATGGCCTGTAACCATTGCGACGATCCGGTGTGTTTGAAAGGTTGCCCAACCCGCGCCTACACCAAATTCGCTGAATACGGTGCGGTATTGCAAGACCCGGAGATTTGCTTTGGTTGCGGTTATTGCACTTGGGTGTGTCCTTACAATGCGCCGCAGCTCGATCCGGTGAAGGGACAGGTCAGTAAATGTAATATGTGTGTCGACCGCCTGGAAGTGGGTTTGAAACCGTCCTGCGTCAGCGCTTGTTTGGGCAAGGCGCTGGATTTCGGTGTCATCGAAAACATCCCGGAAAACCGCGTTCAGGCCAAGACCGAAATCCCCGGTTTTCCAACAGTGGACATCACCCATCCCAATATCCGTTTCCAGCAAACCCGCACCACGCACCGCGAAATGACCCGTACCGACAGCGTGCCGGTCAAATACCATCGCGACGACCAGGCCGGGCTATTCAAGCCGGTGGTCGATAAAAAGGACGGCGAAGCCAAGCAGTGGAATCTGCGCAAACTGCTGACCAGCCATGAAAGCGCGCATGTGATTTTCACGCTATGCACCCAGGCCACGGTCGGCGCCTTTTTGCTGATGCTGCTGGGGCCATGGTTGGGACTGCCGCAACTGGCGCTGGTCAAGCAAGCGCCGGTTTTCCTGCCGCTGCTGGCAACCATCGCCGTACTGTGCACGTTGGGTTTGTACAAGCTGAACATGCATTTGGGCAAGCCGCACCGCTTTTACCGTGGCTTCAACAATCTGCGCTTGTCGCCGGTCAGTCGGGAAATCGCTGGCGTATCGCTGTTTTATACCGGCTTGCTCGGTTACAGCGTTCTGGCAGCAATCGACACCGGTTTTACCGATTTTATCGCCGGCATGTTCGCTCTGCTGTCATTAATCGGCGGCCCGGTCGGTTTATTCTATATGTACAAACTGTACCGGATACCGGCGCGGCCGTTCTGGGACCATAAACAAACCGGCACGGCCTTTGTGGGCGCCGCACTCAGCTTGGGCTCATTAATTCTCGGCGCGGTTGCCATTGCCGCACTGCCGCTCGATGCCGAGGGTATGCAGCCGCTGCTGCAAACACTGGCAAGCACGATGCTGGTGGGGTTTTTGCTCGAGGGCATTGGCCACCTTCTGCATGCTCGCGATATGCAAGCCTCGGAAGACGAAGGCGCCGCTTCTTATTACCGGCAAACCACCCAGTTCGGCAAATCCTTTCAGTTGCGCAATGCTTTGCTGGCTGTTGCTATTGTTCTGGCGGCGTCGATCATGTTGGCTGGCTTGAGTGGCGTTTTGGGGATGCTTGCCGGGCTGTTGCTAGCCTTGGCGACGCTGATTTCCAGCGTTTTCGGACGCTCGCTGTTTTTCGTGCTGGTAATCCCCACCACGATGCCGGGCGCATTTTTCTGGAAAAACCCCGGCTTCGTCGAGCATGCCCGCGAAACGGGCCTGGCCGACGCACCGCAGCATGGCATTGTCTACGAGCGCCACCATGCCTTCAAAGTAGATGAGTTGGTTCAAACCGTCAAGGAAACTTCATTGGCGGATATGATTGAGCATGCAAAATCGATACTTGGAAAATGAGCTTTTGATGCCAAAAGCCAGGGACTTACCCCACGAAACGCAGCGATTCCTTAACTGTTTCTACCGTACATTATTATGAAACTACGTTTGGTTGTTATCGGTAACGGCATGGCCGGCATGCGTACCGTGGAAGAATTGCTATTATCGGCGCCGGATAAATACGACATTACCGTATTCGGCGCCGAGCCTTACGGCAATTACAACCGCATCATGCTGTCGGCTGTGTTGTGTGGAGAAAAAACCATCGAAGATATCGTGATCAACGACCGGCAATGGTATCGGGATAACGGTATTACTTTGCATGCCGGCCCCGATAAAGCGGTAGTGCGGATCGAACGCGGTTTGCGCAAAGTGCTCGCCCAAGACGGCACGGTAGTTGACTATGACAGATTGCTGATTGCAACTGGATCCAAGCCCGTGGTTCCGGATATTCCGGGTAAGGATTTGGTCGGGGTTATCGGTTTTCGCGACATTCTCGATGTCAACACCATGCTGGCGTATAGCAACAGCCATCAACATGCCTTGGTGTTGGGAGGTGGTTTGTTGGGTCTGGAAGCCGCCAACGGCTTGCTACAACGCGGCATGGATGTCACGGTGATTCACAATAACGAGGTGTTGCTGAACCGACAAATGGACCAACACGCCGGAAAAATGCTGCAGGCTGAACTGGAGCAGCGTGGTTTGAAATTCAAAATGGCCGCGCAAACCAAAGCGTTGATCGGTGACGAAAACGGTCATATTGTTAGCGCGCGCTTTAGGGACGGTAGCGAACTACCCTGCGATTTATTTATCATGGCCATCGGTGTGCGTCCCAATATGGCTCTGGCAAAACAGGCCGGGCTATATAGCGAACGCGGTATCGTCGTCAATGATACCCTGCAAAGCTACGACCCCAGTGTTTATGCGGTGGGCGAATGTATTCAGCACCGTGGAGCTACGTTCGGATTGGTCGCGCCGTTGTTCGAGCAAGCCAAGGTCTGCGCTAACCATCTGGCTGCGCATGGTGTCGCCGAGTATGTCACCTTACCCACTGCGACCAAGCTCAAAGTTACGGGTATCAATTTGTTTTCCGTCGGGGATTTTGTTGGCGATGAGCAATGCGGACACATTTTGTTCAACGATCCTTCTCTCGGCGTTTATAAAAAACTGGTAATAAAAGACAATCAAATTCAGGGTGCGGTACTTTACGGCGATACACGGGATGGAATTTGGTATCAGCGATTAATGGAGCAGAAGGAAGATATAACCGAAATTCGTAGTAGGATGATTTTTGGAAAAACAGAAGCTGGTGGGGTAGACGCATCTAGTTTATTAAAGCCAGAATAACGAAGATAAGTAATCGGGGTGTCGGTGGTAAATAGCCCTTATCTACTGGAGAAAAATCTTGAAAACGGAGGGTTAGCGATAATGGAATGGGTGCCTACTACCTAAAATGGCATCAATGTGCCAAATTCGGATGGTTTCTAACCACCAAATATTTAGATAGATCATGGCGGATAGGGATCAGATTCGAATACGGCAAAGCGGCTACCTCGCTACTAGTTTCTGTAGCAAGACGACAATGTCCGTTCCGATCCGACCAGTAATTCAATTTTTCGCGCCGTAATTTCGCCAGCGCCTACCGCCAAGCACGTTTGGTCTTTAACTTTAGATAGTGTCGTCACA
>LUUF01000115.1 GCA_001644045.1 Methylomonas methanica | reverse complement strand
TTCACCAGCCTGTTAGCGTAGCAATTATATTTTTCTAGGCGGAAAAAAATAAAACATTATATTCACCAGAAACTAATTTTTTATGCTTATATTTTGAACATGCATCAAATACTACTCGAGAACAGTCAGGTTTCAATCTATCATGTAATTCAATAAATAGCGTACCTATATTGCTTAACCATGATGTATCAGATTCAAATACTTCTTTTTCGGCACCTTCGATATCAATTTTTAAAACATCAATTCGCTTTGAATCTCTAGCTTTCATCAGTTCAACAATTGTTGTAGCCGGAAACCCCATAGGATCATTTTCATCGGTGTCTTCAACTCGAAATGCCCATGATTCGGCATCAGGATTAATTATGCGGAGTGTTGTAGCGCTATACCACAACCCCTTCGGCACAATATTTATATTAGAATAATCTTTGGTATTTAGCTGCAAAACAGTAATATTATTACTATCTACTTCTAAAGAATCGATTAAAACACCTGGAAACCGATTGGCAAACCAAATAGATGACAGTCCAATATTCGCACCCGCATCAACAATATAATTAACGGGCGGTTCAATTTTAACATCGAGCTCCCCATGTACGAAAATTTGACAAAAAACCTCGATATCGGACGTTTTTGCTCTAAGGTAAATTGGTTTTTTTATGCCAGGAACATGTACACGAAAAAGTTGCCCTGGCGCCGTGATTTTTTCTTTTAACAACGAAAGCCATAGACTAGCGCCTTGAATAAACCCAAATTTTTTTCGGAATGGCTTAGTTGCAATTATCAGTTTTTTTAACATAATTTATTTATATATATAAAAACAAAAAAATCTTACTGAATTCCCGATCTTATTGGATAAATACCTTATTAACCGGAAAGTATTGCACGGCATCTAGATGCGTTCAATTTTAATCGCTGCGTAGTTATTAAATTGCAAAATCTTAGCGCACTAGCACTTCTCGTCCCGACGGAAGTGATTTCCAGCGTTTATCAATACTTAATTTCCCGTTTTTCTGAAGACTTTTGATCAGAAAACTTCGTTTAAAGTTTTTAAGCTTAATAAAATCACGGATTTGATAAAAAATTGGCCAGCGCCGAAGAGCAATAAAAGATAACTCGTTAATATTATTGCATTTGGTAGAGGTGAATGATTCTAGGCTATGTTCGCTCACCCAGGCCGCCTTTGGTGAGACTATGGCGTAAAATCGGATGTTATAAGGGAGGTGATCATAGAGGTCGATAGCTTTCACTAAAGGGTAAGCATTTTCCAAACGCTTTATGGCAGCCTCCAGCGTAATCATATAAGCATGAGTGGTCTGTGGGCCGCTGGACAGAGCGAATACGGTAAAGCGGGTACCAAATTTTTGTCCGGAATCGGCATCATAAAAAACGGGCCCCTCATCGTTATGATCATCGCAGTCCAGAAAGCAATAATCCCAGTCTTTAAAGGATATTTCCTGACTCAACATTTCCGTTACGTCCGGATTGAGCCGAGCGTCATCTTCAACTACTAAAGCCATGGGAATTTTTTCTAGTTTCATGGCTTCGTAGATATGTAGATGCGATAAATAACAACCTACAGCCCCAGGGTGCATTTTACTGTTCTTAGCAACGATAGTATTAATTTCGGCCTCCGACATGGCCATGCCATCAACCGCGTCAGTTAGTCGATATTCAATATTTAGATCTGATAAATGTTGGCAGATAGCTAAGCGTCGTTCGGGAGCTCGAGCAAGGCTTATAACAAATACTGGGATTTGTTGGGTACTACTCATCAGCATTAGTCCTCAGTACATTTTGATAAGGGTTTAGTTGTTAAGTTTTATCGCAAAAACTCCTTTCAAGGCGCCGGTGTCTTGATTGGAGCATTAAGCTATTTTCGATCTAATATTGATTACTTTAAATCTTTTAGCTACATTCGGTCAGTTAATCTGCTAACAGTTATCAACTGAGAAAACTACAGAGCTCGTTAATCCAAGTGGAGTTACTAGTGCGAGCAGCAAAAAAATAACTCGTTCATTAAGTTATAAATTTTGGTCGTCAAAAATTCAAAAAAGCACGAGTACATAAATATTTCACACTAGACTGTATCACAAGCATGGTTGAACATTCAAAGGTCATCATTTCCCTGGCGCGGAAGAACCGGAGCCTCCAGCGGAAGCAGCAGGAGTTATTGATAAGGCTGTAGTTGCGTATTGAGGAATTCATTTAAATGGCGACGAACTTACTACAGGTTACCCTTTATGAATTTTAGCAGGCCTGTGAAAAACTCTGAAGCAGTTATCGCACATGGCATTTGAGGCAGTTAACAAGGTAAAATAAACAATCTAAAAATTGACGGTCTTTACCTTACGCGGCAAAGAGAATATTCAAGTTAGCTATTTGAGCCCTAAAAACCCAATGCCAAGCACCATACACTGCTGCGTTAGATAGCCCGCACACTTCGATATTCGGAGTTACTCCACCACTAATAATCCCAGGACAGGTTTATTCCCGTATACCGCACCGACCCTAGATAAAGCGCCGGAGCGCTAGGTCAAGGCGGTATCGGGCCGCCTCGGCTCTTTGGATACTTTCTTTTCGCCATGCACAAGTTCGCCCCGAGCGAATCTGAACAGCTGACAGGCTGGCCCGGAGGGCAAAAACCAGGGAGGGTTTTCGTAGAGAAAGTGTCGCGGATGCAAGTTCGCGAACCGACATTCAAAAATCCGTCGCGTTAGCGACACCCATAACAACCCAACCTCAATCACTAGCCGTCTTAAACCGCGCCGCCGCCCCCAGCAAGCCGGTCACAAAAAACGCCGTCCCCACCAAGGTAAACCGCAGATTCAGCTTCTCGATAGCCAAATCGTCCGTCGCATACAGCATGAAAATCACCGCAATCCCGCCCCAGGCCAGAAAACGCAAAGTGGCGGAAATAACGGTTTTGCTCAAGGCTTCCGCTTCGCTGGCCGGCACATCCATCCGGTAGGCCACAAAACCGCTAATCAGGGCCGGCATAATGCCCCAACGCGCGTGGTCGAGGAAGCTGTCCAGGAAATTAAAATCGTCCCGGTGATAGAAGGTCAGCTCCAAGATGAAGGTCGATATCGTAGTACTAACGATAAAACCGACAAACATCATCGCCATGTAGAAGCCGTAATAATTTTCGGCGGGTTCCTGCTGGTGCCGGAACGCAATACTCCGCAACACGAAGACCAACGAAATCGGCAACACGTAAATCGCGATCGAATACGCGATCCAGCGTAAGGTGGTATAGCTAAAGTGCGGCAACGGCGTATCCGGAAACAGGAATACGTTGTGCAGTGCCACCGACACTTCGCGCCCCAAAATCACGCCGAAAGCCGTCGCGGCGGCAAATATCAGCACGTATTTATAAGTGTGCTTCAAGCGCGCTTCATGGACATTGCCTCCGAGTTTTTTCACGGTCGCCCACATATCGTTCTCGCTGGGGCTGCCGAAAACCACCGCCGCAGCCAGCAATCGGCAGAGCAGACCGGTTAGCTTATCCAAGTCTTTCAACAAATTGACGGTCTTGGTGTAATGCGGCTCGGCTTCTTTCCAAATATTCACTTTTTCCGACATCGCATTGTAGGAAATGCAGATTTCGCCCCATTTCAGCGACGGTTCGCTGAACAGGCGCCGATAGGAGGATTGGTCGGCGTAATGCTGGATTTGGTCGAACAGCAGGCTGTTATGCGCCCATTTGTATTCGACCGTGGCGCCAGATTTATCGAAGTCGCCGGCGTCGATGCTTTGCACCAAGAGGCGATCGGCGATTTGGGCTTTGATTTTATCGTCCGCCGCCGATAGCCGGGATTTGATCAGCGCGTTATAAACTTCGACGGCTTTGGTCGGAATCGCAAACGCATCGTGAATACTGTCCCGTAAAATCAACAACGGGTTAAATGGGTTTTCCCACCCGACGAAAAACAACATGATTCCGGCAGCGATCAACGGCAACAGTTTATTGCCGTCCAGACCGTAGAGCAGATTCACCAACTCGCCAGCGCGCAAATGGCTAACGATCAGCGTTACCAGCGGCTCTAGCGGTAACCACTGCCAGGTCAGCAGGCAGAACAACCCGGCCATCAACGTGCAGTACAGGACAATCCCGGACCAGTAAGTGCTGCGCCGAATAAAGTACTGCGGCAGCGTAGGCTCCGCACCGAGCTGAATCCGGCGTTTTTGAAAGGAGCGGTAGGCCAAAAACGAGGCGGCTACGGCACCGAGAAGTTGAATCGCAAAATTAATCAGGGATTCGATAGTCATTTTTCCAAGGTATTTGTGAAGGTTTGGAGCTACGGTAACGCTATAAAGTGTAATCCTTAGCGCGTCAAAGGGGATAGCCGTATTTTCGCCGTAATCGTTCGGCGCGTATCGCTATCGCAGGTAAGTCTTGTGTTTTTGATACAAGTTCCCGCATATGCCGAACAGAGCACTGGAGTTTTTCAACGGCCAAAACGGCTGGACAGCCTATTTACATGCGTTAGCGCCCGCTGGGCGAAAAACACGGATGCTGTTTCGTGAAACCGACGCCCAAACAAGCCGTCGCGCCAGCGGCACAACGTCAAAAATAAGGAATTAATCAAAACGATCAGTGCAAGCTCAAGGCAGAAAAACCCAGCCTGCAAATCAAGCTCGGGAATAAAAAGGAGGAAAAAAGAAGAGATCTCCCGCCTGCGCCGTCTGATACTTTCGTCCTTGAACCGAAGGTTCAAGTGGAAACCAAATCCAGTCAATCAGGCTTCCTGAATAAACAGGCATGCGCACCATGAATGGCAAAAAGTTTCCGGGGTAAAAACAGGTTCAGGAAACACCCAGTACTGCTCGAACGCCGCAGGAGATTGGACTTATAGTCTACCGGGGAATTACGGGTTTTCCAAAACGTTTTCTATTTTGTTGCGCAAATCCGCCAAACGCGCGCATATATCGACGCCGCCACCGCTTTCGGTTTTGTTGGATGCCACCAAATCGTGGGCCAAATTCAAGGCCGCCAGTACCGCGATGCGGTCGGTGCTGCTGACCTTGCCGGTATCGCGGATTTTGCGCATTTGTCTATCCAACTCGCGCGCGGAGCTGATTAAGGTGTCTTTTTCGTCGGCGGCACAAGCGATTTTGTATTCCTTATCCAGGATATTCAGCGAAACGGGCTGGACGGCTTTACTCACGAATCGTGCTCCATGGCTTTCAATCGGGCAATCATCGCCTCCACTCGGGTTTTGGCCAAGGTGGTTTTTTCCAACAATTTGGCTTTTTCCCTAACCAAGGCATCCTGTTTAACTTTCAAGGACTTATTCTCGCTTTTGACTTGATTGAATTGCGCAATCAGCGTATCCAGTTTCGCTTCCAACGCTTCAAGTTCGCTTGACGGATCTTTTTCTGTTTGAGACATAGCAAGAGTATGGGCCGATATGACGTTATAATCATCGTAGATGGCTAAGAATGTTAGCATAAGCCATGTTATTAAACAGCTTTAATAGGAAACACAGCCCAGATGACCTACCGTTCGGTTGAAGCAATTTTAGAGCAACAAGACGCCGACCTCGGCGCCGCCGAGGCGCACGGTATCGCCACCGGCATGCTCTGCGTCGAAATCCGCGCCGACGCGGAAAACTGGCTGCGCGAACTGATCGACGACGAGCAACAATTGATCGACGAAGACAAAGCGCTGCTGCATGGCGTGTTCGAGAAAACCCGGGTATTGCTGGAAAACCAGAATGAGGATTTTGCCTTCGACCTACTGATGCCTGAAGACGACGACCCGCTGGACGAACAGGTGGAAGCGCTGCGCTGTTGGTGCCAGGGCTTTCTGTTCGGCGTGGGTTACGCGCAAACCGGCTCCGACTGGCCGGGCGATACCGCCGAAGTGATGCGCGACATGATAGAGCTGACTAAAATCGATACTGACGTCGGCGACGAAGACGACGAAAATGCCTTGGTCGAACTGCGCGAATATGTGCGGGCCGCAGTGTTTACCGTCCGCGATCAATTTGCCGAACTCGGCCAATCGCAACCGCATTAATTAAGCAGATCGACCATGAAACAAAACGAATTCAAAAAACGCCGCGCCAGCCTGATGAAGCAAATCGGCAAGGGTAACATCGCCATTATTGCCAGCGCGCCGCAACGTACCCGCAACCGCGACGTGCATTATCCGTTTCGCCAGGATAGCGACTTTTACTACCTTACCGGCTTTAACGAAGCCGAGTCGATGGCCGTGTTCATCCCCGGTCGCGAGCAAGGCGAGTACATTCTGTTCTGCCGCGAGTTCGACGAGAAAAAAGCCTTGTGGGAAGGCGCCCATGCCGGCCTGGAAGGTGCCACCAAGCACTACGAGGCCGACGACTCGTTCCCGATCGACGATCTGGACGACATCCTGCCCGGCATGCTGGAAAACAAAAGCAAGGTGTTCTATCCGATGGGCAAGGACAGCGATCTGGACCACAAACTGCTGGAGTGGATCAACCACATCCGCAAGCAATCCCGGAGCGGCGTCACCGCACCGGGCGAACTGGTGTCGCTGGAACACATCCTCCACGAAATGCGCTTGTTCAAAAGCGCGGAAGAACTGAAATTGATGCGCCGCGCTGGCGAAGTATCGGCCAAAGCCCATATCCGCGCCATGCAAGCCTGCAAACCCGGCTTATACGAATATCAAATCGAAGCCGAGTTGATCCACGAATTTATTCAGGACGGCCTGCGCGCGGTGGCCTACCCGTCCATCGTCGCCGGCGGCAAGAATGCCTGCGTGCTGCATTACGTGGAAAACAAGGACAAACTGAACAAAGGCGATTTACTGCTGATCGACGCCGGCGTCGAGTGCGACCACTACGCCGCCGACATCACCCGCACCTTCCCGGTGTCCGGCAAATTTAGCGAGCCGCAAAGGTTGTTGTACCAGTTGGTGCTGGATGCCCAAGCCACCGCGCTGGCCGAGATCAAACCCGGCAATCCCTGGAACAAGGCCCACGACGCCTCGGTGGAAACCCTGACCAAGGGCTTGATCGAACTGGGCTTGTTAAGAGGCAAACCCAAAAAGCTGATCAAGGACGAAAAATACAAACAGTTTTACATGCACCGCATCGGCCATTGGCTGGGCATGGACGTACACGACGTCGGCGATTACAAAATCAAGGACGAATGGCGCTTGCTGGAACCAGGAATGGTTCTGACTGTAGAGCCCGGCCTATACGTACCGGCAGATTGCGAAACGGTGGACAAACAATGGCGCGGCATCGGTATTCGTATCGAAGATGATGTGTTGGTGACCAAGGACGGTCATGAGATTCTCACTCATGGCGTTCCCAAAGCCGTTGCCGACATCGAAGCGTTGATGGCGAGCTAAGCAATGCAACACGATTTCGACCTAATCATCGTCGGCGCCGGCCTTGCCGGTAATTGTCTGGCCCTGGCGCTGAAAAACAGCGGCTTGAAGATAGCCTTGGTCGAAGCCAATAGCCGCGAGCAACTGCGTAATTCGCCGGCCGGCGACCGCGCGCTGGCCTTGGCGGCCGGCACCGTCGAACTGCTCAACGACTTGGGCGCCTGGCGCGGCGTTGCGAATAAAGCCACCGCTATCAAATATATCCACGTCTCGGATCGCGGCCATTTCGGGAAAACCCGGCTGGCGGCGGCAGATCAAGGCGTGGAAGCCTTGGGTTATGTGATAGTCGCCCGCGACATCGAACAACATATGGCCGACCTGGTCGAAAAAACCGACACGGTTTGCCTGTACCAAACCCGGGTTGCCGGCTTGATGTCCGGCCGCGACGCAGCTAATGTCAGCCTGAAACAGCATGACGGCAGCTCCTTAAACGTCAGCGCGCAACTGCTGGTCGGCGCGGACGGCGGTAATTCCACGGTGCGCAAGCTGCTGGAAATTCCGCAGCAAGTTACCGAATACGGTCAAACCGCGCTGGTCACCACCGTGCAATCGGCACTGCCGCATCGCAATATCGCCTTCGAGCGCTTTACCGAGTTCGGCCCGTTGGCCTTGCTGCCGGTAGCGGGTAAACAATCGGCGGTGGTGTGGACTCGCACTCACGAGCAAGCCGAAACCCTGATTAACGTCAGCGACCGCGAATTTCTCGCCGAGCTGCAAAACTGCTTCGGTTACCGTTTGGGTGAACTGAAATTGGCCGCGCCGCGCCGGGCGTTTCCGTTAAGCCTGATCCGCGCCGAAAGCATGGTCTCCGGCCGCACCGTGATCATCGGCAACGCCGTGCATCAACTGCATCCGGTCGCCGGCCAAGGCTTCAACCTGGGGATTCGCGATGTGGCCTTACTCGCGGAAATGCTGCTCGACCAACACGAGCAAAACGGCGATTTGGGCGATGCTCGCCTGCTGAAAAACTACAGCCGGCAACGTCAACAAGATCACGGTAAAACCATAGGCTTTACCAACAGCGTGGTAAAGCTATTCTCCAACGACAATCTGCCGCTTGCCGCCGTCCGCAACGCAGGTCTGACCTTGCTGGACCACCTGCCCTTCGCCAAACAACTGCTGACTCGGCATGCGATGGGTTTGGCGGATCGGCTGCCTAAAATCGGCGAACGCAAATAAACCAAGACCGCGCCACCTCACTCAAAGAAACTTAGCCAAACCGCCGCCGCCAAGCACGCCGACATCAAACTTACAGCGATGATTCGGCCCCCATCCTGGGGCGATCAGCCGTCAAGACCAACAGCGTCCAATACGCCGCGGCCGGCAGCAAGAAGCTCAGCAAGATCATCGTTAACAACCACCCCGGCGCACAACTTTCGTTGCAGATTAATGTCCACTGTTTCCACAACCAACCACCAAAACCGACCGCCAGACCGGCGCCGGTCTGGCGCAACAGCAATCGCAAGCTCATAACACCTCCCGGAACAGAATTTTCTATGTCTTGCCCAACTGAATAATCCGGAATATTCACCCGCCAGCGTATCAATCATAACCCGCCGCCGCTCTACGCCAAGCCTGTATAATCCCCGCAACCCACGTAGTCACTAACTCAGCTTAACTCCCCTGTCATGCGCACCGCCAAACTGCTGTTCTGCCTCATTTTCATCGTTATCGTTCACGGCGCCATCGCCTGGAGCCTGAATCGCCCGCAGGATGCCGGCGTCGATGTGCCTTCGGGTAAATTGCGCAGCTTATCGTTTGCGCCCTACCGAGAAGGTTTTAGTCCGATCGAAGAAAAATTCCCGTTGCCGGAACATATCGACGCCGACCTGGGCTTGGTAGCGGATAAAACCCACAGCATCCGCACCTACTCGATCCTCGGCGGCATGCAGCCTACTCCCGAATTTGCGCGCAAACACGG
Organism: Methylomonas methanica; assembly: GCA_001644045.1. GTDB lineage: Bacteria > Pseudomonadota > Gammaproteobacteria > Methylococcales > Methylomonadaceae > Methylomonas > Methylomonas methanica. Next base: position 87,245 of record LUUF01000115.1, on the reverse strand, counting down.
CGTGGAAATGATTCAAGGAGGCTGGCTGGGCGACGGCCATGCCAGCAATAAACTGGAAATCGCCGCGCTGATCGAGTCGGTGAACGCCAATCCGGACGTGGTGAAGCGGGTGCTAGTCGGTAACGAAGTCCTGCTGCGCAAGGATATGGATGTGGACACGCTGATCGGCTATATCCGCCAAGTTAAACAGGCGGTGAAACAGCCGGTGTCATATGCCGATGTCTGGTCTATTTATCTGAAGTATCCGCAGCTGATGCAGGAAGTGGATTTCATCACCGTGCACATTCTGCCTTACTGGGAAGATGAACCGGTGGCGATTGAAGATGCGGCGGGGCATGTCGAGAAAATCGTCAAGCAGATCGAAGACAAAGCCCACAGCATGGGCATTAACAAACCAATACTGATCGGCGAATCTGGCTGGCCCGCCGCCGGCCGGCAACGCGGCCAAGCCATCCCCAGCGTGGTTAACGAAACCCGCTTCATCCGCAGCCTGATTGAAGTGGTGAACCGCCACGGCCTGGATTACAACATCGTCGAAGCGTTTAACCAGCCCTGGAAAAGCCATAACGAAGGCGTGGTCGGCGCCAATTGGGGCTTACTGACTATCGACCGGGAACCGGTATTCCCGCTGACCGGCCCAGTTTACGAAAACCCGGACTGGTTGCTGAATTTTGCCTGGGCTACCGGCCTGTGGCTGTTGCTGGTCGCGATCTACTTTAAAAAATTGCCAAACCTTTCGCTTCCGCGCCTGGTGGGCTTTTTGACGCTGGCCCAAATATTTGGCGTTTGCCTGGTAACGCTGGCGGATTTCTTGTGGTTTACCAGCTACAGCATCTGGCAGCAGGCTTATACCGTCTTGCTCGTTGCAGCAAACGGCCTACTGAGCGGCTTGTTGATGCAACGCTGCTACGCCATTTTGGCAAACCAACCGGCACTGCCGGTATTGGCAAACCGGTTAAGAAGCGCTTACCTGTTTTTCGCGGTGCTAGCGCTATATAAAACCTACAGCCTGGCGTTCAACGGCCGGTATCTGAGTTTTCCCGTCGAACAATTCGCGATTCCGGCCATCGGCGTTTGCGGCTTGATCGCTTGCCTATGGCTGGCCCAGCGCCAGCTGCACTGGCATATGCTGCGCTTCGACAGCCTGTCCGGCGGCGATTCGCAAACACCTCGCGACCGTTTGCTGGCGTATTTTTTGAGCTTCGGCATACTTGCCGTGGTGATAGGCGAAACGCACGAATTCATGGCCGCCTACGATTTTATACAAGCACATCCGAACTTTAGCGAAGGCTTACCGGTCGCACTGAACTACACCCTCTATAATCGGCAATTGCTGAATTGGTTGCTGTGTATACTGGTGCTGTCCATTCCATTTTGGGCCAGCCGCTCCGGCAACGCCAAGGCTTAGCTCAGATCTGAAATATTGCGCGAACGCTTGCTTCGCACTCAGGCTTTGCGCCTACCGACGCTTGCCGAATTTGGCTGAATTTTCGGTAACCAACACAAGGACAATTAATATGTGGCTGCGCACTAGTTGCGAAATAACCTTCGATGTCAGTATCGATACCCCATTCATTCTGATGCTGCGGCCGCGCAACGGCGCCAATCAGTGGGTAGCCCGCGAGTCGTACACTTTGAACCCGACGGTGCCGGTATTCGAATATACCGATTACTACGGCAATCTCTGTCAGCGCCTGATTGCGCCGCCCGGCGAGTTTGCCGTACGCACCAGCGCCGACATTCATACCAACGAACATATCGACGTCTGCCCCGGCGCGCCGTTCACCGAAGTACAAAACCTGCCGGATAGCGTATTGACTTACCTGATCCCTACCCGCTACTGCGAATCCGATCGGTTTATCGAGTTGGCCCAGGAAATTGTCGCCGACGCCATACCCGGCTACGACCAAGTCGCGACGCTGCATCGCTGGCTGCGCGACAATATCCGTTTCAATCCGGACTCGCCGCATTTCCAGCTGTCGGCGGTCGAAACCAATATGGCCGGCGAAGGCGTCTGCCGCGAGCTGGCGCATCTGGGCATCGCGCTGTGTCGGGCCTTGTGCATTCCGGCGCGGATGGTGGTTGGCTATTTGTACGGCTTGCAACCTATGGACTTTCACGCCTGGTTCGAGGCTTATGTGGGCGGACGTTGGTACACCTTCGACCCGACCCAGGCCGAACCTCGCGGCGGCCGGGTAATTGTCGCTTACGGCCACGACGCGGCGGACGTGGCGATCTTCACCCAATTCGGACCGGCGCTTTATCCCATGCACATGGCCGCCAACGTCGAACGACTGTCCGGCCCGCCGGATTAGGGCGCGCCCGGCGACTCCAACACACATCGAGCAAAGGTGCGGATTCCCGGTATAATGCCGATTCCGCTGTAATCAACGCTTTATCTATGAGTAATCTTGTTCTGGTCGCCTGCGCCTTGTTGCTGGTATTTCTAAACGGCTTCTTTGTTGCGGTCGAGTTCAGCCTGGTTAAACTAAGGCAAACCCGAATCAAGACAATCGAACAAACAGAAGGCTGGCGCGGCCGAATTCTCGCCAAAGTACACAAACAACTCGATGCCTATTTATCCGCTTGCCAACTCGGCATTACCCTGGCTTCGCTGGGACTGGGATGGATAGGCGAACCGGCTTTCGCCGATCTGTTAATACCGCTGTTCGCCAAAGCCGAAATCACCTCGCCGGAAATCATCCATAACATCTCGTTTGCGTTTGCATTTTGCACGATCTCCTTCCTGCATATCGTGGTCGGCGAGCAGGCCCCCAAGTCGCTGGCCATCCGCAATCCGGAAGGCATAGGTCTGTGGAGCGCCGGACCGTTGTACGCGCTGTACTGGCTGATGTACCCGGCCATCTGGCTGTTGAACGGCAGCGCCAATCTGGTGTTGCGCATCGCCGGACTCAGCGACGGCCACAACCACGACAGCCATTATTCCAACGACGAATTGAAACTGATTCTGCGCTCCAGCCGGGCCGGCGAAAACCTGACCAGCGACGAGTGTAATGTGCTGGCCAAAGCGCTGGATTTCGGCAAGCTGGAGGTCTCCGATTTGATGCGGCCGATTCACGAAATTACCGCGCTGTACCAAGGTCAATCTCAACAACAAATGCTGGAAACGGTGTATAGCAGCTGCTTTAGCCGTTATCCGTATTTCGACGGCAACGGCATCGATGTGTTAGGCATCATCCATTTGAAGGATTTATTCCTGGCACAACAACACGGTCAGCAAATCGACGATTTGGAACCCTATTTACGGCCGATTCAACATATCTCCGCACATATGCCGGCCCTGGAATTATTCCGGCGCTTTACCCAAGGCTCGCCGCATTTCGCGGTCATCGGCCAGAAAGGCCACAAACCGCACGGCTTTATCACCTTGGACAATTTACTGTCGGCCATGGTGGGCGAGATCCGCGACGAATTTAGAAAAACCGAAAGCGACTGGACTCGCCAGGACGACGGCAGTTTGCTGGGTAAAGGCAGCCTGCCGATTTTCTCGTTGGAACGGATTCTGGGTATCGATGTGGAAAACGAAGAACTGGATCTGGATGACGTCGATTCGGTGGGCGGCATGATCCTGGCGCAATTGCGCGACATCCCGGAAGCCGGCGAGCGGATCGCTTTTAACGATTTCGAAATCGTCGTGAAGGAAATGAACGGCCCGCGTATCGAGTGGGTGCAGGTTTATCCCAAGCAATAAGCCATTTGGGGGCAAACACTCGTCTCCGGCCGGTTATTGCCCCCAATAAGCTTTTCGGCCGAATGAATTCGGCCCTACGCTGCCATCAAGGTTGACACTCCGGCATCAAGGAACTGCGCCAATACTGGCCTTCCTTCTCGAACAGCCGCCGGCTTTCCTCCGGGCCCCAGGAGCCGGCCGGGTAAGTGGCGATATAATCCCGCTCGGTGACCCAATTTTGCAGAATGGGATCGACTATACGCCAGGCGTATTCCACTTCGTCGAAACGCAAAAATAGCGACCGGTCGCCCTTCATGACGTCCAATAACAAATCTTCGTAAGCATCCACTCGGCGTTCGTCGGGATTGCGGAAGCTGGCATCCAGACTGGTGGTGCGGGTGCGCATCTCCAGCCCCGGCTCCTTGACGGTCATTTCGATACGGATGCATTCTTCGGGCTGAATACCCAGCAATATCCAGTTCGGCGTCATGCATTGCACGTGGGTATCGCGGAAAAACTGAAACGGCGGATGTCGAAAGCAAATCGAAATCGAGGATTGGCCCTTGGCCATGCGCTTGCCGGTGCGCAGATAAAACGGCACGCCGCGCCAGCGCCAGTTATCGATCAACAATTTCATCGCCGCATAGGTTTCGGTACTGCTGTCGGCCGGGATATTGGCTTCTTCGAGGTAGCCGCCAACTTTATGGCCGTCTATATTGCCTCGAGCATATTGGCCGCGAAAGGCATGTGCATGCACGGCGGATTTGGGGATGGGCCGAATGGACTTCAGCACTTTGACTTTTTCGTCGCGCAGGGACTCCGCATCCATCGATACCGGCGGCTCCATCGCCACCAGCGTCAACAATTGCAACAGATGGCTTTGCAGCATATCGCGCATCGCCCCGGCGCTGTCGTAATACTCGCCACGATTACCTATGCCGAGTTCTTCGGAGTGAGTGATCTGCACATGGTCGATGTAATTGCGATTCCACAAGGGTTCCAGCATCACGTTGGCGAAGCGAAACACCAATACGTTCTGCACCATGCCCTTGCCCAGATAATGATCGATCCGATAAATCTGGTCTTCGCTCAAATAACGGCTCAAGCGCTTTTGCAAAGCCTGAGCGCTTTCCAGATCGTAACCGAATGGTTTTTCGATCACCACCCGCCGCCAGCCGTATTCTTCGTTGAGAAGTTCCACCTGGCTTAAGGACTCGATGACATTGCCGAAATCGCCGGGACCTATGGCTAAATAAAAAGCCATATTCCGGGAAAACCCCGGCTGCGCGTTCAGGGTTTCCGCCAGGGTTTTATAGCATTCCGGTTGGTCGATATCGCCGCGATGATAATCCAGCCGTTCGCTAAAACGCTTGAATACGGCCTCGTCCAGCGGACCGTTTGCCTGTTCTTGTAACAAGGTTTTCACTTCCGCCAGCCAAGTCGCCCTATCCCATGGACGGCGTCCCACCGCCAGGATACGCGTGCCTTCGGGCAGTTTTTTTTCCAGTTCCAGATGGTAGAAGCCGGGCATTAGCTTCAGCCGCGCCAGGTTGCCGGTCGCACCGAAAATAATGTAAGTGCAGGGGTCTGTATTCATAAAAGCTACCTTGTCTTTACTTTGCAATATAGGGCGCAGTTTGCATCATTTGCGGTGGCGCGTCGAACTCGAAAGTACTGAGGCTTATGAAAAGCACAACGCTGTTCATAGCTTAACGTCATCCTCAGCCAGACAGCGCAGCACCTGATCCTGGTTATCCAGCAGCCAATTCAGCTTGATTTTCAAAGCACTAAAGTGCCACCGCGCCAACTCTACATCGGCTTGTTCCAACGCTGTTTGCAAACTTTCGACAACCGCCAGACAATCGGCAAAATCGTAAAAACAAATGGTGCCGTGCAATTTGTGATTAAACTCCCAGGCTTGTTGCGGCAACCTACTGTCCAAGGCTTGCTCGATATCGACTATCAAGCCCGGCAACTGGGCAAATAATTTGACCATCAGCGATTGGCTTAATTGCCTGTTATGCTGGGCTTTGCGCAAGATCTGCCCGGCATAATACTTGGCATCCACGGCATCATGTTGCCGCCAACGCGCCAGCAATTGCTCTAACTGGTAGAGGCGAATGGGCTTGACCAGACATTCGTTAAACCCGGCTTCGATGGCTCGCTCCTTCTGCTGATTTTGCGCATGGGCTGTGACGGCAATCGTCGGCGTTTGCCGATTGTAGTTTTCGGTTCCGCGCAAGTTTTCCGCTACATCGAAACCGCTTAAAAACGGCATGTTCACGTCCAGGAAGATGACGTCGTAGCGTTGCTGTTGCAATAATTGCCAAGCCTCCCGACCGTCTTTTGCCAAAGTAATATTCATCGTCCAGTGTTCCAACTGCTCGCGCAACAGCCACAGATTGATTTCGTTGTCGTCAGCGATCAGAATCGAAAAATCGTTTGTCATGGTTAGTAGTTTTAAACTGTTACTAATTTTCTGCTGCCGTTATCGAATGTTTCGCGGCAAAAATCAATCTATTGCGCGCCAATAATTCGTAAATCGTTCCCTACCAAAAGCCGTCGGCAATAAAAAACCCCGGAGCCTTGCGGCAACCGGGGTTTTTAGGCCGAGGCCGGACAGCGATTACATCATGCCGCCCATGCCACCCATGCCGCCCATATCAGGCATTGCAGGGGCTTTGTTGTCGGCTGGTGAATCGGCGATCATCACTTCGGTAGTGATCATCAAGCCGGCAACCGATGCCGCGTTTTGCAACGCCGAACGGGTTACTTTCGCTGGGTCCAAAATACCCATCGCGATCATGTCGCCGTATTCGCCGGTTGCGGCGTTGTAACCGAAGTTACCGGTGCCTTTTTTGACTTCGTTCAATACCACTGACGCTTCGTCGCCGGCGTTGCTGACGATCTGACGCAATGGCTCTTCCATCGCACGACGCAGGATGCTGACACCTACGTCTTGATCGTGGTTGATGCCTTTCAGGCCATCCAGAGCAGACAGAGCACGGATCAGCGCGGTACCGCCACCGGCAACCACACCTTCTTCAACCGCGGCGCGTGTTGAATGCAGCGCGTCTTCAACGCGAGCTTTCTTCTCTTTCATTTCCACTTCGGTCGCGGCGCCGACTTTGATTACCGCAACACCGCCAGCCAATTTAGCCAGACGTTCTTGCAGTTTTTCACGGTCGTAATCGGAAGTCGCTTCGTCGGCTTGGGCGCGGATTTGCGCTACGCGGCCTTTGATTTGCGCTTCATCGCCGGCACCGTCGATGATGGTGGTGTTTTCTTTGTTGATTTGGACGCGTTTTGCAGTACCCAATTGGCTGACGTCGGCTTTTTCCAAAGACAAACCAACTTCTTCAGAGATCACCACACCGCCGGTCAGAACCGCGATGTCTTCCAGCATGGCTTTACGACGGTCACCAAAACCAGGGGCTTTAACCGCCGCGACTTTAACGATACCGCGCATGTTGTTCACAACCAGGGTTGCCAGGGCTTCGCCTTCAACATCTTCGGAAATGATCAACAATGAACGGCCTGATTTAGCCACGCCTTCCAGAATGGGTAACAATTCACGGATGTTGGAGATTTTTTTGTCGTACAACAGGACAAACGGATCATCCAGTTCCACGCTCATGCTTTCTTGTTTGTTGATGAAGTAAGGAGACAAGTAACCACGGTCGAACTGCATACCTTCAACCACGTCCAGATCGTTTTCCAGACCGGTGCCTTCTTCAACGGTGATAACACCTTCTTTACCAACTTTTTCCATCGCTTCGGCAATGATTCTGCCCACAGACTCGTCAGAGTTGGCGGAGATGGTGCCTACTTGGGCGATAGCTTTGTTGTCGGTGCAAGGAGTTGATGCGTTTTGAATCGCCGCAACCGCTGCGGTAACAGCCAGATCGATACCGCGTTTCAAGTCCATTGGGTTCATGCCCGCAGCGACTGATTTCAAACCTTCGTTAACGATGGCTTGAGCCAGAACGGTCGCAGTGGTGGTGCCGTCGCCAGCTACGTCGGAAGTTTTAGAGGCAACTTCCTTCACCATTTGCGCGCCCATGTTTTCGAATTTGTCTTTCAATTCGATTTCTTTCGCAACCGATACACCGTCTTTGGTGATGGTTGGTGCGCCGAAGCTTTTATCCAACACAGCGTTACGGCCTTTAGGACCCAAGGTAACTTTTACTGCGTTAGCCAGAACGTTAACGCCTTGCACCATCAGTGCACGAGCGTCGCCACCAAATTTTACGTCTTTTGCTGCCATTTCTTATTCCTGAGATATTGGTTAAATTGAAAAAGATTGTGTCGGCTGAATCGGGCTTAACCCAAAACGCCCATGATGTCTTCTTCGCGCATGACGATGTATTGCTCGCCATCGACTTTAACTTCGGTGCCGGAATATTTGCCGAACAACACTCTGTCGCCAACTTTAACTTCCAGGGCACGTACTTGGCCGTTATCTAACGGTTTGCCTGAACCCACTGCCAAAACTTCGCCTTCGCTTGGTTTTTCCGCGGCTGAACCCGGCAGCACGATGCCGCCCGCGGTTTTGGTTTCTTCTTCAACGCGTTTTACGACGATACGGTCATGTAACGGACGAATTTTCATCAATGTCTCCTTAATGTAGATAAAGTTAAAGGTTAAAAACTTAATAAAGCTATTTAAAAAACAGCTACCCCTTGCGGAAGAAGCGAGCTTTTAAGCGGCCTCAAGTTTATTAGCACTCTCTAGCAACGAGTGCTAATAATATCCGGCTTTTGCACTCTGTCAAGCTCTTTGGCATCATCTGCGCCTCACTCAAGCCATGCAAACTATGAACGACGAACAATTACTCCGTTACAGCCGGCAAATCATGCTGCCGCAAATCGATATTGCCGGACAGCAAAAATTGCTCGATGCCAAAGTATTAATCGTCGGCGCCGGCGGTTTGGGCTCGCCTGCCTCGATGTATCTGGCAGCGGCTGGTGTTGGCCAGATCACCGTTTACGACGACGATCAGGTCGATTTGACCAATTTGCAACGCCAGATTGCTCACTACACCAGCGATATAGGGCTGGATAAAGTTATTTCAACCCAACAGACTCTGGAAAAAATTAATCCGGGCGTAAAAGTGTTGGCTCGCAAGCAACGCTTGGCCGACGAACAATTACGTGCGGAAGTGGCGGATGCCGATGTGGTGCTGGATTGCAGCGACAATTTCACCACCCGGTTTGCGATCAATAAGGCATGCGTGGACAGGCAAACCCCGCTGGTATCCGGCGCGGCGATCCGTTTCGAGGGCCAAGTCAGCGTGTTTACGCCAGGATTGCACGATAGCCCGTGCTATAACTGTCTCTATCAAAGCGACGGCGAAGAATTGCAAAATTGCGCCCGCAACGGCGTGATCGCGCCTATCACCGGCATCGTCGGCAGCATTCAGGCCTTGGAAACGATAAAGCTGATAGTCGGCACCGGCGCCACATTGACTGGCCGCTTACTGCTGCTGGACGGCCTGAGTATGGAATGGCACAGCATGCGCTTGAAGAAAAATCCGAATTGCCCAAGCTGCGGCGCGAAATAAGCTAATCCGCATAAAAAAGCCGGGCTAACCCCGGCTTTCTATTGCTGGCGAACAAAGCGCTAATTTAATTTTTACCCAATTTACCTCTAAACGTAAGAATGGCCTTACTGACCGCTCTCAATAGCGCAGAATCGCTATCGCCGTGCGGCTCGATGTCACCGAACGGTTCGCCATTCTTCATCGTGTACATGTAAATGAAATACCCTAACGGTGCGAAAGCGAAGATGGCAATAATCAACATCAACACCACTAATTCGATAACTCCGCCCATAAATACCTCCAACTATTTGTTTTTATTTTAATTTAGAATGAGATCATAGACCTCGGAGATGGACTATAAACCCATACCTTTTGGGGAACAAGTAAAATAATCTTTGTCAATTCATGACTTTAGCCGCAGGCTCAAGTGCTCCAAAACCGATAACTCTTGCGCTGTTTTCAACCTCCGATCTGAGCACATGGACAATACCCCTAAAACGCATTGGCATAGCCAATCGCCGGAAACCGTATTAACGCATTTTGGCGTAGAACTGGGTCAAGGCCTGAGCAGCGAGGAAGCTCGGAAACGCCTGGCAACCAGCGGCGCAAACCGCCTCACCGCCCGCCGCGGCAAGGGCCCGTTGCTGTTACTACTGGCGCAATTTCATCAGCCCTTGATCTACATTCTGCTGTTCTCGGCGGCCACCACGGCATTTTTAGAAGAATGGACCGACAGTAGCGTGATCTTTGGTGTCGTCATCATCAATGCCTTGATCGGCTTCGTCCAGGAAGCCAACGCGCTGAAAGCCATTAACGCGCTGGCTCAGACTTTGAACATCAGCAGCAACGTGCTGCGCGACGGCCAACGCCATAGCATCGCCGCTGCTGAATTGGTACCCGGCGATTTGGTATTCCTGCAATCCGGCGACAAGGTGCCTGCCGATTTGCGCCTGTTGCAAAGCCGCGAACTGAAAATTGATGAGTCCGCACTGACCGGCGAATCGGTACCGGTGGAAAAGCAGGCGCAAACCCTGCCCTCGGCCACCTTATTGGCCGATCGCGGCAATATGGCTTATTCCTCGACGCTGGTCAGTTACGGCAGCGCACTGGCCGTGGCGATCAGTACCGGCGACAACACCGAGATCGGCCGCATCAACAAGCTGATCGGCAGCGCCGAACCATTGGAAACCCCGCTAACGCTGAAAATGAGCCAATTTAGCCAATTGTTGCTCTGGGTTATCGTCGGCTGCGCGGCGGTTACCTTTGCGGTCGGCGTCTGGCGCGGCGAAACCATGCTGGACATGTTCATGGCTTCGGTAGCGCTGGCGGTCGGTGCCATTCCGGAAGGTCTGCCGGCGGCGCTGACCATTACCCTGGCTATCGGCGTCTCGCGGATGGCCAAGCGTAACGCAATCATCCGCAAACTGCCGGCCGTGGAAACCCTGGGCAGCACCACCGTAATCTGTTCCGACAAGACCGGCACGCTGACGCAAAACCAGATGACGGTGCAATGCGTGCAGGCAGGCGGTGAAGTGTTCGAGATCAGCGGCAGCGGCTACACGCCGGACGGCGAATTCAACAGTAACAAACAAGCCGTCAATCCGGCCCAGAAGCCGGCATTATTGGAATGCCTGAAAGCCGGCTTGCTGTGCAACGACGCCAGATTAATCGCCGACGCTGATAGCTGGCGCATAGAAGGCGACCCTACCGAAGCCGCCTTGCTGGTGGCCGCCCACAAAGCTGGTCTGCATCAAGCCAGCGTCAGCGACGATCATCCGCGCCTGGACGCGATTCCGTTCGAATCCGCATACCAGTTCATGGCTACGTTGCACCACAATCTTGCCGAGGATGCCCGGCATATTTATTTGAAAGGTTCCCTGGAAAGTCTGCTGGAGCGTTGCGACAACGCTTTTTCCAACGACATGCAAGTGGTGGCGCTGGATAGAAGCCGCCTGATCCAACAAGCCGAAGCGTTTGCCGCGCAAGGTTTGAGAGTCCTGGCCTTTGCGCGCGCGGAGCATGACGACGATGCCGTTGAACATCGCGAACTGCATGGCGGCCTGACCTTTCTGGGCTTACAAGCCATGATCGATCCACCACGCCCCGAGGCCGCCAGAGCTATTGCCGCCTGCTACAAGGCCGGCATCTCGGTGAAGATGATCACCGGAGATCATCCAATCACCGCGCTAGCCATCGCCAAGCAGCTGAATATGCGCCACACAGAACGGGTGATCAGCGGCGCCGAATTGCAAAACTTCAGCGATACCGACTATCGAAAACACGTCAAAGATTGCGACGTATTCGCCCGCATAGCGCCGGAACAAAAGCTGCAATTGGTCCAAGCATTACAAGCCAACGGTCAGGTGGTGGCGATGACCGGCGACGGCGTCAACGATGCGCCGGCGCTGCGGCAAGCGAACATTGGCGTGGCGATGGGCATGGGCGGCACCGAAGTCGCCAAGGAAGCGGCGGCCATGGTGCTAACCGACGACCACTTCGCCACCATCGAAGCCGCCGTCGAAGAAGGCCGCGGCGTGTTCGACAATCTGGTGAAATTCATCGCCTGGACCTTGCCGACCAATCTCGGCGAGGGTTTAGTGATTACCGCCGCCGTGTTCGCCAACGTCGCGTTGCCTATCACACCCCTGCAAATTCTGTGGATCAATATGACCACTGCGGTACTGCTGGGCTTGATGCTGGCTTTCGAACCCAAGGAACCGGGCTTGATGCTGCGCAAACCGCGTAACCGCAAACAACCCATCCTCACCAAGCGTCTGATGTTTCGCATTTGTCTGGTGGGCTTTTTGTTGCTGGCCGGCGCATTTGGCCTATTCGAATGGGAACTGTCGCACAACGAAACCCTGGCCAAGGCCCGTACCGTATCGGTCAATGTATTTGTGTTCGGCTCGCTGTTTTATTTATTCAACTGCCGCTCGCTAAATTATTCGATGTTCCGGGTCGGCGTATTTTCCAATTTATGGCTGATTTTCGGCGTGGTCAGCATGACCTTGTTGCAACTACTGTTTACCTACTGGCCAGCGATGCAGGCATTGTTCGGCAGCGCGGCAATTGGCCGTGACGAGTGGCTGTTGATTTTGGGAGTTAGTTTGGTGATTTACGCCGCAATAGGGCTGGAAAAACTAATCGTTCGGCGCTTTAACCGCCGGCGTTGATTCCGCGAAGGCATCGAGCGCGATTAATAGCGTCTCCAAGCTCTGTAAGGATTGCTTCTCCTCGGCGTCTTGCGATTCCAGCTGCGCCTTGACGATGGCGCCGTCGATCGCCACTGCGGCGGCATTCGCCAATTGCAGGCGGTTTGGGCCATCCGGCAACAATTCGGCAATTACCCGCACCATATCCTGTTTATGCTGATGGCAGATTTCCACTACATCGGGCAACACGCCGCCCAATTCCGCAACGGTATTGATAAACGCGCAGCCGCGATAAATCGGCTTGCGAAACCATTCTGCCATCGCGGCTACCAGCGGCATTAATCCACTGCCCACCCGACCACCGTGTCTCTGGATCGCGTCGCGAAACCAGGCCATCCAGCCTTCGTGCCGAAAATCCAAAAAAGCCCGGATCAAATCGTTCTTGCTGGGAAAATATCGATAGAACGTCACTTTAGTCACGCCGGATTCGGCAATCACTTTATCGATGCCGGTGGCGCGAATCCCGTCCCGATAAAACAGATCGTGCGCGGTCAGCAGAATCCTCTCTCGAGGCGGTCGGTCCAAAATAGTCTTAGAGGAATCGGAAATCATGTTTCGATTGTAGACAAGTCTGTCTACAATTGCTACCATCGACAAAAGTAGACAAACCTGTCTACTTAATTTATCAACCCGCTCAGGAGCTCAACAATGGACAGCAAACCGCCTCTACCGCCATTTACCGCCGACACCGCCGCGCAAAAAGTCCGCATGGCCGAAGACGCCTGGAATAGCCGCGATCCGGATCGCGTGGTGCAGGTGTATACCGAAGACAGCCGCTGGCGCAATCGCGCCGAGTTTCCGGTCGGCCGCAGCCAAATCCGCGAATTTTTACAACACAAGTGGGCCAAGGAATTGGATTACCGTCTGATCAAAGAGTTATGGGCTTATACCGACAACCGCATCGCGGTGCGTTTTGCTTACGAGTGGCATGACGACGCCGGCAACTGGTTTCGCAGTTACGGCAACGAGAATTGGGAATTTAACGAGTATGGATTCATGCAGCGCCGCTTTGCGAGCATCAACGATTTGCCGATTGAGGCCGATGATCGTTTATTCCATTGGCCGCTGGGCCGGCGACCCGATGAACATGCGGGATTGAGCGAGTTGGGATTGTAATACTGGAACCGTAGGGGCGATTTCAATCGCCCAAACAAAAAGGGGCGGAAAATCCGCCCCTAGAGTCAAGCTTCCAACTAATTAGTGGCTGACTTCTACTTTGCCGCCTTTTTTCTGGCCAATTTCAGCCAGCGTTTGGGTAAACCAGTCGGTATCGATATTGAACGGTTTACCGCCTTTGATACGTGGGAACTCGATAGCACGCAATACGTTGCCGTTATCTTCGTCGTGACCCATTACGCCGGATTCACGGCGGAACGCACATTCCACGGCCAAGTCCGCACAAGATTTGATCAGACGCATATCGTCGACATTGGCCGCAGCAGCGCGGGCGAAGTAACCTGATTTTTGCACCAAGGTTTTTTCCGCACCTATCATTTGCGCGAATTGCTCGCCGAACCATTTGCCCGGATTAACCGCATCCAGCTTGATGTGACCGAACGCATCGCGCGGTACTTCCTGGCCCTTGGCTTGCAATTCGGCAACGATGGCTTCTACGCCGGCACCTTCGGATACGAAGATATTGACGCAATCGACTTTGTCCATCACCGCGCGTAACCGCGCCGCTTCGGCTTCCAAATCGATAGCCATTTCCGGAACGAATACCGCATGCACTTCGTAAGACTCGCGGGACAAGCCCAATTCAGGCAACCACTCGGCGCGATCCAGCAATTTGCGATATTCCTGCGCGGTAGCGGCTGTCAGCCAGCCGCAGTTACGGCCCATCACTTCGTGGACGATCAGCATGCGCGGGTTGGAATTGTTCTCGGCTACCACGTTCATGAAATAACGCGCGCCTTGCTCAGCGGCAGTCCAAGCACCCAGGGATTGTTTGATCGGGAACACATCGTTATCGACGGTTTTCGGCAAACCGATCACGGTCAGGCCGTAGTTGTTTTTCGCCAGGAAAGCCGCGAGATCCGCCGCTGCAGTATTCGTGTCGTCGCCGCCGATAGTGTGCAGAATATCGACACCGTCTTTGATCAATTGGTCGGCAGCCACTTTTTGTGGGTCTTCGCCTTCTTTCACCAAGCCGCGTTTCACACAGTCTTTAATGTTGGTCAGTTTGACGCGGCTGTTGCCGATCACCGAACCGCCGAAACGTTGCAGTAAACCGGCTTTGGCGCGCACTTCAGCGGTTACGGCATAAGAGTCGCCAAGCAGCAAACCTTTGTAGCCGCCGCGATAGCAAATAATCTCGATACTGGGATCAATTTCTGTGTAGCGTTCAATCAGGCTGCCGATAGCGGAGTTCAGGCAAGGCGCCAAACCGCCGGCCGTGAGGATTGCGACTTTTTTGGGTTTGTTCATGAGCATTTCGCATATAAAGTTAAGAAAAAAGTGATGGCTCGGCGTGCCAACCATCAGCTATCGCCGCGTCTCAGCGCCGGCGTTGCGATCCCTTTTGTCGCAACACTCGCCAAAACGGTGCAAGCCGCGCGATTCTAACACAAGCTTTTCTTTTATCAGGCAATGTTCGATGATCGCTCAACTCACCCAGCTTAACCGGCTGCGCCACAAATACCACTGAAGCAAAATCCAACGGTGAGGAAACATGAATAAAAGCCGAATAGGTTAAGGGCTCGACATCTGTCGTGGTGATACTGACCTTGGTATGTTCGCCGCAATCGCTCAGCGATAGTGACAAATAATCGCTTAGCCCGTGGTCGGACTGAGTGAGCAACAAATCCTCGAGCGGCACCGCAAGTTTGCCTCGTCTGATACCCTGAGTGTGTTGAGATGAGTTATCTGTCATGTGTTACTGCTCCGCACTGAACTAGCTAGATTGCGGCGGTAAGCTTATCGTTATTCCGGATATTCACCAGTGTACCAAGGTTCTAAACCGGCCTAGATCAACGACTTAAACACTACGCCGCAAGCAACCAGTCCCCCACCAAGCTACAAAACGCGTCCGGCTCTTCTACATATAACCAGTGGCCGGTATCCGGAATTTTCGCGATTTTTGCTTGCGGAAACACCGCATAAATCGCCTCTTCATCCAGATATTTGGAATTGCCGCCACCGATGAATAACACCGACCGAGTAAACCGCCTATCGCCGACGTCCGGAAAACCAACGATATGATGGGCATTTTTTTGAATAATATCCAGATTAATCCGCCAGTAGTAATTGCCGTCTTTCAGCAACAGGTTTTGTAATAAAAACTGTCGGTAAGCGAGATCCGGAACGGCTTCCGCTAGTGCCTCTTCCGCTTGCTTTCGGTTGCCAATGCTGTCCACCGGTAATCGACTGAGAGCATCAACCAGATCGTCGAAGCTATGCTGATAACTTACCGGGGCGATGTCAGCAACGATCAAACCAGCGACCCGCTCCGGGTAATGCAACGCAAACCACATCACAGCCTTACCGCCCATGCTATGACCCAGCAGATGCGCATGCTCGATACCGTGACCATCCATAAAAGCCAACAGATCGGCGGCCATGCTGGGATAATCCAACACCTCGGCATGCGGCGAACTGCCGTGATTGCGCATATCCAGCACATAAACGTGCTGCTGCTCGGCTAGACGTTTGGCTACCGAACGCCAGTTACGCGAGGCTGCCAAAAAACCGTGCACAATCAGTAACGGCGTGTCACCTGGTTCGCCGAAACTATCGTAAGCCAGCTCGATAGTAGTCATTGTCGCGATGCTCAAGCAAAACCGAACACAGCGCCCAACACGCCACCGAATACGCCGCCCCACACCACCAGCCAACCCAAATGTTGCTTGATAATGGATTGCACCATTTCCTTGACCAATTGCGGCGTTAGCTCGCTCAAACGCCTATCGATCACCATTTCGATTTTGCCGGTCAAATCCTCGCCGATCTTGTGCGCATTCAATCCCTGCTGCAAAGCGTGCTTAAACCGCTCGGACTCCACCATTTCCGATAGCGTGTGCTGCATTTTTTCGGTAAAGGGTTGTTTTAGCGGCAATAACGCCTCTTCGCCACCCATCATCAACAACATGCCGCCAAACGACGACGCCATGATCGACGACACCAAGCCTTCATAGACTTTGTCGTAATCGACCGCGCTTAATAAAGGTTGCAGATTCAAAATCCGCCCTCCTTGTTGCTCTTCTGTCTCGATAAACTGTTCGATATTTTCCACCGTGAAAAATTGCTGCATCATCAAGGCCTTGATCGATGCTTTAAACTCTTCGAAACGCGCCGGGATAATCCCCGAGCCATATAAGAACGGCACTTTTTCGAACAGCATATGAATGGCCAGCCAATTGGTAATTGCCCCGGAAAACGCAAAAAAACCGATCGCTTTCAATGTTTCGGGATAAAACGGACTGACATACCCGACAGCGATTATTAGCAGGGAAATAAAGTTGGTTAAAAAGCTTTGATTCAATAGTTTTTTCATTATTTTGTTGAGTAACATGCAGACTGCAAATTTTGCCAAACACTATTGTTATAGACCAGCATAAATTAGGACGAAATATGAACATCACTATTTCCCAAAATAATACCGGCAAACCAGATAGCCAGATCCGATTCACGACAGGAGCGTGCCAATTGGGTTGGTTGCTGGTGGCTACTAAACCAAGCGGTATTTGCGCAATCGCCTTAGGCGATGATCCGGACAATTTAACGACTGGCTTCCAGAATAAATTTCCAGACGCAAAATATATAGACAGTGCCCCTGAGTTCGAACACATTTTCGCCACATTACGAAAATTTATCGACATGCCGGAACAGGGACTGGCGTTAACCTTGGATACCGGCGGAACGCCATTCCAACAGCGCGTCTGGCAAGCGTTGCGGGAAATTCCTGTCGGCGCCACCGCTAGCTACAGCGACATTGCCCGGCGTATAGGCTCACCGAATTCGGCTCGAGCGGTAGCGAGCGCATGCGCTGCCAACCCTTTGGCCATAGCAATACCTTGTCACCGGGTATTAAGCATTGACGGGAAATTGTCAGGCTACCGCTGGGGCTTGGAACGCAAAGCGGCTTTACTACGCAGGGAAGAAATGCAACACAAATCGGAAACACCACGACAGTAGTTTTCTAATCCGAACGCGACATTTTACGCAGACAAAAATAATAAATTCTGAATGATTTTTGAGACTATCGCCCGAAAGGACGAGATTTTTGATTGTCTAGCCATTTTCCAGGAAAGTTGACACTTCCGTGGCAACCGTCAAATTGCTAAACACTGATCTTATTGGGGTGAACGATGGGGCTCGAACCCACGACAACCGGAATCACAATCCGGGACTCTACCAACTGAGCTACGCTCACCATAATGATGAATTTTTGCGATGGCACGCTTGGCAGGACTCGAACCTGCGACCCTCGGCTTAGAAGGCCGATGCTCTATCCAGCTGAGCTACAAGCGCAAATCTTGGTCGGGGTAGAGAGATTCGAACTCCCGACATTCTGCTCCCAAAGCAGACGCGCTACCAGACTGCGCTATACCCCGAATTGACCTTCTTATTATCCCGAAGAGCAGAAGCACTCCAGAAAGATAGCTATGATAAAGACATTGATCACTTACGTCAACAGATTTTTTACATTGATCTGATAACACGTTTTTAACCCGCTAGTGGCTGGCACAAAAATCGCCAAAAAAGCTTTGGAATCCTTAATGAAATGTATATATCACGTAGCCGAAGTTTTAAGCGACGACACACTCCAGCCCATCCACTTTTTGGAAACCGCGCGGCAATGCCGTACCGCGATTCGCGCGATTACCTGCATATTGGGCTATATCCATGGCTTTGAGGGTGACGTGTCGTTTACCGGAGACGATTTTCAATTCGCTATTCGCCGACAACGCTGTTACCGCAACTACCGCATCCTTGCCGGAAACCAAGTCTCCACCGGGAATTTGGATCAGCTTATTTCCCTTGCCTTTCGCCAACTCCGGCAAATCCAGGGCTGGAAATATCAGCAACCTTCCCTGTAACGTAGCAACCGCCAGCAAGTCGAGACCGTTTGGAATAGGCGCGGGGGTTAAAACCTTGGCGCCGGTCGGCAAGCTCAACAAAGCTTTACCAGCCTTATTTTTACTTTGCAGCTCTTTTAACTGCACTCGAAAGCCGTAACCGGCGTTACTGGCAATCAATAGCCAATCCTCAGATTGCCCGGTAAACACATCGGTAAACAAACTGCCTGGGGGCGGATTTAGGCGGCCGGTCAGCGGCTCGCCCTGACTGCGCGCAGATGGCAGATCGTGAGTAGTAATAGTATAGACTCGACCCGTGGAATCCAGCACATATGCCGGCTGGGTAGTCCGGCCTTTCGCCGATGATAAATACGCATCGCCGGCGCGATAGCTCAGGCTTTCCACTTCGATGTCGTAACCCTTGGCGGCGCGTATCCAGCCTTTTTGCGACAAAATAATGGTGACCGGCTCGTTAGCAATCAGTTCGGTAGTATCCAGCGCCTGCGCGGCATCGCGCGCGACGATGGGTGAACGGCGATCATCACCGTATTTTTCCGCATCTCGTTCGATTTCCTTGCGGATCAGACGATTCAGCAAACGTTCGGAACCCAAAGTTTTTTCCAGCGCCTGACGCTCCTGCTCCAGTTCGTCTTGTTCACCGCGAATCTTCATTTCCTCCAGCTTGGCCAAATGACGCAGCTTCAACTCCAGAATCGCTTCGGCCTGCAAATCGCTCAAGCCAAACCGCGCCATCAAAACCGGCTTGGGATGATCTTCTCTGCGGATAATTGCAATCACTTCATCGATATTCAGATAGGCAATCAGCAAGCCTTCCAGAATATGTAAACGCGCCAGCACCTTATCCAACCGATATTGCAAACGGCGGCGTACGGTTTCTGTTCTGAAACTAATCCATTCGATCAAAATCATGCGCAGATTCTTAACCTGCGGCTTACCGTTCAGGCCGATCATGTTCATATTGACCCGGTAATTTTTCTCCAGGTCGGTAGTAGCGAACAAATGCGACATCACCGCATCGACGTCGATGCGCTTGGTCTTGGGAATAACCAACAACCGTGTCGGATTTTCGTGATCGGATTCGTCGCGCAAATCCTCGATCATCGGTAGCTTTTTCGCCAGCATTTGCGCGGCGATCTGTTCCAGCAACTTTGCGCCCGAGACCTGATGCGGCAAGGCGGTGATGACGATATTGCCATCTTCCAGCTCGTACTTCGCTCGCATCTTTACCGAACCGTTGCCGGTTGCATACATTTTTTGAATGTCGGCGCTAGCCGTGACGATCTCGGCATCGGTCGGATAATCCGGCCCCTTGATATGGGTCAATAATCCTTCCAGCGGCGTTTCCGGCTCGTCCAGCAACTGCAGACAGGCGGCAGCAACTTCGCGCAGATTGTGCGGTGGAATGTCGGTCGCCATGCCCACTGCTATACCCATGGTGCCGTTCAACAGCACATTCGGCAAGCGTGCAGGCATCAAACTAGGTTCTTTCAAGGTGCCGTCGAAATTGTCCGTCCAATCCACCGTGCCCTGCCCCAATTCACTAAGCAAGGTTTGCGCATAGGCGGTCAGCCGCGACTCGGTATACCGCATCGCGGCGAAGGATTTCGGGTCGTCCGGCGAACCCCAGTTGCCTTGACCGTCGATCAACGGATAACGATAAGAAAAATCCTGCGCCATCAGCACCATGGCTTCGTAACAAGCCGAATCGCCGTGCGGATGATATTTACCCAGCACGTCACCGACGGTACGCGCCGATTTTTTGTATTTGGCCAATGCGGTCAATCCCAGTTCCGACATCGCATAAACGATGCGGCGCTGCACCGGCTTTAGGCCATCGCCGATGTGTGGTAAAGCCCTATCCAAAATCACGTACATGGAATAATCCAGGTAGGCTTTTTCGGTGAATTCTTTTAGCGGGAGTTGTTCGAAGTTTTCCTGTACACCCATGGTTTTGCGAATAATCCTGTGTTGTAAGCCGCCGAATCGCGGCACGATATAGGGCGGCTAAAATACCATAGTCACCGAAGGATAGCGTATCGGAAATAGGATAGTGCCAGCGGAATATGCCTGGCCTGGCCACGAAATATGAGGCGAAATCCCACGCTTGTACAAGGCAAGGCATGCAATTCAACAAGCTCTGTTACTATGCAGTTTACAGCGACATTAACCCAGGGCAAACGTGACGGAAACCAACTCGACCAAGGTCACCTGCCAAACCTGCAAGCTGTCCGAATTATGCCTGCCTTTTGGTTTACAACAATCAGAAGTCGAAGAACTGGCGACGATTGTTCGCGAACGGCGGCCACTGCGGATCGACGATTTACTCTACCGGCAAGGCGATACTTGTCGCAGCTTGTATGCCATCAAATCCGGCTCTTTCAGGAGCTTTATCGCTAACGAGGAAGGCGAAGAACAAACCATGGGGTTTTATTTGCCCGGGGAATTGATGGGGCTGGATTCGCTGCAATACGGGCGCTTTACTTGTTCGACGGTTGCGCTGGAAACCGCTTCGGTTTGCGAATTGCCGTTAAGCAATCTTAATGAATTATGCGGCAAGATACCTAGCTTACATAGCCAGCTGATGCGAATTTTGGGCAAAGAAATCGCGTCGGACCACGACAAGATTATCTTGCTTGGACATCGCTCCGCCAAGGAACGGATGGCCACTTTTTTATTGATGCTCTCACAACGCTACGCAGCATTGGGCTTTTCCAGCACGGCATTCAATTTGACGATGAGCCGTTTGCATATCGCCAATTTTCTGGGCCTGACGATTGAGACGGTCAGCCGGCAATTAGCTTATTTAAGCCAACAAGGCATCATTACCGTTAAACAGCGCGGGATACAAATCCACAATTTGGCTGCGCTGAAAACCGTGGTTAACTCGTGTACGGTAAATTGCGCTGTCGACGCCAGCGTCTCGAATTGATATTGCCGCACAGCAAAGACACGGCAATATCGCATTCCAAGCTAAAGCCGCTTATTTGACTTCTTTAGAGGAATCAGCTTTTGGTTTGCTCGGTCCAACACCTTGCTCGCCGCATGCGGCCAGGGTGGTTACTGCGATAACTAACAATAATACTTGGCTGATTAATTTCATAAGTTTTCCGGTTGTGACGATGTTTTTATAGTTCACCTTTGCCGCGCAACAGCGCATTGTCAAAGGAGATGCTGTCCAAGCCTTAAGGCTTGGACAGCATCATGACATTGATCGGGCAAAGCCATTTGACATCGATCAAATGCAGCAAACATATAAACGCTTACCCGCTTCATTAAAAATCATGCCGCGCCGGCCCCGCATCGAGCTGTCGGGCCTATTTTCAAGCTATATACTGATTACCAATGATGCTGGTGATCACGGTCACGATGCTCGGATTTGCAACGACCGAAATATTGATCGTTGTTAGCATTAATCGAAGCGTCACGAGCCGCAACTCCAGTATCGGCGAAGTCGGTAAACAAACCGTCGACACCCAAATCAAAGTAATAAGTCATTTCCTGTTGCGGATCGGCGAAGCCGTAGCCGCTGGCATCGTTGCGGAAAGTCCAGGTGTGAACCAGCAAACCTTTGTCATGTGCCAGTTCTACTACACCCGTGCTGCCATCAACACGACGGTCGTTGATAGTGATTGCGCCGTCGCCGTTACGGTCAACGCCGTCTGCCACGGTTTTCACCAGATACGGTTTCCACGGTCCTATCGCATCGGCGTAGGATTTAACGAAATCCAGGCCGTCATTGCTCAACAAGTCGGCAAATGTACGTTGATCCCCTTTCACGACAAAATCATATGGCTGCTTATAAGGCGCGACCAACGAAATCGAGCCGTCGGCATTAACATCGTCGGCGTCGATCAGCTGTACCAATTTGATGTCGGTCTTGCGGCTGAGGTATTGCAAATTGCTGACTTCGAAAGACTGGATGAACACCGGCGCACAAGCACTGTTACCGTATTCCTTATGCAGTTTTTTCAGCAGCTTGTCTTCGAAGAAGTTCACGCCGAACAAGGGCTTGCCTTCAGCATTTTTCAGGTCGGCATGATAAGTGGAATGCTTGATTTCCGGGTAGATACCAATGCTGCGGCCGGTTTTTTTGCTTTGCTGCTTAGCCAGCGCGATGACTTCGTTCAAGGTTGGGATTTCAAACTGTCCGTCGAAAGAGTTATCCCGTCCGCGGGTCTGGATGGCGCGCAGGGTTTTGATTTCTTTCAAGGTAAAGTCGCTGGCAAACCAATCGGTCACTGCAACGCCGTCCACCATACGGGTCGTTTTACGATCGGCAAATTCCGGGTGGTTAGCCACATCGGTGGTGCCGCCTATCATCGGTTCGTGACGGGCGATTATTTGGCCGTCTTTGGTCAGCACCAAATCGGGCTCGATAAAGTCCGCACCCAATTCAATCGCCAAGGCATAGCCAGCCAATGTGTGTTCAGGACGATAGCCTGAGGCGCCGCGATGGCCGATGACCAGCGGGCCAGTGTTCGCATGTACATGATGTTCGCTGTGCGGTAGCGCATGAGCACCGGTTTGCGCACCCAATAAAGTCAGCATGGCAACAGTCAATAACGTGGGTTTCAACATGAATAGAGTCCTTATTTTGCTTGAAGTTAAATGTCTTAGCCAGAGAAATTGCCGGGCGGCAAATACCGTCCCGGCAACTTGGCTTTAGTCGTGATCGCGGTCTTGATGATCCTGCTCGCGTTCACGTTCGGCTTCCGCCGCAAGAGTTTTGCTGAAGACAACCGCGCCGTCGATGTCTTTGAAATCGACAGTCATCGCGCGGCTTTTTTTGTCGATATTCACTTCGCCAAAGAATTGCAGGCCGGCGTAAGGCGACAGATTGGCTTGGCCGGCGGGCGGGGCTTTAGAGAACACCACTTGCGGACCGAATGTACCGTCGGTGCTGTTCGGTCCGAAGGAACCGGCATTTAACGGACCGGCGACGAACTCCCAGAACGGAGCAAAGTCTTTGGATGCAGCCTTAGTTGGATCGTAATAGTGGGCTGCGGCATAGTGGACATCGGCAGTCAGCCAAACCAGGTTGTTGATTTGCTCATGCTTGATAAAACTCAACAGACGAGCCATTTCCAGCTCCCGACCGGCAGCAGGACCATCGTTGCCGTTTGCAACCGCCTCCCAACGCGCTTGGCCTTGGGCAGTATTACCGTCGCCGATATTCAAACCAATCGGCATGTCGGCGGAGATGACTTTCCAGGTGGCTTTGGAATGTTTCAACTCGTCCTGCAGCCAAGCCAATTGCTTGGCACCCAAGAAAGCAGTTTCAGCATTCTCCTGAGCTTGCAGATTAGCGGTGTTAGGGCCGCGATAGCTGCGCATGTCCAGCACAAAAACATCCAGCAATTTGCCGTAGGAAATTTTGCGATAAATCCGTTCGGATTCCTCGGCGTCGTGCGGACGCAACGGCGCATATTCCAGGAAGGCTTTAGTGGCCCGCGCAATCAGCGTTGGTATGTTCTTTTCGGTGTAACGTGGATCGGCATTTAAATCTTTGGAATCCGACCAGTTATTGACCACTTCATGATCGTCCCACTGCCAGATTTGCGGCACTTCCGCATTGAAGCGACGGACGTTTTCATCCAGCAAATTGTATTTGTAGCGGCCACGGAACTCATCCAAGGTTTCCGCAACCTTACTCACTTCCGGAGTTACTACGTTAGTCCAAACCTGGCCATTTTCGGCCAGCTTGCTCTCCGGAATCGGGCCGTCGGAGTAAACATTGTCGCCGCTTTGAATGAAAAATTGCGGCTGCACCTGGCGCATGGCTTCGTAAATCTTCATGCCGCCGAAGCTTTCGTTGATGCCCCAGCCTTGGCCGGCGGTGTCGCCGCCCCAGACGAAACGGATATCGTCGCGCTTGCCGATAGTGTGAAAATGTCCGATAACCGGTTCACTTTTGCCGCGGGTATTCGTCAAATCTTCAAACCAGACTTTGACATAAACGTCTTTACCGTCGGGTAAACCGGTCAAGTCTTGGCGGGCAGTAAAGTCGGTTTCGGCCAATGCATGCGGGCCACGGACACTAACTGCATCCTTGAACTGCGGGTTATAAGCATATTCCAGCATCATGCGCGCCGGGCGGTCGGCGCGGCTCCAGACGATGGCGCGTCCAGGCGCTAAATCACCGATCTGGATGCCTTGCTCCATTTGCGGCACATCAACGGTTTCCGCAAATACCGGCGCGTTCAGTGTTAACAAGCCGGCGATTGCCAATGCCAGTTTGGCCGGCTTTAAGAATTGACAGCTGGATTTCAATAATTGCATTGCGACTGCTCCTAAGCGTTGTGAAGAGGCCCGGATTATAGGCAGCGGCAAATGACAATCTGATTAAGGTCCGAACAGAAAGAACCGGAATGATTTGCAACCGATTCCGTCTGCAGAGAAGCTTTCCGCTTGCTAGGCGACAGGCGGGCGGACCCGCCGCGTTTTGTGACGTGCTTCGCATTTAGGCACGGTTGTTGCTAAGCAACATTTTGTCTTTCGCTTTTTATTTCAATTAGTTACGATTGGTCTATTATTGATACTCTGCTAAAGCTCGGCGTTTGCTTCGCAGGTGGATTAACAATTGCTTAGCCGCCGATAACGGCGTAAATAAGCAGACCAGACCGGCAAGTTGTTTTACCAAGCGTGCATATCAAAATGCCATGCAGACCGATACGGCTAACAGTCGCCGGTGTATGCCAGCTATAACATTAATAACTATAACAATAGCAAGCAAGAGGAAGGAATCATGATCAAACCCGGCAGCACGCGGCGCGGAGCCAAGTCCAAACAATTGAATCGTTTATTGACGATTCCGGTATCGCATATCAGCGAATTAGTGCGCTGGATGCTCGACTACGGCGGCGTGCCGTATCGGGAAGAAGGCAATGTGCCGATGTTGCATATACTGCCCTTTGCACTGGCCGGAGCCGACGCTAAGGCCATGCCGGTGCTGATTACCAGCGAAGCGACCTTATGCACGATGCGCGAATCGCTGCAATACATCGATGCCCGTTTGCCCGCTGAACTGCGGCTATATCCGCGCGACGAGAAGAGTCTGGCGGAAACCGAACGCTTGCTGGCGTTACTGGTGGACAAACTGGGCCTGGCGACCCGCAATTATGGCTATGCGATGTTGCTACCCCACAAAGAAACCGTCTTGTCGTTCTGGCAACAGCGCGTGCCCGTCTGGCAAAAATGGCTGGCCGAGCGCGCCTATCCATTTCTCGCCAAAGCCATGGCAAAAAATCTCCCTGCCGATCCCGGACAAGTCGAACCCTGCAAACAACAAATCGAAGTGATTTTTGCGGAACTGGACGCCCTGCTGGCCGACGGCAGAGCCTATTTGCTGGGCGACCGCCCCACTATTGCCGATTATTGCCTGGCCGCGCTGTCCGCGCCGGTGTTGTTACCGGAACAATTCGGCGGCGTACAACCGCCCAAGGAAGCCTTGCCCGCTGCCTACCAGGCTTTCGTCGAACAGTTGCGCGCCAGTCCCACGGGCGCCCTGGCCGCTAAGATGTATCGCGAACATCGGCCCGCGCCGGCACCATCTCTGGATCACCACCCTACGTCCACCACTCCACAAAATATCGTCAGTTACTACCTGGCGCGCGGCGTTGCGATGTTGACCGGCGCGCCGGTGCAGCGCTGGCTATTCGGGCTGTTACGTAAACATAAACCGGTACTGGTGCTGGGCAAACGCGCCTTGGTGACCCGAGACAGCGATGTCCGCGAGACCTTGGCCCGCGATACCGAATTCACCATCGCCGAGATCAACGCCCCTAATATGCAACGCCTGAATGGGCCGTTTTTCTTAGGAATGGACCGCTCGGAAGCCTACAGCAAAGAACAAGGCGCGTTACGCCGGGTCATCAAGCCCGGCGAAGACCAATTGATTCGCCGCATCGTCCGCCAGCATTGCGACGAGATGATCCAAGCCGCCTTGCCGGTGGGCCGGATCGACATGGTGTCGCAATTGACCCGGCCGGTAGCGCGGCGTTTTATCCGCGACTATCTGGGGGTGCCGGGACCGGATGAAGTGACGATGATGCGCTGGATGCGTTCCCTGTTTCACGATCTGTTTTTAAACCTAAGTAACGACCGCAGCATTCAGATGACCGCCGAACAGTCGTTCCGGGAAATGGGGCCGTACCTGTTAAATCTGATCGCCGAGCGTCGGCAGCACATCAAACAAGGCGAGCAGTTCGAGGATTTTCTGTCGCGCCTGGTCAAGATGGGCATGGACGGCGAACACGACCTGGACGACGACGGCATCCGCCGCAACATCTCAGGTCTGATCGTCGGCGCGTTGGACACCACCTCAATGACCAGCACCCTGATTGTCCAACAACTACTGACCAAGCCCGAGGTGTTGGCGCGCGCCAAACAGGTGGTCGACGACGAGGATAAATTGCTGCATCTGTGCTTCGACGTGTTCCGCTTTAATACGATGGCCGCGGCGATGCGGCGGCATTGCAAGGGCGGTGCCGAGATCGCCGGGGTGAAAATTCCGCCGGGTACCGAAGTATTCGCCTTCACCGCTTCGGCGATGTTTGACGAAACAGCCTGGCCGGAGCCGGACAGCGTACGCGACGATCGCTCATTGGACCGCTATATGCACTTTGGCGACGGCATGCACCGTTGCTTTGGCGAGTATATCAATCGCATCCAGATTCCGTTGATCGTGGGCAGCCTGTTGAGGTTGGACAATCTCAAGCAGCAAGGTTGCCTGCTCTACGACGGCCCGTTTCCCGATCAGTTCGTCCTGGCGTTCGATCGGTAAATTTGCACCACCATAATAATTTCAAGAGGACAAAGGTATGCAACAGAATCCGATGACCGTTATCACGGAAATTTTGCCGGACAAGCTGAAGGAGTTGGAAGACTATCTTGGCCCGATCGGCACTGACATTAAAAACAATCCCGTCATTAAATTCGCCGATTACCAGTACCTGCATTACTGCACGTTTTTCGTGATTCCTGGCGACCATCCGTCGCCTGGTAGTTCGCCGACGCCGGCTCTGTTGGCCTTCGAAGCCAATATCGACGGCACCGCCAAACAGTTCGTCAATGACTTGATCGCCAAGAATCCGGAGTTTGTTAACAAGGTTTACGGCTGTTGCGCCGGATATCCGGGCAATGACGCGGGCCAACTGGCCAGCTTTTTATTGACTAACGACCACGGCGCCAATGCGTTTTACGTGGCGCATCCGGGCCAAACCCGCGATACGGTTTACCGGCAACGCGATATTCGTCAGCAAATTGAGACCTATATCGATGCCAATCGCGACAGCTTGGCAACGCAAGATCCCGCCGCCATCCACGCGGCGATTGTTCAGCAACTGGGTAATATCCCCAAACCCGAAAACCGGCCATTTTTGACACTTTATGGCGACAAGCTGTTTACCGGCTTGCTGTGGACATTGGGGTTGGTTTTGGTCGGTGGTTTTTTCGGTTTCTTCGGGCCGTTTGTCGAGTTTTTGGTGGTGCTGGCGCTGGTCGCCGCAGTGGTTTATCTGCTGGCATTGCGTTGGCATGAGATGCGTGACAAGCAGGACGATACGCCCTGGGTGAAAACCAAGGAGCGCGAGGCGATTCAGCGCGTTGAAGATCGTCAATTACAGAACCATTTGACCAGTGTCATCGAAATCAAGCCCGGCGCTTTTCGTTTTTACACACTAAAGATCGTTCTGGCCGCAATCAATCTGGTGGCCAAATTGGTGGCAACCAAGGGCAATTTGAGTGGCATTGTCACGATCCATTTTGCCCGTTGGGTAATCCTGCCCGGCAATGCCGGCGGCCGGCGGCGCTTGTTGTTCATGAGTAATTACGACGGTAGTTGGGAAAATTATCTGGGCGAATTCATCGACCATGCCAGTCTCGGTTTGACCGCAGTGTGGAGCAGCACGCAGCAAGCGAAGGATCGCGGCTTCCCCGATACCCAATGGCTGGCCATCAAGGGTGGTTCGCGCGATGAGCAGCGCTTCAAAAATTTTGCCCGTAACAGCCAATTGCCAGAGCTGGTCTGGTACAGCGCCTACACCGATTTGTCGGTAAAAAACATCGAAAACAACCGCCACATTCACGAAGGGCTGTTTTCCACCGCCGACCTGGCCGCCTGGCTGAAATGCTTATAAAAGGACTCCGACAATGACGACGATAGATAAATTAGAAGATGTACAAGGCATCGTATTCAGCGGCTACAACAAATATATGGCCAATTGCAGTTATTACCTGCTGCAAATCGACGATGCCGGCAAAACCAAGCCCTGGCTGAAAAACCTGGTCGAGCAAAATCAGATCAGTCATGGTGCCGATAAACCGACCGACGAAACCGAAAACCGCATCAACTTAGCGCTCAGCTATTCCGGTTTCGAAAAACTGCAATTGGATAAGGACAGCTTGTATAGCTTTGAATTGTCGTTTCAGGAAGGCATGGATTCCGAACACCGTTCGGCGCTGCTGGGCGACCGGGGCATCAACGACCCGAGCGCTTGGGACTGGGGTAGCGGCGCCAAGCGCGTGGATTTGCTGTTCATACTGTTTTCCAAGAACGATGCGATCCACAATGCCAGCCAGAAATATCACGAAAAAGCCTTTAAAGGCGCCGGCTTAAGCGTGGTACAGCGCTTGGATGCCGGCGAGAAAAAACAAGACGCCAATGGCTTTACCTTGGAGCATTTCGGTTTTGCGGACGGCATTTCCGATCCACAAGTGGACGGATTCCCAAGCACTAGCGGCGCCGGCGAAATTGCCACCGGCGAATTTTTGCTGGGTTACCCGAATCAATACGACGGTAAACTCACCAAAATGCCGCAACTGGGTGCTGTCGGCGAAGCCTTCGGCAAAAACGGCACCTATCTGGTGTTACGCCAGTTGAAACAGGATG
Source organism: Methylomonas methanica (assembly GCA_001644045.1). Classification (GTDB taxonomy): domain Bacteria; phylum Pseudomonadota; class Gammaproteobacteria; order Methylococcales; family Methylomonadaceae; genus Methylomonas; species Methylomonas methanica. The sequence goes on along the minus strand of LUUF01000115.1, from coordinate 57,874 downwards.
TCGGTGCGTTCTGGCAATTCATGGAAGAAGAAGCCGCACGGCAAGGCATCACCACCGACTATCTAGCTTCGAAATTTGTTGGCCGCTGGAAAAGCGGGGCGGTAGTAGAACCCAATCAGGATACCGATCCAGGCAAAGTCGATAACAGCTTCAATTTCACCAAAGACCCGCATGGCACCGGCTGCCCGCTAGGCTCGCACATTCGCCGCGCCAACCCGAGAGCCGTAGGCTTGGGCGCCACCGCAGAAGAAGCGCTGAAAGTGGCCAACCGCCACCGCATCTTGCGCCGCGGCCGCAGTTACGGCAACTTCCTGGAAAACCCGGTAAAAGACGACGGCAAGGAACGCGGCTTGTTGTTCATCTGCTTAAACGCGAATATCGAACGCCAATTCGAATTTGTGCAACATACCTGGATCAACAGCGTCAAATTCGCCGGTCTTTACGACGAAGACGACCCGTTGATCGGCAGCGGCGTGGCGGAAAATCGCAATTTCACGATTCAGGATGAACCGTTGCGGCGGCGGGTTTGTGGGTTTCAGCAGTTTGTGACGACAAGGGGCGGGAGTTATTTCTTCTTGCCTAGTTTGAGTGCGTTGGGGCTGTTGGGGAATTCTTGATTTTTGCCGGACAGCTGAGAATTTAGGCCGGAATAAGCCCTTTGGCATTTCCGGCTTCATTGTATTTGTTGAGTCGCTATCGCGATGGGTGTTTGTATGTCGGTTTCAGGAAAAACATCCTTGTTTTTCGCCTCAATGGGTAAATGCAAATCGGCTTTCCTGCCGATTTGTCGGACCGACAACCGAGATACTTTCGCTACGAAAACCCTCCCTGGTTTTCATCCTCCGGGCCAGCCTATCGGCTGTCCAAATTCGCTCCAGGCAAATTTGTGCTTGGCCAAAAAAAAGTATCCAAAAGAAAATACACCCGGATGCCGCTTATTCCCTGCTCTCCGAAGCTTTTGAGCGGGGTAGACGAAAGGGGCTCCTGCCCCTTCTGCAACGCGATGCATCCCTGCATCGCCCCTACGGGCTGATCCGTTCAAAAGCTCCGGTGCTCGGCGCGGCATACAGGCCGAAACCCAACGTCAAAACTTGCCGTCGCACTAGCGACACCTCATTTACAAATATCCAGCCTCACCACAAGCCTCATCTAAACATTAACGAAAATTTAATCATCAACGCCGTATACCCCGGGTGTAAAGCTTATAAGCTCAAGCCTTTGCTTTGAATATTCTCTTTTAGCTGACTGCTACAAATTGAACCTTTACCCCGTATCAAGGAATAAACCTCAGAATAAATTTCGCCGACGGCCAAGATAAGCGACATAGAGACCACCGCACGGCATGACCCTATGGCCTGAAAACAGCTATTCGACAAAACAAACACACTTAAACAAAGGTACAACCATGAAAAACTCGCGTATTCCCCTGATCGCCCTAAGTTTGAGCGGCGCGCTTGCGATACCCACCGCACAAGCCTCCAATATTTCCGTCGGTAGCAACACTTGGACTGCAAGCGGCGCGGCCGGACTTATCTATGGCGACAGCACGGTACATAATTCGCCGACTGGAAATGCGCAGTTCGGCTACGTATCGACGTCTGGCGGCGTCTATGGTGTTTCGCCGCTGGTGTTGAGGGATGAAGGACGCGGCACGGAGAATCAGACCAATGGCTCGAAAATTCAATCGAACGCGTTCAATGCCAGCGCTAATGACACGCTAACTCTGCAGTTTAATTACGTCTCCACCGATGGCCGCGGTTACGACGACTACGCTTGGGCGCGTTTGGTCAATGCGGATACTAACAATACTATTGCCTGGTTGTTTACCGCGCGCAGCACCAATTCCGCAAACGGCAATGTCGTACCGGGTAACGTGTTAAACCGGCAGCTAGATAACAATTTACCGGATGAACTTGATGCCGTATTGAATGACGGCAATACCGTTGGGTTTGACGTGGCCGGCACAAACTGGATTCCGCTGGGTAGCTCAAGCGGTATTTGCTGGGATAACGCGAATACCTGCGGTCCGACCGGGTGGATTAAGTCCGCTTACTCTTTCGCAGCCTCGGGATCGTATTTTCTTGAGTTTGGGGTGATCAACTGGGGTGACGAAGCATTTGATACTGCACTGGCTTTTGATTTCGGCGGACTACAACAAGTGAATTTCAGCGGTGTCACATTAGTGCCACCACCAGCTACTGTTCCTTTGCCTGGCGGCTTCTTTTTAATGTCAGTGGGCGTAGGCTTAATGCACGCAATGTCTCGCAAAAATAAATTTAGGGGCCAAGCATAAACTAATCGGCGACAAGTCATCCTGAATACAAATTACGTTTGCATTTGAGTTGACCCTTTACCTGAATGCTTACTTTGACGAAGTACAATGCGCTCCAGGCGAATATGTGCAACCGATAGACTGGCCTCCAGGGCGAAAATCGGGGATGGCTTTCGCTGCGAAAGTAGTACTTTGGTCAATCCAAGAGCCAAGGTTTAAACCAGTCGCCATGCCGGCAAAACCGCCACAATTCCCTCAAAAACAACACTTTAAGTCGCCGCAAAACCAAGCCTGTGATATATTCCAGCCACGCTCACCTGCCCATATGGGCAATATAGCCTCCGCAAAACAGAGGGTATAGTGCGGACAGCCTTGAAGCAGTTCCGATAAAGCTAACACCCTCGGCGGCTCCGGAACTACTTCAAGGTTTACCAACATCCCGCGGGATGCAATTTAGCGCAATTGCATGGAAACTCGGCCATATGGGCGATCAAGCACTTGCAATGTATACGGTAGCTGGAAGCTTGGAGGATTGACACTCCAATCCTTTTCCGGCCGGGTTTAGAAGAGCCTAGTCTCAGCAATACAGAACGAGAATTTTATGAACTTGAAACGCCAATCGCTAATTGCCGTGTGTTTAGGTCTCGCCGCCCAAATCGGCAACGCCCAGGACGTAGTGCCGGTTAATCTGGAACAAATCCGCAAGACCGCTTCCGATTTCGAACATGGCCGGATGGTCAAACAAGATTATCGCCAGGCATTTGATATGTATTGCAAGGCCGCGCTGCAAGGCGATGCCGAATCGGCTTACAGCATCGGTTTTATGTATTTTAACGGCCGCGGCGTGGCTCGTAGCATTCCGCTAGCCAGCCACTGGTTTAAACAAGCGGCGGAACACGGCGATAGCCATGCTAAGCAAATGCTGACCCGTTTTGGCGATATAACACCTAGTGACGATCCGGCCTGCCAGCCGCCGGCACCGGAACCCAAAGTTAAACTGGTTGCCGAACCCAATCCTAAGCGCGAACTGGTCGAAGCCTGGGTTAAAGAGATTGCGCCGATTTACAGCATCGACCCGCAACTGATCATGGCGGTGATTCAAGCCGAATCGGCTTTCAACCCCAGCGCGCTGTCCGGCAAAAACGCCCAGGGCCTGATGCAGCTGATTCCGGAAACCGCCGAACGCTTTGGGGTAAAAGACAGCTGGAATCCGATTCAAAACATCAAAGGCGGCACCGCTTATCTGCACTGGCTGTTACGGCATTTCGAAGGTAAAGTCGATTTAGTACTGGCCGCTTACAATGCCGGGGAAGGCGCGGTAGAACGTTATCAAGGCATCCCGCCATATCAAGAAACCCGTAATTATGTGAAACAGATTCTGGCTGCATATCAAAAACCGACCCATCCGGTACCGCCGCAAGAACTGCAAAAAAATCTGGTCATCGAACAAAAAACCTAAGCCACCCAAGCTAGAAATACGGTATTTCGTAATATTGACGAAATACCGTCTACACTTAGTCCCAACACCTCGCATTACCCCGCCACCGCCCATCGTTTCATTAGCTACAAATCCTTTTAACAACAGGCAGTTACCTGACAATAAACTCAAGACCAATGCTCCTGGCATAAGAATTGACTCCATAAAGCCAACAATCCTCGGTTAATGAGATTTCTGGCCACTTAATTCATAAAGGTTATTGTCATGAGAGTTGATAATTCGATCTTATCCAGCGCAGTGTTGACTGCCATCGATTCAGTCGCTGTCCTAGTGGAGATGCTGTGATGAATAACCGAATCAGACTCCAGCACCATAAACCAACTGTTATCGAATCCGTCGTCGCCCAACGCTGGCTTAGCCAAACACCGGAATGCGAAAGCGATAGTGAATGCTGTCAATTGAATCAAACCCGCGCGGAAATCGCCGGATTGGAACGCGCCCTGGCTATTAGTCAACAGCAACTGGCCGATGCTCGCCGGCAAATCGAATCGCTTGCCGCTGCGCGCAAAACCTTGGAACAGCAACTGCTGGAAAGTAACGAGAACTACAGACAAGCGCTGCACTGTGCGCATCACGACGAGCTAACCGGCCTCCCCAATCGAATTTTGTTGCTGGACCGCCTGCAACAGGCCATGGCCCAAGCCGATCGCCAACAAAGACCCGTCGCACTATTATTTATCGATCTGGACGAATTCAAAAACATCAACGACGAACTCGGCCACGCGGCCGGCGACCAATTACTGAAAGAGGTAGCGGGACGCTTGTCGGCTTGTCTTCGCTATGGCGATACCGCTTGCCGTTACGGCGGCGACGAATTTTTGGTTTTGCTCGGCGAAGTCGATGCCGACCGCAGCGTGGCGGCGGTGATAGAAAAAATCCAGTCTCAGTTGGCGAAAGCTTGCAGCATCAATGGCAAACCGGTTTCTATCACCGCCAGCATAGGCGCGGCCATCTACCACCACGACGGCCAAACCAGTATCGACTTGCTGAACCGAGCCGATAGCGCCATGTACCGCGCGAAAAAACTGAAACTTTCCCAAGCGACGAGCTAATAAGGGAACACCAATTAGCGGCGGCTGCTATGCGAGCTTTTGTAGCGGCCGACACTAGCCAAGATCTCTTGCCGCGCATCTTCAATACCGCCCCAACCTTCCACGCTGACCCATTTCCCTTCTTCCAGATCTTTGTAGTGTTGGAAAAAATGGGTAATCTTGGCTAGCTTATCCGGTTGCAAATCCTTGTAATCGGTGACGTGATTGTAAAATGGCGTCAAGCGCGGTACCGGCACCGCCGGCAGTTTCGGATCAGGGCCGGCTTCGTCTATCATTTTCAACACGCCAACCGGCCGGCAATTGATCACTCAGCAACGGCGCGGGGGTGATGATCATCACATCCATCGGATCGCCGTCTTCGGACAGCGTTTGCGGGATGTAACCGTAATTGCAGGGATATTGCATCGCTGTGCCCATGAATCTATCCACGGTCAAGGCTCCGGTGTGTTTGTCCACCTCGTACTTGACCGGATCGCTGAATGCAGGAATCTCGACCACTACATTTATTTCGAACGGAATATTGCCGCCGGCGGCAACTTGCATGAACGACATCAAATCCTCTTTGAGTAAGCTGGAATCGCTGTCATTATAGCCGCCGTTATTGGGCTATCAGGATTAAATAAGGTGTTAGGCAATCTGCGAAAAATGACAAGCGCATTGGCCGAGCCAGTGCAATACCGCTTGCCGATCGGCGAACAGGAAATCGAATTGAACCCGTTATTGGGCAAAAAACTGTCGCTACGCTACAGCGGCCAGATTTTTTGCGTGCATTGCGCAAAAAAAACCAACAAAAGCTTCAATCAAGGCTATTGCTACCCCTGCTTCATCAAGCTGGCGCAGTGCGATATGTGCATCATGAAACCGGAAACCTGCCATTACGCCGCCGGTACCTGCCGCGAACCGAGTTGGGGAGAGGAGTTTTGCTTTCAACCGCATATCGTTTATCTGGCCAACTCTTCCGGCATCAAAGTCGGTATCACTAGGCAATCGCAAACGCCGACCCGCTGGATAGATCAAGGCGCGGTACAAGCTCTACCGGTTTTCAAAGTAACATCCCGCCATCTATCGGGCTTGATCGAGATAACCTTGGCGCAACATGTCAGCGATAAAACCAGCTGGCAGCAAATGCTGAAAAACAACACCGTGCCCTTGGACATGACCGCCATCCGCGATCGATTGTTGACGGACTGCGCGGATCAGTTGCAAGGCATCGCCGCGCAATTTCCGGACAGCCCACCGCAATTGCTCAACGATGCCGAATCCCTGAGCCTGGACTATCCGGTCCTGCAATACCCCAGCAAGGTGAAATCGTTTAATTTCGATAAGGAACCGCTGGTATCCGGCATTTTGGAAGGCATCAAAGGCCAGTATTTGCTGTTCGATACCGGCGTGATCAATATCCGCAAATTCGCCGGCTATGAGGTGGAAGCGACAGTCTGAGCACAGCCATCGCCCAAACCTTGCTCAATCACCTGTACCCGCTGGGTAATGCCGCACAGCAAGGTATAAGGAATGGTGTCGGCGTGGCGGGCGATTTCCTCGACCGGCAACCCATCGCCCCATAAAGTGACCGGATCGCCGGGTTGCACACCCGGCTGGCTGTGCAAATCGACGGTAATCATGTCCATGGACACCCGGCCGATCAGCGTCACCCGTTGGCCGTTAACCAGCACCGGCGCGCCGCTCTTAGTGTGACAGTGATAGCCGTCGCCGTAACCGATTGAAACCACCCCCAAGCGGGTCGCGGTTTGGCATTGCCAGGTGCCGCTGTAGCCTACCGTTTCTCCGGCCGCCACATCCTTTACCGCGATCAACCGCGAATGCAAACTCATCACCGGCTTTAACCCAAAATCCGCGCCGGTCTTGCCGGCAAACGGCGAGCAGCCGTATAGCATCAATCCCGGCCGCACCCAATCGCTGGCCCTGTCCTGAGTGGAACCGAAACGGACATTGGGCCAACCGATAATACCCGCGGAATTAGCGATGCTGCATGCGCCGGGATAGTCTTTTACGGCATCGTTAAACAAATCGATTTGCCGGCGGGTTTTATCGTCCAGCAAGTCGTCGGCGTTGGCGAAATGCGTAATCAGATTGATCGGTTGCTCGACCAGCTCGCACCCCAGTAATTGCTGATAAGCAGCATTGAAATCGGCGCCTTTAAAACCCAGGCGGTTCATGCCGGTGTCCATCTTCAACCAAACGGCGAGTTTGCCTTCGGCATCGGCTTGCTGCTGCAAAATGGCGATTTGCTGCGGCGTGTGGATTACCGCCGCCAATTGAAACTTCAACAATTGCAGCAATTCATCCACACAAACAAAGCCCTGCAACACGGTGATGGCTTGTTTAAATCCGGCCTGACGCAACCTGACGCCCTCATCCACCCGGGCTACGGCAAAGCCATCGGCCAAGTCTAAAGCGGTCGCTACCCGCGCCATACCGTGTCCATAAGCATTGGCCTTGATCACTGCCATGATTTTGTTGTCCGGCGCGTAACGCTTCACTTGCATCAAGTTATGACGCACAGCTTCCAAATCCAGACGTACAAAAGCCGCAGGCGTCATTCGTAATCCTCCGGACCGTTGTATACGCCGGCAAAATTCTCGAAACGGGTGTATTGCCCCAGAAAGGTCAGTCGCACCGTACCTAACGGTCCGTTACGTTGCTTACCGATGATCACCTCGGCAATTCCCTTATCCGGGCTGTCTTCGTGATACACCTCGTCGCGGTAAACGAAGATGATCAAGTCGGCATCCTGCTCGATCGCGCCCGATTCACGCAAATCGGACATGACCGGCCGTTTGTTGGGGCGTTGTTCCAGGTTCCGGTTAAGCTGAGATAGCGCAATCACCGGTACATTCAGCTCTTTAGCCAAGGCTTTAAGACCGCGAGAAATATCGGAAATCTGCTGAACCCGGTTATCGCCGCTGGCAGGGGATTGCATCAACTGCAAATAATCCAGCACGATCAAGCCCAGCTGGCCATGTTCGCGGGTCAAACGGCGGGCGCGCGAGCGAACCTCGGTCGGTGTCAGCGCCGGCGTGTCGTCGATAAACAGCTTGGTCTCGGCCAGTAAATTGATTGCCGAGGTCAGGCGCGGCCAATCGTCATCGTCCAGTTTACCGGTTCGCACCTTGTGTTGATCGATGCGTCCCAGCGACGACATCATCCGCATCGCCAAGGATTCGCCCGGCATCTCCATACTGAACACCGCCACCGGCATGCCGCTTTTCAGCGCCACGTTCTCGGCCATGTTCATTGCGATAGTGGTTTTACCCATCGACGGCCGGCCGGCAACGATAATTAAATCGGCAGGCTGCAGGCCGGAGGTTTTTTCATCCAGATCGGTAAAACCGGTGCTGGCCCCGGTTATATCTCCATCCAATTCGTAAAGGGTTTCGATTTTATCCACGGCCTTGGCCAGCAAGGATTTGATCGAGCTAAACCCGCCCTGCCCGCGCTGCCGCTGCTCGGCGATTTCGAATACCCGCCGCTCGGCGTTTTCCAATAAATCCGCAGTTTCCCGGCCCTCGGTGGTAAATGCCGAATCGGAAATCTCGGTACCGACATGAATCAGTTGCCGCAATACCGAACGATCACGCACGATATTGGCGTAGGCCACGATATTCGCGGCGCTGGGCGTGTCCCGGGCCAGCGTACTTAAATACGCCAGACCGCCCACATCCTGCAGTTCACCTGTGGTTTCCAGCACCTCGGATAAGGTCACCACATCGAACGGATCTTGCTTTTCCGCCAGCTGAGCAATAGCACGGAAAATCAGTCGATGATCGCGGCGATAAAAGTCGGTCTCGACCACCTTGTCGGCTACCGAATCCCAGGTTTGGTTATCCAGCATTAAGCCGCCCAGCACCGATTGCTCGGCCTGAATGGAATGCGGCGGTACTTTTAAGGATTCGACGGCTTGATCGGGGGTGAAATAATAGTCTTCGGACATGGCATAGAACGGTTGCGAACAATAGCGGCGGATTATACCCGGCTATGCAGTGCTAAACGTAAGGGCTTGCAAAGTGCGCACATTTGCACAATCAAGCCGCTGCCATTGCCCTATATGTCCGCAATGAAATAATGATCTTTACTGCGTGCGGGACGGAATAACCCAACTCCGGATTTAATCCATCAGGCATTCGCCCTGAGCTAATTCGTAATAACGATCCGAGTTCTCGGCTAACTTCGAGACCACTTCAGCATCCAGCACGCCATCCGCCACCCTCTGCCGCAAATACTCAAGTATGTCAGCCAGATGCATACCTTCGCGATACGGCCGAGATTGCGCCAACGCCTGAAAAATATCGGCCACGCTGATAATCCGGCACTCCAACTCCAGGGATTTGCCGATGGTCTTAAACGGATAGCCTTCGCCGCGCAGGTTTTCGTGATGTAACCCGGCCCATTGCGGAATCTTGGTATCTTTAAACACTCGCTGCAAAATCCGGTAAGTATCGTAACTGTGTCGCTGCATGCAGGCGCGCTCTTCGACAGTCAGGCTACCCGGCTTGTCGATGATATCCTCGGAAACCCTTAACTTGCCTATGTCGTGCAACAACCCGGCAATTTCCACCTGCTCCAGATCGCAACCGGTAACACCTAAATCCATCGCCAATTGCCGGGCGATCTGCGCGACCCGTTCCGAATGCTGCTCGGTGTAAGGGCTTTTCGCATCCACCACCCGCGAGAACAGCCGCGCCATTTCTCGCAACGACGGATAAGCCAAGTCGACTTCCGGCAAATCGCGCCCCAATTCGCGCAAATCCTCGTCCAGATACTCCGGGTCCATTGCCAGCCAAAACGCCTGACTTTTGGCCAATTCGGCAAAGGCGGCCAACAATTCCGGTGCGAACAAAGACCCGGAATAACTCTGCACGCGCTCGACAATTTTCGGCGCGGCAACCAAAATTTGCTCGCTAGCCAGATACGGCGCTTGCAGCACGTCGATACGATCAGCCAAGAACAGCAGATTGGTACGAAGCCGCACCGTCGGCGACAGCGGCAATTCCAGCAGCCGCTCCCAACGGGTGTGGTGGTAACGAATCTCCTCAGCCAAATACGCCAAGGGTGGGCAGGCTTCTAAATACTCCGCGCCGCGTAAACAATGCGCTTCGGCACCATCCCATTCCAGCGATTCAGTCAAATGCCGATGTTCTCGAACCTTGGCCACCCCACAATCGTGCAGCATACCGGCATACAGAATGCTTAGCCTGTCTTCCGCCGGCCAATCGAGTTTGCCGGCAATATGCCAAGCCATCATCGCCACCCGCTTGCCGTGTTTCACTTCATCGATTCCGACCAAGTCCAACGCACAACTCAAAGAAATGATGGAGCGGTGCAAATCGATATGTTGACTATCCATTAGGCTGGACTCCTGATTGAGGGGTTTAGCACGATGCTATCGCACTTTTAGAAGATCGGCAAAGCAAGGCAAGTAATCCAAGCAACTGCCACCAAAACCCAGCAATACGACGGAACAAAATACCCCGCTCCGCTATTCAGCGCCTCGTATGACAACTGAAAATGCCACCCCTGCCAAAACTGTCGCAACAGCTGCCCCAGCTGTCAGCAGCTCGACCAAAAATCGTTGGTACATCACATTTAAGCAATTGATTACATTTATTTAAACAAAGTTGGCTCGACTAATGCTTACACATAGTGACGCACTATGCAAGCAAATGTCTTGCGCGCGAAAACTTCATTTTTCAGCCACTGACCAAAAGGACTCCCCGTGAACTCTGTAATGCCCAAAATACGCTTATCGGGATTAATCCTGACTTTAGCCTTATTTGCTCAACTCGCCGAGTCGGCGACATTGATAGATGATTTCACCAACTTTCAACACGCCACAAACTCAACTAACGGTCCATTTAGCGTCGCCAGCACCGGCTTGAGCAATCTGCAAAGAACATTGACCGCAACGCCGTTGCCGCGCACTGGTTCGACTAGCGTTGTAGTCGAAGAAGGCTTATTGACCGTCGGCAATAGCAGCAGATCAACCGGCACTGCCAGTATCTTCTACAGTTTCGACGCCGTCGACTTCACGACTTTCGCAAGCGCGCTACTGCTTACCACCGAATCTAGCGACGCCGCCTACCAAATTCAAATGATAGCCAACGGTACGTCGATATTAAGTTTTCAGAATTTGGCCAGCGTAGCAATCGGCTCGCCGAGCACTACCAGATTTGACTTCTCGCAATTCTCGAACCCCACAGCCTTCAAACACCTGAGCAGTCTGGAACTGAAATTGCGCGGCACCAATGCCGCCTGGGATGCGGATTTCAGCAACCTGTCAACGGTCCCAGAACCTTCTGTAACCGCTTTGCTGGTTATCGGCGCAATGGGTATTTTCAGCGGCAGAAAGCAAAAAGCCGTTACCGTTTAAACCCGACACCACAATCACCTGATTGCCAAATCCCAAACCTGATTCGGATAACCAATATGAATGCCAAACATTTGCAAAAACACCTCGCAACTTTACTACTAAGCGCAGGTTTAGCACTATCCGGCCAAAGCCAAGCTAACACATTGACGATCGATGATTTCAGCCATTCTCAATCAGTAATGGATGACGGCGGCAGTACCGGCTCCACCAGCGACACGGTATCGGCTCTTACCGGCACCGACCTGAGCAATGCCTCGAGAACCTTCATCGCCGAAGCCTCGGGAGACCGCTTTGCCAATACCACTGAAATCGTTTCCGGCGACAACCAGTTGATCATATCGAATGACGGCAGATCGGCCGGCAGCGCGTCCATCCTATGGAATTTCGATGCACTCGATCTTACCGCTCACGGCAACGCCATCCAGCTGGAGGTACTGGCAATCGATCTGGGCGTAAATGTGGAGATGGTAGCTAACGGCAGCTCAAGCTCCGGTATCAAAACGTTTACCGGCAACAATAACTACTTGGTAAGTTTCAGCGATTTTACTAATCCCGCGGCGTTTGCCAACCTGCATAGTTTTCGCTTGAACTTCACCGGCCCGGAAAAGAGGGACGGTCAATTCAGACTTTTAACCACCACAACCCCAGTTCCTGTACCGGCGGCGTTTGGCCTGATGAGTTCAGCATTATTGGGTTTTATCGCGACAGCTCGTAGAAAACCACTTTCCTAATCCTTACCTTAAAGCGGGAACGCTTACGTCCCTGCTTTAGATGCTGGGACACTCTCTCGACCATCCTTCCGCTCTAAAAACGCCGCAAAGCTAAAGCCACGCCCCACCAACGCCTTGATGGAGCACGGCGCCAGCATGGACCAAACCTGACCGACAAGGCACAATAGCCCGCTATTTAACCCTTTTCGTCGCTCATGCTCGCACTTCTGGTCCGTTTTTCCATTCGTTATTCCGGCATTGTCGTCGCACTGGCATTACTGCTATTCGCTTACGGCGGCTATCGGCTCGCCAATGCCGGCCTGGATATTTTTCCGGAATTCGCCCCCAAACAAGTCATCATCCAGACTGAAGCGCCCGGATTGGCGGCCGAGCAAGTGGAAGTACTGGTCACCCAGCAAATCGAGAATAGCATCAGCGGTCTGATTGGTTTGCAAACACTACGCTCACAGTCAATCCAGGGTTTATCCATCGTCACTGCCACGTTTAACGAAAACAGCGACGTCTACCGTAATCGACAATTGGTCAGCGAGCGTTTGAACAGCCTGAGTCAACGCTTACCGGCCGGTATTGGCATGCCGGTAGCGGTGCCGCTGTCGTCCTCGTCGGCCACGGTATTGACGATAGGCATGCACTCCGACAGCAAGACCCTGATGGAACTGCGCAGCCTGGTGGATTGGACGTTAGTCCCTCGCCTGCTGGCGGTGCCGGGAGTGGCCGACGTGAATGTGTTCGGCGGGGACATTCAACAACTGCAAGTACAATTGCAACCGGCGGCCCTGCAACGTTTTAATCTGTCGATAGACGACATCGTCAACGCAGCAGCCGGCGCGGCGGAAATGAACGGCGCCGGCTTCATCGAAAACACCAACCAGCGTTTTACCTTACAAATCAGCGGCCAGCCGGCCAACCCCAAGCAATTCAAGCAACTGATCGTCAAACGCCAGGACGGCATGAACGTGACCTTGGGCGATGTCGCGCAAATTAGCTATGGCCCCGAGCCGCCCATAGGCGCTGCGCAAATCATGGGCAAGCCCGGCATCGTGATGATGGTGATCGGCCAATACGGCGCCAACACCTTGTCGGTGTCACGGCAGGTCGAAGCCGTACTTGAGGAGTTTCAACCGATTTTCAAGCAGCAGTCCGTGGACTTCTACTCGCATTTATTCCGGCCGGCCGATTACATCGAAACCTCCGTACATAATCTATCCGGACATTTACTGATCGGCGGCCTATTCGTGCTGGCGGTGCTGTACGTGTTTTTATTCAATCTGCGCAGCGCCTTTATCGCCGCCACCGCGATTCCGTTGTCGCTGCTGACCGCCGCACTGGTCCTGCTGGAATGCGGCGTCAACTTAAATATCATGGTGTTGGGCGGGTTGGCGATTGCGCTGGGCGAGGTGGTGGACGACGCGATCATCGACACCGAAAATATCTTTAGACGCCTGCGCGAAAACCGCTTGAAAATCTTCCCGGATAGCGCCGAAACGGTGATTTACCACGCCTCGCTGGAGGTGCGCAGTTCGGTGGTTTACGCCAGCTTCATCGTCGCGTTGGTGTTTGTGCCGCTACTAACACTTGATGGTGTCAGCGGCCGGCTGTTCGCGCCGCTGGGCGTATCCTATATTCTGGCGATTTTGATGTCGCTGCTGGTGGCGCTGACGCTGACGCCAGCGCTGTGCCATTTGCTATTTCGTAACAAGCTACCGGACGACATCGACCCACCCGTGTTGCGACGGCTTAAGCCGCTATACGCCAGTCAATTGCTCTGGGCTATCAGACATTTTAAAACCGTGGTAGTGGTAGGCGTATTTGCCTGCCTGATCGGTATTGCCGCGTTTCTGCGTTTGGATCATAAATTTCTGCCGGAATTACGCGAAGGCCATTTCATCGTGCACACCGCCAGCATGCCGGGCACTTCCTTGCAGGAATCGATTCGCGTCGGCAGTCTATTGACCGAGCAAATTATGGCTATCGACGGCGTGGAATCGGTATCGCAATGGGCCGGCCGCGCCGAGCGCGGCGCCGATACCTACGGCAGCCATTACAGCGAATACGAAGTGCGGCTAAAGCCCTTGTCCGGGCAGGATCAGCAACAAGTGCTGGACAATTTGCGCGAGGTGTTAGAGCAATTCCCCGGCATCAATTTCGAAGCCAATACCTTTTTGACCGAACGAGTCGACGAGACCATTTCCGGCTACACCGCGCCGGTGGTGGTGAATATCTACGGCAACGATCTGGCCGAACTGGACCGTAAAGCCCAACAGCTCGCCGCGCTGGTCAACACTATCCCCGGCGCGGAAGATGTGCAACTGCGCTCGCCGCCGGCCACGGCCTTGCTGCAAGTCGAACTTAATCTGGAGCAGTTAAAGTTTCGCGGCATCAGCCCGGCACAAGTGATGAGCGCGCTGCAGACCGCTTACGAAGGCCGCATCGTCGGCAAGAATCTGCAAGGCAACCGGATTTTCAATGTCGCGGTGGCACTGGCGCCGGAATGGCGCAGTCAACCCGATTATTTAGCTCAACTGCCGCTAAAAAATAGCGAAGGCCAGCGAGTGCTGCTCGGCGAAGTGGCCGAAATTCGCCACGGCGAAGGCCGCTACAACATCCTGCATCAAGGCGCGCAACGCATCCAGACCGTCACTTGCAAGGTTGAAGATCGCGATATGGACGCCTTCATGACTGAACTGAAACAACGGGTGCAAAACGAGATCAGCTGGCGCGACGGCAGCTATCCGGAATTTATCGGCGCGGCGCTGGAACAAGCCAAGGCTCGGGAAACGCTGATCATCCACGCTGTGTTAGCCGGTGCCGGCGTGCTGATTTTCGTGTTTATCGCCTTGGGTAGCTTGCGGCATATGCTACTGACTTTGCTGAATCTGCCTTTTGCCTTATTGGGCGGCGTCGCCGCGGTCGTGATCACCGACGCCACGCTGTCGGTGGGCTCCTTCGTCGGCTTTATCACGCTGTTCGGCATCACCGTGCGCAACTGCATCATGCTGATCTCGCATTATCAGCATTTGATCGAACTGGAAGGCCAGGATTGGTCCATTGAAACCTTGATTCGCGGGGCTCAGGAACGCCTGCCGGCCATCCTGATGACCGCGCTGGTCACCGCGCTGGCCATGCTGCCGATCGCGATAGGCAGCGACAATCCGGGCCGGGAAATCATGGGACCGATGGCGGCCATCATCATCGGCGGCTTGGCCTCTTCGACCGTGTTGAATTTATTGTTGTTGCCGGCGATTTTGCAGCGTTACGGCAAGTTTGAGGTGGTATTTGAGAAGCAGGTTTAGCGGGAGAAATTATTTATTTGTTAGCCAAAATCAAAAAGCTCAGAGCGATATCCGAACGATAAAATCGGTAATACCGCTTAAAAACTGCCTTACCTGCTCATTAGTGTATTCAGAATATTTACCGTGAGCCGCTTTATTTCGTAAATCAAGCCACGCAGTTATCAGTTTCTGGTCCAGCTTTGTATATACCTCGGTTCTCGCAAGATCGGCATTCAATCGATCAGCCTTTCGCGGAAACATTCGACCATTCTTCTCTTCCTCGATTTCAATCGCATGCTTCAAACAAAGTTGCCGAAGATGTTCTTCCAGTACTGAGCCTATCATTACTGCAGCCGGATCCTTATAACCATTCTCGAGCAAATGTTCAGCCATCTCCAAAAAATCCGAGAATAATTCAGAGGTCACCAAACCTTTAAAACTGATGAGCCAGCCACCGGCGATCTCTGCGCGTATGGCATTCAAAATTGCAATGCCTCTCTCAGCATTGTCGACGAAATTCCCTTTTGCCTTCATCGTAAACTCAATGTAGTAGGGGTGTTCAGACCCGTATACTCGATCAATAAAGGAAAGACTCGCAGATCGAAAACCAGCCATTGGTGCTGAATTTACCGACACGAAATGGGGGTGACTATCGTCTGCGGATTTAGTTAGTAGAACAATTCTGCCGTGCTCCAGTAATTCGTCTACTCGCTTGATAAGATCATTTAGTTTCACTACGTGAATATTCCGTCTTAGTAATGATACCGACACTGCACTATAGCAATGCAGCCGTCTTGCATTTCATAAACCAACCGATGCTCCTCGTCGATCCGCCGCGACCATAACCCCGTCAGCCCATGCTTTAATGGTTCGGGCTTGCCTAAACCCTCGAATGGTTGGCGTTGAATGTCTTTTAACAAAGTATTGATGCGTTTCAACATACGCTTGTCAGTCTGTTGCCAGTACAGATAATCTTCCCAAGCTTCGTCGGCAAACTTAATCGGCATCTTCGGCTTCAATCAGGCTGCGTTCCTGACTGCCCCCTTTGCGCACCTGCTCCAACGCCGATAATAAGCGCTTGGCGTTATTGGGGCTGCGCAGCAAGTAAGCGGTTTCCTCCAGCGAGTTGTATTCATCTAGAGAGATAATCACCACCGGTTTGCCTTTTTGCCGAGTCACCAGGATAGGTGCGTGATCGCCGTTGACCTTGTCCATCACTTCGGCAAAATGCTGACGGGTATAGCTGTAATTGATTGCGTCCATATTGGCCTCCAAGGATTTATTTGTACGCATATTAGTACAAATAATTAGACATAACAATCCAGATACTAGCGTAACGCAGCAGCTATTGCAGCCTGCCCCAGAGCCAAGCCGCCGTCGTTCATCGGATAGCGTTGCGGTGATAGCACGGTTTTACCGTGTTGCCGCAATTGCTCGCTCACAGCTTCCAGCAACAAGCGATTTTGAAATACCCCGCCGCTTAAGACGATGCTATTCGCGCCGGTTTGGCGACTCAAGCCATTCAACACGTCGACGGTCGCGGCGGCCAGGCTTTGGTGAATGCGGACTGCGATGCGGGCTTTATCGGCGCCGCTGGGCAGATCATTCAGCACCGCTTGCCAGAGGCCTTGCCAGCTTAACACTGCCAAATCGCGGCTCCGACCCATAGACCAAGCCTGCGGGTAAGGCCGTTCTTCGGCAATCAACGGCGCGGCCAAAACCTCCAAAGCTATCGCCGCCTGGCCTTCATAATCGACTCGTTCCGCATTTAAACCTAATGCGGCCGCGAAAGCGTCGAACCAGCGTCCGCAGGAACTGCTCAGCGGTGAGTTGAGATTTTTTGCCAGCATCGTGTCCAGCGTCGCCAACGGTTTGCCGGCCAACAACCGCATGATTTCCAAGTCCGCATAATCGCGCTGTAAAGCCTGCCAGTCGAAATAATGCCGCAGTTGCGCATAGGCGTTGCGCCAGGGTTCGCGCATTGCCTTCGCGCCGCCGGGCAAGGCGATGGGCTGAAAATGTCCAAGCCGGGTGTAACTACGGTAATCGCCGAGCAAAAACTCGCCGCCCCATAATTCGCTATTTTCGCCCATGCCCAGGCCATCGAAGATCGCCGCCAATACCGGCGGCGCGTCCAATCCAACACCATGTTCGGCCAGACAAGCCGCCAGATGGGCATGATGATGCTGGATGCTGACTAATTCGGCCGCTTCAGTCACCGCCAAAGTCTGACCGTATTGGGTCGATAAATAGCCGGGATGCTTATCTACCGCAATCTTGACCGGCCGAAAGTCGTTAAGTTTTTTGTACAAATCGATGGCGTGCCGGTAGTCCTGTTGCACGGCAGCGTTTTCCAAATCGCCGATGTGCTGACTGACGATAGCCCGGCCGTTTTTCAGTAAACAGAAACTGTTTTTCAACTCCGCGCCCATCGCCAGAATGTTGCCCGACTCTGCAAAACCCTTAGGCAACCTCAAAACCACCGGGCTATAGCCGCGCGCCCGGCGCAGCATGCGCATCTGGCCGTCCATCAATCGCACTACGGAATCATCCAGGCGGTTGACGATATCGCGGTCGTGCAGCAACCAATAATCAGCAATGCCCGCCAGTTTTTCCAACGCTTCGGCGTTATCGGTGCATTGCGGTTCATCGCTGATATTGCCTGAGGTCAACACGATAGGCGCATCCAGCTCTTGCATCAGCAAGGTATGCAAGGGCGTGTAAGGCAACATAAACCCAAATTTGTCGTCATCAGGCGAGATGCCTGACGCCAGTAATTCGCCTTGCGCTGGCAACAATACGATAGGCGCGGCGCGACCTTGCAGCGCTGATAATTCCAGAGGGCTGATCGACGCATAACGGCTTACCATGGTCGTATCCCTAGCCATCAACGCAAACGGTTTGGCATAACGACGCTTACGCTGTCTGAGCTTATCGACAGCCTCGGCATTACTCGCATCGCAAGCCAGATGAAAGCCGCCCAGCCCTTTGATCGCGACAATCAGGCCTTTGCGGATCAGGCTGGCGGCGAAAACTACCGCAGTAAACCCGGACGTTTTATCATCAGTATCACTAACAGAATGCTCGCCATGTAGGGGCAAATTCATTCGCCCTGAATCGGGCAACGGGGCGAATGAATTCGCCCCTACCTGATTTGCTACCACTTCGCACAATGTAGGAGTGATGTTGCCCGGCGCATCTGCCAGCCACAATCTCGGCCCGCATATCGGACAACAATTAGCCTGGGCGTGAAAGCGCCGGTCAGCCGGATCGTCGTATTCCTGCTGACACTGCGAACACATGGGAAACGCCACCATGCTGGTGTTTTGCCGGTCGTAAGGCACGCTTTGTACGATGGACAGACGCGGGCCGCAATGGGTACAGTTGGTAAACGGGTAACGGTAACGGCGATTGCGCGGGTCGGCGATCTCGGCCAGACAATCAGGGCAAGTCGCCGCGTCGGCGGCAATGGGCGTATCGATGCCATTGTGGCGGCTGGCGACAATTTGAAATTCGCTGGGCACGGAGCCGGCCAATTCTTCGACTTCCAAGGCGTCCAAACGAGCGAGAGGCGGCAGCCGTAGCGGAATTTGGGCAACAAAGTCGACCAGATCCTGCTCGGCGCCGAAAGCATGAACCATCACCCCTTCGCCGTCGTTCCACACCGATCCGGTCACCCCATGCTGCCGGGCCAGATGCCAGATCGCCGGCCGAAAGCCGACGCCCTGCACCACGCCGCGGGCGCGGATCGCCTTACCGGGCATCAGCAAATGCGCGGTAACTGCTCGCCGACCGGCCAATCGACGATGCGCCGCCCGCCGAAAGCCGTGGTCATTTGCACGAAGCCGTGCGGGTCTTCTATGACTTGGCCGATGATCGCAGCGTCGCGGCCCAGCGGATGCCGCCGCATCGCCGCCAGCAATTCCTCGGCTGCATCTGCATCGCAGATGCAGACCAATTTGCCTTCGTTGGCGACATACAAAGGATCGAGCCCGAGGATTTCGCAGGCGGCTTTAACTTCGGCCTTGACCAGAATCTTGGCTTCGTCTATCACCATACCCACGCAGGATTGTTTGGCTAACTCGTTCAGAGCTGTCGCCAGCCCGCCGCGCGTCGGGTCGCGCAAGCAACGTAAGGCCGACGGCGCTGTTGCCACCAAATCGGCTACCAAGCCGTGTAAAGCGGCGGAATCGGAAACGATGCTGGTCTGAAATTGCAGATTCTCTCTACTGGCCATGATCGCCACGCCGTGGTCGCCTATCGAGCCACTGACCAAAATCGCGTGTCCGGGCCTAGCTTGATCGCCGGAGATATTCACACCCTCCGGCACCACGCCGACGCCGGTCGTGGTGATGAACACGCCGTCGCCCTTGCCGCGCTCCACCACTTTGGTATCGCCGGTGACGATCGGCGTGCCGGCGGCCTTGGCGGCGGCGGCCATGCTGATGACGATGCGTTCCAGATCGGCCAGCGGCAAGCCTTCTTCCAGGATAAAACCCGCCGCCAGGTACAAGGGCTTAGCACCGGACATGGCCACATCGTTCAGCGTACCATGCACCGCCAAGGAACCGATGTCGCCACCCGGAAAAAACAGCGGGGAAATCACGTGCCCATCGGTGCTGATCGCCAAGCGTCCGGCCGGCACGTTGAATAAAGCCTGATCGTTATGCTGACGCAGCAAATCGTTATCAAAATGCTTGATGAACAGTTCATCAATCAATTGCGCCATTGCTCGACCACCACTGCCGTGGCTGAGATCGACGTGGCCGGATTTTAGATTTAAAGGGGTTGCGTAACGCTCAGACACTGGTTTTGTCTCAAAATTTAATGAATTCATTGGCAGGAGAGCTTAAATTTATGTGTGCAGCACGCTCACCCCTGCAAAACATTGCTGCTAATCAAATCCCTCACAGAGTTTGCTTCGAATTTCATGCTGTGTTAGAAAACTTCCGCCGATGATTAAATCCATCCGCGCCATCGGTTTGCGCATGACACACCTTTCATAAAGTGTTGAAGCGATTCCGGTAAATACAATAATTAAAACCACGAGGAAACTTACAATGAAAAATCAACTATTTGCAATGTTGGCAGTCGCTACCGTCGCCTTAACACCATCCCTGTCTACGGCCGGCGAAGCGGATACCTGTAAAGGTTGCCATAACGGCTCGGTGGCTCCGGCGGTCGACGCCTTAAAAGCCAAATTCAAAACCGCCGATGATTTAGTCGCGGGGGCTAAAGCCTCTAAAAACGATATGATGAAACCTATGCAGGGCAATGACGCGAAGTTAAAAGCCGCTGCCGCGGAAATCTATAAATAAGCCCAGTTCACTCACCCCGCCATAAAACTAGGGTGATCAAGGTGGGCACTTCTTACGGTGCCCACCTTTTCTAAAAAACGCCCCCTAGCCTTGCCGCAGCCGCCCATAACTCCAGTACGCGGCACAAGCCCCTTCCGACGACACCATACACGAGCCCATCGGATTTTCCGGGGTGCAGACCGTGCCCAGCAACTTACAATCTTGCGGTTTTTTCGCGCCGCGCAGGATGGCCGGACACTCGCAGCCCTTCACATCGTTGGCTTTGATAGCCGGCATCTCGAAGCGCTGTTCGGCGTCGAAGTAGGCAAACCCGGCTTGTAACTTCAATGCGCTATTCGGAATCAGTCCCAGGCCGCGCCATTCAAATTGCGGACGCAGCTCAAACACTTCCGCCATCAAGGCTTGCGCTTTGACGTTGCCGTCGCGCGTCACCGCGCGGCTGTATTCGTTTTCCACTTCATGCCGGCCGTCGTTGAGTTGCCGAATCAGCATCAACGCCGATTGCATCACATCCAGCGGCTCGAAACCGGCGATAACGATGGGTTTGGCGTATTGTTCAGAGAAGGTCTCGTAGGGTTTGCTACCGATCACGCTGCTGACATGCGATGGCCCGAGAAAACCATCTATCGAGACCGGTTCCGGTGCGTCCAGGATAGCCCGCATCGCTGCCGGGGTTAACACGTGGTTGCAAAACACCGAAAAGTTGCCCAGCCCTTCGCTTTGCGCCTGTTTGATCGCCACCGCTGTCGGCGGAGTGGTGGTTTCAAAGCCTATCGCGAAAAACACGACTTGCCGATCCGGATTGTCCCGGGCAATTTTCAGAGCATCCTGAGTGGAATAAACCATGCGAATATCGCCATCGGCCGCTTTGGCTTTGAGCAGACTTTGCCTGCCGCCACCCGGCACCCGCATCAGATCGGCGTAGGTGCAAAGAATGACATCATGCTGCTCGACCAGCTGAATCGCGTTGTCGATGCGTCCGGTCGGCAGCACGCACACCGGGCAGCCGGGGCCGTGAATAAACTCGACATTGCTCGGCATTAAATCCTGTACGCCGTAACGAAAAATCGCGTGAGTATGGCCGCCGCAGAATTCCATCAAGCGATAATGCCTTTCGGGCTTAACGGCTTGGGCAATGACTTGCGCCAGTTTCTGAGCTACATCATGCTGACGAAATTCGTCGATGTACTTCATGAGGCGGTCAAACCGGCTTCTGCAAACAACGCCAGCGTTTTCAAGGCTTCGTCCTCATCGATCTTGTTCAGCGCGTAACCGACATGCACCAGCACGTAATCGCCGACTTTCACATCATCGACCAAAGCCAGAGATACTTCGACTTTGACGCCGTCCACGCTGACGGTCGCCATCTGCGTCGCGAAATCGATATCGGTAATTTGAGCAGGCAGGGCTAGGCACATAGCAGTATTAAAAGTTGAGGCAAAGTCGGTTAGGCATACGCGATCCGCTGCAAAGCCATCTCCGCCCGTAACCAAGTCAACCAATTTTCCATGCCTTCGCCGGTCTTGGCCGATAAGGACAACACCTTGATGCGTGGATTAACTTGCTTCGCATACTGGATGCATTGCGCGCTATCGAAATCCAGATACGGCAGCAGATCGGTTTTGTTCAAGATCATCAAATCGGCGGCATGAAACATGTCCGGGTATTTGATCGGCTTGTCTTCGCCTTCGGTGACCGAAAGGATTACCACCTTGTGGGCTTCACCCAGGTCAAAAGCGGACGGGCAAACCAGATTGCCGACGTTTTCGATGAACAGCAGGCTATGCTCGGGCAGATTCAAGCTTTCTAATCCATGACCCACCCGGTGCGCGTCCAGATGGCAACCCTTGCCGGTATTGATTTGCAAAGCCGGCACGCCGGTAGCGCGAATGCGGTCGGCATCGCGAGCGGTTTGTTGGTCGCCCTCGATGACCGCGATGCTCAACTCGTCTTTCAAACAAAGGATCGTTTCGGTCAACAGCGTGGTCTTGCCGGAACCGGGACTGGACACCAAGTTCAAGGCCAGCATGCCGCGCTCGCTGAAATAGCGGCGGTTTTCGTCGGCATAACGATTGTTCTTGGCCAGAATATCCTGCTCGATTTGCACCATTCGCGCCTGGGTCAACCCCGGCGCATGCGAATGTTCCGCGCTATGTTCGTGATGATGATGTCCATGCTCATGGCCATGGCCATGGTGGTGATCATGTTCGTGATCGTGTGGTTCGTCGTGCGAGTGAATAGGGCCCTCGCCGCAGCCGCATACGCCGCACATTACTCTACCTCCAGTTCTTTAATCCGCATTTGATCGCCGTCGACGATCTGTAATTGATGACTGCCGCAGTGCGGGCATTCGTCGTACAACTGTTGCACCAACACTTCGCAGCCGCAAGGCATGCACCAAGCCACACCCGGCATTTCGATAATTTCCAAGCGGGCCTGATCGGCCAGCGAGCCTTGCATCACCACTTCAAAACTAAAATGCATCGCCTCCGGCTCCACCCCAGACAGAGCACCGATCTCCAGCCACACGGTTTTGACTTTGGCAAATTGCTGCGCCTTGGCTTGTTGTTCGATGATCTGTAACACGCTCTCGCAGAGCGACATTTCGTGCATGGTAATTACTCTGTTAGTTTTCCGGCGTCAGCACTAGCCGGTATTGCACACAGGGATCGACCGCGTTGATCAGCCATTCCGCTTGTTGCCGCAAGCCATCCGCATTGTCCGCTTGCAAAGACTTTAAGCCTTGGGCCAGCACGCCATCGGGATGAAAATTCCATTCGGTCGGTGCGACGATGCGGTAATCGTACACCCGGCCTTGGCGTAAGGCCAGGCGATGAATCAATAAGCCCCGCGCTGCTTGCACTTGTGCCAGACCGATGCAATTGGCGGCGTACGCCCGTCCTTCTGACGCAGTCAAACCTTGCGGGATTGCCGCCACTTCCAGTAAAACCGCCACAAACCGCACCAACAAACTATTGTCGTAACGGCTTTGCAACTCAGCTATCAGCGGTTGCGCTTGCTGGCGACTTAATGGCGTCGTTTCGTAACAGTGGCCTTGCCACTGCGGCGCACGGCAGAATGCCGATAAATCCTCGTTTTGCAATTGCCTATGCAGCTCGGCGTAGTCTAATTCCGGTAAACAAGCCACATCGCTATATCCCAGCGCCAACCAATTCCACCGGTACAGTGCGTTCAATAACTCGGCAGACAAGGCCGAGTTACCATCCAGCCAATCGCGCAATTGCGCTTCGTCCGTAATCGCGAGAAATCCGCTCAGGCCGCCATCGAAAATGGTTTGGTCGATCAAGCCGGTCAGTTCGGCCAGCAAACTCTGCAATCGCGGCGCGTCGATCTGCAACCGGCTATCCGGTATAAAGGCCTCGCCATCCTGGAATAGACACGCCTTAAACTGTCTATCGATTTTCAACAACGCCGCAACGGCTGTTTTGTCCGGTTGCCTTTTCAGCAAGCCTGGCCAATCTAGCAATATCCGCCAGGCATGTTCGCGCACGGTTTCCAATTGCAGCAAGCATTCCCGAGCAGCATCTGCTTCCGGCTCGGCCGGCATCTGCAAGGCAGCACGGCAGGCCAGTAAAGCCGCGTAAGCCTGAGCATTACCGCATAATGAAAACAGTAGCGGCACCACGCTCAACACCTGTTCCGGCGTGTTGCCGATCAACACCCGCGCCGCCTCCGGCCGTGTCGAGACTATATTTACAGTCCCAACCTGTCCGGCCCGGCGAACCAGTTCGATATAAATCTCACCGGCCGGCGTCACTTAACGACTACCCAGATTGCCGCGCAACAAATCGCGGCGGCTGATAGCGCTCGGCGCGGGGCCGGTCAGCAAGGCTTGCAAGGCGCTCTCCGCCGCAGCCAATGCCGCCGCTTGATCGGCAAACTGAAACATCGGCGAAAACAGCGAACACTGCGCGTACCGGCCCAGTTGCGCTTCGTCGGCGACGGTAAATTCGAAGCTACCGTACGGGAAAATCTGCTCGAATTTGCTGCCGGGTACTTGAGTTATCCAGCCGCTCTCCGCCCCCGGGAATAGCAACACATTCATAAACCACGGCGTAATCAATACACCCGGCCAATCGGCGTTGTAGCGGTCAAAACCGAGCGCCCGCACCGCCAGTGCCGGATTCAGCAGCGGCATATCTCGCATCCGCGTGGTCAGGATGTCGTTAAACACCGCCTCCAAAGTCTGCCGAATCTGCTCGCCGTCCCGCCAGTGCATAGTCAGTCGTCCAGCACCAAAAAGCCCTGCTTCGGCGCGCCGCATTGCGGGCAGCTCCAGTGCTCGGGCAAGTCGGCAAAGGCTGTGCCGGGCGGCACTTGCCAGACGGCGTCGCCTTCGGCCGGATCGTAAACATGCCAACAGATTTTACATTCCAATTTGGCATCCGCCGGCAAGCGCGAGGCATCGCCGCCGTAAGCACCGGCGAAGAAGTCGTCGCTCACAAATACACCTGCAAAATCTCCTGCAAGCGCTGATGGCTGTCGGCAATGTCTTCCGCCGACGCGCACGCCACATTCGGCACCTCGCTAACTTCCAGGGTATTCAGAATCAAAGTGTCCTGCGAATTAAAATATCGTACCCACCAGACGTTCCGAGTCGCCGTGGCGTCGATCCGACAGTTGCCATAACCGCGCGACAAAATCGTCACTCCGCCTCTGCCCAAACGTTGTTCCAAAAACGCCAAATCCTGCTCGGTCTGCGGCAACAGACTGAGATTAATGATATGCGCTTCCGCGCCGGGTTGATGCTCGGCTATTTTGGCATTCAACTCCGCCAGCAGCGGCGGCGCGTTCATTACCCCGTCCGGCAAGCCGCTCATGTCGGCATCGATGTGTTTAGCAGCATCGGCAAATGCGGTTTCCAAGATGGCTTGCGGGATGATGCCGACTTCCAAGGTATCGGTAACGATCTGTTTTTGCCCATCCAAACGCTGCGAACGCCAGACGCCGGCCAACACTGATTCCTGAATTCGCAGGGTTTGCGTGCCGTTACACAACATGCTGACCTCGCCCTCGCCGAGCAGTTCGTCGACGAACTGGCGATTGGTTTGGTCCAGAGTTATCAAGTCTATGGTTTGGCTGGTTGCCGGGTAAGCGGCTAAATCCTGTTCCAGTTGCTGCAACACGGTTTTGGCATGCGCCAAATCAGCCGCGTTCAAGTCCACCGAAATCGTCGGCATCCGGTAGGTCGCCATTTCTTCCGGCATTGCCAGATAGTCGAGTTCGACGCCGTCTTCCTCGGCGGGTTGGCTGCCTTGGCCGAAAATTGGGAGAGTTATTGATGTCATATTTTGGCGACCGATTTGAGTTATCTGGTTAATTTATTGGAGTTTGTTTATTGGTGTCACTATCGCGAGGCTGGTTTTGCATGTCGGTTTCACGAAACACATCCTTGTGTTTCACCCTGCGGGTGCTCCGCATGCAAATCGGCAATCCTGCCGATTTGTCGGCCCGACTTTAAATAAACCCGTCGCGACAGCGACACATTTAATCAACAAGACTGGAAGCTAGAGCTTCCAAGGCCACGGTTCCCAACCTGGAGATTGGGAACCAGAAAAAACCAGAAAAACGAAATTATCAAACATCAAGTTTAATCTTCCCATTCGCATACTGATGTATCAACGAACTAATCAACACCTGATACGGCAGGCCCTGCCTAACCGACTGCGCCTTCAACCGTTCAAGATCGCTTTCCAACAACCGAATGCTGACCGTTTTCTTTTTGCCTATTTGGTCACGGGCGATTTAGCTATAGCGGCTTTTTTCCCCATCCAAGTTATCGACACTGACAACCGCACCGCCTTCGACATAATCGACAATCTCATTTTCTTCAACCATAAATTCTGTCGCCATGTTCAGCCTTTTTAATTAAACCCGAGAAAGCCAATATCCCGGCCTACGCCGATGGTGGGCAAACGCCGTAATCAATATCCGCCCGGCAGAATTTCGATAAAACACCGAATAAGGAAAATGCGATAGACCAATGCGGCGGACGCCTGCTGGATGAACCATTCGCCAAGTTTCCGGTTTTTGAACAATCAAATTCACGGCACGTTCGAAGTCATCAATCAACAAAGCACCAAGCCGGTTTTGTTTATCTTGGTAAAACCGAATCGCTTCCAGATATTCGGCTTCCGCCTCGGGAAGAAACTCGTAGTTCACCTAATCAAGGCTCGGGCTTTCTCGGCAACTAACTTGCCGGAAATAGATTGCACTTTGCCAGCGTCGAACTCAGCCACTCGACGCGCCGATTCCTCGCCCCATAACCGCTCAAAGTCAGATTCAGAAACTTCCTCGAGGCTCAATAACAAACGCTGTGCCAAAGCGGCCCGGTCTTTAAGCGGTAAGGAAAATATTTCGGCTTCCAGTTGTGTGAGATTCATATCAGCGATACCCCCGTTAAGTAGAAAACTCAGTCACGCCAGTACAGGCGCGACGGCGATAGTATACGTCCAACCTCATTTCTGCCGCGATAGCGACACCAAATTGTTAAAGAGCCGATGAGATTCCCCTCACCCTAGCCCTCTCCCGCAGGGAGAGGGAATTAGACCGCTAAGTTATTTAAAGCCAGCAAACACCGTCAAAAACAAACTAAGCATGCCCAACACCACAAACCTTCCCAAGATCAAACCCCGGCGGTTGCCCCGGCTCGGCGGCTAAAATCCGCGCAAACTCCTGCCCGTATTCCGCCCAATCCTTGATCCCGGTAATCACACCCAAATACTCACCTCCCCGCAGAAACACTAAGGACGGCCAACTGGTAAACCGAAGCCTGGCCTGCAACTCGCGCTCGATGGACTTGTCGATCAGCGCGCCGTGTAAACGGCCGGCAAAGGCTTTTAACAACTCCGGCAAAATCACCGCCAAATCGTGGCTTTCCGGAAACATCAGCGGGTCATTGGCAAAGAACAGCACGACCGTTTCATGGCCGTGAACGAATAAATCGTAACCGTCGGCATCCAGAAGCGGCAGGCCGTGGCGGGTTTGCAATTTCTCCAGCAAGGGTGAGGTCATGTTCTTAAAAATTCCGGCAGTTCGGGTTCGCGGTCGACCAGGTCGGCGAATAAATGGTCGAAGTTGGTTTCGCCTTGCATAGCTAAGCGCATGGCTTCTAAGGCATCGGCGATTTGTGCGGCTCGTTCCGCGGAGATGACTTCCCGCGCCGCATCCAAAAACACCAGCAACCAAGTGCCGGTTACTTGTTCGCCGACCAGCATCATGTCGATCAGCGTGGTTTGGCCCCTATACTCGCACAATGCGGCATCGCCACGCGGCTCGATGACTTGCATGGGGATGCCGATGCACATCAGTATTTGCCCCGATAATCGACATCGACTTGCAGGCTGGGCATATCGGAAGCGGAAGGCGGTTTCACTTCGAACGCGGCGGATAATACGATGCGGTCGTCACCCAATCGGCAGGCTTGGTCGGGCGAGGGGCGTTCTTGTTCGTAGCGTTGAATGTTCAAGATCGGATCGGCTAACTCGCCAGGCAGATCCACACACTCCGCACTCACGCCAAAGTCTTGTAGATACGCTAAAGCCATATCAATAGCCGGCTGAATCTGCGCCTTGATGGCGGGCCGCAGGCTGCCGCCGTAATCTTCCAATTCTTCCGGCTGTACGCCGATCAACAGCAAATGCTGAGGATACTGACCGAGCATTTGCGCCAGCGCCAGCACTTCCTGAAAGCCGGTTTGATGCAGACTCATTTTCTTGGCGCCCAGAAAGTTCGGCACCTCGTCGTTTTCTACCCGTTTGATAGTGGCCGGCGGCAAGCCGTAATCCACCGCGTCGAACACCACTAATACGTCCGCCGCCTGCACATACTCGATCAGATACACGCCCTGCGTACCGCCGTCCACCACCTGCACGTTATCCGGGAAACGGTAGTGTTTTTGCAGATGCTCGACGACGCGCACGCCAAAGCCTTCGTCGGCCCAGAGCAGGTTGCCGATGCCGAGTAGTAGAATGTTGGATGAAGTACTTGCCATGACCCGCTTAGACAAACGTAGAGTGGGCACAGTCAAGTGCCCACCGTTCGATTCCGCGTGGGCACCAAAACCGTGCCCACTCTACGAATTTAATGAGCATCGTCCACCGGCTTGTCGTCTTTAAAGGTGCGCCAGCCGGTGGCTATCGTGGACAGCATGCTTTGTCCGGACAGTTTGTCCTCGCGCACGGCAACATAGATATGAATCAACACAAAGCAGACGATGAACCACATCACCAAATGGTGCCAGGTATGCACAGTTTGGCTGTCTCCAAACAAGGGCAATAACCAGCTGCTGAACAGCGTGTATTGCCAACTACCCTGCCCCTCACCTTCGCCGTACAAGGCAAAGCCGGTGAAGATCATGAACAGCGAGCCCCACACCAACACGAAATGCATCGCCAAGATCGCCAGCGGGTTGTGACCGATGTAATGGCGCGGCGACTTGGTCAAAAATGCATACCACAGCACTTCTTGCAAAACGCCGTCCCAGAAGTGCGCTTGCAGCAAGGGCGGCAGAAAGATTTGCCGGGCATGTTCGTTACCGGCATAGGCCCAGTACAATCGCCCCAACAGCCCAATCGCCAACACATAGCCCGCCGCGAAATGCGCGAAGCGGATATAGCCCATCAGAAAATGCTCGGACGCTTCGCCAGCCGGCGAAGCCAGCGGTTCGGCGATCAGGTATCCGCTGACCGCCAGCACCGTGATCGCCAGCGCGTTGACGGCATGCCAGAGCCTGACCGGCAACTCGTAAACATAAACCGGAGCCAGCGGCGCACTCATAAGGGTCTCCGCCACTGGCTAGCCCACCATGCTGCTGCCACCGCCAACACCAGAAGCAACAAACTGGCACCCAACGCGTAAGGCATCGATAGGCCTTGGATCAAAAACAGATGTTCCAAAGCATGCGTTAGGCTGTCAATACCGGGATGACTGTGCGCTTGGGCATTGCCGGCCAGCGCCAGCAGAAACAGAATCGAAAACAAATTTTTCATGGCTATTCCTTATCTGACTTGAACGCGGGTTAATTCGGTACCGTCGGGGCTGATCACATGCGTCGAGCAGGCCAGACACGGGTCGAAACTGTGCAAGGTGCGCAAAATTTCCACCGGTTCGTCCGGCACCTCGACTTTGGTGTTCATCAACGAGGCCTCGAAAGCGCCGATATTGCCTTGTTCGTCGCGCGGCGAACCGTTCCAGGTGGTCGGTACCACGCATTGATAGTTGGCGATTTTGGTGTCTTCAATTTTCAGCCAGTGGCCCAACGCGCCGCGCGGGGCTTCGGTGAAACCGACACCCTTGACGCTACTCGGCCAGGTTTCCGGGTCCCAACGCTCGACATTGGCGGTGGTTAAGTCTCCTGCTTTCAGATTGGCGATTAGCTTGTCCATGAAATAGCGCATCTTGCCGGCAGCCCATTGCGCTTCCAGACCGCGGGCGGCGGTGCGGCCCAAGGTGGAGAACAAGGCGCTGACCGGCACGTCCAGGGTTTTCAGGACAAAGTTGATCTGCTCGGTAATTTCTTTATTGCCCTGCGCGTAGCCGATCACGTAGCGAGCCAACGGACCGACTTCCATCGCATGCCCGCGCCAGCGCGGCGCTTTGATCCAGGAGTATTTCGCGCTTTCGTCCAGTTCCTGAATGTTGGTGCGGTCGCCCTTGGTTTTGGAGCCGATTTTGTAGTTCGGTTCGGTGATGCCGTCCCAGGGATGCAATCCCAGCGCTTCGTCCGGGTATTTGTACCAGGAGTGCGGGACGAATTCCTTGATCTGCTCGGGGTCGGTCAGATCGACTTCGTGGACTTTGCTCAGATCGCCGTTGATGATCGCCCCGCGCGGCATCAGCAGGTTGGCGGCGGAATAATCGTTGGCCTTGTCCGGGATGTCGCCGTAAGACAGCATGCTGGCGCCAGACAAACCGCCGCCGTACAACCAGCCTTTGTAGAATTGGGCGATGGCCAAAAGATCAGGAATATAGACCTGATCGATAAAGGTGATGGTGCGGTCGATGATGGACGACACCAGATTCAAGCGTTCCATATTGATCGCGCCGACAGCGCCGACACCGTCCAGATTGATCGCGCACGGTACGCCGCCGACCAGCCAGTTCGGATGCGGGTCTTTGCCGCCGAAGATAGTGCGGATTTTCATGATGTCTTTTTGAAAATCCAGCGCTTCCAGATAATGGGTCACCGCCAGCAAATCGGCT
Source organism: Methylomonas methanica (assembly GCA_001644045.1). Taxonomy (GTDB): domain Bacteria; phylum Pseudomonadota; class Gammaproteobacteria; order Methylococcales; family Methylomonadaceae; genus Methylomonas; species Methylomonas methanica. Next base: position 27,119 of record LUUF01000115.1, on the reverse strand, counting down.
TCCGGCGGCAACAGATAAGCGGGATTGGTCCAGTAACCGTTCTTGAACGGGCCGAGCTGGCCGGATTCGACAAACTTTTTCAGGCGATTTTGCGTGTCGCGGAAATAGCCCGGAGAGGATTTGGGATTGCTCGGCGAAATCTGTTGCTGCAGGGCTGAGGTCGCTACCGGATCGGCCTTCAAGGCATTAACCGGATTCACCCAGTCCAAAGCATGCAAATGATAGAAATGCACCAGGTGATCGTGCGCTTGCAGACTAAGCTGCATGATGTTGCGGATCGAGTTGGCGTTTTCCGGGATCTTGATTTTCAAGGCATCTTCGACCGCCCGCACCGAGGTCAGTGCGTGGGTACCGGTGCAGACGCCGCAGATGCGTTGCACAAAGGCCCAGGCATCGCGCGGATCGCGGCCTTTCAAAATCACTTCCAGCCCGCGCCACATGGTGCCGCTGGAGATAGCGTTACGGATGATGTTGTCTTCGTCGATATTGACTTCGCAGCGCATGTGGCCTTCGATGCGCGTGACCGGATCGACCACGACGCGGCGGCCGGCGTCGTTTAAATTAAAACCATTGGGGGTGTTTCGGACTGTCATTATTGTTCTGCTCCTGGTTGTTTATCCCCGGATTGTTTGGCGCGATTCAAGGCCGTCAAACCGGCGTGCGCGGCAACGCCTGCACCCACAATGGCGGCTGCCGTGCCACCGACCACATCGGCGTTGGCTTCGATGCCGAATTGATTGATACCGGTGAGGCGATCGTAAAAGCTGCCTTTATCCCAAAAACCGTCTTCGGAACAACCGATACAACCGTGGCCGGATTGAATCGGAAATGAGGTGCCCTCGTTCCATTTAACCGTGGAGCAAGCGTTATAAGTGGTCGGCCCCTTGCAACCCATTTTGTACAGGCAATGACCCTGGCGGGCGGCTTCGTCGTCCCATTGCTCGACGAATTGGCCGGCATCGAAATGCGGCCTGCGATAGCATTTGTCGTGGATACGCTGGCTGTAGAACATCTGCGGCCGGCCTTGTTTGTCCAGGGTCGGCAATTTGTCGAAGGTTAATAAGTAAGCCACCACCGCGGTCATCACTTCGGCAATCGGCGGGCAACCGGGGACTTTGATGATGGGTTTGTCAGCCAAGCCCGGCACTTTATGTACAGGGGTCGCGCGAGTAGGATTGGGCTTGGCGGCTTGTACGCAACCCCAGGAGGCGCAAGAACCCCAGGAGATGATCGCTTTGCAGCTTTCTGCGGCGTATTTCAGTTGCTCGACAAACGGCTTGCCGCCGATGATGCAATACATGCCGTCTTCGGCCAGCGGCGGATTGCCTTCAACGGCCAGGATGTAATTACCTTTGTATTTTTCGACGATCTCGGTAACGATCGCTTCGGCGTTATGGCCGGCAGCGGCCATGATGGTGTCGTCGTAATCCAGCGATAGCATGGATAAAATCACGTCTTTAGCCAAGGGATGGCCGGAGCGGATGAAGGATTCCGAACAGCAGGTGCATTCCAGACCGTGCAGCCAAAGCACCGGGATGCGCGGTTTGGTTTCCATCGCGTGGGCGATTTTCGGCGCGAAAGCCGGCGACAGGCCCAGCGAGGCGGCGGTCAAACTGCAAAATTTCAGAAAACTGCGGCGGGTGATGCCTTGCCTGCGCATCACATCGTAAAAGGTTTCGATCATGGATACTCCAGTCGTCGTTAGGCTAATCGAAGTGACTGGCTTGACGAAACCACGCGATGTTAGGCGCTGATTGTTGTTATCCAGTATCTTCAACAGCACGTTTTCAAAGCCGCCCCCGCAGCTGTGCCGGCCGGGCAACGCCCGGATGGTTGAAAACGTTTGATTGTTATTATTCGAGTTGCAGCACCAACAAACTTCCGCTCCCGGCATTGCCCCGCTTACCCGGAGCAACATCCATGCCGGCCACAGGACAATGTTAAAACCTTTGCATTCGTGGGACTATTAGCGTTTAACGCGGCTTAGCCTCTGTCTGCTAAGCAACAAACTCAACAAAACCACACAACGATTGCCGGAAATACGACATACACTTGGCTTTGAGAATGGATACTTCGGAAACCTGTTCCGCACTTGGTTGACAGGCCTCAGGAGGGACGGCTACAGTGAACACGCAGCCTTTGGAGCGGATTTAACCCACAATAATTTATGCGGAGATCGGCCGGAATCCGCTTAGCCGACACACCACCGCATCGCCAGGAGAACTCTTATGAACCGCGTTATCTTGCTCATATTACTGACTATTTTTAACACCAATGCCCTAGCGGATTGGGACCCGGAACTGGAAGCTCAGGAGCAGGCACAGCGCGAAGCCGCGCAGCGCGCCGAACAAGCCAGGGAGCGCGAGGCGCAAAAAATGATCGACGCAGCCAATGCCAAGGCAAACAGAGAAATGATGGACAGTAAGCGTAAAAACCTGGGCGCGGCGACCAAGGGCAAATCCGATGCGGAAGTGAATCGTTTGTACGACGCCAAAATCAAACAAACCACGGAAGACGCCAATCGCTTGGCTCAGGAAGCTCGCAGTGCGCTTAGCCAAGGCCAAGGCGCGGCAGCGGTAAAACAAGTGACCGGCAAAAGCTTGCAAGAATTGGAAAATATGTCCGACGAGGAAGCCGAAGCCCTATCGCGGGAATTGGAAAAGAAATACGGGCAATGACGGAGCAGCCCGGCACGCAAAATTAAACAGGCTATCCTAAAAAACCACGCTGGATTTTTTTGTTAATCCAGCTCACGCACGCCACCAAGGAATTGCCCGCGCCTGCTTACTCGCTGTCTATCTCTTGTTCCAGCAAAGTCCGCAGGCCGGCCGGCATTTCCAGGGTTTCCGGATCCCAGCCTTCCAGCTCCAATATATCTTTCAGACACTCTTCCATAATCAAATGGGCTTTTTGAGTGGCATCGGCGATGCGTTGATGCACCTTGGTTTGCACCTCGCTGCCGCTACGCTCGGAACAATTGGCTTGGTAATCGAACAGCTTGCGCAAGCTATCGATCTGTCCGCCAACCTGCGACGGGCAGGAACACATATACAGTATGCCCTGAACGTTGATGCGTTTGAGTTGCTGAATGCTAAATTGGGTTTCCAGTTTCATGATGCGAGCTCTCGATTTGATCGTTTATTATAATTATTTGGGTTGGGGCCAACCCTGGCTCAAACTCTTTTCCGCCAAATACGCCGCTAAGCGTCGGCCGGCGGCATAGGCTATCAAGGCCACGGCTAGTTATCAACCTTGGACAAATTCGTCGCGCTCCAAGAGGCGTAATTTCGGCAATCACTTCAACATCAAGCCGGCGCGAACCCACCGTTGATCAATTGCCGGGTACGGGCATACGTCTCCTGAATGATTAACGCATCGGTGCTGGCACGGTGGCGCGTCAAGGCCAAATCCTGAATCACTTGCCGTTTGGTTTGGCTCCAGATAGCCATTTGCGCTTCTTTCAATATCATTTCCAACGCGCTGAGGTAAAAACCCGGTTGTACGCCGCAATGGTAAAACAAGCGTGACAACCACGGCTTATCGACCACCCAGCCGTCGCTATACACTGTTTTGCCCGCCAAAAAATCATTCAGTTCGCTGGCCACCAGGGCTAGAGGCTTTCCGCAACTGTTTAATGTCTCTCGGCTGAGGCCATGAATCCGTTCGGCCTGCGCGTCCCAAAAAGTCCAATCGCTGGCCGGCTTAATCAACGCGCAATATTTTTGGCCGTCACCCAATACCACGCCTACCTCAATGGGATAACTATCGAAACCAAAACCGGAGGCTTCGAAATCTATTACATTAGGTCTGATTGTTTGCAACTGAGCATCCCTTTGCAAATCGTAAAACGTATAAGCCTAGCCTAAACCGAAGAATATGAACGCCTTAACCGGGCGGATTTAAGCTTATAAAACCAGCGCAAGGCCAATAACAAAGCCAGTATCCCGCCAAACAGCAAGGGCCGGCTCAAATCTTTTTTCACCAGCCAAGCAAAGTGCACCACGCCGGCGCTGGCGATCAGATAAACCAAGCTGTGCAAGCGTTTCCAATTTTTGCCGCCGAGTCGGCGCTGCATCGCGTTGGTGGAGGTTACTGCCAGCGGGATCAACAGCACAAACGCCGCAAAACCCACCGTGATATAGGGTCGCTTCAGAATGTCTTTGGCTATTGCCGACCAATCGAAAAACTGGTCTAGAACCAGATAAGTCAGGAAGTGTAAACAGGCGTAAAAGAAGGCGAATAGTCCCAACATACGTCTCAGTCGGAAAAGCCAGTTTGCGCCGCTTAGTTGCCGCAACGGCGTGACACCGAGACTGATCAGCAAAAGCGTCAGCGTCCAATAACCGGTGTTATGGGTGATTTTTTCGATGGGGTTCGCGCCCAAATTGTCTTGCCAGGCCGCCGCCATCAATAGCGCCAAGGGTAGCAAGGCTGTCAAAAATACCAGCGCTTTTAGACGGCGCAGCTGAGTATCGTCAAGCGTTTTCCAATTCACTGTCAAAAATTTTTAGTCAAATCCATCCCGGCATACAAGCCGGCCACTTGTTCGGCATAGCCGTTGAACGGCAAGGTCGGCCGCTTCAGAAACTCGCCCAGGCGGCGTTCCTTGGCTTGACTCCAGCGGGGGTGATCGACTTCCGGGTTGACGTTGGCATAAAAGCCGTATTCGTTGGGGCCGGCTTGCATCCAACTGGTGGTCGGTTGCTGCTTGAGCAAGCGAATCTTGACGATGGACTTGGCGCTCTTGAAGCCGTATTTCCATGGCACTACCATTCTGACCGGCGCGCCGTTTTGATTGGGTAATACTTCGCCGTACAAGCCAAAAGTCAGCAAAGCCAGGGGATGCATGGCTTCGTCGATGCGCAGGCCTTCGCGATACGGCCACTCCAGCACGGCGCGGCGCTGACCGGGCAGTTGCTCGGGGTCCTGCAGGCTGACGAATTCCACATAACGGGCATCGCTAGTCGGCTCCACTTGTTTCAGCAGCTCCGCCAAGGGATAACCCAGCCAGGGAATGACCATCGACCAGGCCTCCACGCAACGTAAGCGGTAAATGCGTTCCTGCATCGGCGCCAGCTTCAGCAAATCCTCTATGGCAAATTGTTTGGGTTTACGGACTTCGCCTTCCACGCTGACCGTCCACGGCCGGGTTTTCAGGCGGCCGGCCATTTTGGCCGGACCTTCCTTGCTGGTATCGAATTCGTAGAAATTATTGTATTGGCTGACGTCTTCCAGAGGCGTCAGTTTATCGGTCAGGCCGTAAGCCTCGGAGAGACTGCTTGCCAGTTTTTCTCCGCCAACAGCAGTTCCCGCCAACAACGCGGCCGATCCGCCGAGTGCCAACTGCATAAAATGCCGGCGCTGGTAAAACAGTTCGCGTGGCGTGATTTCGGAAGCGGGAATTGCGGGGATGCCGGGGAGTTTCATGGGGACGCCTCTTGAAAAGTTTAGATCTACTCGACCATAAACCCGGCCGGCAGTTCCGCTTGCACCAAAGTCAGGCCAAGGGCTTTGTCCATTTGGCCGTCCGTGTCTGCCTAAAGCGGAGCTCTAAACTCTATTTGCGCGGTTTTATCTTGCTGTCCGACTTTTTGGCTACCGTCTTTTTTGTGGCAGTCTTTTTTGCGGACTTACCGGACTTGGCTACTTTTTTATGCACTGATTTCTGCGGCTTTTCCTCCGCAGTAACTTTCGCGGCGTCAGTTTGCGCAGACTGTTCTGCCAGGTCCGCGCTATCCGGCGGCAAATCAGGCATCGGCAATACTGCGGTTTCGTTACCGTCGTCGACGGCCGATCGGTCACAGTCGGGCAAGTCTTGATCTTCAGGCGAGCAAATGACTCGATAGATAATTTTCCTGTCGTCGTTTTTGCCGGTTTCAGGTTCTAGCGGCTTAACGACCGGCGCGGTCTCATCCGAGATTGCGCCCAATAATTCCGCAACGGCACTTCCGCTATATGCCCAGATGCTGAAAAGCAAACTGAAACAACACACTAGGCAATTTGGATCACCCTTGCGCAAACTAGCCATTTTTCTGCAATTGCTTTAAGTGACGTTTGGCTTCGTTCCACAAGCCGTCCAGTTCCGCCAATTCGCAATCGCGCAACGCGCGACCGGAGGCTTCTACCTGCTTTTCGATGTAATTAAACCGGCGGGTGAATTTTTTAGTGGCTTCGCGCAAGGCGATTTCCGGATTGACTTTCAGGTGCCGGGCCAGATTGACGACTACCAGCAGCAAATCGCCGATTTCTTCCTGGATGTGCGCTTGATCGCCGGATTGCCAGGCTTCGTGAACTTCCTGCAGCTCTTCGCGCACCTTGTCGAACACCGGCTCGGCTGCCGGCCAATCAAAACCATGGCTGGCGGCGCGATTTTGAATTTTTTCGCACTGCACCAGGGCCGGCAGGCTTTGCGCGACGCCGGCCAAAACGCTTTCAGTTTGCTGCGCCGGCTGTCTAAGGCGGCGTTCCTGCGCTTTGGCCTCGTCCCAGGCTTGTTGACGTTGTTCGTCGCTGTCGAATTTAACATCGGCAAATACATGCGGATGCCGGCTGACCAGCTTTTCGCTAATTGCCGCCGCCACCTGCTCGAAGTCGAACAAGCCGCGCTCTTCGGCAATCCGCGAGTGAAACACCACTTGTAGCAACAGGTCGCCCAATTCGCCGCGCAAATCGTCGAAGTCATTACGTTCGACGGCGTCGGCCACCTCGTAGGCTTCTTCGATGGTATAGGGGATCAGGCTATGGAAATCCTGCTTAACGTCCCAGGCGCAACCCTTTTCCGGGTCGCGCAAGCGGGCCATCAAAGCCAGCAGTTCCTGGGTTTTGGTCAAACTCAAAATGTCGAACCGAACGTATCCTGATAGCGTTTTTTGAATTCCGCCATCGTAAAAGTGTGGTTCTGGGTGCCGTTGTGCTCGATTTTGATCGCGCCTAACAGCGAAGCAATCCGACCGGTCACGTCCCAATCGTAATCGTTGATCAGACCGTACAGCAAACCGGCCCGATAAGCGTCGCCGCAGCCGGTGGGGTCCAGCAGTTGTTTGGGCTTGGCGGGTGGAATATCGATGCATTCGCCGCGCGTATACACCTTGGAACCGTTGCCGCCTAGAGTGATGATCAAGGCATCGACTTTTTCGGCGATTTGCTCCAGGGTCAAGCCGGTGCGCTGCTGCATCAACTCCGACTCGTAGTCGTTGAAGGTGGCGTAATTGGCCAGCTCCAGAAACGCCAGCAACTCGTCGCCATCGAACATCGGCATGCCTTGGCCGGGATCGAAAATAAACGGAATGCCTTGATCGACGAACTGCTGCGCATGCTCCTGCATGCCTTGTTTACCGTCCGGCGAGACGATGCCGATGGTAATGCCCGAGTCGGCCGGCACGGTATTTAAATGCGAAAAACTCATCGCCCCCGGATGGAAAGCGGTGATTTGGTTATCGTCCACGTCGGTAGTGATGTAGGCTTGACCGGTGTAATGATCGTCCAGCACCTTGATATAACGGCTGGAGATGCCGCATTGGCTGAGCCATTGCGCGTAGGGTTCGAAATCGTGACCGACGGTAGCCATGATGGCTGGCTCTTCCTGCAACAATTTCAAGTTATAAGCGATGTTACCGGCACAGCCGCCGTATTCGCGGCGCAAAGCCGGCACCAGGAAAGACACGTTAAGCATATGTACTTTCTCTGGGAGAATGTGATGTTTAAATTTGTCGTGAAACACCATGATGGTGTCGTAGGCCATGGAGCCACAGATCAATGCACTCATTATTATCCTTGTTTAACGATTTCAGCAGCCTAAGGTAACGGATGTTTGAAATAGGCACAAGACGAAAGCGATAAATTCAACCGCTCTGCCGCCATTGCCGTCTCGTCTTTCCCTCTTATAACAAAATCAACGCCCAGGTCACGCCGGCCCAAATCAAGGACAACATGACCGCCGCCGAGCCTATATCCTTGGCCCGTCCGGACAATTCGTGATGTTCGAAACCGACTCTATCCACTACCGCTTCCACCGCGGAATTCAACAACTCCACCAGCAACACCAGTACCACGCTGCCGATTAACAAGACTTTTTCGATGGCGGTTTGGCCCAGCCAGATTGCCAGCGGCGTCGTTACCACGAACAACGCCACTTCCTGGCGAAACGCTTCCTCGTGTTGCCAGGTGGCCTTGAAACCGGCGACCGAAAAAAAGCAGGCATTAATCAGCCGCTTAAATCCCTTTGCATTTTGATTTGCCATTGGCTGTTCCTACTCCTCGATCAGGGTCCGATAAGCATCGGCATCCAACAATTGTTCCAGTTCCGCCGTGTTATCGGCTTTGATGCAAAACAGCCAGGTTTGATAAGCACCGTCGTTAACCAATTCCGGTTCGTCCGACACCGCTTCGTTGACCTCAGCCACAATGCCGCTGACCGGGCTGAACAAATCGGAAGCGGTTTTTACCGATTCCACCACCGCCAGCTGTTCTCCCGCTTTCACAACCCTGCCCACATCGGGCAAGCCGATAAAGACGATGTCGCCCAACTCGGACTGCGCGAAATCGGTGATACCGACACGCACCAAATTGCCGTCTTCCAGCTTGGCCCATTCATGGGTCTCGGCATATTTCAAATTTTCAGGTGTTTCACTCATTTGCATTTCCCTCAAGCCTTAACAGTAATCCAAAAGGATAACCGGCTATTTTTTTAACACAACAAAAAATTACAGCGCCCGCCAGCCCAAACTTTATAATCGCCGACCATGCGGAGAGTACCTAACTTAAGTCCGGCCAATAAGGCGTTAAACTACATTCAATAATATTCATGCGAATAGCACTTTTCCTCGCCGGCTGGCTTGGCGTTTTCAGCCTGCTCCCGAACACCGCGCTGGCGGACGATGACGACGCATCGTCAAGCGCCGTCCAAACCAAACAGGCCAGCCCGAATGCCGACTCCGAGATATTGCAACTGGATCAGGCCGGCCAGAAATTAGCAGGCATTCAAACCCAAACGCTCGCAGAGGTTAGGCAAACGCCCGAATTTACCGCTTACGGCACGGTGCTCAATCCGGAACCGCTACTCAATATTCGCCAGCAATTCCTGGCCGCCAGCGCTCAGCAAGACAGCGCGCAAGCCCGCTACAGCGAAGCGGCGCAAAACCTGAATCGCACCCGCGACCTGCATCAACAGGACATCGTTTCCACCCGCCGCCTGCAGGAACAGCAAGCTATCTGGCAGGCGGACAAAGCCAATCTGGCCTCCAACAGCTACCAACAGCAACTGATCGCCGCCAACAGCCGCCTAGTCTGGGGCGACACCTTGAGCAACTGGTTTACCAAAACCCAGGATAAAAACGCCACGCAACTGCTGGAACATCGCGCCCAATTGCTGCAAATCACCCTGCCCGCCAATAGTCGGCTCGATCCGGGCGTCAACGTTATCCATATTCACGAACGCGGCCAACGCCAAACCGCCCAACCCGCCGCGCTGATTTCCGCCGCGCCGCAGGTCGATCCGGTGTCGCAAGGCCCGCGTTATTTTTTCAAATGCGCGGACTGTCGCCTGCCTTTCGGCACCCATATTACCGCCTGGATTCCGGAGGGCGGCCAAGCCAATAGCGGCGTCAATATCCCGCAACCGGCCTTGGTCTGGCATCTGGGCCAGGCTTTTGTGTTTATCAAAACCGATGCAGAGCATTTCAACCGCCGGGCGCTCAAGCAATACAGCAGCAATAGCCAGGGTTATTTCGTCGCCGGCGATTTGCGGCCTGGCGAGGAAATCGTAACTACCGGCGCGCAAACGCTGTTATCGCAACAATTGAAAAGTCTGATACCCGACGAGGATAAGGATTAGAGCCGGCTTAGTGTTTTATCTGTAACACCTGGACCGACTCCCAAACCCGCTCGGTGAATTCCGCATCCATCGCCGGCATGCCATCCTGGAGCCACTGCACGATAACTTTAGCGATATTGGGATAGGTGACATGCACCGCATGGGGATTGTGCAGCCAGTCCTCAATCACCGCATCATCCAGATCGAACATCGTGTGACCGTAGCCAAGTTGCTTTAAAGCCTCGGCGTTGGAAATCTGCTCCATTTGCGCGTGCAAGGGCTTGACCAGAATTTTCTTACCCAATTGCAAGGATTCGCTGGCCAACTCGAACCCTGCATTGCTGATGATGCCGGCACAATCGTACAAGTCGCTCTGGAAGCCGTTCCGCGACAAAGGCTTGCAGGTGATATGCGGATACTTAGACACCGCCGGTTCCGGCGAGTAAACATGAAACTCGAAGTTTTCGAACGGACACAACAGCTTAACCACCGCTTGCGGATCTTCGAAAGGCAAATACACCAGAATCTTATTGGCTTGGGTATTTTGCGGAAACTCCGGCGTTTCGATAATCGGCGGCAAGATCGGCTGACCGAAATGATGCCAGTGCAAGCCGATGCCGATGTCGGCCGGCGCAAAATACTTCATCACCTGTTCGGCGATCGGATCGCCGCCGGCGCGGGGAATACTGTGTCTAAACGCATATTGATGGCCTATACCCAGCACTTTTTTCTTTTGCCGTTTCGCGGCCCAGGCCGTGACTGGCTCGAAATCGCTGATCACCAAATCGTAAGCGCTTAAATCCAGGCTGTTGATGTCTCTGACAAAGCGGATCGGACTGGCTTCCAACGCGGTTTTTACATAACTGACCTGGCCGTTGTGGGTATTGAAGGTCAAGCCGGTTTTGACTTGATAGCCGTTAAACACTTCCATGTCGAAGTATTTGTCCGCCGGCCGGCCGGTAAACTGGAAGGTGACATCAAAACCCGCTGCATATAGTTCTTTCGCCATCACTCTGGCGCGGGTGATGTGACCATTGCCCGTGCCTTGCACACCGTAAAAAATTTTCATCATAAAATGTAATCGAGACTAAAAATTGCCGTACTAACCCCCAGGACCACGCCCATCAGCGTATCGGTGGGAAAATGCACGCCCAAAACCACTCTGGAAAAACCGACCAGCGCGGCCCATACATAAAGAGCCGGCATTAGCGAAGGCGCGAAATAACCGACCAGGGTAGCTACCATGAACGCGGCGGAGGTATGTCCGGAGGGAAAACTGAATTGATCGGACGGCGTAATCACGCTCTTGAAATCCTGCAGCGCTTGCTGCGGACGGTTGCGTTTAAAGCCTTTTTTCAGCAGCGTATAAACCGGTCTTTCGATCAAAAACGCCAAGATCATGGCTCGCAACAACGCATCGTTGCTGCCTTGATCCCAGTAAAGCCAGGCCGCCAGCAACACATACAAAAAACCGTCGGCGGTTCGGGAAATCGCGCGGCAAAAGCGCACTAGATAGGCATGAATGGCAACGCCGTTTAACCAGGTAAACATCGTCACGTCGTACTTATGAATGGAGTAAATCAGCTTCATGGTCTGGCCCTCGTTGTTTGCCGCGCGCGTCGACCGCGACCTTCGCGCAGCAGTTGGAAATCGTCGATTTTCCGTTTCACGTTTATCCCTGATGACGAGGCCAGCTTAGAGATGCTTTGTGACAACAATATGAAGCTTTGTTTAAGCTTATGTGACAGGCCCATTTCGGCGATTGTTTGTTACAATTGCCGGCTGCGACGCGCTCGGCTGTTTGGAGCGTTCGAGACCCGCGACCCATAACAACTCGGCAAAACCTTTTCGGTTTTAAATCAAGGCACTATGCAACGTTTTTGCACTCTAGGTTTTGTACTCGGCCTGATCTTGATGGTCTTCGGCGTCACTTATGCGCTACCGATAGCCGCATCGTTGTATTTCGAGGACGGCATGGTCGACCACTTTGTAAACGGCATGTCGCTGAATATAGGGATTGGCAGCCTGCTTTCGGGCTTGACGATGCGTTTTCGCGGCGATGTGAAGACCAGGGACGGCTACTTGCTGGTAGCTTCGTTCTGGGTATTGATGTCCTCGGCGGCGACATTGCCGTTGCTTTGGGGCATGCCGGGCCTGTCGTTCACCGACGCGTTTTTCGAAACCATGTCCGGTTTCACCACCACCGGTGCCACGGTATTGGTGGGCCTGGACAATTTGGCGCCATCGCTGAATTTGTGGCGGCATGAAATGGTTTGGATCGGTGGTTTGGGCATCATCGTACTGGCCGTGGCCATTCTGCCCTTGCTGGGTGTGGGCGGCATGCAGTTGTATAAAGCAGAGATTGCCGGTCCGGTCAAGGACAGCAAAATCACCCCGCGCATCACCGAAACCGCCCGCTTGCTTTGGCTGGTCTATGCCGCCATCACCCTGTTTTGTATCTTGGCGCTCAAACTAGCCGGCATGGGTTGGTTCGACGCGATCTGCCACGCCTTCGCCACGATGGGCCTGGGTGGCTTTTCCACTCACGATGCCAGCGTCGGCTATTTTGACTCGGTCGCCATCGAGCTGGTATTGACCATTTTCATGCTAATCGCCGCGATAAATTTCGCCACCCACTACACGGTATTACATAATCGCAGCCTCAAGCCCTACCTACTCGATCCGGAAGCGATACCGATGCTGGGCGTGATTACCGGCAGCATCTTGCTTTGCGCCGGCTATCTTTGGCACTTCGATGTATACGAAGACTTCTCGACGAATTTGCGCCATGTGACTTTCAACCTGGTGTCGATCGCCACCGACTGCGGCTTTGCCAGCGTTGATTACGATAAATGGCCGCCGTTTGTACCGTGGTGGATGCTGTATCTGAGCTGCATTACCGCCTGCACCGGCTCTACCGGCGGTGGCATCAAAATGTTCCGTACTTTATTGTTATGGAAACAAGCCGGCCGGGAAATGTTTAGCCTACTGCATCCGCGCGCGGTCAATCCGATTCGGATCGGCAACACCCCCATCGCCAACAAAATCATTTTCGCGGTGCTGGCATTTATCTTCCTGTATTTCATTTCCATCGTAGTGCTGACCTTTTCCTTGATTTTTTCCGGACTGGATCCTATTTCCGCACTCAGCGCCGTGATTGCCTGCATTAACAACGCCGGCCCCGGCTTGAATCAGGTCGGCCCCGCCACTAACTTCCAAAGCCTCAGCGATTTTCAAACCTGGATTTGTTCCATCGCCATGCTATTGGGACGCTTGGAGGTGTTTACGCTGATCGTGCTTTTTACACCCACTTTCTGGAGAAAATAGTACAATTCCCGGCCTTATCGTCCGCACGCCTTCAATATTGGCACCTTAAGCAGATTCAGCGTGACCGGACAGCAACACTTACCATTTATCAGGAACATTGGCATGACTTCCGCTAGACACATTGATTTCCTTAGTAAAAGAAAACTGGCCTTTTACTTTTCCGGCACACTGCTATTGATTTCCATCGTTTCGTTTTTCGTTAAAGGCCTGGATCTAGGCATAGACTTTACCGGCGGCAGCGTCTACGAATTGCATTACAACCAAGCCGCCGATCTGGACAAGATGCGAACCACGCTGGAACAAGAAGGCTTCGCCGATGCCAATCTGCAAAACTTCGGCAGCGCGGCCGACGTATTGATCCGCCTGAAACCGGTAGAAAACATCAGCCAGAAGGATCTAAGCGAAAAAGTCCTGAAAGTGGCTAACAGCAGCCAGACTCAGGCGGGCGAGTTGCGCCGCGTCGAGTTCGTCGGCCCGCAGGTTGGAGAGGACCTGATTAACGATGGTGGCCTGGCGCTATTCTTTGCGTTTATCGGCATCATGGTTTACGTCAGCATCCGCTTTGAGTGGAAACTGTCGATAAGCGCCATCATCGCCCTGTTCCACGACAGCATTATCACCATGGGTTTTTTCTCGGTATTCGGCTGGGAATTCGACATGACCGTATTGTCGGCCATCCTGGCGCTGATCGGTTATTCGATCAACGACACCATCGTGGTGTACGATCGAATTAGAGAAACCGTTAACAGTAGCCGGATCAACGCCAACATTAACGAAATCGTCAACACCGCGCTGAACGACACCTTAAGCCGAACCATTCTGACCTCGCTGACCGTATTTCTGACCCTGCTGGCCCTGGCCTTCCTCGGCGGCAAAACCATTCACGGCTTCGCGATCGCGATGCTGATAGGCGTCGTCAAAGGTACTTACTCGTCCATTTACATCGCCAGCTCGCTAGCTCTGACTTTCGGCTTGAGCCGCGAGGATTTGATGCCGCCTGCCAAAGATAGCGTCGTCGACGACCGCCCTTAATTCAGAATTTCATTTACAACTTCAAGCGAACGCTCACGGAATAACTTGATGACACAACAGCTTAATACTCGCGAACTTACCCAACTCACCCTCGGCATCCCCGGCTTTGCATATAAAGATCTGTACGATGCCAAACGCCTGGCGGATTTGCTGGCGGTATTCGATCAGTCCGTGCAACAGCATGACGCGGCCTTGTTTGCGGAAATTTCCGCTTACCGCGCTTGCGGCGGCGAAGGCATGAAGCCGGAGGAAGTTTCCGAGTTATTGGTAAAGATGGCACCGCTGGTCGGCACGTTTGTCGCCAAGCTGTTTAATGTCGAAGACGTTCGCGACCAGCAAATCGGCAAGATTCGCAGCGAGTTTGACTCGGTGTTCGTTTACCGCACCCAGATCGTCGGCAATCTGAACAAACTGTTCAAAGGCCAAACTATCGAAGGCTGGGATATCGCCGCATTGCGCGCGCAACTGGCCGATTTGCTGGCAGGCGTCGGTAAACAAGATTTGTTCAAAACTGATCCGGAATTGGCTGTGAGCGAGCTCGGCGCCGACCTGTGGCGTGCGTCGCAGCAAGAAAACGCCAGCGCTACGGACCTTGCCGCCTACGATACCGTCTGCCGCTGGAGTTTCGCGGCCAAGCAAGTACCCGAATTACAAGCGGTTGTCGCCAAATGGCTGAGCTTCAAAATCGCGGAAAAAACCAATCTGGAAAATCTGGTCGAACACGAAACGGTTTCGCAAAACGGCTATGACGTTTGGGCATGCGACGATCACCATCATCGCCGCCGCGACGGCTTTGCGCTGACCGACAAACGCTTTTCTCGCCGCCAGGCTTTGTATGAAGTCGATCATTGTATTTATTGCCACGATCGCGACAACGACTCCTGCTCCAAAGGCATCAAGAACAAAAAAGACGGCACGTTTAAAACCAATCATCTCGGCGCGCCGATGATCGGCTGCCCGCTGGAAGAAAAGATTTCTGAGATGCATGTGGTCAAGCGCCAAGGCGACAATATCGGCGCGCTGGCGATGATTATCATCGACAACCCGATGTGCCCAGGCACCGGCCACCGGATTTGTAACGACTGCATGCGCGGTTGTATTTACCAAAAAACCGAAGCCGTCAACATTCCGCAAATCGAAACCAACGTACTGACCGACGTGCTGTTCATGCCCTGGGGTTTTGAAATTTACAGCTTGTTGACCCGCTGGAACCCGCTGAATATCAAGCGCTCTACCGCACTGCCCTACAACGGCAAGAATGTATTGGTGGCAGGCATGGGCCCGGCCGGTTACACCTTGTCGCACTACTTGTTGAACGAAGGCTTCGGCGTAGTCGGTATCGATGCATTGAAAATCGAGCCGCTCCCCCTCCACTTGACCGGCGACCGCGATAACGTGCCGATGCCTATCATGGACTTCCAAAGCCTTTATGAAGACCTGGATAAGCGCGTGCTGCTGGGCTTCGGTGGCGTAGCCGAATACGGCATTACCGTGCGTTGGGATAAAAACTTTTTGAAAGTCATTTATCTGACCCTTCTGCGTCGCAACGCTTTCAAATGCTATGGCGGCGTGCGTTTCGGCGGCACCATCACAATCGACGAAGCCTGGGAGATGGGTTTCGATCATATCGCGATTGCCAGCGGTGCCGGCAAACCGACCGTGATCGACCTGAAAAATAACCTGATCCGTGGTATCCGCAAAGCGTCCGATTTCTTGATGGGCCTGCAATTGACCGGTGCGGCGAAAGAATCGTCGTTGGCAAACCTGCAAGTGCGCTTGCCGGCCGGCGTCATCGGCGGCGGCTTAACCGCTATCGATACTACCACCGAGCTGCTCGCCTACTATCCTGGCCAAGTCAGCAAAATTTTGCATCGCTACGAAAAACTGGTGGCTAAATACGGCGAAGCCGCCGTACGTGGCCGTTACGATGGCGAAGAACTGGAAATTCTGGAAGAGTTCCTGGCGCATGGCCGCGTCATCGAGCAAGAACGCGAACGCGCTGCCGCGGCCGGCGAAACGCCTAACTTCCTACCCTTCCTGAAACAATGGGGCGGCGTAACCTTGTTCTATCGTAAAGGTATCAAGGATTCTCCGGCTTACCGCCAAAACCACGAAGAAATTCACGAAGCGCTGTCGGAAGGCATTTATTTAGCCGAAGGCATGAGTCCGCTGGAAGCTATCGAAGACCAATACGGCCATTTGCAAGCCGTGCGTTTCGAGAAACTAAGCGAAGAAGACGGCAAATGGCGCAAAACCGATGAAGTGGAAGTGAAACTGCGCGGCCTATTCATCGCCGCCGGTACTGCACCCAACACCATTTACCAGTCCGAGCATCCCGGCACCTTTGTGATGGACCGCAAATTCTACAAACGCCACGAACCGGAATGGTTGCAAGGCCAGGCGGAATTGGTAGCCGCCACCGACGAGACGCAAGTCAAAGTCGGCAAACCGGCGCCGTTTACCTCATACCACAGCAACGGCCGCCACATCACGTTCTATGGCGACAACCATCCGGTTTACGCCGGCAACGTGGTGAAAGCGATGGCCAGCGCGAAAGACGGCTATCCCTATATCGTCAAGCTGTTCGCCAACGAGATTTCTTCCCTGGATGCCGCGCAACAAGCGCAACGCGATACGCAATTGCACAACTTGCAGGACAGACTGGATGCGACCTTCCGCGCGCATGTCGTTGCGGTTAACCGCCTGACTCCGACCATCATCGAAGTGGTCATCAAAGCGCCGGCCGCCGCGAAACATTTCGAACCGGGTCAGTTTTACCGGGTGCAAAACTACGAATCCCTGGCTCCCGTAGTCGAAGGCACCACGTTGGCCGCAGAGGGCTTGGCGTTGACCGGCGCCTGGGTCGATAAAGAACAAGGCTTGGTATCCTTGATTGCCTTGGAAATGGGCAGCTCCAGCCGTTTGTGCGCGACCTGGAAAGTAGGCGACCCGCTGGTATTGATGGGCGTTACCGGCGCGCCGACCGAAATCCCGCAAAACCAAACCGTGCTGCTATTGGGCGGCGGCTTGGGCAATGCGGTATTGTTTTCTATCGGCAAAGCCATGCGCTCCGCCGGTAACAAGGTGCTGTATTTTGCCGGTTACCGTAACCGCGAAGACTTGTTCAAGGTTCCTGAGATAGAAGAAGCGTCCGATGTGATCGTTTGGGCCGTCGATGACAGACCCGGCAACGACGCGATCCCGATCACTCGGCCGCAGGATAAAACTTTCGTCGGCAATATCGTCGAAGCCATGGTGTCCTATGCCACCGGAAAATTGGGTGAAACCAGCTTGCGCCTGCAAGATGTCGATCATCTGATCGTGATCGGTTCCGACCGGATGATGGCAGCCGTAAAAGCTGCGCGTTTTGCCGCGTTAAAACCGTACTTGAAGGAAGGCCACGAAGCCGTCGGCTCGATCAACTCGCCGATGCAGTGCATGATGAAAGGCGTCTGCGCCCAGTGTTTGTGCAAACACGTGGATCCGGAAAGCGGCGAAGAGAGCTTTATGTACTCTTGTTACAATCAGGATCAGGCACTGGACTATGTCGATTTCCCAAATCTGGCGGCCCGTCTACGGCAAAACACGGTACAGGAAAAACTGTCCTCGCTCTGGCTGACTTATCTGCTGGAAGCCGAGCAATAAAACATAGGCAAGACTTTAGGCCTATCCCCGGTAGACTAGCGAAAGACAAATAAAAGCAGGGCATCCCAAGCGGGGTCCCTGCGTTTTAGCGATGCTAAGCTACACTCGCTATACAGCTATAAACTTGTAATATCGTGATCGCCAAGCCCGTATTAAAACGGGCAAGGCAAAAGCAGTCACGGCCGAGGAACCCACTCACTGCCGTGGCTGTCCAGCACCCAGTTATTGAAAGGAGTTCACCCGTGTTTTCGCGCATCCTTCTACTATTTTTGCTCACGTGCTCACCACTGATAGCCTGGGCAGATGCGGAACAAGCATCACACGTCCTCAATCTCACCAAACACTGGGTCGGTTATTTAGCCATCGGCATTTTTGCCCTAGCCTACCTGCTGGCGATGACCGAAGAAGTCACCGAATTAAACAAATCCAAACCCATGGTTTTGGCGGCGAGCTTGATCTGGGCTTTCATCGCCGGTATTTACGTGAATAACGGCATGAGCGAACAGGCCGGCCATGCCTTCCGCGCGTGCCTGGAAGGCTACGCGGAACTGTTTTTATTCATCATGGTGTCGATGGCCTATCTCAACGCGATGGAAGATCGCGGCGTATTTGATAATCTGCGGGTCTGGTTACTTAGCAAAGGCTTCAGCTACCGCAAACTGTTCTGGATTACCGGCATCATGTCGTTCTTTATGTCCTCGGTTTGCAACAACTTGACCACTGCCCTACTGATGGGCGCAGTGATCGCGGCCATGGGCAAGGACAACCGCAAGTTCGTTACCTTGGCGTGCATCAACGTTGTGGTGGCGACCAATGCCGGCGGCTCGTTCAGCCCATTCGGCGACATCACCACGCTGTTGGTTTGGCAAAGCAAGGTAGTGCCATTTAAAGATTTTTACTCGCTATTCATTCCCGCCGTGGTCAATTTCGCGCTGCCGGCGGTAATCATGCATTTCTGGATACCCAAACTACAGCCGGCGGCAGTAGGTAAAGCACCAAAAATGAAACGCGGCGCCATGACGATGATCGTGCTGTTTTTGCTAACCATTGTCACGGCCGTATGCTTTGAGAACTTATTGAAGCTGCCACCGGCGGCCGGCATGTTGGCGGGTCTGACCTATCTGAAATTCCTGGGTTTCTATCTGCAAAAAACCGCCGAGAAGGACAACGGTAAAGTGAGCGATTTCGCCCATGTGTATAAATTGTTTAACGTCGCGCTTCCCGACGCCAAATCAAACCAAAAATTCGACGTGTTCAAAAGCGTTGCCTCGCTGGAATGGGACACCCTGCTGTTTTTTTACGGCGTGATGATCAGCGTCGGCGGTTTGAGCTTCATCGGTTATTTGACCATGGCTTCTGATGTGTTGTACGTGGGCATGGATCCGACCATCGCCAATATAGTGGTCGGCATCCTGTCGGCATTCATCGACAACGGCACCATCATGTTTGCGGTACTGACCATGCATCCGGAAATATCCCAGGGCCAATGGCTGCTGGTAACGTTGACCGCCGGCGTCGGCGGCAGTTTGCTGGCAATCGGCTCAGCGGCCGGGGTAGGTTTGATGGGTCAAATGAAAGGCCTTTACACCTTTAGCGCACACTTGAAATGGATGCCGGTCATTTTGATCGGTTTTTTCGGCAGTATTGCTACCCATTTCCTGCTTAACGGCAGTTATTTTTGAAGCGATAAGCTTATTGGGCGGCTTTTTTTCATGGTCTGCCCAATAGGTCAATTGCAAAATCTAGTAATTTTTTTGCTTTTTTGCGGCGAGTCATTTGCCGTTTGCAATCGCCAAAAGTCTAATTTACACAAAACAGCAACACACAAAACCACCGTAAAAAACCAGTTCTTTTCAATATCTTAGCTTTTCAATAGCCACCCGCAACCTGCGTTAGCCTCTAATCCCCCCCCCAATAAGACAACCGACAAACTATTGTCACAAGCATTTAACTCGCAAAATCTAGCTAGTTTTTATGGATACCCGCCGATTGCGATGTATAATGGAGTCGATTTAGCTCGGTATCGTTGTCGCTTTTCAAGTCTGCAATCGGATCAACAAACATTGTTTTCCATTACCTGCTTTATTCACCAACCCTAGTTACAA
This sequence comes from Methylomonas methanica, assembly GCA_001644045.1. GTDB lineage: Bacteria > Pseudomonadota > Gammaproteobacteria > Methylococcales > Methylomonadaceae > Methylomonas > Methylomonas methanica. Next base: position 7,199 of record LUUF01000115.1, on the reverse strand, counting down.
ACCAGCGATTAGCACTTTTTAGCAAGAGAGATTTATGTCAGTTCAAGTAGAAGGCAAAGTAAAATGGTTCAATGATGAAAAAGGCTTCGGCTTCATTGAGCAAGAAGGCGGCAAAGATGTATTCGTACATTTCAGCGCCATCAACGGCAACGGCCGCAAAACCTTGAAAGAAGGCCAAAAAGTCACTATGGAAGTGACCAACGGCCAAAAAGGTCCACAAGCGGAAAACGTAACACCGCTGTAAATTGAACTGAAAAAGCCGCCTAACCAGCGGCTTTTTCGTTAGATCAGTTTACCCCACAAGTCATACTCGTCGGCTTCCTCGATTTCGACATCGACGAAATCGCCGACTTGTAAATGGCTTGCGCCGTCGATAAACACCTGGCCGTCAATTTCAGGTGCATCGCTTTGGCTGCGCGCGACCGCCCCCTCCTCGACCACTTCATCGACCAATACTGTCTCGACTCTGCCGACCCGGCGCTGCAAGCGCTCGGCACTGATTGCCGACTGATGCTCCATAAATCTCGCCAAGCGCTCTTGCTTGACTTCTTCCGGTACGGCATCCGGCAAATCGTTGGCTACCGCACCCTTCACCGGCGAATAGGCAAAACAACCTACCCTATCCATTTGCGCTTCGCTTAAGAATTGCAACAACTCTTCAAACTCTTGCTCGGTCTCGCCAGGAAAACCGACGATAAAGGTACTGCGGATCGTCAAATCCGGACAAATCTTCCGCCAGGCGCGGATACGTTCCAGATTGTTTTCCGCGGCCGCAGGCCGCTTCATTAACTTCAATATCCGACTATTGGCGTGCTGAAACGGAATATCCAGATACGGCAGGATTTTTCCTTCCGCCATCAACGGCACCACTTCATCGACATGCGGATAAGGGTAGACGTAATGCATCCGCGCCCAAATCCCCAACTCCCCCAATGCTTCGGCCAAATCATAGAAGCGGGTCTGTAATTCACGCCCGCGCCAACGCCGACTCGCGTATTTCAAATCCAGACCGTAAGCGCTGGTATCTTGAGAAACGATCAGCAACTCCTTAACGCCGGCATCGGCCAAACGTTCGGCTTCCAGCATCACATCGTCGATAGGCCGGCTGACCAAATCGCCGCGCATCGACGGAATGATACAAAACGTGCATCGATGATTGCAGCCTTCCGATATTTTCAGATAGGCATAGTGCTTGGGCGTCAGCTTGATGCCTTGCGGCGGCACCAAGTCGGTAAACGGGTTGTGCGCTGGCGGCAGATATTCGTGCACCGCCGACACCACTTCATCGGTGGCATGAGCGCCGGTGATTTTTAGAACCTGCGGATGGCGCGCCAAAATCTCGTCCTGGCGCGCGCCCAGGCAACCGGTGACGATAACCTTGCCGTTTTCCGCCAACGCTTCACCGATGCTGTCCAGCGACTCCTCTACCGCCGCATCGATAAAGCCGCAGGTGTTGACGATCACCAAATCCGAATCTTTATAGTTTGGCGAGACTTGGTAGCCTTCGCTACGCAAGCGGGTCAAAATCTGTTCGCTATCGACCAGGGCTTTGGGACAACCCAAACTAATAAATCCAACGCGGGGATTACTCATGAAAATCTCTCAAAAACATTTTTTATAAACAGGTAGGCGGCTTGGGCAAACCGGCGATTTTACAAGCGTATTTCAACGGCCCTTGCGGAAACAGTTTTTGCAGATAACGGCTATTGCCCTTGTCTTCGCCGAATTGCTTGCGGATAGCCGCCACAAACATCCGGGCATTGGGCAAGTGCTGGAATTGCCGGTAATAGTCGCGCATGTACAGCAGGATTTCCCAATGCGCATCGCTAATTTCGATAGACTCAAGCCGGGCCAACTCGTCCGCCACGCAGCGATTCCATTGCCCGGCATCTCGGAGAAAACCATCGTCGCTGGTTGGCAATGCAATGCCATCAACCATCAACACCATGAATGAATCACCGGATTCCGTACGGTCAGTTCGACCAAGCCTGTGTAATCGACCGACTCCACACCGGCCAACAAGCGTTGCAGCTCGACGCCATGAACCAGCAACATCTCTTGCAATGCATAAACTTTGCACGACTGCGTCAGCAATTGCCGCAACAAGTCATTGCCACTGTGGCCGGCCAGCGCGGCACACACCGCGCCATCCATCAAAACGACATCGTCACCACTGCCAATGCGCTCAATAACAGCTGCCTGCAACGGCAATTGCGACAGCAAATGCAGCATTATTCCACATGCGTCAGCTTCAAACCGACGATGCCGACGATGATTAACAGAATCGACGCCAATCGAAACCAGTCCGCCGATTCCTTAAATAGAAAAATCCCGATTATCGCTACGCCAACCGCGCCCATACCGGTCCACACCGCGTAGGCCGTACCTAATGGCAGCGTCCTGATCGCCAGCATTAGCAGGTAAAAACTGCCCGCACCCGACACGCCGGTCACTACGCTTGGCCATAACTTGGTAAACCCGTCATTGTATTTAAGACTTATCGCAAACACGATTTCCGAGCAACCCGCGGCGAACAATAGCAACCAACCCATCAAAACTCCTTCCATATGCACTATAATCTGCGGTATTTTACAGTAGTGCTCTTACCTATCCGCAATATTTAGCAATTTAATGCAAAAAGAATCCGACTATCTCGTTAGAAGCGCCAAGCTGATTTTTGGTCACTTGAGCGATTTAATAAAAAAGAAGTGCATTATCTCCGCACATTTTGGCGAACATAACCAATCGTTTTTGACCACCATTATCGATCTTGATCAAAAAGCCAACCTGATCACGCTGGATGTTGCCCCTACTGAATTGCTGAATAAACAGCTGTTAAGCTCCGCAAAAGTGCTATTCCGTACCGAATACGAAGGAATTAAAGTCTCGTTCCGAGGCAAAGCCATCAAAAAGTCGCAAAGCGACGGCCATCCGGTGTTTGCGATGCCCATCCCGGACGCCATATTCTGGATGCAGCGCCGCCAGTATTATCGAGTCAAAATACCGCTCTCGCATAAAAACAGCACCTGCGAACTCAGCCTTGCCATTGAAAATGAAGAAGGCGAAGCCGATACGCAAACCAAAGTTTTCAGCATGTCCGACATCAGTATTTCCGGATTTTCGTTTTTGAATCCCGACACCAAAATTGCCGATTTTTTACTACCCGACACCGTAATAAACGAATGTGCGTTGTATTTGCACGATGGCAGTCGAGCCCACGTTGGTTTTGTGATCAAAAGCGTGACGAATGTGCGAGCCAACGCCACGACCTATCAACATCGCATCGGCTGCAAATTCACCCACATGCCGCCGGTGTTTGAAAACAACGTGCAGCGCTACATGCAGGAAATCGAATTACAGCAGAAAAATCTAAGCGTTTGAACTCTATGAAATAATACGTACAGGCTCCGCCCATTGCGCTACTGCCAATAGTGCATCGAATTAACTTTATACTTCTATTGGATCAGCAATCGATAGCCGCATACAAGCGCCGGAAGCTGCATCTAGCCTGCACGGCAACTTAGCAAAGCCTCTAACTCGCATCAATCGCATTTTTTCCGCCGGTTCCGATAATAGCGACACCCTGGTTCGCCGGATTATAAAGACCTCCTCACTTTCCAAATAGGCTGCGTAAGCTTACTCCAAGCCCAAACATCGCGGTTATAATGCCGCCCTTCTGAAACCCAATTCCATCGCCATGTCTTTACCGCTAATACCCGCCGCTGCATTGCCGCAGCAACCCACCACGGTATTCTGGAGCGGCCTGAGCGGCTGCGGCGACTCGTTTACGCTGGCTCAAGCCATCACCCAGGAAAAACGCCTGTTGGTCATCGTCACGCCGGACACCCAAACCGCGTTGCGTCTGGAACATGAACTGGCATTTTTCTTAGACAACAGCCTGCCGATTCTGCATTTTCCGGATTGGGAAACCCTGCCTTACGACGTATTCTCGCCGTTGCCGGAAATCATCTCGGAGCGCTTGCGCACCCTGGCCTTGCTACCCGACACCAAACGCGGCGCGCTGATCCTGTCGGTCGCAACCCTGATGCACCGCCTGGCGCCGCGCGAGCATATTCTGGCTCACAGCTTTGCCATCGAAGTCGGCGGCACCCTGAGCCTGGAAGTCACCCGCGCCAAACTGGAAGCGGTTGGCTATCAATGCGTGTCGCAAGTCTATCAACACGGCGAATTCGCGGTGCGCGGTTCAATCCTGGACTTGTTCCCGATGGGTTCCAAGCAACCTTACCGGATCGAATTGTTCGACGACGACGTCGAGTCGATCCGCAGCTTCGACCCGGACACGCAAATGTCGCAAGACAAAATGCAAAAAGTCGAACTATTTCCGGCTCGCGAGTTTCCATTTACCGACGAAGCCATCAAACGCTTCCGCCAGGCCTTCCGCGAGCAATTCCCGGACGCCTCGCCCAAAAACAATCTGTACCTCGACGTTTCCAAGCAAATCGCCCCGGCCGGCATCGAATATTACTTGCCGCTATTCGTCGAACGCACCGAATCGCTATTTGCCTATTTACCCAAGACTGCGTTGTTTGTGCTGCCAGCCAACTTTGCCGAGAACGCCCAGCGTTTCTACAGCGAAGCCGACGAACGCTACCAGCAACGCAAGTACGATACCGACCGCCCATTGTTGCCGCCGACCCGCCTGTTTCTGTCGGCCGAAGAAATCCAGCAACACACCGATAACTTCAGCCGCGCCGTGCTGGACAACGAAGCGGAAACCGCCCACTCGTTTGACTGCAAATTGCTGCCTGATGTGGCGATTGACAGTCGATTGAAAGAACCCGCGCAACGATTGCGCCAATTCATCGAAGGTTTTGACGGCAAAATCCTGTTCGTTGCCGAAACCGCCGGCCACCGCGAAGGCCTGATCGACAAGCTGAAAAGCGTCAAACTCGCCGCCAAACAAGTGCAAAGTTGGCCGGAATTTCTGCAAACCGACCATTCGCCGTGCATCGTCGTCGCGCCGATGGATCATGGTCTGTGGCTCGAAAGTACAAAACTAGCCATCATCACCGAAAGCCAGCTCAGCGGCGAGAAAGTCCAGCAACGCCGGCGCCGGCAAAAATCGGCGGCTCGTGCACTGGAAAACATCTTCAACAACCTCGACGAGCTGACCATCGGTTCGCCGGTGGTGCATCAGGAACACGGCGTCGGCCGCTACCTGGGCTTGCAGATCCTCAACGTCGGCGGCATCGACGCCGAATTTTTGATGCTGGAATACGCCAATAACGACAAAATTTACGTGCCGGTGGCCTCCTTGCACATGATCGGCCGTTACAGCGGCGTCAGCGCCGAAAACGCCCCGCTGCACCGCCTCGGCACCGACCAATGGAGTAAAGCCAAGAAAAAAGCCATGGAGCGCGCCCGCGACGTGGCCGCCGAATTGCTGGACATCCACGCCAAACGCGCCGCCCGCGAAGGCTTTGCCTTTAACATCGATAACAGCGACTATAACGCTTTTGCCGCCGCCTTCCCGTTCGAGGAAACCCCGGATCAGCTCAGCGCCATCGAGGCCATCTTGCAAGACATGGCCGCCACCCAACCGATGGACCGTGTAGTCTGCGGCGATGTCGGTTTCGGCAAAACCGAAGTGGCGATGCGCGCGGCCTTTGTCGCAGTGCAAAGCGGCAAACAGGTCGCGGTACTGGTGCCGACTACCCTGCTCGCCCAGCAGCATTATCAAAACTTCCGCGACCGCTTCGCCGACTGGCCGGTACGGATCGAAGTCACCTCGCGCTTTGTCACGCCCAAACAGCAAAAAGCCATCGCCGATGACTTGGCCGACGGCAAGGTCGATATCGTCATCGGCACCCACAAATTGTTGTCCAAGGAAATGAAATACAAAGCACTAGGCCTGGTGATCATCGACGAGGAACACCGGTTTGGCGTGACGCAAAAAGAACATTTCAAAAAGCTGCGCCACGAGCTGGACTTGTTGACGCTGACCGCGACGCCGATCCCGCGTACACTGAACATGGCCATGGCCGGACTGCGCGATATTTCCATCATCGCCACCCCGCCGCCAAACCGCCATGCGATCAAAACCTTTGTCACCGAATGGATAGACTCGCAAGTGCAGGAAGCCTGCCAACGGGAAATCAAGCGCGGCGGCCAGGTATTTTTTCTGCACAACGACGTCAAGACCATGGACAAAATGATGCGTGAGTTGGGCGAACTGGTGCCGGAAGCGCGGATTCAGATCGCCCATGGGCAGATGGCCGAACGCGAGCTGGAGCAAATCATGCTGGATTTTTATCACCAGCGTTTCAATCTGCTGATTGCCAGCACTATCATCGAAAGCGGCATCGACATCCCCAGCGCCAACACCATCGTCATCAACCGCGCCGACAAACTGGGCCTGGCCCAGTTACACCAGTTGCGCGGCCGGGTCGGCCGTTCGCATCACCGCGCGTATGCCTACTGCATCGTGCCCCCCAAGTCGTTAATGACCAAAGATGCGATCAAACGCCTGGAAGCCTTCGAAACATCCGGCGAACTCGGTGCCGGCTTCATGCTGTCTTCGCATGACATGGAAATCCGCGGTGCCGGCGAGTTGCTGGGCGATGAACAAAGCGGCCAGATTCAGGAAATAGGTTTTACCTTGTACACCGAGTTGCTGGAACGCGCGGTCAAAGCCTTGAAATCCGGCAAACAACCGGAACTGGACGCGCCGTTGGACACCGGCCCCGAAGTGGATTTGCAAGTCGCCGCGCTGATTCCGGAAGACTACTTGCCGGACATCCACGCCCGCCTAGTTTTGTACAAACGCATCGCCAGCGCCGAAACCGAAGACGATTTGCGCAAGTTAAAAATCGAAATGATCGACCGCTTCGGCTTATTGCCGGATCAAGTCAAAGCCTTGTTCGCGATCACCGAACTGAAACAACAAGCTGCGCATCTGGGCATCCGCAAAATCGAGGCCCACGCTACCGGCGGCCGCATCGTGTTTACCTCGGCGCCGCAAATCGATACCGGCGAATTGATCCTGATGATTCAAAGTCAGTCGCAGGTGTATAAATTCGACGGTGCGGATAAATTACGCTTTACCCAGACCTTTAAGGATATGGAGGATAAAGTGGTGTTTTTGGAGAAGTTGCTGGCGAGGTTGGGGGCGAAACCTTAGCCAATGTTGGCAAATTAGCTCTCCAGCAAAAGGTAGCTCCGATTAGCGATAGCGTAAT
>LUUF01000109.1 GCA_001644045.1 Methylomonas methanica | reverse complement strand
TGGAACTGGTCAGCGTCGCCCAACTGGGCGGCTGGAGTGCGATACAGAAACAACACTTCGACGATAACGGCGTGTTCGACAAGATTTACGGGCGCTAAGAACGCTTAGGTAGAGGAGGGTGTAGCCATGGTGGAAAATACCATCGAATTGCTCCGAGACGATTTGGAGCGAGCTTTGTATCTGGATCTGGACGAGTTCAAACTGGAAATCGAGCAACAGGAAGTACTGAGCCGGTTTATTGGCCTGAAATTGCGCAGCGAGTTTCAACCGATATTCGATGCCGGAAAATCCCAGGGACTGCTTGGTTACGAAGCCTTGCTGCGCACTTCCACCGGCTTGGAAGCCGTGAGTCCGGACTTTGCGTTTAGTTGGGCGGATAACCAGGGCAAATTGGTGAAGCTGGATAGGGTGGCAAGAACCCTGCACATGCTTAACTATCTGAATCTGCCGGCCGATAAGGGCTTGCTGTTTTTAAACGTACACCCCAAATTGCTGGTTAGCGTGAACACGCACGGCAAGGTGTTCGAACACATTCTGCATCTGCATTCGGTGCCGACCACAAGGGTCGTGCTGGAAATCATGGAAAACGCGGTGGAAGCCGATCAACAGTTGCTCGAAGCGGTGGACAATTATCGCGATCGCGGTTTCCAGGTGGCTATCGATAATTTCGGTAGCCGGCATTCCAATCTGGACCGTTTGTGGCGTTTGTCGCCCAGCTTTGTGAAACTGGATTTAAGCATCATCCATCAGGCGCAAACCGATGCCAAGATCCGCCGGGTGCTGCCGAAATTAATCGAAATCATCCAGGCCTTGGGCGCGCAAGCGATCATCGAAGGCATTGAAAACGAAGTACAACTGGATATTGCGTTGGATGCCGGCGGCAAATTGCTGCAAGGTTATTTCCTGGGACGGCCGGCCGCGGCCGGACACTGGCAAAGACCCAGATCGGTGGTGCAAGACAATCCTTTAATGCCCGGCGCGCCGCAGCATTTTGGCAGTTTTAGCGTCCCGGCCCAGAATGGTATGTAACATGCGATGACCGTAAGATAGTTTAATGGTTTACCGATGACTCGGTGAGATGTGCTCTCCTGTGGCAATCCTGCTAAGCCCGCCTTCTCGGCGGGTTCTTTTTATCTAAAAGACCCTACGCGATTGATAATAAAATCCGTAACAATCGGCCATCGTTCATTTGGCTTACACTGAACAAAACCCCGTATTTCACAGGAAACCCGCCATGCCCGCTTGGTACTCAGATAATTCCCAGTCGATAGGCCGAACGCCCCTGGTGCGTATCAATCACATCAGCCAGGGCTTGAACGCGACGCTGCTGGTAAAAATTGAAGGCCGCAATCCGTCCTATTCGGTGAAATGCCGGGTAGGCGCGGCGATGGTCTGGGCCGCCGAACGTCAGGGCTTATTGACGCCAGGCAAGACTTTACTGGAAGCCACCAGCGGCAATTCCGGGATTGCCTTGGCTGCGGTCGCCGCCGCGCGCGGCATCCCCATCACCTTGACGATGCCGGATAACATGAGCCAGGAGCGCCGCACGCTATTGTTGGCTTATGGCGCCAATCTGCTGCTTACCGACGGCGCGCTTGGGATGCGCGCGGCGGTGGAAAAAGCCGAAGCCATCGCCGCCGCCGATCCCGAGCAGTATTTACTGCTGGAACAGTTTAAAAATCCGGCCAACCCGGCGATACACGAACAAACCACCGGCCCGGAAATTTGGCGCGATAGCGGCGGTATGATCGATATTTTTGTAGCCGGCGTCGGCACCGGCGGCACGATTACCGGCGTGTCGCGCTATCTGAAAAACAGTTGCGGCAAGCCGGTGCTTAGCGTCGCGGTCGAACCGGCCGGCAGCCCGGTATTAAGCCAAACTCGCGCCGGGCTGCCCTTGCAAGCCGCCGCGCACCGGATTCAGGGTATAGGCGCCGGCTTCGTGCCGCAAAATTTGGACTTGTCGCTGATCGATCTGATCGAGCCGGTGGATGACGAGGAAGCCATCGCCTATGCGCGCCGCCTCGCCAAGGAAGAGGGCATCATGGCCGGTATTTCCAGCGGCGCGGCGTTGGCCGTTGCGGTACGTCTGGCCAAACGTGCGGAACATGCGGGTAAAGTCATCGTCGCGGTGTTACCCGATTCCGGCGAACGTTATTTGAGCTCGGCCTTGTTCGCGGCTTAGTCGGCACCATGTAAATTCAACAGCGGCGGTTATGAGATTATTCGATGCTAATTTCGAATAATGTCGTTTTCTAATATACGGAGCTGTCGCTACCATCCCTTGCATCGTCAACTACAAGGAATGGACTATGTCTTACCGGAATAAACCGCTGTTGCTAAGCGGCGCATTTGCAATCGTCGCTCTTGCTCCCGCAATCGCCAATGCTACCAACGGCTATTTCGCGCACGGATACGGCGCTCGTAGCAAGGCCTTGGCAGGCGCGAGCACGGCATTTTCGCAAGATGCGATTGCCGCGGCGGTCAACCCGGCCGGCCTTGTTTATGTCGGTGACCGGGCGGATATAGAACTGGAATTGTTTGCGCCGTTTCGGGAATATCAAGTCAACGGCGGCGCCTCGCCATCCTCCGTATTTCCGCTCAATCCCGGCACCCAGGAAAGCGAAAGCAATTTCTTCCCGATCGGTACGCTGGGCTGGAGTCATAAACTGGACGAACAACAGAGCATCGGCCTTACGCTGTACGGTAACGGCGGCATGAACACCGACTGGCGGCAAGTGAACAACACTGCGCCGTATTGCGGCGGCCAACCCGGCGTATTTTGCGCGGGCCGCACCGGCATCGATATGGCGCAGGCGTTTGTGGTCGGCACCTATGCTCGCTCTTTCGATCATGGCCGTTATGCTATCGGTATTTCGCCGATTTTTGCCGCGCAAACCTTTAAAGCCCGCGGATTGAGTCCTTTCGGGGCTTTTTCCAGCGACCCGAATCATCTATCCGATAAGGGCCGCGACTATTCCTTCGGTGCCGGTTTTCGAATCGGCGGGCAGGCGGAATTGATACCCGGCCTGCGCCTGGGGGCTTCGTATAAAAGCCGCATTTACATGTCCGAGTTTGAACGTTACGCCGGATTGTTCGCGCAACAGGGCGGATTCGATATTCCGGATAGCTTCAATGTGGGTCTGTCCTGGGATGCGACCCGTGAGCTTACTACCAACTTCGACATAGAGCACATTCGCTACAGCGAAATCAAATCGGTCGGCAATACCCTGCAACCGCTGACGCCGGGCAGTCTGGGCACCGGAGCAGGACCGGGCTTTGGCTGGAACGATATGACTATTTACAAATTCGGCGCGCAATGGAAACAAAATGCAGACTGGATTTGGCGCGGTGGGGTCAGTTACGGCCAGCAGCCTATCGAAGGCTCGGAAGTGTTATTCAACATTCTGGCGCCGGGTGTTCAAGAATGGCATCTGACCGGCGGCTTCAGTCATGCGTTGAGCAAACAGGACGATTTAAGCTTTGCATTTATGTATTCGCCGCAGAAAACCATCACCGGGCCTAACCCTCTGAGTTCCGGCCAAACCATCGATTTGTCGATGACGCAATTTTCGTTGCAATTCGCTTGGTCGCGGCGTTTCTGATTCAATAGGCGATTTTTCGGTAAAACCTAGGCATGAATTATTTGACGATTTTATCCGCACTGGCCGGGGGCGCAATGATAGGGCTATCCGCCGCCTTATTGTTGTTAACCCATAAACATACCGCCGGGATCTCCGGCATCGCGGCAGGCATCTTGCCGCCCTGGCGCGCCGACAGCGTCTGGCGCTGCTGGTTTCTGGCCGGCTTGCTGGCTAGTGCGCCCCTGTATCGCTTGGGCGGCGCCGGCATCCCCTTGGATCTGGATGCCTCGCCAGGCTTGCTGGCGATTGCCGGGCTGTTGGTGGGTTACGGCACCCGACTGGGCGGCGGTTGCACCAGCGGACATGGGGTTTGCGGCATAGCGCGCTTGTCCGCGCGTTCCATCGTCGCGACGGTGACCTTTATGCTGACTGCCGGCATTACGGTATTTATCGTTCGGCACCTGCTCTAAATCGGAAACTCGCTATGAAAAATACAATTTATTTATTCGCTTACGGCCTGTTGTTTGGGCTGGGCTTGATTGTCGCAGGCATGAGCAACCCGGCCAAAGTCTTGGCTTTTCTGGATGTAGCGGGGGCGTGGGATCCCAGCCTGGCGTTGGTGATGGCCAGCGCCTTGCTGACGCTGGGGCTGGCGCGCTATTTGATGCATCGCAATAACGACGTGGCCGATCGCGAGCAAGAACCTTCGGCTATCGTGCCGGCCGGCGTCGATGCCAAACTGCTTGTCGGCGCGGGGATATTTGGCGTCGGCTGGGGTTTGTCCGGCTTCTGTCCGGGACCGGCTTTGCTGGGATTAAGCGCCGGAGTGTTGGGTAATTATGCGTTCGTTGCGGCAATGTTTGCGGGGTTTTGGTTGTTTCGCTTGTTGCATCAACGTTAAGCTAAATTCTGATAAATTAAGAACTAAGCCGGTAATTCCGACGCCAATTTAGCGGTCTCCGGGTCTACCGGCCAATCGGCGGCATCTACCGAATCCAGCGGTAAGTTACGGACTTCAGCCTGCCACTTGCGTATAAACTTCCCGTCCGGATCGTACAGCCGGGTTTGTTTTTCCAGATCAAAATGCCGCTGACCGCGCGGATCGGCGCCCACCCCGGCCAGATATTGCCAATTCCCCCAATTGCTGGCGACGTCGTAATCCAGCAAGTGTTGTTCGAAATAAGCCGCGCCAAAGCGCCAATCCACGGCCAATTCGTTGACCAGGCAACTGGCGACGATTTGCCGGCCGCGATTGGACATATAGCCGGTGGCGTTGAGTTGTTTCATGCAGGCGTTGACCAGCGGATAAGGCGTATAGCCCTTGCACCATTTCTGAAAGCGTTCCGGATAAAAACAGGTCAAGGGTTTGCGTTGCTTGATGCCGCGAAACGCGAATAGCCGTTTGCCGTACTGGTGGGCGTACCATTGAAAATACTCGCGCCAGAGCAGTTCAAAATACAGCCAATAGGTCGACTCGTTGGCGCGGTTTTCTTGTTCGTAGCGGCGTAAGTCGGCATAGATTTTTCGCACTGACAGATTGCCCTGAGCCAGCCATGGCGAAAATTTACTGGAATTGTCCCACCCGTCCAGTTCGTTGCGCAGGTCTTTATAATGGCTGGGGTAGCTGCTGTGAAAATACGCTTTAAGTTGTTTCTTTCCGGTCGTTTCGCCGCCGTGAAATGCCATGTCAGAATCAAGCGCCGAACTGGCCGGTAAATACACCGGAAAATTCAATAGCCAGTCCGATTTCGGTTCCGGGCTGGGCGGCAGAGCATCGGGCGGCGGCAAGGGATGATCGATAGGCAACTGCTCAACCCGTTCCTTGAATGGGGTGAAGGACTGCGGCAATTGGGCAAACGGCAAGTCCTTTAGGTTGAACAGGGTTTGCGTGTCCGATTCGACAAAACGCAAGCCTGGTAGATGCTTTTGCAGTGCCTGCCATTGTTGCCGTTCCTGAAAACCGCCGTGGCGGCTGCGATAAATCACGGATACGCCATGCTTGACGACTAGCGCACGGATGGCCGTGACCGGCGCTTCGTAACAAACCAGTAAGTGTTGGCCGGCTTGCTGGAGATTTCTATCCAGGTCCCGCAAGGCTTCTTTTAAAAACCGCCAACGTTGCGCCGACAGATTAGCCATACCGTATTGATTTGGCGCCAGCAAAACCGGGTCTAGACAATAGACGCAAAGCAACTGATCCACTACCGCGCTGGCTTGTTGCAGGTTGGCATTATCATGCACCCGCAAATCGTTGCCGAACCAGTAAAGTCCAATTCTGCGCATCGTCATCTCGTCCTGATAAAAAATGCCGGCATGCCGCCGGCGAGAGGTGAGGTTTACAACACTATTTGGCTGAGAGCAAGGCGCTGATCTTCGAATCCAGCTGTTCCGGCGTCACATCGCTGCGGAAAGCCGCCACGCTGTTCCCGCTGCGATTGATCAAGTATTTATGGAAATTCCAGGCCGGCGCCTGGCCGGTGGCTTTGCTTAATTTTTGGAAAAAGCCGTTTGCGGACGCGCCCTTCACCTGGCTTTTTTCCAGCATCGGGAAAGTCACGCCGTAATTGATATAGCAGACGTTGGCGGTTTTTTCCGCTTCGGCGAACTCCTGATTAAAATCGTTGGATGGGAAACCGACCACCACCAAGCCCTGATCCTTATATTTTTGATACAAGGCTTCCAGTCCTTTGAATTGCGGCGTGTAGCCGCAGTTGCTGGCGGTGTTGACGGCCAGGACGACTTTGCCTTGAAACGCCTGGCAAAAATCGATTTGTTCGCTGGAACGAAGCTTGGTCATTTTGTAGTTCAGCAAGTCGGAGCAAGGCTCGGCGCCGGCTACCGACACCGAGCATGCCCATAAGCTGGTGATTAAAAACGCGGTTTTCATCATTTTTCCTCCTGATCCATTATCCTTGAGCTTACCAGTGCTGGCTAAAAGTCAACCTGTGGCCCGATCCTATCATCAATGTGTTTGCAGCATGCCTTGCTTGACAATAAAGTCAGCGACCGCGTCCAAGCCATTGCCGGTTTTGATATTGGTAAATACGAACGGCCGCTCGCCGCGCATCTTTTTCGCGTCGCGGTCCATCACTTCCAGCGACGCGCCGACATACGGCGCCAGATCGATTTTGTTGATCACCAACAAATCCGAGCGGGTAATGCCGGGGCCGCCCTTGCGCGGAATCTTGTCACCGGCCGACACGTCGATCACGTAAATGGTCAGATCGGCCAGCTCCGGGCTGAAGGTGGCGCTGAGGTTGTCGCCGCCGCTTTCCACCATCACAAAATCCAGCTCCGGCCAGCGCTCGCACAACTCGTCCACCGCCGCCAGATTCATCGACGCGTCCTCGCGGATGGCGGTATGCGGACAGCCGCCGGTTTCCACGCCCAGAATCCGTTCTTCCGGCAAGGCCTGGCTGCGAATCAAAAACTGCTGGTCCTCGCGGGTGTAAATATCGTTGGTAACCACGCCGATCTCGTAATCGTCGCGCATCTTCTTGCACAAGGCATCCACCAGCGCTGTCTTGCCGGAGCCGACCGGGCCGCCGATACCTACTCTTAATATTTGTTTGTCGCTCATATTATTTTTCTCAAGATGGTGTTTGGGTTATTTCAAAGGGCAGGTACGCGCGGCGCTCCCTGACAATTTCGGAATATTGTCAACGTCACGTAACCGCTCGCGCGGCAACGTGATCAAATCAATTGGCGGAAGTTTTACGAACGAAACAACCGCGAATACTGCATCTCATGCCTGCTGCTAGCCAAGGCCAAACCAAAGCAGCTGCCGCCGATCTCGGTATCGCTTAGGTTTAAGGCACGTTCCACCAAAGCCGGCAATTCGCCAGCCAGATTTTTTAACAATCGTTGCCCGGCCACCTGGCCCAACGGCACCAGCTTGACCGCGCACAACACCTGATTCTCCAGCCAGCCCCACAAATAGCCGGTGACGGCATCGGCTTTGCCGATTTGCCAGCGTGCCGCCGCCAACGCAAACAAGGTCGCCAGGGTTGCGTCGGGGTGTTTTAGCCAGGCCTCGGCCTCGGGTAATTCCAGATTCACCAGCAAGCGGGCCAACGCCTGGCCGGTTTGTCTGTCTTCGGCACGCAACTCGGCGGTTTCCCGACAGGCGGTCAGGGTTTGGCTCCAATGTGCTACCGCAGCCGTATCGTTTTCACTCCAGGCCTCGTAAAGCCGCGCCAAAATCGGCGCATCGACCAAGCCCAAGCCGTTTTGCAGCAAGCCGTGCATCCAGTCGGCCGCTTGCTCCGCGGACGTAATCCAGCCATCCTCTACCGCCCGCTCCAGTCCTTGCGAATAGCTGTACATGCCAATCGGCAGGCCGGGGCTGACCAGTTGCAGCAGCCTTAACAGCGACAAATCAGTGACCATGGTTATGATACGCGCCGCTTTCCGGTTCGAAAGGCAGGGTGTGGTGTTCCACCGTCAACCCCAAGCCCACCAGCATTTGATCCAGCACATGATCGGCCAGATAACGCAATTCGTCCGGGAGGATTTGCAGGGCGATATGGCGATTGCCGAGGTGGTAACAGGCGCGGGCGAACAAGAGTGGATCGCTGCATTTCATCACCGATAATTGTTCCGGAGCAGCATCGATGCGCACCTTGAAGCCTTGGCCGTTGGTCAGCACCGCGCCGTGTTTCAGGGTTTGGCCTCTCGGTAAAAACACGCCGACTTGGAGTCCGCCTTTGGTAGTGGCGGGTTGTCTTGATTTTTGACGGGCTTCGAAAGGGAGGGTTAATGTATCGTCGGCTTGTTCTTCGGTGTTGGTGGTTTCGGTGAGTTTTAGCATTTTTGTTTGGTTAGATTTTGCTTGTCACGTTGGTTCCCAAGCTGGAGCTTGGGAACGGTGTCTCGAAAGCTCTAGCTTTCATTAATTATGTGTCGCTGTCGCGATGGGGTGTTTTGGAGTCGGGTCTCGGCCCGACATATAAAACACCCGTCGCGGCAGCGACACAAAAACCGAATATCCAAAACCCAGCAAAGCTATATCCACAAAAAAAGCGTGAAAAACTTCACACTTTCCCAGCCAATAACTTAACAGATAGCCCGCTGCAATTTCCCTAAATTAACACCGTCCCCGCTAATTACGCCGCCAGCAAAACAGCAGCGCAAATGCCGCCGGACATGCTGCCCTTGAATTTCAAAGTAAGCCAATTTTTTACCCGAGAAGCAAGTACAGCATTAATTCATCCACTCGCGTGTTTAATTCAAAAAAGGTGAAGGTCATGAAAACAATCAAAAATCTATTCTTAATGCTATCTGTCGTTGCCGCTTCCATGTTCGGTGCCAGTGCGGCCAATGCGGCGAGCTGTTCCGCCGGTTGGGTGAATGTCACCGGTGTTTACGAATATAACGTTAACGGTACGACATACGGCTATATCTACACTGTACCGGAGCACAATGTGTTACCGGCCTATACCAATTATTTCCTGACCTATAATCAAAACGCCTTGAGTCAGGCCAAATTGGCGCTGCAAAACCATCAAACCTACTATTTGTATGGTGACTCAGGCACTTCAGCCTGCCCAACCTCTGGCTCTTACCGCTACTTGGGTGTTTTAACCTATCTGTACGAGTATTAATCACCGAATCAGATCATGCGGAATCTTGGGTCTGGCTCATCCGACCGGGATTCCGCTTTAAGTAAAATCAACCTAGGTCAAGATTATGAACAAAATAGTCTCAATACTTGGTGTGGCTAGTGTTTTTGCGAGCGGATATTTTGCCGCTCAGCTTACCGGTCCCAGCGAGAGCCAGTCCGTGGCACGGCCGGAAAAAACCGCTTCACTTTCCGCTCCTGTCATCGAAATTGGCCCGAATAGTAAGCTCGGTATTCGGCCATCGGCTTCCGGCATTTCCCCGGTCACTCGTTTGCCCCCTCACGAGCGGGAAGGGTTAGCGCTTAATAGCTTGTCACCTCAGGACGAGGCGGCTCGCGGCGAGGCCAATGCCGAGATGATCGCATCGATGCGGGCCAACCACTTACCGGAAGAGCAAATTGCTCAGCTGGAGCAGACTCTGAAACAACAAGAATCTGCTGGCCCCGTTCAGCCCGAAGAACCGGTAGCAGAACGAACCAGCGCGGAATTGAGCGCTGAGTTACGCGAAAGCCTAAAGCAATCTGGTGCGCCACCGGAAATCATTGAAGCAATGGCTCACCAAATCGAAGCCGGCGTAACCACCACGGATGAACCGGTTCTACCGCACAAAAACAATATCCCAGGTTCCTAGCTTCAACTGATGGCAAATGCCGCCATCGCTTCCGCCTGATACAGTTTGTTTTCGGCAGGGCCACGGATGGCTCTACCGAAAACCCTGACCCCTCTCAAAACAAGAAATACCGCTGCGCCATCGGCAACACCACTGCCGGCTCGCACACCAATAACTCCCCATCCGCTCGCACCTGATAGGTCTGGGGACAAACCTCCATCACCGGCTGATAGTCGTTCAGCTTCAAATCCGCCTTACCGATAGTCCGGGTGTTTTTCACCGTACCCACCCGTTTTTGTAGACCCAATTGGCCAGCTAAGCCGGAGGTCACCGCTACTTGCGGCAAAAAGATCATCGAATTGTTGGCGGCGGTGCGGCCGAAGCTGCCGAACATCGGCCGGTAATGCACCGGCTGCGGAGTCGGGATGGAGGCGTTGGCATCACCCATCGGCGCGGAGGCGATCAGGCCGCCTTTGAGAATCAGGCTGGGTTTCACGCCGAAGAAGGCCGGTTGCCAGAGCACCAGATCCGCCAGCTTGCCGGCTTCGACGGAACCCACTTCGTGGCTGATGCCGTGGCTGATGGCCGGGTTGATGGTGTATTTGGCGATGTAGCGCTTGATGCGGAAGTTGTCGTTTTGGGCGGTGTCGCCGGCCAGCGCGCCGCGTTGCGCCTTCATCTTATGCGCGGTCTGCCACGTGCGGATCACCACCTCGCCGACCCGGCCCATGGCTTGCGAGTCGGACGAGATCATCGAAAACGCCCCCAGGTCGTGGAGAATGTCCTCGGCGGCGATGGTTTCGCGGCGGATGCGCGATTCGGCGAAAGCCACGTCTTCCGGAATGCTGGGGTCGAGGTGGTGGCAGACCATCAACATATCCAGATGCTCGTCGACGGTGTTGACCGTGTAAGGCCGGGTCGGATTGGTGGACGACGGCAGCACGTTACCCAAACCGCAAGCCTTGATGATGTCCGGCGCATGGCCGCCGCCGGCGCCTTCGGTGTGGTAAGTGTGGATGGTGCGGCCTTTAAAGGCGGCGAAGGTGTCTTCCACAAAGCCGGATTCGTTCAAGGTGTCGGTGTGGATCGCCACCTGCACGTCGTAATCGTCGGCCACACCCAGGCAGCAATCGATCGCCGCCGGCGTGGTGCCCCAGTCTTCGTGGAGTTTCAGGCCCATCGCCCCGGCCTGGATTTGTTCTTCCAGCGCGCCGGGCAGGCTGGCATTGCCCTTGCCTAGCAAGCCAAAATTCATAGGCAAACCGTCCAGCGCTTTCAACATTTGTTGAATGTGCCACGGCCCCGGCGTGCAAGTGGTGGCGTTAGTGCCGGTCGCCGGGCCGGTGCCGCCGCCTATCATCGTGGTGACGCCGGAGCAGAGCGCTTCGTCGATCTGTTGCGGGCAGATGAAATGGATGTGGGCGTCGATGCCGCCGGCGGTCAGAATCTGGCCTTCGCCGGCGATGACTTCGGTGCCGGGGCCGACGATGATGTCCACACCCGGTTGAATGTCGGGATTACCGGCCTTGCCGATCTTGAAAATCCGCCCCTGCTTGATGCCGACATCGGCTTTGACGATGCCCCAGTAATCGATGATCAGCGCGTTGGTAATCACCAAATCCACGGCCTGATCGTTACCCAACTGGCTTTGGCCCATGCCGTCGCGGATCACCTTGCCGCCGCCGAATTTCACTTCGTCGCCGTAGACGGTGTAATCGGCTTCCACTTCCAAGATCAAATCGGTGTCGGCCAGCCGCAAGCGGTCGCCGGTGGTAGGGCCGAACATGTCGGCATAGGCCTGTCGGCTGATCTTGCTCATGCGGGCCTCCCCAATATCCCCATTACCTTACCTCTGAATCCGTAGACCTTGCGCTCGCCGGCGAAAGCCACTAACTGGACTTCTCGCTGCTGACCCGGTTCGAAACGCACTGCGGTGCCGGCCGGAATGTCCAAGCGAAAGCCCAAGGCCAGGCTGCGGTCGAAATGCAAAGCCGGGTTGGTTTCGTAAAAATGATAATGCGAGCCGACCTGAATCGGCCGGTCGCCGCTGTTGGCAACCAGGACTTTAACGGTGGCGCGGCCGGCGTTGAGTTCGATGTCGCCGTCGGCGGGGAAGATTTTTCCGGGGATCATAATGGGCTCCTATACGATGGGGTCGTGTACGGTGACTAATTTGGTGCCGTCGGGAAAGGTCGCCTCCACCTGCACCTCAGTCAACATCTCGGCGATGCCGTCCATCACATCATCAATGCGTAATAGCGTTCGGCCATAAGCCATCAACTCGGCCACGGTCTGGCCGTCGCGGGCGCCTTCCATGATCGCGGCGGAGATATACGCCACTGCTTCCGGGTAGTTGAGTTTCAAGCCTCTGGCTTTGCGACGCTCGGCGAGGAGGGCGGCAGTGAAGAGGAGGAGTTTGTCTTTTTCTCTGGGGGTTAATTGCATAGTCGTTTCGTTAGTTTGTCGTTTTCGTAGGGTGGGCACGCTTTATAGAGCCCACGCGTTTTTCCAATTTGCAGTCGCCAACCGTCGGCGTTAAGCTATCGTACACTTTTTCGTACAACAGGAGCATCAATGGACGCCATCAGTTACAGCGCCGCGCGCGCCAATTTGGCTAAAACCATGGACAAGGTTTGCGCCGACCATGCTCCCATCATCATCACCCGTAAAAGCGAATCCCCGGTAGTGATGCTGTCGTTGGAAGATTTCCAAGCCATGGAGGAAACCGCCTACCTGCTACGTTCGCCCGCCAACGCCCGCCGCTTGCTGGAATCCATCGCCGAGCTGGAATCCGGCCAAGGCACGGAGCGCGAATTAATCGAGTGAAAATCACCTTTTCCTCCGACGCCTGGGACAGCTACCTCTACTGGCAAGCCACCGACAAAGCCATTCTTAAACGTATCAACCAACTGATCAAGGAAATCCAGCGCCAGCCATTCGAGGGCATCGGTAAGCCGGAACCTTTGAAACACGGTTTGTCCGGCTATTGGTCGCGGCGGATAAACGACGAGCATCGGATCGTTTATAAGATTGCCGGCGATACGTTGTTGATTGCGCAGTTGCGGTTTCACTATGAGTATTGACTTTGGTTTGTGTCGCTACCGCGACGGGTTTATTTAATGTCGGGTCTCGGCCCGGCAGCCGAGATACTTTCGCTACGAAAACCATCCATGGTTTTCGCCCTTCGGGCCAGCCTATCGGCTGTTCAAATTCGTTCCAGACGAATTTGTGCTTGGCCAAAAGAAAGTATCCAAAGAAAAGGCCACCCCATGCCGCTTTAATCCTGCGCTCCGAAGGGTTTGAACGGGGTTTTCGGAAGGGCTATCCATAGCCCTCCGAAAACGAGCGGCATCCCTGCCGCTCCCCTACGGGGTGATCCGCTCAAACCCTCCGGTGCTCGGCGCGGCATCAGGGGAACAAAACCATCCCGGACTTTAGAGTAGAAAAAGAAAATACGGTAGATCCGATCAACCAACTCAAATAGTCATTGAGAATACGTTGAAGTAATTGTCCACTTGCCATCCGGTTGGCGTTTTGTCGTTACAGTAGCCCCTTCCAATTCAGCAGCTTTTTTAACAAACTCGATTGACTCACTAGGTACATTTGTAATTGTTTTTTGTATGTTCTCTAAGTTGAGTTCCTTTACCGCTTTTGCACGTACATCATCAAGGTTTTCCGCATGTAGAAATAACGTTATCGAGTCATCAGAACGGCCATTATTTTTTAACCAATCCTTCAATTTGTTGGCATTAGCTTCGTCGATATTTTTACCATCAGGTTTCCAATACCGACGGATTAAAGAGCCGCTCTTGATTTTCTCAACCTTAACTAATAATCCATCACCAACTTCTTTTGGAAAGGCAATTGAAATTACGTGGCGCATCATTTGTCTTTCTTGATCATCTTCGCTGAAAATTACTTTCTTATTTTCTACAACGAATTTTGCAGCCTCTACTTTCCAATCCCGTTGAGACTTGATTTCGAGCATTTCTAACTCTTTATTTTTCTGAATTTGGGCTATTTGGATTTGGGCATAAGATACGATTGCAGCTGATATGGAAACAACTGCAGCGACTATTGCTCCAAAATGCTTATGTAGAAGACTATTTTCAAGCTCTGCACGTCGCTTTTCTAATTCGAAGCGATTCTGTTCAATTTGTAACCGAGTCTTTTCAATTCCCAAGTCTTTCTTGAGCATATTGTCCTCAATTGCATGGCAAGGCACAGGATGTGCTGAACGCAGTGAAGCGCATCGTTCGCGACGGATGCGCCATTTATCGTCGGCAACATCCTATATTAGGACTTGAAACCCTAACCACAAAATCAGCCAATAACTTTTCTTCTCGCTGTGGGTTTAATCCCCTGATGCCGCGCCGAGCACCGGAGGGTTTGGACGGATCAGCCCGCAGGGGCGATGCAGGGATGCATCGCGTTTTCGGAGGGCTATGGATAGCCCTTCCGAAAACCCCGTTCAAACCCTTCGGAGCGCAGGATTAAAGCGGCATCGGGGTGGCCTTTTCTTTGGATACTTTCTTTTGGCCATGCAAAAGAAAGTATCTCGGCTGTCGGGCCGAGACCCGACATTAAAAAAAGCCGTCGCGTTAGCGACACCAAATCCCAACTCGATGCTATCCATGGCTTCTGGATTCCGGCAATCCATGCCGGAATGACGTGTTAATTAAGCCGAGTATGGACATGATTTAGTGCCTAGGCGGCATAAAGTTAATTGTTGGCAAAATTGCCCACCCTTTTATCTGGCGTAATATTTTTTAGCTTCTTCAAAATTTAAGATTTCACTAGAATCGGCATTTATTAATTGCACCAAAGCATAATTCTCCAGAACATTTTCAATCTTCTCGAAGGTGTCAATATCCAGTTGCACCGCGACTCTTTGGCTATCTTCGTTAACGATATATTGCCTTTTAAATTCCATAACTGTCTCCCAGGAAAGGTGAGCGGTCACGATACCCATCCACTAGCGAAAAATCAAACCGGCTTAGGTCGCCCAAATCCTCGGCAAACAAACCTCTTTGCCAATCACATCTCCCCGCACCAACCCCCAAACAGCTTCAAAAAACGATTTCAACAAATCCGCCCGCCTATCCAACCCCCGACAAATCAACAAACCCTCAATCAAGGTCACCCCACGATTCGATTCGTCGCCAATCAACTCCTGCACAGCCCCCAATTGCAAAGGCGTAGCCGGATAAACAAGCATTGTCCCGCACGCCGAATGCCCGAACAAACCCCAGCGGGCTTGGAAAGCCTCCGCATCCAGGCGCAAGCGTTCCAGGTAAAACAAACGTCCGGCTCGGCTGATGCGCCAGTTTAAGTTGGCGGAGCCGTTGTCGAAGCCTTCGCCAGCGGCCGGGCGGCCCAGGGCCAATATTTCCCAGCCGATAAAGTGGGCGCGATCGGCCAAATCGATATTCATGCTGGAATTTAACCGCGCACCTTCGTAAACGATGGTTTCCTGCGGCAGCCATTCCAGGCTGGCGTTTTCTGCGATCTGTAGATTCACATTCTGCCGGGCTTCGCCGCCGCCACTGCGATAAAATTTGCCGGCGGCTGGGGTGGTGATCAGCGCTTGGGCATCGTGTTCGACCGTCGCTGCGATAGTCAAACGATCGCCGGCTACTATGCCTCCGGGCGGGTGTAACAAGTACACATGGCAGACGCCGCCTTCGGGGTAGAAGGGGCGCTGCACGGTCAACGGGCCACGATGCTCGCGTCTTGCCAATACGGTTTTGTCGCCGCGTTGGGCAAAGCCCAGGTTTAACTCGGCTTCCCATGCCGATAAATCGGTTATGGGATCAGGATTGGAAAGGGAAGCAAAGTCTGGGCGCATGGCGGTTGAGGCGATTGATTTACAGTTTATTAGCCTTTGGCGCGAGGGCTGTTTTCAACTTAATGATCGGTTGGCTAGGGATAGAGCCGATCCGGCGCCGGACTATGTGCAATATAACCGGGCCAAGTACCAATCCCAAAATCAATGCGCCAATCAGCAAGGCTGGCAGATAAGGAATTTCCAATATTGGATGGAGTAGGGCGCGGGTCAATTGCAGAAGGTTGCCGCCGGTCATCATCGCTTCATGACTGTCGTGTGCCTCGCTATGCATCGACCAAGCCAACAATAGCGCACCTGCGGCCAGCAAAAATTTATCGGATTTCATCTTTGTTTCTCCGTCATCAAGTTTTGAATTGCAGTGATGGGCTACGCCCGTTTTAAAATCCCCTCTAACCCCCTTTTTAAAGGGGGGGAGATCGGGTTACACCGTCAAATAGCGCTTCACCATATCGTCCGCCAATTCGTTCATTGCCCCCACCGCCACGTGCCTGCCGCGATCCATGATGCAGAATTGATTGGCGACCTTGCGGGCGAAGGGCAGTTTTTGTTCGACCAACAATACCGTAACGCCCAGTTCTTTATGGATACGGTCGATGGCTTGGTGGATTTCGCCGGTTTCCGGTTTTGGAGTCGGGGTAGCTACGCCGCGCGATTTATTCAGGCGAATAATCACGTCGCCGATTTCGCTGACGATGTTGGGCTGGATGCCTTCGGTGGGTTCGTCCAGAATCAGCAAGCGCGGATTCAATACCAGGGCGCGGCCAATCGCCAATTGCTGTTGCTGGCCGCCGGACAAGTCGCCGCCGCGGCGCTTCAGCATTTGTTTCAATACCGGGAAAATCTCGAAAATACTGTCCGGGACTTTTTTAATACCGTGTTTGTTGGCGGCGCGCAGGCCGGTTTTCAGGTTTTCTTCCACGGTCAATAACGGAAAGATTTCCCGACCCTGCGGCACGTAACCGATGCCCATTTCCGCTCGGGACTCGGCCTTGGCTTTGGCCAGCTCCACCCCGTCAAATTGAATGCTGCCGTCGGCCACCGGTAGCAGGCCCATGATGGCTTTGAGTAGCGTGGTTTTGCCGACGCCGTTGCGGCCCATCAGGCAGACGCAGGCCCCGGCCGGCACGTTCAATTCCAGGTCCCACAAGGTGTGGCTGGCGCCGTAGTATTGTTGCAATGCGCTGATATTTAACATCATCCCCCCAGGTAAACTTGAATCACGCGCGGGTCGTTTTGGACTTCGTCCATCGTGCCTTCGGTGAGCACCGAGCCTTCGTGCAGCACCGTCACCTTGCGGGCGATGCTGCGCACGAATTCCATGTCATGCTCGACGACGACGATGGAATGCTTGCCTTGCAAGGACAGCAATAATTCGGCGGTGCGCTCGACTTCCTGATGGGTCATGCCGGCGATAGGCTCGTCGACCAGCATCACTTTCGGGTCCTGCATCAGCAGCATGCCGATCTCCAGCCATTGCTTCTGTCCGTGCGACAGTGCGCCGGCCAGTTGCCGCTGTTGCGCGGGCAGGGCGATGGTTTGCAAGACGTCCTGGATACGGTCGCGCTGCTCGCTGTTGAGTTTATGAAACAGCGTCGGCCAAGTGCGCTTGTCGGTTTTTAAAGCCAGTTCCAGGTTCTCGAATACGGTCAAGGCATCGAACACGCTGGGTTTTTGAAACTTGCGGCAGATGCCCGCCTGGGCGATAGCCGGTTCGTCCATCTCCAGCAAATCTATGGTCTGGCCGAAGAACACCGAGCCGCTGTCTGGCTTGGTTTTGCCGGTGATTACGTCCATCAGCGTGGTCTTGCCGGCACCGTTGGGGCCGATCAGGCAGCGCAGTTCGCCGTCGTCGATGTATAGCGACAGGTGGTTCAGAGCCCGGAAACCGTCGAAGCTGACGCTGACGTCTTCCATGTACAGAATCGGGCCGTGGCGGGCGTCGACCTCGCCGTCCAGCGGCAAGCTGGCGCCGCCTTCAGTGGTAGTTGCAGCCGAGATCATCATGCCGGTTGTCCTCCGGTAGCGTTAAGAGTGGGTTTGGGTTTAATACGGCGGCGCAACAGGCCGACGATGCCGTCGGGCATTAATAAGGTGACCAGGATGAAGGCGCCGCCCAGACAAAACAGCCAGGCGTCGGGCATCAGGCCGGTCAATACGGTTTTGGCATAGTTGACCAACACAGCGCCGATGATGGCGCCGTACAAGGTGCCACGCCCGCCGACCGCGACCCAGATGACGATTTCCAGGGAGTTGAGCGGCGAGAATTCGCTGGGGTTAATGATGCCGACTTGCGGCACATACAACGCGCCGGCCAGCCCGGCCAGCATCGCCGCAAATACGAATACCCAGAGTTTGAACAATTCCACCCGGTAACCGAGAAAGCGCACCCGCGATTCCTGGTCGCGAACCGCCGTGGCCACTCGGCCCAGTTTGCTATTCACAATCCAGCGGCACAGCAGCAAGGCACCGATCAGGCTTAGGCCGGTCATCAGTAACAACACCGAGCGGACCGCCTCGGATTGAATGTTGAAACCTAGGATGTCTTTAAAGTCGGTCAGGCCGTTATTGCCGCCGAAACCCATTTCGTTGCGGAAGAAGGCCAGTAGCAGGGCGTAAGTCAGCGCCTGGGTGATGATGGACAGATACACGCCGGTAACTCGAGAGCGAAACGCCAGCCAGCCGAATATGAAAGCCAGCAGGCCAGGGGCGAGGAATACCATCAGCATCGCGAAACCGAAGTTCTCGAAACCGTTCCAGTACCAGGGTAGTTCGGTCCAGTTCAGGAACACCATGAAGTCTGGTAGTTCAGCATTGCCGTAAACGCCGCGCGTGCCGATCTGCCGCATCAGATACATGCCCATCGCATAGCCGCCTAAGGCAAAGAACGCGCCTTGGCCGAGAACCAGAATCCCGGCATAGCCCCAGACCATGTCGAGTGACAGGCCGAGCAGGGCGAAGGTGAGGTATTTGCCGATTAGCGACACGCTGTAGGCGGAGAAATGTAGAGCTGAATCTTCGGGGAAGATTAGGTTGCAGAGGGGGATTAATAGGGTGACGCTTGCTAGGGCGATTAGCACTGAAGCGTAGGTTTTGTCTTGGGTCAGATTGCTTATATTCATTTGACTACCGTTATTTGGTGTCGCTATCGCGACGGCTTATTTGATGTCGGTTCTCGGACCGACAGCCGAGACACTTTTCTTTGCTCCGCCAAAGAAAAGTATCCAAAAGAAAGGCGGCCCGGATGCCGCTTGTAACCTGCGCGCCGAAGTCTTTATCGAGGGTCGGCAGAAGGGGCTTCCCAGCCCCTCCGCCGCCGTGCGGCATCCCTGCCGCACCCCTTCGGGCAATTCTCGATAAAAACTCCGGTGCTCGGCGCGGCATACGGGGTTAAAACCATCAGTCGCCCAAATTTGCTTAGGGTGGGCAACTTTGCCCACCATTGGCTGTTGTTCCGCGTTGGAACAAGAACAACCCCGTTTTCTCTCGTTCCCACGCGCTGCGTGGGAATGCGGAAGTTCCGCGCCTGCGGTGAATTTCGTGCCGCAGCGCGGCCATTCTTGGTTCCCACGGCGCGTGGGAACCAGAATTTCCTTCTTCAAACTGCCCGTCCGCTTTAAATCCAGCGATGGGTTTAATCCCCTCTGCCGCGCCGAGCACCGCAGGGTTTGAACGGAATAGCCCGTTAAGGGGCGTCGCATGGATGCGGCGCGTTGCATGCAGGGGCTGGGAAGCCCCTTCAGGCAACCCCGTTCAAACCCGAGGAGCGCAGGAAGCAAGCGGCGGTGGGGTGGCCTTTTCTTTGGATATTTTCTTTTGGCCAAGCAAAAGAAAGTATCTCGGCTGTCGGTCCGAGACCCGACTTCAAAACATCCCGTCGCGGCAGCGACACCAATCCCAAAGCCATCAACCACATCAAAAGCCGTCGTGTTGGGTTACGGCTATCGCCTAACCCAACCTACATTTTTTGGAATTACGATTCCGCCGCTCGCCCTTTCTGCGGAAACAACCCCCGCGGCTTCTTCTGAATAAACAAAATAATAAACACCAACACTAAAATCTTCGCCAACACCGCCCCCGCATAAGGCTCCAATACCTTATTGGCAATACCCAGAGAAAACCCGGCCACCAAGGTACCGAACAAATTCCCCACGCCGCCAAACACCACCACCATGAAGGAATCGACGATGTAAGCCTGACCCAGATTCGGCCCGACGTTGGTGATCTGACTCAAGGCCACTCCAGCCACGCCGGCGATACCGGAGCCCAAACCAAAGGTCATCGCATCGACCCGTGCGGTGGGGATACCCATCGCTCTAGCCATGCCGCGATTTTGCGCGACGGCGCGGACTTCCAAACCCAGCTTGGTACGCTTTAAGATTTGCAGCAGCGCGGTAAACACCAGCAGGCAGAAAATCAGGATGTAAAAGCGGTTCCAGGTTAGCGACAGGAAGTCGTTGATTTGCCAGGAGCCGCTCATCCACTCAGGGGTGGAGACGCTGCGGTTCAACGGCGAGAAGATCGAACGCACGGCTTGTTGTAGAAACAGACTGACGCCGAAAGTCGCCAGTAAAGTTTCCAGGGGCCTACCATATAAAAAGCGGATGATGCCGCGTTCGATGGCGATGCCGACCAAGGCTGCAACTAAAAACGCCATCGGGATCGACAGAATCAACGCTGTGCCCAAATAATTCGGCATGATTTGCTGCATCACGTAGGTGGTGTAAGCACCTAGCATCATCAGTTCGCCGTGCGCCATGTTGATCACGCCCATTACCCCAAAGGTAATAGCCAAACCAATAGCCGACAACACTAGCACCGCGCCCAAACTCAAGCCAAAGAACACGGTTTCGGCGGCGGCGTAGGCTTGCATGCGTTCGCGGATTTTGATCAAGGCAGCCTCGGCCAGATTGCGCACGTCGCTGTCCGCTTCCAGAAAATTGCCGTCGCCGTCCTTGTCGATCAGGGCTTGCAGTTTGTTGACCACGTCTTGGCTGTCCAGGTCTTTTAAGGCGGCGATAGCGGCTATGCGTTGATCTTTTTCCGGGCTGTTGATGTCTTGCAATAACAGCATTTTGTTAATCGCGGTTTTGATGTCGGCATCGGTTTCGTTGGCCAGATGATCGCGCAATAAAATCACGGCTTTGTCGTCTATTTCATTGGCCAATGCTTGCACAGCAATCAAGCGTATTGCTGGATCTGCGTCGTTCAATTGCAGTAGCGCGATGGTTTTACGCAACACACCGCGCAGTTTGTTGTTTAAATTGATTTTGCCCACTGCGCTGCGCTCGACTTCCGCCAATGCCGCGCCGCTGAGCGGATCGCTGAGTTGGTAGCCGGCGGCGCTTTCCTGCGCAAGGACCAATTTGCCTTCCGCTTTGAAGTCGAACAGTTTGCCGTCTTGCAGGGCTTGCAGTAATTTCAGGTTATTGCTGTCGCTGCCCAGGGTTTCGATGGCTTGCTCGCGCTCGGCCATGCTGCCCGTTCTGAGTTGCTGCAACGCGCTGCCGGCGTCTTGGGCCAGGACAGGTCGGGCTACGAGCAGTATCAGCGCCAGCAAGCAAGCGACAAATTTGAGAAGCTGTTTAAAAACGCCGCCGACTATTGATCCGGCCTGAGTAGAAGGTGTGGTCATCATGCTCAAGAAGCTGTCCTTGGGGGAACGGTAAGCCGGGTGCGAGCCGGGCGGCGTTTTTAAACGGGTTCTGAAACGGGGAATGCGCATCGTTTGTCCTCTTTTGGGGGCGAGGCCCGCGGCATCCTGCCGTGAACCTCGCGGGTAACATCCGCTGTTAATAGTTCTGTCCTGAACACTTTTTGGTTTTGGTGTTGTAGTTGCCGCAGCTGATAGGTGCGGTCCAGTCGGCGATGATCGGTTTGCTGTCCGGCAGGAAGTCCGACCAGGCGTCGCCATCGACCAGTTTGTTGGTTTGCCAGACGGTGACGAATTGGCCGTCGTCTTGGATTTCGCCAATCAACACCGGTTTGCTGATGTGATGGTTAGGCAGCATTTTCGACATACCGCCGGTCAGGTTGGGGTATTCAACGCCGATCAAAGCTTTTTGTACCGCGTCTGAATCCGTGGTGCCGGCTTTTTCGACTGCTTTCACCCACATGTTAAAGCCGATGTAATGGGCTTCCATTGGGTCATTGGTCACGCGTTTCGGGTTCTTGATGTAGTCTTTCCATTGCTGAATAAAGGCTGCGTTTTTAGTGGTATCCACGCTCATGAAGTAGTTCCAGGCTGCCAAGTGACCGACCAGCGGTTTGGTATCCATACCGGAGAGTTCTTCTTCACCCACCGAGAAGGCGATAACCGGGATTTTCTCGGCGGAGATGCCTTGGTTGCCCAGCTCTTTATAAAACGGAATGTTGGCGTCGCCGTTGATGGTGGAGACCACCGCAGTTTTCTTGCCGGTAGAGCCGAATTTTTTGATGTCGGCAACGATGCTTTGCCAGTCGGAATGACCGAATGGCGTGTAGTTGATCATGATGTCCGCAGGTTTAACGCCTTTAGACTTTAAGTACGCTTCCAGGATTTTGTTGGTGGTGCGTGGGTAAACGTAGTCGGTACCGGCCAAGACCCAGCGTTGCACTTTCAGATCGTTCATCAGGTAATCGACCGCCGGAATCGCTTGCTGGTTAGGCGCCGCGCCGGTGTAGAACACGTTTTTAGACGACTCTTCGCCTTCGTATTGCACCGGGTAGAACAGGATGCTGTTTAACTCTTCGATAACCGGTAATACCGATTTTCTGGAAACGGAAGTCCAGCAGCCGAAGATCGAAGCCACTTTGTCCTTGGTGATCAGCTCGCGGGCTTTTTCCGCGAACAAGGGCCAGTTGGAGGCCGGGTCGACCACCACCGCTTCCAGCTTCTTGCCCAGCAAGCCGCCTTTTTTGTTTTGCTCGTCGATCAGCATCAACATAGTGTCTTTTAGCGTGGTTTCGCTGATCGCCATCGTGCCTGACAGGGAGTGCAGCACGCCGACTTTGATGGTGTCTTCGGCGCGGGCGGTGGATGCGCCCAGCAGCAGCGACGATAGCGCGGCGCCCAGTGCCAGTTTACGCAAGGGATTGCTCAGTAAATTCATCGTGATAGTCCTCTGTTATTAGAAAGTTAAATTTGCCACTGGAAACCCACCATGACCTGGCTGGCGTTCTCGCCGCTGGCGGTGGATTTGTAGTTCAAGCCCTTGGTCAACAAATCGCCGTATTGGTAGCTGGCAAAAATTTTGGCGTTGTGGCCGTCGATGATGTAGTTAACGCCGCCTTCGTAAACTTCGCGGTTGGGGCTGTTATCCGGCGACACATTCACGTAGCGCAAAAACGGTTGGAATTGGCCGATGCCGATTTTTTGCGGGAACAGATACATACCGCTGACGTCGTAGGCGTTGCCTTCGAACATAGAGAACTGGGCCGGCGCGCCGACAGCACCCTCCGCATCGCGGATGGTTTGGCTATACGGGCCGGTAATGCCGTAGTTTTTGTACTCACCGTTGAAGGTGACGACGCCGCCGCCCGGCAACACTTTTTCCATCAACACGTCAGCGGTGGTGCCACGGAAGCTGCCGGGAGAGCCCAGCGCACCTGCGCCGTCTTCTTGATATTGGTTGGCGACGCCGACGGTCAGAATGTCGCCGCCTTTGCCGTAGTAAGTGCCGGATGTGTAGTAGCCGGGATTTTTCTCGACGTCCCAGAAGTTGTAGGCAAAGCGTTGTGCGTACAGGATATTGTCATCGACGTTAGCACCGCCGCGCAGACCGCGGAAGAAACCGGCCGCGTATTGGAAACGACCGTCGAACACCGCGCCCCAGAAGGTGGCACCGTCGTCACGGCCGAATGAGCCGGCCGAGGTGCCGTCGGATTTGATGGTCAGGTTGTAATCGGACGGCTCGAACGGCGTGCCGGCGGAGAAGATGTTGTACACCGCACTGTAGAACGGACCGTTCATTTCGCGGCGTTCGGCCGGGACCAGCATCCGGCCCACCCACAAGTTGGCGTAGGGCGTGACCTCGAATTTGCCGATAGCGTCCAGCACCCGCACTTCGCCGCCGTTGCCGCAGGTTTGGCAGTCGGTGTTGAATTCCACTTTCAGATATTTGTGAATCTGGCCGTTGATGTATAAACGGATGTTGTCCAGATTGAAATCGTTGCTCCATTTGTCGGCGTTCGCGCCGACCGAGCCTTCCTGGGCGCGAAAGCTGGTCCGCAAACCCGCGCCGACGCTGACCCATTTGGTATCGTCGATTTTGAACGTCGCGCCGGCCTGCGCTTCCGGCGCCTGTCCCAGGCCGATGGCGCCCAAAGCCACCCCGCTCAGCAAGCCGATGGCCCGGCCGCTTAATTTTTGTGGGTTAAAACCAGTCATTTGCATTCCCCTTTATCTGGATTAAACAAACCATTGCCGGCGGCGATGGCGATTGAAAACGTCGGGGAGATTGTTGAATTTTGTCGGCACGCGCCACAATCGGGTAAATGACTCATCAGTCATTTGACGTATGGCCGGCAAATAGGGGCTTGCGTAGAGTGCGGCTTAACTTGGGAGATTTACGATGATGAAAATAACGTCCAGTTTTTATTGTGTTGCCGGCTGCTGTGGATTGGCATTGCTGCTGATACGCCCGGTCTCGGCCGAGCCGGCGGCCGATGCCGCTAAGCCGTTGCAGGCTATCGAGTTTGCGTTGGCGGAAGACAATCTGCGGCAGTTTGCGACGCCGATTGATGCCGCGCCGATAGTCGAACGGGTGCGCGCGAATCTGGCGGAGTGGGAGTTTCCACTAACAGCCAAAGGCCCTTACAGCCACCGCCTGCTAGCCAAGTTCGGTAAAGTGACGCACCGCGAAACGCCGGTGGGTTTTTCCTTTTCCAGCGGCAACTCCGACCCGCGCGCGACCGATTTTCAAAAAGCCGACGTATTGCCGATTACCTGTACCTTACGCGATGCCGGCAACCAGGCTGTTTTGATAGAACGCGAATCGACGTTTAGCGCCCATGCCCTGGATAAGGACGTGTTACCGGCGCGCATTGTCGATAAATTGGTCGATCAGATTGGTACCGCTTGTCTGGATGTGTTGGAACACGCGCCGTTGCCGAAACAACCCGGTCGCGTGAAAACCGAACTGTTCAAACCCAAGTGGATGCCGGATGTGCGGGTTGAAGTGAGAGAGGTTCAAGGCGCGGTTGATGAGAATGGGGTAGTGCAACCGGCGGCTGTCGGCGACGAGCCGAAGAAGGAGATTATTATTCATAACCAGGGGACGCCGGTGATATTTCAGTTTGGGCATGAGAGGAAATGATTGGTTGTCATGCTCGCAGGGATGAGGGCATCCAGGGCCAGGGATGGTGGCTTTGTTTTTGTGTTTTAGAACTTGTTGACCCTAATATTGGGAAGGCCTGTTCCTTCTCCCTCAGGGAGAAGGCTAGGATGAGGGGGCCAGAAGGTGTCGCTAACGCGACGGGTTTTGTTGAAGTCGGGTCTCGGCCCGACAGCCGAGTAACTTTTCTTTGTTTGGCCAAAGAAAAGTTACCAAAAGAAAAGCCACCCGGAATTCCGCCAATTTCCTGTGCTTCTCGCTTTTGGCGAGGGTTTTCGGAAGGGGCTTCCCAGCCCCTCCGAAAACGAGCGGCATCCCTGCCGCTCCCCTGCGGGCTGATCTCGCCAAAAACTGTGATGCTCGGGGCGGAATAACGGGACTAACTCCTTCGTGAGATCGGGAGCAGTTGGATGATTTTGTATGTTTGATGCCATAGGGTGTTGTAGGATGCTCCAGAGCATAGATAGGTGGGGCATTGATCTATGATCGATACTCTTTGCGCTATACGGAATTCGGCATAACTATAAAAAATGTTTTCAAAACCACCACTCCTTACCGTTCAGCAAGGTTCTAAAGGTACTTTTGTATCTTGGTTAGAAGAATTGGGCCTAAATGAATTTTTAAAAAATTATTCATTGCCAAAACTAATAGAATGGAGATGGTTAGAACCTCAGTACCGAGTAATTTTTCCGGTCGATTATTTTCTAGCATGGCGAAATTTTCCATATTGCCCTGCAGAAATAGATCCTGAAAAGCCGGGTTTTGATGCCGAAGATGATTTATGGCAATCCGATTGGCGCATTGATAATGACCAAGAAACTTTATGGTTTATACATCCTTTTTTCCGCGCTGAGCATCATTGTTATAATTTACTGCGCCAAAATACTCGCGTAACAACGCTAATTCCCGAAGCGTTTATTCACCCATTTCGACATATAGAAATAATTCCATATGTTGACTATTTCTTTCACTGGCAAGCCTATGCATTAATCGATGTAATACGTTTTGCAGATTGCTTTCCTGTTGTTCTCGACTCCCCAAATGTCGAAGAGATTTCACGATTTGTCATAAAGGTTTCTGAAAAACATAAGGAACAAAAAATAAAGGCAAGCGATATACTTAACATGCCAAATAGTTGGGGCGATTTTGCTGAGCCGTTAACCTGGGTTTCTCATTATCGATTATTTAAAGACGCGTTGCTTGGGCACGAAAATGAATTTCTACTTGAAAAGGGCGCAAGACAATTAGCCGATTATCTCGGTATTAATGAAGAAATACTTGAAGACGCGATTGAGTTTAAATTATTAAAATTGGCGCAAGTCTGGCTGTCGGCAAATAAGAGCTATTGTAAATGGACTCTTCGCGCTTGGCCTTACCTCCAAAAAGATATTAGGCTAGCTCTAGAATGGCTATATATGCTGAATGGTAAAAGCCTTGCTCATTATCTTGATAAATGGGATTACTCATCCTTTGGTGAGCGTGAGTGGTCAGACCTTGTTAAGGTTTTACCTTATCATTTTTTTGAAGATAAACAATGCTTTTTACGATATATACCGCTTTATGAAATATATTTCGAAGGTTTATTGCCAAGTGGAAAAGCGCTCAAGCAATTGGTTGATGATCTTCAAGTTAGTAATTACTCGTTTGGTAGTTTTTTACACGCGTTTAGGCTGCTTCACGAAAGTTTAAATTACATGCCGGAGCAAAAAGGAGGTATAGATTTTAGAAATCCGCACCCACTTGATTATTACTCTCTATTGGCAATTCGAACAGAAAGTTGTTTTTATGATGCACTGAACAGTGACAGCTTATTAAGTTGCATAAGTGATCCTAAATTATCAAGTTATATTTTAGAGTTGGCTAAACAAAAAACGTATCTTTAAATGTTATTGAGTTTGTTAAGAGCAATAATATGGCATATTCTCAATTGAGAGATAAGCCAGAAGATCCAATTGGCAGGATAATGAATATACCTTGTAGAAGGTTGAATAAAAAAGACAAGCGTTTGGCGCAAGCATTTTTGTGCTGCGATTTGGCAAGGAATTACTTTGCTCATCATGTTTATTTGGATCACGAATTGATCCGTAGTGATAAATCAGCTTTTATGTTAACTAGTATTTTGATTACTGTATTAGTTTTACTTAGATAATCATTAAGTAAATTTGTATTAATTGGTTTGTCGAAGTGGAATACATTTTTGTTCATTAGTCACCTGGGTCGGGGATGATTTTCGTCCCGTATGCCGCGCCGAGCACCGGAGCTTTTGGTGGGAATAGCCCGAAGGGGTGCGGCAGGGATGCCGCACGTTGGCGAAGGGGCAGGAAGCCCCTTTCGCCAACCCCCGCCAAAAGCTTCGGAGCGCAGGAAAAAAGCGGCGTCCGGGTGGCCTTTTCTTTGAATACTTTCTTTTGGCCACGCAAAAGAAAGTATTTCGGCTGTCGGGCCGAGACCCGACATACAAAACATCTGTCGCGGTAGCGACACAACTATGAAGCCTATTCACCAAAACATCACCAAAATCCGCCGCGACTACAACGCCCTGGTTGCCAACGAAACCCTGGAAGACTACGCGCTACGCTACGCGCCGCGCAGCTTCCGGAAATGGAGTGAGTTCCAGGTCGCCAACACCGCGTTCGGCTCGACCTCGTTTCTGGTGCTGGAAGCGATAGGCGGCTTTTTGTCGATCAATTACGGCTTTACCAATGCCTGCTGGGCGATTCTGATCGTCGGCATCGTGATTTTCATCACCAGCTTGCCGATCAGCTATTACGCGGCCCGCTACCATATCGACATCGATTTGCTGACCCGTGCCGCCGGTTTCGGTTACATCGGCTCCACCGTTACCTCGCTGATTTACGCTTCGTTTACCTTCACGCTGTTTGCGCTGGAGGCTTCGATCATGTCGCTGGCGATTGAATTGTATTTCCAGATTCCGCTGGCCCTTGCGCATGTGGTCAGTGCGGTGATCGTGGTGCCGCTGGTGACGTTTGGGATTACCACGATCAGCCGGATGCAGTTATGGACCCAGCCGATCTGGCTGGTGCTGTTGATTGCGCCTTACATTGCCGTGGCGCATGCCGAGCCGGAAGCGCTGATGACTTTAAAAACTTACTTCTGGATTGCCGGCAGTGGCGAAGGTTTTGATTGGCTGTTGTTCGGCACCGCAACCACGGTGGCGTTTTCGATGGTGGCGCAAATCGGCGAGCAGGTGGATTTTCTGCGCTTCATGCCGGATAAGACCAAGGCCAATAAGTTCAAGTGGTGGGCGGCGATGCTGGCGGCCGGGCCGGGCTGGATCGTGTTCGGGGTGGTTCGGCAAATTGCCGGAGCGTTGCTGGCGCATCTGGCGATTCGGCACGGCATCAGCCCGCAGCATGCCCACGAGCCGACGCAAATGTATCTGGTTGCGTATAACGAGCTGTTCGAGAATCCGCAATGGGCTTTGGCGACCACGACCTTGTTCGTGGTGCTCAGTCAGATCAAGATCAACGTCACCAATGCTTATGCCGGCTCGCTGGCCTGGTCGAATTTTTTCTCAAGGTTGACGCATAGTCATCCGGGACGGGTGGTGTGGCTGCTGTTTAACGTGCTGATCGCTTTATTGTTGATGGAGTTTGGCGTGTTCGGCGCGCTGGAAAAGGTGTTGGGCTTGTTTTCGAATATGTCGATCGCCTGGATTAGCGCGGTGGCCGCCGAGTTGATGATCAACAAGCCGCTGGGACTTAGCCCGAAGGAAATCGAATTCAAGCGCGCGTATTTGTCCGACCTGAACCCGGTGGGGATGGTCGCGACGTTTGTGGCGTCGGTGGTGTCGATTCTGGCCTATGTGGGTCTGTTCGGAGAATGGCCGAAGGCTTTCTCGGCGTTTATCGCGCTGGGGCTGGCGTTTTTGCTGGTGCCAATCATCGCGTATGGTTGCGGCGGCAAACACTATCTGGCCCGCGACCGGAAAAAGCATAATCGTAAATCGCACGACAAATGCTCGATTTGCGAGAACGAATTCGAGCATGATGACATGGCCTATTGCCCGGCCTATGCAGGCAGTATTTGTTCGCTGTGTTGCACGCTGGACGCGCGCTGTCTGGATGCCTGCAAGCCGGGCTTTCGCTTCGACGATTATCTGGAGAGCCTGGCCAGGAGCCTGATGCCGGATTTTATCGGCATCACCGCGCGTTTGCGCTTGTTGCGTTTTGGCTTGTTATTCGGTTTTCTGACGATATTGACCGGCATCTTTATCAGCATCATCTATTACCAGGATTTATTGAGCGTCCAGCATAATCAGCCGGCCTTCGGTTTGTTGATCAATAACTTCCTGAAAATTTATGCCTCGTTGCTGGTATTTATTGGTTTGTGTACCTGGTGGTTGATTTTGAATGCCGAGAGCCGGCGGGTGGCGCATGAAGAAACCGCCAAGCAAACCCAATTGCTACTGCAGGAGATAGAGCAGCACAAACAGACCGACTTACAATTGCAAGAGGCCCGGCGCATGGCGGATGCCGCCAATAAGGCCAAGAGCCGCTTCTTGAGCAATATGAGCCACGAGATTCGTTCGCCGCTGAACAGCATCGTCGGCTATGCCCACATTTTGCATCAGGACCCGAATATCCCGGAAAACCGCCGCCAAGCAGTGGACACCTTAAAGCGCAGCGGCGAACACTTGAGTGCGCTGATCGAGGATATTCTGGATATTGCCCGCATTGAGGCGCGCAAATTCGACTTCAAATATCAGCCTATCGACTTTCCCGGCTTCATCGAACATCTGGTGCATGTCTACAAAGCCCAGGCGGAAGACAAGGGCTTGAGTTTCAATTGTCAGCTGACCACAGTGCTGCCGCAGCGGATACGCGGCGACGAAAAGCGGGTGGGGCAGATCTTGATGAACTTGCTGGGTAATGCCGTCAAATTTACCAGTCAGGGTGGCATTGTGTTTCGGATCGGTTACAGCAGCGGCGTAGCCAGCTTTCAGGTGTCAGATACCGGCAGCGGTATTGACGAACAACAATTACAAAACATCTTTCAACCATTCACCCGGCTAGATACGCCGACCGGCAACGCGGTCTCGGGTAGCGGTTTGGGGTTGACGATTTGTAAAATCCTCACCGAGGTGATGGGCGGCGAGTTGACAGTACAAAGCCGAGTGGGCTTGGGTTCCACGTTTAGCGTACGGCTGTTGCTGCCGAGCCTGGGTATGGAAAATGAAGCCGAACCGCTCGCGCCCATCATCGGTTATCAAGGCGCGCGGCGGCGGATCATGGTGGTGGACGACCAGCGCGAGCACCGCGAGTTGTTATTGTCGTTGCTGGAGCCCCTAGGGTTTTATCTGGAAGAAGCCGATTCCGGCGAGGCCTGTTTGGACAAGGTGGCGGAACAGCAACCGGATCTGATTCTGCTGGATATTTCGATGAGCGGCATAGACGGCATCGAAACAGCGATGCGTCTGCGCGAGCTTGGCTTACAGATGCCGATTGTGGTGTTGAGCGCCAATGCTTACCCTGGCGATCGGCTGGCGGTGTTGAATGCCGGCTGCAACGATTTTCTGTCCAAGCCGATTCAGGTCCCGCAGCTGATGAGCAAGCTGAAGCTGTATTTGTCGTTGACTTGGCTCTATCAAGACGACGCCGTGCTGGCGATCTCCGAAAAAACGTCCGAGCCCATATTGCTACCGCCGCCGGAATTATTGCAAGCCTGCGTGGAATGCGTGCGAATCGGCGATTTGTTGGGATTGAAGAAAGTGCTGGCACAACTCAATCAAACAGAGCCGCGTTATAGCGCCTTCTTTGCCAAGCTGACGGTCTTGGCTAACCAGTTTCGGATCGGCGAGATCAGGAAACTATTGAATATGCAGAAACAGGAGGTGTCCCGATGATGGAAGTGTCCGCCAGCAATGGCACGGTGTTGATCGTCGACGATACGCCCGGCAACCTGGCCTTGTTATCCGATACCTTGTCCGAGGCCGGCTACCGGGTGTTGGTGGCTACCGATGGTTGTTCGGCCATTGAGCAGATTCAATACGTCAAGCCCGACATTATTTTGTTGGATGTGATGATGCCCGGCATAGACGGCTTCGAGACCTGCAGCCGCCTGAAAGCCGATCCGGCCACCGCGCCGATTCCGGTATTGTTCATGACCGGTTTGAGCGAGTTGGACGATTTGCTACGCGGCTTTGGTGAGGGCGCGTTGGATTACATCGTCAAACCGATTCGGCCGGCCGAAGTGTTGGCGCGTATCGAAGTGCATCTGACCCAATCCCGCAACTTACGGCGGGCCGAGAGTTTGCTGGATCATCATGAATTTGCCGCAGTGGCGGTCGATGCGGCGGGCGACATTGTTTGGCTGACGCCGGCGGCCAGAGAATGGTTAGCGGATTTTTCCGAATTGCAGGGCACGGCATCGTCCGCAGATGATGTGTTGCCGGAAACGCTGCAAGGTTGGTTTCAGCGTTGGTTGCGGCAAAGCGGTCGGAATGCTTCGGAAGCCGAATCCGACGTACATCGTCTGGCCCCCGGCTTTGCGTTGCGAGTCAGCGCCTGTCAGAATCCAGACGAATATTTGCTGTTATTGCAGCGCGAAGATGCGCAATGGACCCCGGAAACCTTGCGCGACAAACTAAAGCTGACCTTTCGCGAGGCCGAAATTCTGATGTGGATTGCCCGCGGTAAGACCAATAAGGAGATCGGCATCATCCTCACCACTAGTCCCAGAACGGTGAACAAACATCTGGAGCATATTTTCGAGAAACTGGGCGTTTCCACGCGGGCGGCGGCGGTGGCGATGGTGTTGCAGCGCGGTTAGTTCAAAGCCAACAAAAAAGGCCGGCGACCCATAAGGTTGCCGGCCTTTTTTGTTCTGTCTGGAGAAATCTTGCAGCCTTTAAGGCATGTACATGCCGCCGTTCACGTGCAGGGTTTCGCCGGTGATGTAGGATGCTTGCTCGGAGGCCAGGAACGATACCGCATGGGCAATTTCTTCCGGCTGCCCCAAACGGCCCAGCGCAATCGAGCCCAGCAGTGCATTTTTGATGTCTTCCGACAACTCCTTGGTCATATCG
The DNA here is from genome assembly GCA_001644045.1 of Methylomonas methanica. Taxonomy (GTDB): domain Bacteria; phylum Pseudomonadota; class Gammaproteobacteria; order Methylococcales; family Methylomonadaceae; genus Methylomonas; species Methylomonas methanica. The sequence continues at coordinate 24,172 of LUUF01000109.1, read as the reverse complement.
GTATCGATAAAGCCGGGGGAGACGGTGTTAACGGTGATGCCGCGCGAGCCGACTTCTTTCGCCATCGATTTAGCAAAGCCTATCATCCCGGCCTTGGCCGCTGCATAGTTGGCTTGGCCGGCGTTGCCGGTGGAGCCGACGACCGAGGAAATATTGATGATGCGGCCGTAACGGACTTTCATCATGGCGCGCAATACAGCTTTGCTCATCCGAAAGATCGAGGTGAGGTTGGTGTTGATGATGTCGTCCCATTCCTCGTCTTTCATCCGCATCAACAGGTTGTCGCGGGTGATGCCGGCGTTGTTGACCAATACCGCCGGGGTGCCATAGGCGTCGCCGGTGGTTTTGATGAAGCTTTCGATATCGGCAGCGTCGGCGACATTCAGTTTATAACCTTTGCCGTTGTCGCCCAGATAAGCGGAAATGGCTTCGGCGCCGCTATCGGAGGTGGCGGTGCCGACGACAAAAAAACCGTCGGCGACTAATTTTTCGGCAATGGCCCGGCCTATGCCGCGGCTGGCGCCGGTAACAATGGCGAGTTTTTTATACACGGAGTTGCTCCACAACGTTGTCAATGGTTTCGGGGTCGAACATGGTCAGATGAGCCGCGTCCGGCGCAATGCGTTTGTTTAAGCCGACTAATACTTTGCCGGGTCCGCATTCGACAAAGGCGGTGACGCCTTGTTCGTGCATGAATTTGACGCTTTCCACCCAACGGACCGGTTTGAACAATTGTTCTTTCAACGCATAGCGAATGACTTCCGGCGAGCCGTGCGATTTGACGTCGGCGTTGTGGATCAGCGTGCTATTCGGCATCTCGACGTTAATGCCTTGCAGTATTTCGTTTAACTTGTCGGAAGCGGCTTCCATCAATGCGCAGTGGGACGGTACGCTAACCGGCAACTTTAATGCACGTTTGGCGCCCAGCGCTTTCAAGGCTTCCATCGCGCGTTCCACTGCAGCGGTTTCGCCGGCAATCACCACTTGACCGGGGGCGTTGAAATTGGCGGCGGCGACGATTTCGCCATTGGCTACTTCGGCGCAGGTGTTAACGACTTGATGATCTTCCAGGCCCAGAATGGCCGCCATCGCGCCTTTACCCGCCGGTACGGCTTCCTGCATCAGTCGGCCGCGCTCGGCCACCAGACGAATGGCGTCTTCATAGCCTAGCGCACCGGAGCAGACTAGGGCGGTGTATTCGCCCAAGCTGTGGCCGGCCATCCAGGCGGGTTTGATGTCGGTTTTTTCGCACCAGGCCCGCCATACCGCAACGCCGGCCGCCAGCATCGCCGGTTGGGTGTTATGGGTTTGGTTTAAGTCAGTGTCCGGGCCGTTTGCGACCAGATTCCACAGATCGAATCCCAGCACGTCGGAAGCTTGTTCGAAAGTTTGTGTGACCAGTGGATTGGCGGCGGCCAGTGTGCCCAGCATGCCGACAGCTTGCGAGCCTTGTCCGGGAAATACGAATGCCAGATTGTAACTTTGTTCTATCGTCGTCATGTTTAGTACCTGATTAATGCGGAACCCCAGGTGAATCCGGCCCCAAAAGCTTCCATTAATACGGTTTGTCCGCGTTGAATACGGCCGTCGCGGACGCCTTCGTTAAATGCCAATAACACGGAGGCGGAGGAGGTGTTGCCCTGGTTTTCCAGGGTCAAAATCACTTGATCCATGGACATGCCCAGCTTCTTGGCGGTGGCGGCGATGATGCGCGTATTGGCCTGATGCGGCACCAGCCAATCGATATCGCTTTGTTGCAAGCCGTTGGCTTCCAAGGTTTCATCGACAATCCGGCCCAGCGTATTGACCGCCACCTTGAAAACTTCGTTGCCGCGCATGCTGATGTAAGCTGGCTCGTTTTGTTTGGCGGCCGCCGCTACCTGCGGGTTGGGGCAATACAATAAATCTTCGTAGCCGCCGTCGGAATGAATATGCGTGGACAAGATGCCCGGCTTATCGCTGGAGGTCAGCAAAATCGCGCCGGCGCCGTCGCCGAACAGAATGCAGGTGCCGCGGTCGGTCCAATCGACGATACGCGAGCAAATTTCCGTGCCTACCACCAACACATTCTTGGCAAAACCGGTTTTCAGATATTGGTCGGCGATGCTCAGTCCGTAAACGGAACCCGAGCAGGCGGCCTGAATATCGAAACCGACGCATTGCTTGATGCCCAGGCGCTCCTGCAACAGGCAGGCGGTGCTGGGATAGACGCGATCCGGCGTGCCGGTGGCAACGATGATCATGTCGATGTCTGTAGCGGCAATCCCGGCCGCCTCAATGGCTTGTCGGGCGGCGATTTCCGCCATGCTGGAGGCGGTTTCGTCGGGGCCGGCTATGCGGCGGCTTTTGATGCCGGTTCTTTCGTAGATCCAGCTGTCGGATGTGTCCACCGTGGCGGAAATATCGTCATTGGTGCGTATGGTTTCGGGCAGATAGCCGCCCGTACCGATAACATGAGTCCAGCGTGTCATTCATCAACCTTTTGGGTCAGCGCGAGTTCTAGTTTTTCGCTGATTTTACGAATAACGCCCTGCGCGACTTCGACTTCCGCCAAATGGATGGCGGTTTCGAAAGCCAGTGCGTCGGCGCCGCCGTGGCTTTTGATAACCAGGCCGCGCAGGCCGATGAAACTGGCACCGTTATAGAGGCGCGGATCTATGCTGTCTTTGAAGCGTTTCAGGACCGGATAAGCGATCAGTCCGGCTAATTTGGTCAGCCAGTTTTGCGAAAAACTGTCTTTCAATTTGCCGCCTATCATTTTTGCCGCACCTTCGATCGATTTCAGCGCCACGTTACCGACGAAACCGTCGGCAACGATCAAATCGACTTTCACGCTACCGGCGTTGATCGAGTTGCCTTCCACGTAGCCGATATAATTCAGCCCGGAATTTTCCAGCAATTTTGCGGCGGCTTTGACTTGTTCGTTGCCTTTCATGTCTTCTTCGCCGATGTTCAACAAACCGATACGCGGACGTTCGATTTTTTCCACGGCCTTGACCACTTCTTCGCCCATGACGGCAAATTGGTAAAGATGTTCGGCGCTGGAGTCGACGTTGGCGCCTAAGTCCAGCATGTGGGTGTGCCCGAAAGTAGACGGTAGTGTGGAAATGATCGCCGGGCGCTCGATGCCTGGAATCATCTTCAACACGAAACGGGCGGTGGCCATCAAGGCGCCGGTGTTGCCGGCGCTGACGCAGGCGTCGGCCTTGCCTTCCTGGACCAGATTAATCGCCACGCGCATGGAAGAATCTTTTTTATTCTTCAAGGCTTTTTGCGGCGCTTCGTCCATTTCGACGACTTGCGAGGCGTGTTGAATACTGATCCGACCTTTGAACTCGACCAGCGCTTGGGATAGCAGGTTACCAAGAACCGCTTCATCGCCGACCATGATCAAATTTAAGTCCGGATTTTTTCTTAAACAGGCCAGTGAGGCGGGAACGGTAACTTGAGGACCGAAATCCCCACCCATGGCATCAATTGAGAGAGTTGAGCTCACGCTTAGGACTAACTCCAGTAGTTGAAAGGAGCCAACTTTGTCCTGCGACGCGTTGGCTTACCCAGAGACTATCAATAAATCAAATATTACTGCCTGTCGTGCTGACGATTGCGTTGGAAAACGCGATGCTTGCGGCCGGTCTTGGACTGAGGGCTGCTCGACTCGCCTTGCGAATGGGCAGCGAGTCGGCCTATGGCAGTTTAAAACGATTAATCTTCGTCGTTGCCGGCAATGATTTGACGGCCTTTGAAGAAACCGTCTGGCGTCATGTGGTGACGCAGATGGGTTTCGCCGGTCAATGGATCCTGAGCCAGGGTTTTGCCGACTAATGCATCGTGTGAACGACGTTGACCGCGTCTGGAACGCGATACTTTGCTCTTTTGTACTGCCATTTCAATCTCCAGTTTTTTTAAGTTTTGCTAAAACAGAAAAAGGGTTGTTAGCCTTAGTCTGACTATCTGTTGCGCTGTAATCGGCATCTTCCGAACGGTTGTGCGCGAGACAATCGTGTTCATGCCGAGGGTAGTCGGGCAATGCCAGCAGGATTTCGTCTTCGATCACCGCGTTTAACGATAGGGTGTCGCCGTCCAGCAATAGCGGTTCGCAATCGTCCAGTTGCTTTGCTTCCTTTAGCGAAGAGACAACAGCCAATTTAAAATCGATATCCAGCGGCCAGGTCAGCGCTTGCAAACAAGACTGACACTCCAGCTCCACAACACCCTCGATATGGCCGGCAACGACGATGCGTTTGCCTTCCTTACTAAATTCGATCCTGGCGCTAACGCTGCCACCATGATCGAGCACGCTACCAGACAAGCGCTCGAGCGCAGCGATTTTTATATCCCCGGATAGCGCGCCGCGTCTTTCGGCGAACAATAAGGGATCGATATGGTCGGGAAACTTGTCTGACATAACTGTACAATCATACAGATAACTATCTGTTGCGTCAAACGTACACCTACTCAAACCACTACCTAGCCGATGACCGCCATAGTCCTTGCCTCGAGTTCGAAATACCGCCGCCAGTTGTTGGAAAAACTGGGTCTTGATTTTCTAAGTTGCAGCAGCGACATCGATGAGAGCCCGCAAGCGGGCGAATCGCCGGACGCTTTGGTACACAGATTATCGCTTGCTAAGGCTGGAGAAGTCGGCAAAACATACCCTAACCATTTAATCATCGGTTCCGATCAGGTTGCCGTGCTGGACCAAGAAATATTGGGAAAGCCCGGTGGGCGCGACGTGGCAATTCAACAGCTTGCCAAGCAATCCGGCCGGACGGTGCAATTTTATACCGGCATCTGCGTTTTGAATAGCGCAACGGGTCGCAGCGTAAGCGATATGGATGTTTGTAGTGTGCATTTCAAAACGCTGGAATCGTCGCAGATTCAAAACTATATCGATCTGGATCAGCCCTTCGATTGTGCCGGGAGTTTCAAATCCGAGGGGCTGGGTATTGCGTTATTTAGTAAAATTGTCGGCGAGGATCCTAATGCCTTGGTCGGTTTGCCGTTGATAAAACTGGTGGCCTTGTTGGAAAAGTTTGGCGTCGATATTCTCTGATTGGCAGCCGATAGCGTTTAATGAAACTTCTTATTCGGGCCAAGTAATTCAAACATCTGTAAAAACTCCTCTTCCACCTGCTCCATCATTGAGATGATTTGCTCTCGTGTCAGACGCACCAGCGTTAACGATTGCTTGGAAAACTCGGCAACGGCTATTTCCAGGCCATCAGCTTGTTGACCGCTATCGACCAGGCGCGCCGCCATATGCAGTAAATGGGCGTCTAATTTGTGTATTTGGGCGTCGGCAGGGTCCAGGTAGCAGCCTATGGTTTCGTAGAGAGATTCCGGTAAGCCCCAGATTTTTAGCAATTCTCCGCCGACATCGGCGTGAGTGAAGCCAATCAGTTCCTGTTCGAAACCGGCCAACAAGGCGCGGTTATGGTCTGCGGCAAGCAATACTCTTAGATATTGCTCGGGCATTTTTTGACTGAGCAGCAGCGAGCCTATGTCGTGTAATAAACCGGCCAGGAACAGTCTTTCGGTATGCAGCACGGCGCTGGATTTTGCCAGCAGCCGGGCTATTACCGCGCAATGTATGCTGCGCATCCAGAACGAGGTCATGTCGATCAGTTCGTCGGGAATTTTTCCGAAGCGATCAACGACCGTGGTCGCCAATACCAGATTGCTCAAGTCGTCGATGCCAATTACGGTAACGGCTCGAGAAATGGTGTCGATTTTGGCTTGAAAGCCGTAGAACGGACTATTCACCACGCGCAACAAGCGCGCGCTCAGCGCCGGATCCTTGGCAATAACCTTGCCGATGTCCGCCAGCGAAAAGCGCGAATCGCGGATCATCTCGCTGAGTTGAAAATAAATATCGGGCAGGGAAAACAGTTCGGTCGAGCCGGCAATCAATTGCTTGATGGCAGCTGCTTTCAATTAACTCTTCCGATACAGCGACATCACGTGCTGCACATAATTGCGGGTTTCGGGATAGGGCGGCACGCTGTTATTGTATTTCATCACGGCGCCTTCGCCGGCGTTGTAACCGGCCACTGCCAGAGTCAGATTGGAATTGAACATCGCCAGCAAGTCTTTCAAATAACGGGTGCCGCCGTCGACATTCTGCTCGGCATCGCGCCGGTCGGTGACGCCGTAACGGCGCGCTGTATCGGGCATTAATTGCATCAAGCCCACCGCGCCGGCTGACGACACTGCATTGGGGTTATAAGCTGATTCGGCTTGAATCACCGCGTGAAGCAGTTTTGGATCCATTTGATGCTTGGCCGCAGCCTTGGCAACCAAATCGTTAAATTTGAGTTTATTGCCCGACATGAATTTTAGGTCGCGGCTGTAAGTGCGCGGCCGGGTGCGGATGATCAAGCGGTAATCGAAGCCTTTTTTCGGCTCGTCGGTGTAATACACGCGGCCGCTCGGATCGGTATATTTAAAAATATCAGCCGCGACATTGGTGATCAGCGCTATCGATAACATGGTGATCAGCAGAGGTTTCATCGCAATCACATTTAACGGATTCAACTTATTCAGTAACGCTAATCAGGCTGGCCGCCTGGACTGCTTTGGCGCGAGCATCGCTGACGTTGCCGGCCGTGGCCAACGCCACTCCCATGCGTCTGGCTACAAAAGCTTCCGGTTTGCCGAACAGGCGGATGTCGGTATCGGCAACTGCCAGGGCCTTGTCCAGGCCATGATAGGTCACGGCTTTGGCGTCTATGCCACCCAGAATCACCGCGCTGGCGGCGGTTTTATCCAAAGCGGTGTTGACCGGCAGGCCAAGAATGGCGCGGGCATGCAAATCAAATTCGCTCTGCCGCTGGCTCGCCATCGTCACCATGCCGGTATCGTGCGGCCTGGGGCTGACTTCGCTAAACCAGACCTGATCGCCGGCGATGAATAATTCCACGCCGAATAAACCCAAGCCGCCCAAAGCCGTGGTTACTTTGTCGGCAATTTGCTGGGACGAGGCAATGGCCTTGCTGCTCATCGCCTGCGGTTGCCAGCTTTCCCGATAATCGCCATTTTCCTGACGATGGCCGATAGGTTCGCAGAAATAGGTTTGTACCTGACCGTTGTCGTCCAGCGCCCGCACGGTGAGCAGCGTGATCTCAAAATCAAAGTCTATCTTGGCTTCAACGATGACTTTACCAGTCTCGGCGCGGCCACCGGCCTTGGCGTAATCCCAGGCGGCTTGTAGCTGATCGGCGCTTTTCACCATGGATTGGCCCTTACCGGACGAGGACATGGTGGGTTTGATAAAGCAGGGATAACCAATGCCGCCATCGACGGCGGTTTTCAGTTGTTCGAAGGTTTCGGCAAATGCGTATTTTGATGTGGGCAGACCTAGTTCCGCAGCAGCCAGCTCGCGGATGCCCTCGCGGTTCATGGTCAATTGAATCGCCCTGGCGTTGGGTACGACGGTGGTTTGGCCTTGGGCTTCAATTTCCGCCAGCGCATCGGTTGCGATCGCTTCGATTTCAGGGATGATGTAATGCGGCTGTTCGGCGGCAATCAGTGTTTTTACCGCCGCGGCATCGGTCATATCGATCACGTGGCGGCGGTGCGCGACTTGCATAGCCGGCGCGCCGGCGTAGCGATCGACGGCGATCACTTCGACGCCGTAGCGCTGCAGCGAAATGGCGATTTCTTTTCCCAGTTCGCCGCTACCCAGCAATAAAGCTTTAGTGGCGCTGGGGCTGTCAGGCGTACCTATTTTCATGATTTTGCTAGATAGTTATCGATGTCTTGTTTGGAAAAGCCGATTTTCTTCGCGACCCGGTCGGCGTGACTAACTCTGGAAATGCCGGCGATCAATTTAAACGTCGGCAAGTCGTCGGCAAATTCCACTTGTTTGGGTACCGCGATTTTTCTCTTCACGAATTCATCGACCAATTGATGATTATGGGTAATTAAAATCGTGCTATTGCCTTTGCGGTAAAAACCGTCCAGCACGTCGATAGACGACTGCATCTTCTCTTCAAAGGTAGTGCCTTCCGCCATTTCGTCAAGCACCACCAAGCTTTTTGCGGTGCTGGCCAGAAAAATATCGCGGGTGCGTTTCAATTCGGTGCCGAAACGGCCTTCGCCGTCGTCGAGATGGCTGATCTCCGGGCATTGATAGAAAATCCGGTCGGCAACGCTCAAGCTGGCGGCTTGGGCCGGCACGAAACAGCCGATCTGCGCCAGCAATTGAATCTGCGTGACGGTTTTGCAAAATGCGGTTTTGCCGCCGCTGTTGGGACCGGTCACGCAAACCAGGCGCTCGTCGTCCATGCTGAAATCGTTGCCAACATAAGCTGGATTTTTCTGGCCCAGTACCGGGTTTTTCGCGGCAACTAATTTGATGTTATGGCGTTCGCCGGCATTGATTTCCGGCAGCACCATTTCGCTACCATAATCTTCGGCGTATTTGATAAAAGCCAGCAATTCGTCGAGTTGGCCCAGGCCGTCCAGCATGTCGCCGAGCGCCTGTGAATTTTTATAGATGTTACGTAGCGGAATGATGCAGTTGTCTCGGTCGTAACCGCCGATTACCGGAATATAAGCCAAGGCCAAAGGCAGGAAAAACACCGAAGCCACCGACAAGCCGTCACGGGTAACCTGGAACATATCGGTCGGGAAAATCTGCATCAAGCCCCAGATCGCAGCGATCAACAAGCCAATCAGCATCGGTTTGAACAGGGTTGGACGAAAGATCGTGGCAGGCGAAAAGGAATTTTTGCGTTCTTCCTTGCTTTGCAGGCCTTTCTCGCTGTTATAGACCGGGCCGACCATCAGCGAATATTCGTTGCTGTGCGAAAAATTGCCGATTTTTTCGAAGACGCTTTGCAAATAAGGGCTTTGCGGTTTGCCGGAATTGTAGATCGCGCCGACTAAATTTAAGACCACGCGTACGCCGCGCACATACTGCTTGTAGCCGTAACCTTCGATTTGATTATCCTCGCGAGCTGTGCCGAAGCCGCCCAGAAATTCGCCGAACAATAATAAATACAGCCGGTTTTCCGACGCTGCGGCGTTGGCGACGATATTTTCGACATTGGCTCGCACGTCGGGATTATCTTGAATTTCTCGCACCGCTGCTTGTTTTGCGGCAATCGCCTCCAGATCGTCCAGAGGTTGGCTTAGCGAGCGGTATAGCACGGTTTTACCGGCAGTGGTGCTGGCGTAGTTGACGTAGTCGAACAGTTCGTCTACTTCTATTGTGTTAAACGCGCCCTGATCGATCACGCCGTCACCGGTAGGTAAGGGTTTACTGGTGCGTACCGCCGGCCATTCGTCGTTCCAGCCTTGTAAGATGTTTTGTTGCATATTACCCCCGGTTTTTATGTGCCGCGCTTTATTTAGTGCACGGTTTTGATTAAATCAAGCATCACCTCGACATGTGCGTCGCTGTCGTTTAAACACGGAATGTAGCGATACGTCTCGCCGCCGGCTGCCAAGAAGATTTCCTGGTTGGCGATGGCTATCTCTTCCAGCGTTTCCAGACAGTCTACCGAGAATCCCGGACAAATCACGTCGACGTTTTTGACGTCTTGTTTCGGTAATTCCTGTAACACTTCCACGCAATAGGGTTTCAGCCATTCGGCCTTGCCGAAGCGCGATTGAAACACCAGTTTCCATTGGTGGTCGTTTAGTCCCAATTGCTCGGCGAGCAGGCGGCCGGTGGTTTGGCATTGATGAAAATACGGGTCGCCCCATTCGGTCAGTTTAGCCGGTAAGCCGTGAAACGACAGCAGCAGCAGTTCGGCTTGGCCGTTGGCTTGCCAATGCTGACGCACGGATTGCGCCAAGGCTTCGATGTAACTGGGGTGTTGATGAAAGTCGCTGATGAAGTGCAGGCCGGGCATATGCCGCCAGCTGACGAACTCTTCGGCAACCACGTCGAAAATCGAGGCCGTGGTGGTTGAGGAATATTGCGGATACAAGGGCAGGATGACGATTTCGTCCACACCTTGTTTCTTAAAGTTTTGCAGCTTTTCCCGCAGTGCCGGCTTGCCGTAGCGCATCGCGCAATCGATCAGCAAATGGGAATCTCCCGCGCCTCCCAAGTCTTGCAGTTTGGCGGTCAGCTTTTCGGTAAATACGATTAGTGGCGAGCCTTGCTCGGTCCAGATCGATTGGTAAGCGTGCGCCGATTTTTTCGGCCGAAACGGCAGTACGAATAAATTGAGGATCAGCCACCACAAAGGGCGGGGCAGATTGACCACGCGCGGGTCGCCGAGAAACTCGCGCAGAAAACGGCGCACATCACCGGTTTTGGGGGAGGCGGGCGAGCCCAGATTGACCAGCAATACTCCGGTCTTTTTTACGCCGGTTTCGGTCATGATTATTTACGGTTGATCAGGTTTAGAAATTCGGAGCGGGTGCTGATTTCTTCCCTGAAAATCCCCAGCATTACCGAGGTGGTCATTACGGAGTTTTGTTTTTCCACGCCGCGCATCATCATGCACAAATGCTTGGCTTCGATAACTACCGCCACGCCGCGGGCGTCGATGGCCGTTTCCACCGCCGTGGCGATTTGCCGGGTTAATTGTTCCTGGATCTGTAAACGCCGGCCGTACATATCAACTATTCGTGCCAGCTTGGATAAACCCAAAACCTTGCCCTGCGGCAGATAACCGATATGGCATTTACCGATGAAGGGCAACAAGTGATGCTCGCATAGCGAGTACAACTCGATGTCTTTCACGATCACCATGTCCTCGGTGTCCGCTTGAAAAATCGCCCCGTTCAGTACTTCTTCCAGGGTTTTTTCGTAGCCGTTGTTCAGGAATTTAAAGGCTTTAGCGGCGCGTTTCGGCGTGTCCCGCAAACCTTCCCGATTCACGTCTTCGCCTATTGCTTGAATGATTTTGGAGAAATATTCTTCCATTGCCGCCCCCGAGTAAAAAAATGTCGTGAGTATACAGCATCAAACTGTAAATTCTAAGGCGTCCAAAATCACCTGGCTGCCGGCTCCGAAGCGGGTGGCGTTTTCGCTGAGATGGCGCCGCCAGGCCCGCGCACCATCGACGCCGTGAAACAGGCCCAGTATATGCCGGGCAATGCAATGCAGTCTCACGCCTTGTTGTAATTGTTCATCTATGTACGGCAACAGCGCCAATACCGTCTCTTGCCGCGACTTGATCGGATGCTCGTCGTTGAATAGCTGCCGGTCCACATCGGCCAATAAATACGGATTGTGATAAACCTCCCTCCCCAGCATTACCCCATCGACATGCGCCAATAATTCCCGCGAACTATCCAAGGAATTGATGCCGCCGTTGATGACGATCCGAAGCGTTGGAAAATCTTGTTTCAGCTGAAACACCACATCGTAGCGTAGCGGCGGCACGTCACGGTTTTGCTTGGGCGACAGGCCGGATAGCCAGGCTTTGCGGGCATGCACGATAAAAGTCTCGCAACCGGCCGCCGCTACCGTACTTATGAAACGTGTCAGTTCTTCATAAGAGTCGCGATCATCGATGCCGATCCGCGATTTCACCGTCACCGGCATCGATACCGCTTGGTGCATCGCCGCTACGCACTCGGCCACCAGCTCAGGTTCGGCCATCAAGCAGGCGCCGAAGCGGCCATTTTGCACCCGGTCGCTCGGACAGCCGACGTTTAAATTGATCTCGTCGTAACCGTAGTCGACGGCAATTTTTGCGCATTCCGCCAATTCCAGCGGATTGCTGCCGCCCAACTGCAAAGCCACGGGGTGTTCCATAAGACTGAACTGTAAATGCCGGTCGCGGTTGCCGTGCAAAATCGCGCCGCTGGTTACCATCTCTGTGTACAGCAAGGCATGTCGCGATAAGGTTCTATGGAAATACCGACAATGCCGGTCGGTCCAATCCAGCATGGGGGCCACGGAGAATCTGCAGGCTAGGTTTATGTCGGTTTTGTGGCGGACATGGTCGCGGTCAGCGGTCATTGATGGTTCTGGTAGTTGGGAAATACGATTTAAATTCGCAGACCTAATTATACTGTGCCGGACTGAATAAAAGCCGCTGTATGGAAGAAGGCTGGAAGAGCAACGCGAAAGGAGAGGACAATATCAGTCGGCTTTATCCGCATAGATTTTGTTGACCAGTTCTTTAAACCAGCGCGGGCGAAAAATCACCACGTACAAGCCGATGCTGCTGGTAATCGGGACCGGGCCGACGCTAAACAGCATAAACACGATAAAGACTAGCGCGCATTTGATTCTGGTCAGGCTTGTCGGATTCATATTTGCCCCGCCGATGTTAGAAGATGCTAAACGCTAACATGTTGGCGGTAAATGTTGCTAGTGGGAGTGAAAAATCCTCAGTTCTGGTTTGAAATTAGGATTCGGGATTGAATATCTGGTTGGTCCGCGCGGATGTTTCAACACTACACAGATTGCCGATAAATGCTCATCTGTATTGTTTGCTAGCTTTGCTTTCGGCCAGATTGCCAACGCATTTGCTGTTCGTTTGTTTGGTATGAAACCGATGCAGCGAATTGCCAACCGGCTGGACCAGAGCGCGAGTGCCGGATTTGACCGGGCGAGAGGTAAGCGCGTTAATTATTTCCATGCTGCCCATGCATTGCTTGTGCTTCGGCATCGTTGCGGCGGGGGCGTTTTGGGTAGCCAGAAACACGCCAATGATGATTAATAAAAAGCTTATGCCGCAACGTTTTAGTTCGCGTACACAGGTTTTCAGGATTTCTTCAGAATTCATAATTTGTCTCCTAAGTTTGGGGTTATAAAATATTTCCAAGCAGCTTTTTCGGATTTTTTTACTGCTTAAACAGGTATGTATATTCGAGCAAACAGCGCTAGCGGTTTTGCTGTGAACGGCAATAACCGTGGATAACGATCCTCTCGCGTCCCCGTAGGGCTAAGTTTCAAGCCTAACAATAGTTATCGGCTGCGGTTGATTGCTGAGCGGCAAGACTTATAACAAGGCAATGCTTAAACTAATCTGAAGCGAATTTTTTCCACGCGATTTTTTGCATGTATTTCTTGGTAAATTTCCAGTGCTTCACTGCGCATGTGGTCGCAGAATGCACAGAGGCCTTCGTTGTCGTTATGTGATTTTTCATGACCTGACAATAAGTCACCGCATCTTTTACAACGAGTAATCTGTTGGAGAGTTTTCATGGTGATCGCCTCGTAATCGGAATTAATGGAAATAACGCTCTGTGGGTCTGCTTGGTGCCCAGCTCTCCCGGATTGGAGAGATGCCATGACAATACGCAAAACCAATGCCACTGTAGACACGGCATGCCGGAAATATTGTAACTAGTTGTTTACGTAATATTTTATGGGCCAACGATGGTGAAAAGCAGTGAAAAAATACACAGGGAAATGTTGATTTCAGCACTAAATATCGTAGCGCTTACGAAATGTCGTACAAAGTATCCGAGGCGAGTCGCTAAGTTTGGGGCGTTAGAGGTTTTCGGCAAAATATCCTGAAATTAATGTTGGGCCAAGCATTGAATTTAAGAGCGTCAGTAAGGCCGCCGCGCCAGTATAAGTGCGATGTATAGGTAAATGAAAAGCGGATAGGCAAATCGCCGTTGACCTGGTTTGTGACAATCTAGCTTTTTTTCGGATAACGCCGGACAAGCGGTTTGGCGATCAATTTTTGACGAAATATCGTCAACAATTCAATAATGTGTGATACATTTCTCTTTAATTACACCGGGAGGATATTCCCATTTAACTTAGGTAGTGTGCGTATCCTACCGATGAAATGCTAGAGAGTCAGCATGCGGCAACGATACTATCCGGCCATACTCAAAACGCTAAGCGGCGCTATCGTTTATTGTCTCTGCGCACTCGCCACTGTGGTTCCTGCCATCGCCGTCGCCGCTGGTCACATGGGACACATGTCTAGCAATACTGCCAGTGGCCTGCCGGGCGATTTTCTATTATTTCCGGCTGTGACAGGCATCGAGCGTTTCGATCAAGAACCGCGGAAAAAGCTCAGTACTGGCGATGTTATCCCCGAGATTAACGTGTTTTACACCACAGACTATCAGCGTTTTCGGTTTCTCGGCGAATGGCTGGTCAGCACCAAAACCCATAATCTGGAAAGATTTCAATTAGGCATGCATGTCGGCGACGAAGCCACGCTCTGGTTGGGGCGCTTCCATAATCCAATTGGTTATTGGAACATGCAGTTCCACCACGGCGCGTTTCTGCAGACGACTATCACTCGTCCCGGCATAATGGCGTTCGAAACGGCCGGCGGCGTGATCCCCAATCACTTGACCGGTTTCTTATGGGAAGGCGTTCACGACTTGGGCGAGGGTGGACTGTATTACACTGTCGGTGCGGGTGCGGGTCCGCAAATCAACAAAGGCCTAGAAGCCTTCAATTTGATCGAGCCGGGCGGATCTCGTCGGCCCGGTGTGTCGTTTCGGCTGGGCTATCAACCTATCAGCTACGGTGTCGACGAATTCGGCGTTTCCGGGGCCTACAACCAAATTCACTCCGACGAACTGGCCGTTAAAAACGTTAATCAATTTGTCGCCAGTGCCTATGCGAATAAGCAAATCCAATCGGTAAGACTATTAAGCGAAATTGTCTACGTGAACAATACCTTGGAGAGTCCGTTGGGCGGTAAAACCTACGACGATTTTCTCAGCGCTTATGGGCAAGTCGAATGGGAGCTTAATCCGACCTGGACCTTGGTGGGTAGGGTGGAAGGCAGCTTTGGTGCTAGCCACGACCCGTACTTGGCGATGTTTCCCAAATTCGTGGAAGATAGATTTCTCGGCGGCGTACGCTACAAACTTAATCACACCAACGCCTTAAAACTTGAAGCATCGCGCGATCATTTGCGCGACGATCATTTCGGGCAAGTGATGTTTCAGTGGAGCGCAGTGTTTCCATGAAAATGCTGCGCGGCCTTGGTATCGTCGGTTTGCTATTGCTGCTTGGGGCGCAGAGTCTATGGGCTATTACTCGCCATTCCCTGGTATTGGCCACCAGCGCCAACTCATCGATGCCGCCCTTAACCGTGCAAGAGGCCAGAAAATTGTTTTTGGGCGTGCCGCTGGAAAAGGGCGGCGAGCATCCCGTGCCCTTATTGAACATCAGTGATCCGTTAATTTTTGAAGTATTCCTGCAAAAAGTGGCGTTCATGTCGGCTAATGCCTATGAAAGCCAGACCATATCGGTGGTTTTTCGTCTCGGCGGTAAGCGCCCGGAAAGTTTCAATGATCTGAAGAGCTTGGTCGATACCCTGCAGCAGAATCCCGGTACCGTGACATATTTGTGGGAAGATCAAGTGAAGGCAAATCAAGGCCTTAAAGCGGTTAATGTGTTATGGCAAGGAGCCCTGGAATGAGTCGGTTTTTTCATAGTTTTAACGGCCGAATGATTCTGGCTGTTGTCGGTATTCATTTACTGTTGGTGCCGGTGTTGCTGTTCGGCATTTATCGGGTGATTAAGCCCAGTCTGGAAGCGCAGTTTGTCAATTACGTCAGGTCCGATGCCTTGTTGTTCAGTAATCTGGTCACGCCTCGGCTGGAGCATAGCAAGGCCGGCGAATTGCAAGGCTTGTTAGGCGAGTTTCTGTTGAACGGTCGCTTGGCGTTTGCAGAAATTGCCACCGAGCGCGGCAATATTCGCGCCGACATCGAACTCAACGCCCAGCAGCAATTTCAGGAAGATTTTTTCTTCGGCGAGCACGATGACGATATTTATTTTCTGGCAGTACCGATTCTGAATCCGGAAGACGGCTCGCTGGCGATGTTGAGGTTGGGTTACGACGAGCGGCAGATCCAACGCGACATCGCCACCATCTATCAGCGTAGCGCTTATTTCGTGGCTATTTATATGGGCTTGACTCTGTTGGTGGTGGGTTTGTTCGGGCGCAAACTGGTCATGCCGCTGGAGCGTTTGCGCGACGAAGCCGAACAAATCGCCGCCGGCAATCACACCGGGCAATTTAATTCCGGCACCAAGATTACCGAAGTGGCGGCGTTGGCTGAGCATCTGGAAAAAATGCGCCAAGCCCTGCTTTCCGCCCGGGATGCGGCGTTGCAGGCTGCCGGTGCGAAGAGCGAATTTCTGGCGAATATGAGCCATGAAATCCGCACGCCGATGAACGGCATCATCGGCATGATAGGTTTGGCGTTGCGTACCGAACTCACGCCGCAGCAGCGCGAGTTTCTGGGGATGGCGAACAGCTCGGCCGATGCCTTGCTGCGGATTGTTAACGATATTCTGGATTTTTCCAAAATTGAAGCCCGTAAGCTCGAACTCGACCATGCGCCCTTTAAAGTCCGCGAGAGTCTTGGCGACACGTTAAAGTTGTTGGCCGGCCATGCGCACGAAAAAGACCTGGAGTTGATGCTGCGCATTGATCCGGAAACCCCGGACGATTTGCTTGGCGACGTCGGCCGCTTGAATCAAGTCATTATCAATCTGGTTGGAAACGCGATTAAGTTTACCCAGCACGGCGAAATCGTGGTGCAGGTTAAACCTGAGTCGGTCGATGAAAATAAAGTCTGCCTGCAGATTGCGGTCAGCGACACCGGTATTGGTATTTCGCCGGATAAACAACAGCTTATTTTCGAAGCCTTCGCGCAAATAGACGCGTCCTCGACGCGGAAATTCGGCGGCACGGGCCTGGGTCTGTCGATTTCCTCGCGCTTGGTCGAATTGATGGGCGGGCATTTGTCGCTGGAAAGCGAGGAACATAAAGGCAGCACTTTTTTCTTTACCGCGGTGTTTGACAGGCACACTAAAAGCGAGGTTGATGCACCCTTTCAACCCCTGATAGACGTTAAAAATCTACCGGTGTTGATCGTGGACGACAATGCCATCAATTTACGGGTGTTCTCGGAAATCTTGAATCATTGGGGCATGCGGCCGACCACTGTCGATAGCGGTGACGCGGCTATCGCCGCATTGCGGAACATGGCGGAATCCGGCGAAGCCTACGCCTTGATTCTGCTCGATGCGATGATGCCGATCATGGACGGTTTCATGGTGGCGCAAGCCATCAGAGAAGATCAACGCTTCGAACCGGTGACCATCATGATGTTGTCGTCTGCGGACCGTCCTGACGATTGCGAACGCTGCCACGATTTGGGCATTAATTTGTACGTGCGCAAACCGGTCAAACATTCCGAATTGTGGAATGCCATCCAATCGGCGCTGGGTAAATCCGCCAAAGCTTCTGAAGCTTCACCCACAGTACTGGCCGAGCCGCCACGTAAATTGCGGATTTTGTTGGCGGAAGATAATCCGGTTAACCAATATATGGCGGTGGTGTTGCTGGAAGAGCGCGGCCATACCGTGAAGGTGGCCAACAACGGTCAGGAAGTGTTGGATATATTGGCCAGCGATACCTTATTCGATCTGATCTTGATGGACGTGCAAATGCCGGTGATGGACGGTTTTCAGGCTACCGAAGCCATTCGGGCCAACGAGCGCGAGACCGGCGAACGCATGCGTATCATCGCGATGACCGCACATGCCTTGAAAGGCGATAGGGAACGCTGTCTGGCTGCCGGCATGGACGACTACATCGCCAAACCGGTGCAGGAACAGGATTTGTTGGCAATGGTGGAGTGCTGGAATATGATCGGAACGGAACAAACGAATAGCAATAGCGTAGCGTCGGAGGTATTAGCCGAGCCGGCGCTGGATTGGCAACAAGCTTTAAATCGGGTGCGCGGCAGACAGCAAATGTTATGCAAAATGATGACCTTGTTCCAGGAGCAGTCCGCGCCCTTGCTGAATGACATGGCCGACGCGATACAACGCCAGGATGCGGATTTATTACGGCTATCCGCGCATACGCTAAAAAGCTCGGCCAACAGTATCGGTGCCTTTCCGTTCGGCAAGATCGCCCAGCAACTGGAAACGATGGGTCACGAGGCCGCCTTTATCGATGCGGCCGCCAGCTATGAGCTACTACAGCAAGCGATTATCCGGCTGGAGCCGGCCATTCAGGATTATTTGCACGAATTTCAGGAATAATGCTGTCGCGGACGTTCGGATAGGTTAAGGAGAAAGACATGGATCATAAACGGCAGCGCGATAAACCGTTAATCTTGATGTTGGACGATAATCCGGTCAATCTGGAAGAATTGGCGGGCTTGGTCGATGAAGCCGGGTTTGACGTGTTGCGCGCGGAAACAGGAGAAATTGCCTTGGTGCAGGCTGTCGCCCAGCTGCCCGATCTGATTTTGCTGGATGTACTGATGCCGGGCATGGACGGCTTTACCGTCTGCCAGACCCTGAAAACCATTCCCACGACCCGCGATATTCCGGTGTTATTCATGACCGCCTTGGCGGATACCGCCGATAAATTAAAAGGCTTTCAAGTCGGAGCGGTCGATTACATCACCAAGCCGTTTCAATACGAGGAGGTGCTTGCCCGCGTACAAACCCACCTGACGCTGCAGAAGTTGAAGCTGGAGTTGCAGGAAAAGGAACAACGCCTGTCGCGGATTTTCGAGAACGCGATGGATGCTATTCTGACGCTGGACGAAGCCGGGCGGATTACCTTGTTCAACACCGCGGCGGAACAGATGTTTCGTTGCAAGGCCGCCGACAATATTGGCCGGGCGGTGGATCGATTCTTGTCACCCGAGCTTTATAAAACCCTGACCAATTTTCGTAACGGAGTGCCGGCGGAGCAAGCGATCTGGGTCTCGGAAGGTATGAGTGCGGTACGTGCCGACGAAAGTATTTTTCCCATTGAAGCCACCATCTCCCGGGTGGAAGCCATCGGCCAGAAGCTTTACATCCTGATTCTGCGCGACATCAACGAACGCAAGGCCCGGCAACAGGCGGAAGCGGAATGCAATACCTTGCGGGGCATCAATCTTTATTTGCAAGAAGAAGTCTTGGCCAGCAGGGACGGCGAGGAATTGATCGGCAACTCCCCAGCATTGCATCAGGCCATGGATCTGGTGAGACAGGTAGCGAACACCGACGCGACGGTGTTGATCACCGGCGAGACCGGCACCGGCAAGGAGTTGATCGCCAGGGCGATTCATAATCTTAGCGCGCGCAAAGACAAGACCCTGGTGAAATTGAATTGCGCGACGATTCCGGAGAATTTGGCGGAAAGCGAATTGTTCGGTCACGAAAAAGGCTCGTTTACCGGGGCGATTGCCCGCAAATTGGGGCGTTTCGAACTGGCAAACGGCGGCACCTTGTTTCTCGATGAAATCGGCGAATTGCCGCTGGAAATGCAGGCCAAACTGTTGCGGGTGCTACAGGAAGGCGAGTTCGAACGGGTGGGCGGTACGCAAACCCTGACTTGCGATGTGCGGGTAATTGCCGCCACGCATCGGGACTTGGCGCAGTTTTCTCAGCAGGGTAAATTTCGCGCCGACTTGTATTACCGCCTGAACGTATTTCCTATCAATTTGCCGCCGCTACGCGAGCGCAAGGAAGACGTGCCGTTTTTGGTGAAACATTTCATCGATAAATACGCGGCAAAATTCGGCAAGAAAATTCAGTCGATTCCGGAACGGATGATGGCCGATCTGCAAAGCTATTTTTGGCCCGGCAATATTCGCGAACTGCAACATATCATCGAACGCGCGGTGATTTTAACCAAGGGTACTCAACTGGCCGCCGTCGATTGCGTGAATGTGGTCGGTGCAGGCGCGCCCACCGCAGCGCCGATAGTCACGCTGGACGAAGCCGAGCGCGCGCATATTCTGAAAGCGCTGGAAGCGACGTCCTGGCGGATTGCCGGCAATCAGGGCGCCGCGAAGATTTTGGGCGTGCCATCCACGACCTTGCGGTCGCGAATGGAGAAGCTGGGGATCAGTAAACCGGCCTGAGTCAGCTTAGTTTTCAAAGACATCCACGCCTTTCGGCGCTTTGAAATTAAACAAGGCGTCGTCCAGCTTGGGATTGAGCAGGATGTTGGAAAAATAAATCCGGGTTAATTGTCCGAAATTGTCGCTCAGCTCCATGCCGCCCAACTGGTTGCCGTTCAAGCCGATCAGGATGTATTTAAAACCGCTTTCTTCGTTCTTCGGCGACAGTTTTACCCAGTTCATCCCGTCGTCCTCCTTGCCTTGTTCCTGCAGGATAAACTTTTCTTCGATATCCACTTCGCCGGTCAGCAACAGGGCGGGAGTAGAACCCAGCGAGTCGTCGAGCTGTTTTACCGTTACCTGTTCCAGATCGGCATCGTAAAACCAGACTTTACCGGCATTCGACACAATCTCTTGCACAAACGGTTTTTGGTAGTTCCAACGAAATTTACCGGGCCGGCTCAGATAAAACTTGCCGAAGCTGTTTTGCGCGGGGCGGCCGCTTTTATCGAAACTGATTTGCTTGAAATCCGCCGTCAAGGACGCGCTGCTGGCTAAAAAGCTTTTTAGCCGCGAGATCGGCGCATCGTCGGCCCAGACTGAATGGGTAGTGGCGATCAGGAAAACCAGAGCAAAAATTTGTTTAAGAAACATAGTTAAAAAGGGTTCAGGTTATTAAGCCAGCTTTCGCCGGATTCCGGACTTGCTCCGCAGTCGGCAAATTGGCTGGGCGCCGATCCGTCCACGAAAGGCATCAATTTAGCGCCGGGGCAGCCCTCATTACTGAGCAAGCCGCTGGCCGGGTCTATCCAGGTCATCTGCACATTATCGGGCGGTACCAGGCTGACCGGCTTTTTCGACACTTGCCGCATCAGCTCGGACCAGATTTGTAGGGCGCCGGTTCCGCCGGTCAAGCCGGTCGGTTTATTGTCGTCGCGGCCAACCCAGACCACGGACAGAAAATCGCCGCTAAAGCCGGCAAACCAGCTGTCGCGCAATTGATTGGTGGTGCCGGTTTTACCGACCAAGGCCATGTTTTGCGGCATATAGTTATACGCGGAATGGCCGGTGCCGGCGTACATCACTTCCTGCAAAATGGTGTTGGTGATAAAGCTGGCGGCCGGATCGACGGCTTGACGCACGGTAAACGGATAACTTTGCAGGGCTTTGCCGTCGGCGGCGTTTACCGCGCGGATCGAACGCAACGGCGTTGCATAGCCGTCGCCGGCCAGGGTTTGATACAACTGCGTAACTTCCAGCGGCGTCAGCGGTTGCGCGCCCAGCAGGAAGGATGGAAACAAATCCACCGGCCGGCTGACACCCATGCTTTTTAGGGTATTGGCGACTTTGGCCAAGCCAATGTCCATACCGATCCGCACCGTCGCCATGTTATAGGAGTGGGCCAAAGCGCTATGCAGCGGCACCACGCCGTGTTCCTGATTGTCGTAGTTGTCCGGCGACCAGGTTTTGCCTCTTTCGGCCGGAATTTCCAGGCGGGTGTCGCTGATCGGCGTGGCGATGGTGTAGCGATCCGGATATTCCAGCGCGGTCAAATAAACCACCGGTTTGATCAACGAGCCTATCGGCCTTACCGCGTCCAATGCGCGGTTAAAGCCAGTATCCTCGGCATCGCGGCCGCCGGCCAGTGCGACAATCTCGCCGCTGTCGCGACGGGTAACGATGGCAGCGGTTTCTAGATCGTTGCTTTTCGGGCTTTTCTCCAAATGTTTCAGTTTGCTGGCGATGGATTTTTCCAGCGTGTCCTGGATGCGGGTGTCCAAAGTCGTGACGATGCGCAAGCCTTCCGAGGTCAGATCGTCTTCTTTATATTCCTGTTTCAGTTGCCGTTTGACCAAATCGATAAAACCCGGATAGCGGTTGGCGGAACGATGAATGACCGTGGCAACCCCCAGCGGCTGTTTTTTCGCTTCGCTCACTTGCTGTGCGTCGATAAAACCTTCCGTGTGCATCGCATCCAGCACGATGTTGCGGCGCTCCAGGGTGTGCTCGGGATTGCGGCGTGGATCGTATTCGGACGGTCCGCGCACCAAAGCTACCAAGGTGGCGACTTGATGCAGGTTCAGGGTTTTTAAAGATTGACCAAAATAAAACTCGCTGGCCAAGCCAAAGCCATGTACCGCGCTGGCGCCGTCCTGGCCCAGGAATATTTCGTTGAGATAGGCTTCCAGAATTTCATCCTTGCTGTAGCGATATTCCAGAATAAACGACATCAAAGCTTCCTTGAGCTTGCGGCGCAGCGTACGTTTGGGATTCAGGAAAAAGTTTTTCACCAACTGCTGGGTGATGGTACTGCCGCCTTGCACCATGCCGCCGGCTTTCACGTTCGACCACATGGCGCGGACGATGCCCTTGGGCGAGATGCCGAAATGGTTGTAAAAGTCCTTATCTTCGGTAGACAACAGGCCTTGCACCAGGGTTTGCGGCGCTTCGTCCAACTTGATTAGAATCCGGTCTTCCTTACGAGTCGGGTAAAAACTGCCGATTTGCACCGGGTCCATGCGCACGATGGCCAAACTCTCGCCGGTGCCTGCGTCAGTAATGCTGGCGATGCCGCCGCTAGTGAAGCTAACGCTGATTTTGCGGCTTTCCTGGGGTGTGTTGCCAAAATTGAAGGCGCGGGTACGGATGTTGATCTGGCCGCCCTTGACGTAATAAGAGCCTTCGCCGGCCAATTGATAATCCTGGCGATAATGCAATTCCAGCAATAAGTCTTCCAGGTTTTTGCTGGAAATTTCGTAACCGGCGTACAACTCGACAGGGCTGGCATACACGCGGGCCGGAATGGACCAGCGCTTGCCTTCGAATTGCTCGCGCACGGTGTAATCGAGGTAGCTGACATAAGCCGCCAATACAAAAGCCCCGATTAATAGCAGCGAAACAAGCGAGCGTTTCAGCCATGATGCTTGGGGTTGTGATTTTCTGCGTCTAACGGTCGATTTGCTGCTTCTGGGTCGTCTGGCCATTAAGTCGGTATCTGATCTTGCCACCGGCATTTAGCGGCAGGCATGTGTGAATGGGGCGGAAATCGCACCTGCTGGTTCGGTACGATGCATTTAACTTGTTATTATCTAATAAAATGAGTGCTTCCGCACATATTGCTGGAGCTAT
Source organism: Methylomonas methanica (assembly GCA_001644045.1). Classification (GTDB taxonomy): domain Bacteria; phylum Pseudomonadota; class Gammaproteobacteria; order Methylococcales; family Methylomonadaceae; genus Methylomonas; species Methylomonas methanica. Next base: position 1,273 of record LUUF01000109.1, on the reverse strand, counting down.
CGAGGAGGATAGACGCGTGCTGATACTGAAACTCTTTCCGGAATGGTCGGCCCAGCTACCGTCGATACTGATGCGTTTCGGTTTGGCGTTGTTGCTCTCGTTGGCGATACTGCCGGCTTTCGGCGCTGATGGTGCCGCCGAAAGTCCGGTGGACATCGAAGCCTTTGTCCGCGACGGTTGCCAGCATTGCCAGCAAGCCGAACAGTTTTTGGCGGACTTGCAACGCGAGCAACCCGATTTAAGGATCGTTGTGCAAAATATCTCGCAAGCGCCAACAGCCTTGGCGCGTTTGCAGTTGCTTGCCGAATCCCGGCAAGCCGGGCCAATCAGGTTGCCGACGTTCCTGGTGCGAGGCGAGTATATCGTCGGCTATTCGGAACAGGCCAACAGTGATGACTTGATTCGCAACGCTTTGCGCGCCGGTGCGCGGCAAACCGACGTCTCCGGCGCTGAAGCCGACAGCTGCGCAGTGCAGGCCAGCGAATCTTGCGATGTACCGCTTAACCAGCCTGCCGTACCTGAGCCGGAAGTATTTGCCGTGAACCTGTTTGGCCGACGCATTAGCCTTGATGAAGTCGGATTGCCGGCCTTTACGCTGGCCATGGGCTTGTTGGACGGTTTCAATCCCTGCTCGATGTGGGTGTTGATCCTGATGATTTCGATGCTGGCGCCTATGCATAATCGACCCAGGATGCTGGCGGTGGCCGGCACGTTCGTTGCGGTGGAAGGGCTGGCTTATTTCGTATTCATGGCCGCCTGGTTGAATCTGTTTTTACTGATAGGCTTATCGCGGGCCTCGGAATTAGCTATCGCCGGCATTGCGGTGTTGGCCGGCGCCGTCAATCTGAAAGATTTTTGGGCATTTGGCGTGGGCGTTTCCCTGTCGATTCCCGCCGCCGCCAAACCCGGCATCTACAACCGGATGCGGCGAATTTTGCAAGCCGAAAATCTGCTGGGGGCGATACTGGGTGCCGTAGTACTGGCCTTGCTGGTACAGATCGTCGAGTTGCTGTGTACGTCCGGATTTCCGGCTCTTTACACGCGTATCCTCACCTTGCGGGAATTAAAAGGGCTGGACTATTACGGCTACTTATTGCTGTACAATCTGGCTTATATGTTGGATGACGTCATAGTGCTGGGTGTGGGTATCGTCACATTGAGTCAACATCGCTTGCAGGAAAAAGAAGGCCGTTGGCTGAAATTGCTCAGCGGTTTGGTGATGGTGGGCTTGGGACTGTATTTATTTTTGCGGGGTTTAGATAGTGTCGTCACA
>LUUF01000108.1 GCA_001644045.1 Methylomonas methanica | reverse complement strand
TCGAAAAAATCTTTCGACAAAAATAGCGACTCTCCGGCCTTTGAGAGAGTGGAGCAATGCAAGAGAAAACCACACCGCGATATTCATCGAAAATTCGAGAACGGGCGATTCGCAAGGTGCGAGAGCGCCAAGGCGAACATCCGTCGGTGGGCAGCTATTCAATTCACTCCAGCCAAGTTTGGTTGTGCGGTGGAAACGTTTGCGTAGCTGGATGAGATGTTTGGAAACTGTCGGCAGGATAAACTCAAGCCCTGCCCAATATCGAAGCGGAACGTATCAAGACGCTGGAACGTTAGAGCCCTGAGTTAAGCCAAGCCAACGAGATTCTGCGCAAGGCGTAGGTATATTTTGCTCAGGCTCAAGAGGCGCTCGACTACCCGAAGGGCACAAGTGCCGATTCGCGTCATGAAAGTGTTCATCGATGATCATCGCGATATCTATAGGGTCGAGCCAGTCTGCAAGGTATTGCCGATTACCCCCGGCGACGTATTACTTGCATGCGGCCCGCAAAGCCAATCCCGAGTTACGCTCTACCCGAGCTAGGCAGGATGAGACTTTGAGTCAGCAGATTCGGCGTTTCTGGGATGAAAATTTCCAAAATTATGGCCCGTAAAGTCTGGATTCGGTTGCAGCACGAAGGCTTGGCCGTAACCCATTGTACCTTAGAGCGCCTGATATCCAAAGACACAATTGAAAAACCTGGGACTGAAAGGCATTGTGAGTGGCAAATCCATCAAGACCACGATCAGCGACGCCGACGCCGCATATCCGCTGGGTCGCGTGAATCGGCAGTTCAGCGCCGAGCGGCCGAACACCTTGTGAGTGGCGAATTTCACCTATGTCAAAACCTGGCAGGGCTTTGTCTAGGTAGCGTTTGTCATCAATGTGAATCGCCCCGGAAATCTCGGAGGCCTTAGGTTGTGAGTCATGCTGCCTTAGCAGACTCGGTTAGTTGCTGATAATAAATGGCCTCTGCTTCGGCAGGTGGGATATTACCAATAGGCCCCAGCAAACGTCGATGATTAACCAAGCCACCCAGGTCAAGGTGGCGAGTTCAATGGCTTCGCGGTTTTTCCAGGATTGCTTGTGTATCAGCTCGGTTTTATACAAACCATTGATGGTTTCGGCCAAGGCATTGTCATAAGAGTCACCTACGCTGCCGACCGAAGCCTCAACGCCAGCCTCGGCTAATCGCTCGCTATAGCGGATCGAAACGTACTGCACGCCCCGATCGCTATGGTGAATCAAGCTGCCGTCCCTCGCGGGTTGCCGGTCATGCAGCGCCTGTTCCAGCGCATCCAGCACAAAGCCGGTATGCACGGAGGATGACACTTTCCAGCCGATGATATAACGGGCGTACACATCGATCACAAAGGCAAAATAGACAAAGCCTTGCCAGGTTTTGACATAGGTGAAGTCCGCCACCCACAAGGCATTCGGACGCTCGGCACTGAACTGCCGGTTGACGCGGTCCAAGGGCATACTGCGTTGGCATCGCTGATTGTGGTCTTGATGGATTTGCCACGCACGACGCCTTTCAGCCCTAGGTTTTTCATCAGACGCTCCACGGTACAACGGGCCACGGCCAACCCTTCGCGCTTCAACTGAATCCAGACTTTACGAGCGCCATAGTTTTGGAAGCTTTCCTCCCAGACACGGCGAATCTGTTGACTCAACGCCTCGTCCTGCTTGGCGCGGTTAGAGCGTAACTCCGGATTGGCTTTGCGGGCCGCATGCAGGTAATACGTCGATGGGGCAATCGGCAATACCTTGCAGATTGGCTCGACCCCATAGACGGCGCGATGATCGTCAACGAACGCTTTCATCGTTTGAACGGGCGGTCGAGCTCCGCCTGTGCAAAATACGCGGAGGCCTTACGCAGAATCTCGTTGGCCTGCCGCAATTCCCGGTTTTCGCGCTCCAGCGCCTTGATCCTTTCCGATTCGCTGCTGGCCGGCTCTTTCAACTTTACGGTGGCTGTTTGCGACAGCCTCAGTCAGCGACGTAAGGTCTCAGCCGTACAGCCAAACTTGGCTGAAATCGATTGAATCGTTGCCCATTCGGACGGGTATTCGTCTTGATGTTCTCGCACCATGCGAACGGCTCGTTCTCGGATTTCCGATGAATAATGCTGGGTGGTTTTCTCTTTCATGGTTCCATTCTCTCAAAGGTTGGAGCCTCCGAGAAAACCGGGGCAATTCAACATGAGTCGCATTCACCTATTTGAGTGTCGAAATCATTGACAACAGATAATACAAAAATAAGGCTACATCAAAGAGCTTGCTTCAGTTTGTATATTTTCATAATATACAAAAATGATTGATTTATCCGCGATTATAGGCTTCGACTGGGACGAAGGTAACAGCCGTAAAAACAGCAAACACGGGGTATCAACAGCTGAATCTGAGCAGGTGTTCTTTAATGCGCCTTTGCTATTGCTGGCAGACGTTAAACACAGCCAGCAGGAACCGAGGTTTCATGCACTAGGCAGAACGCATCAAGACCGTTTGTTACACATCACGTTTACTTTGCGTCAGCAAAATACCCATATTCGCGTGATCTCGGCGAGAGATATGCATAAAAAGGAGCGTAGTATTTATGAGCAAGCATCTTAAAACGATTCCACAATTCACCACCGAAGCTGAAGAGCAACAGTTCTGGGAGAAGCATGATTCCACGGATTATTTGGATTGGAATAAAGCCCAATCAGTGGTCCTCACCAATCTCAAGCCAACCACTAAAACGATTTCGCTGCGCCTGCCTCAGCATCTGCTGGATTCGATTAAAGCGGCGGCGAATGCCCGTGATGTGCCTTATCAATCTTTAATAAAAATTTGGTTGCAGGAAAAAGCACAAGGCCAATCATGACTGTGTCTGATACGGCTAATCCATATCGTTCTGAGTCATGAAATTGTTGGTGGGCGGCTCAGGCACCGGTAAAACCCACCTGGCCACCGCCATTCAAGCCATTGAGCAATACCATCGCCGGGTGCGCTTCTTCTCCACGATAGAACTCGTCAACACGTTGGAGTTGGAAAAACAGCACGGCAAAGCCGGTCAACTGGCAGCGAGACTCGCGCATACCGTTTTGGTGATTTTAGATGAGTTGGGCTATTTACCCTTCAGCCAGGCGGGCGGCGCTTTACTGTTTCACCTGATGAGTAAGTTGTACGAACACACCAGCCTGATTGTCACCACCAATCTGAGTTTTGCCGAATGGTCAACGGTGTTTGGCGACGCCAAGATGACCACTGCACTGTTGGATCGCGTCACCCGCCATTGCCATATTGTCGAAACCGGTAACGACAGCTATCGTTTCAAACAGAGTTCAAATCGGCCAAAAAAGGAGAAAAATACAGACACATATCCGCTACCTAAACCCGTAAAATAAAATCATACAAGGCGGGTCAATATTCAATGCAAAACCCGGGTCAGGGTTAGACACAAATCAACACCTAGAGAGAGCTACGAACCGTAGAAGAGATTTCCTTTATATAGGAAGTCGAAATTTCTAAAGAAACTACTTTAGTTACAGTAGCTTAAAAAATTTTTCGTCACATATTTGCTACCGCAAATATATGGTGCCGAGGAGAGGACTTGAACCTCCACAGGGTTACCCCTACTAGCACCTGAAGCTAGCGCGTCTACCAATTTCACCACCTCGGCTTTACCTGTCTAAGCAAGTAAAGTGCGCATTGTACGAATCCAAAAGGTTTCTGTCAACTATACGAGTGGTGTCGAATTGCCTCACATTGTGTGTAACCGAATGAAAGCGGATTACCACCATGGGGAAACCCGAACGACGAGCGTATTTACAAGTCATCCAAAACCGCTATCGACAAAGTGATAGATTCACTAAACAAACGATCCTAAATGAGTTTTGCCAAATTTTCGGCTATGCGCGCCAATATGCTTCGGTTACTGAATCGAAAACTCGATAAAAATGCGGTTCCGGCCAAACGGCCTGGTTCCAAACGAAATTATTAGACCGAGGTATTGTAGGAACCTTTATGCTGATCTCGTTGCCACATCACGAAAACCAGTAGGCACGCTGGCAGCCCCGGTCCGTGTCGACTTGTTCAAGGTACAGGCAGCCACCTTGGATCGTTTGCTTAAATCCTTGCGTATCCAACATCCCAAAAGGCCTGTCAGGTACCAAGCCTAGCTAGTTGCTGAAAACCCATATTCCAATCCGCACTCACTACTGGAACCAAACCCAGCCGGGGCTTGCAAGGCGTCTTGGTGCAGATTCAAGCAGTCGAAGCCTTTGCAATGGTCAACAAAAACCGG
>LUUF01000107.1 GCA_001644045.1 Methylomonas methanica | reverse complement strand
AGGTAAAATAACGCATCTAAATTGGAGAGGCCCCAATGCGCGGACACGATGCCATTCAAAACAGCTGGTTCAGCTACGTCAGCCTGGAAGACCGCATTCCCAAACAGCATCCGTTACGTCGTTTACGGCTATTGGTTGATGGCGTCTTGGCCTCGATGGATGCCATCTTTGCCGAACGTTACTCACATACAGGGCGTCCGTCGATTGCCCCCGAGAAACTCTTGCGGGCCTTGCTGTTGCAAGTGCTCTATACCGTCCGCAGCGAACGGCAGTTGATGGAACAACTGGACTACAATCTGCTATTCCGCTGGTTTGTGGGTCTGGGCGTTGACGATGCCGTCTGGGAGCGTAGCGTATTCAGCGCCAACCGCGAACGGCTGTTGTCCGAGACCCTGAGCCGCGAATTTTTCACCCGAGTGCTGGCGATTGCCGAGTGGCAAAATCTGGTTTCCGACGAACACTTCAGCGTCGACGGCAGCCTGATTGAAGCCTGGGCCTCGCACAAAAGCTTCATCAAAAAAGACGGCAGTGGCCCCGACAAACCGGCGGGGCGCAATCCCGATGTCGATTTCAGCGGTGAAAAGCGTAGCAACGCCACCCATCAAAGCACGACCGATCCCGAAGCCCGACTATACAAGAAAGGCGAATATACCGAGTCCAAACTGCGTTACATCACCCACACCCTGTCCGAGAACCGCAACGGCCTGATTGTCGATGTCGAAACCACCCCGGCCACCGGCACGGCGGAAATCGAAGCCGCGCACAAGATGATCAAACGCCGCGTCCCCCAAGGCGGCAGTGTGGGGGCCGACAAAGGCTACGACCAAACGGGGTTCGTCAACGGCTTGAGCGAGCGTGGTGTCAAAGCCCATGTCGCCCGTAACAAGACTGGCAGTGCCATTGATGGCCGCACCGCCCGTGGTAAAGGCTACGCCCAAAGCCTCAAGCGCCGCAAAATCGTTGAAGAAGCCTTCGGCTGGATCAAGACCGTGGGCGGCCTGCGCAAGACCCGCCACATCGGCTTAGCCAAAGTGGCCGGACAAGCCTTGTTTTGCTTTGCCGCGTACAACCGACGCGGTTGCTCAACCTGCTGGTGTTCACGCCGAAACCGGCGTGGGCCTGAATACCGTGCAAAGACGGCTTCAGGTGAATAAAAAGACCTTGAAACGAGCGTGCGTTCCTCGAAGCTTGGCTTCGGAGTCAATTTCAACGCAAAAAAATGACGGCGACCGTGGGTAAGGGGAAATATCTGCGGGTTTTTCACCAGCCTG
>LUUF01000106.1 GCA_001644045.1 Methylomonas methanica | reverse complement strand
AGGCATCGCGACACGGCGTCAAATCATGCGAGAGCCGATGTTTCGACCCCTTGTTGGGTCGGAACGGGGTGACGAGGACGAATCGGGGCGCCGCAGGCATAAGCGGTCGCGTGATTTTTGCCGATTTTTTCCTGCTGGGAAGCTCAAAAAAATCTTTCGGCAAAAATAGCGACTCCCCGGACATCGGCGCCTTTTCAGCTCGGATGGGCGTCATCGAGACACAGCTAACCTGCGAATGCTGCAAAAACGCCGCATGTTGTATACCAGGTTCATGAAGCCGATACGCACTTCGGCGCGAGCCAGGCCGATGCAACGGACTGTCTTGCCACCCCATTGCGCCATCCAGGCAAACACATGTTCGACCCGGCAGCGGGTTTTGGAGCGGGTGCGGTTACCCTGTTTTTCCCGGTCGGTCAGCGGTTTGCCACGCACGCCTTTGCGGTGAATCCGGCTGCGGTAGCCTTGGGCTTCAAGGTGGGTCGCTGCGGTGTCGGATCGATACGCACTATCAGCCCACACCTCGCGACAGGTGTTACCGCTATCGAGCAGATCGTTCAGTGCCTGAGAATCATGGACACGGGCATCGGTGACGGTGTATTTGCGCACCCACTTGTGCGCGTTGTCGACGTTGACGTGGTTCTTGTACCCGTAATAGCTTTTGTCGCCCTTCTTTGTCCAGCGCGCGTCGGTATCTTTTTGACGGCGCTGGGAGGCTGACCCGTCCTCGACCGTTTCGCCGGCTTTGATGTGTGCAGTTTCGTCCGGCGTATTACGCTGCACCGGCGCCTTGACGAAGCTGGCGTCGATGAGTTGCCCTTTGCGAGCGATTAAGCCGGCACGATCCAGTTGCCGGTTGAATTCATTGAACAATGTCTTGGTCAATGTCAGCTCTTTAAGCGATTCACGAAATAGCCAGAAACTGTTGCGGTCCGGCGCGTGCTTGGCATCCGACAAACCGATAAAACCCTGGAAACTGCGCCGATCTTCGATTTGGAATTCCAGGTGCTCGTCGCTCAGATTGTAGAGGCTGCCGATGACCAACGCTTTGAACATCAAAACGCCATCCCAAGGCTTGCGGCCCGCTGACGATTGGCGGGGTTTAACTCGAACCTGATCCAGTAATGGACGGAAAGCATGCCAATCCACATGGGCTTCTAATTCCAACAACGGATTACCCAGCCGATCAATCCGTCGATCACGATGTTCGAACAGGGAACCGAAAAGGTCGTCTTGTACTGTCGTCATCTCCGCTCTCCTATGTTCTTTGGCTCAGCCTCATTTTACTCGCAGGTTGGTATTTTTAGAGGTTCCCATTAGCAGGCTGGTGAAAAA
>LUUF01000105.1 GCA_001644045.1 Methylomonas methanica | reverse complement strand
TTCCAAGATTTTCAGCGATGGCGTTAGGCCTTTTTTTCCAGGGCTTCCTTGATGATTTCGGCCTTCAGGCGTTCTTCGGCGTACATTTTCTTCAGTCGTCGGTTTTCGTCTTCCAGCTCTTTCAGGCGAGCCATCAAGGACGCATCCATGCCGCCCTATTTGGAACGCCATTTGTAAAACGTGGCCGAACTGATGCTGTGTTCACGACAGATCTCCGGTACTGGCGTGCCGGTTTCCGCTTGCTTCAAAATCGCCAGGATCTGGCTGTCACTGAATCGTGAGGTCTTCATGTAAAACTTACTCCGTCTGTTACGAGAAAATTCTACTTCTAAGCGTTGCTTTTTTTCTGGGGGGATTACCCAACCACTATACTGAATTCAAATACCGCATTTATAGTTTGAATCAAAACCGAGAGGCGAATCCTTAAGCATTTTTTGTTCGTTTTCCGATAAAGTTGTTTGTAATCCAAGTTTTCCAAGACAAATACCTGATTTTTTAAACTGCGCCCCATTATTTATAGACGCTAAAGGGATTAGTAACAATGCAAGAATTAAAGCCACTTTTCTATAGCGAGTTAGAGTTGTTAAGCTTGCGAATATTATGAGCAGCGGTAAAAAATGCAGTGAGTACAAAAACGTCTCGAAACCATATATTGTGTGTAAAAAAACCTGACCGGCTAAAATTATGCCTAAAGCCAAGCGAAAGCTTGGGTCAATATTGGCAATAAAAAAACTACGGACACTCAGGCATAAAAGCAAAGCCCAGGGAATAAGGGCGATTGTTCCCCAAACACTGCCGGACCCAGGCGGGGTTCCTTGAAATGATAAAACCAGCCCACCAACGCTTCCCAAACTTAAGCCACGTTGTAGCAATAAATCTGGTGCTATCATGCTGTGCGCTAGAATTGCTTTCAGTGAATTTAGTAAGCCTCCTGCATGAACTGATAGGATATAACCGCTCTCATTTCTAAATAACTTTTTAGAAGCTGGAAATAATTCAGCCTGGATAAGCAAAAGGTAGAGAGCAACGGCCAATGCCAAAGCTAAAGTGACTATAAATTTTCTAAATGGAAGTTTTATACAAGTAACGGTTATACCCGCCGTCCAATTTGTAATTGTTATGCTCAAAGTAAATATATTTAATAATACATACCAGATCCAGTTAATTTTTCTAAATCGGGTAAGAGCAATAAAAGCTAAAGAAGTCAATATAGATATTGAACCCATTGCAAATGTTTCCGGAACGGCAAACCAGAAAATTGATGAGGCGCTAGAGGCGGCAAGTACGGAAAAAACAGTTGCATCAAACTTTTTGCAACCTATTAGCCTCATAATAATATAGATGCATCCTACCCACAGGGCGGCCGATATTGCAACGAGCAGTCGTAGAGCTCGAGGTGGACTAATTCCTAATATCGATATCATGGCTTGCATAGTTGGGTATGCAATTATTGAAAATAGTGGGTGTCTGAAAGGGCTTTCATGTTCTTCACTTAACCGATCCGTCATGATCAGATAAATTCGAACTATATCCGCATCAAACCACAAGTCACTGACCCATACGAGTAGGTTTTGCATTTGTTCATTCAGCCAGCCGGAAAGTAGATAGCTGCCAATTGCCATGCAAAGAGCAAGAGCGGAAATTACAGCAATATCTTTGCTTATTGATTTATATTTCATATAGGGTTATTCAATAAATAAAAAATATTTTTGAAAGTGATGCTAACGCTGCGAGACAGGAGCCGAGCAGTCCCTAGAAACAATAGGGCATGTGTTTTCACGGCGCGTTTTTTGCGTAGTGAAAATGCAGGAGACATTACGAAATCGGGTGGAGTCATTGGGATGATGTGAGCTATCCACTTGTTGGGCAGTGATGCCCAAAAAGCTGTCGCAAAAATAGCGATTCCCCGCAGATTCGAACACGATTGGTTTTATTGATTCAAGTATTTGCTACCAGCCATACACCCTCACAAATTAACAGCACTCCAAGCACACGAAGTGCAGTAACGCTTTCTCCCATACCTATGCCTACCAGAACAGTCAAGCCAAAGCCAAGCCCCACCAAGGGATAGGCTTTGCTAACATCCCAGGTTGATAGTACCTTAAGCCACACCACTGCACCCAGGCCGTAAAGTGTAAAGCCTCCAAAAATGAATGCATTTGTAAGTACAATCCAAGGCAGGCGTAATGTTAAAGGTTGTGCAAATGCCTGTTTGATTTCTATACTCGACATGCCGGCTTTCAGTAAAAATTGAGCAGCAACAGAAAGAAGAATACTGATAATGGCAACAAAGAAGATATGCATGCTTTATTCCAAGACGAGGAAGTGAGCGGCGAGAGTTGCCATGATCATCGCAATAATAGTAATGCGGCTACCGAAATCGCGAATTGCAAATACGAGTGGATCGTCATGCATTTCGCCACGAGATGTTTTAATCCACAACCGCGCCAGCCAATAAATCAATCCAATAGCTACCAGCCACAAACCTTGTGAATTGGCGTAGCGTACTTGGGTTTCGGTCGCACTGATAAATAATCCGAACACCACGACTGCGGATAATGCGGAACCAACGCCCAAAGGCCAAAGCACAACGAGATCAGAAGTGCGATAATCACGGCCACGAGTTGCTTCTTTACCACTTTGCTGCAAAGATACCAATTCTGAACAACGTTTTACCAAAGCAAGGCTGAAAAAAATAAATACCGAAAAAGCCAGTAGCCAGGAACTGGTCGGCACCTCAACTGCTACTGAACCAGCAATGATACGTAAGGTATAAAGCAATGAAAGTACGATTACATCAATTAATACATAGGTCTTAAGTGTCCATGTATAGATTAACGTAACAAACAGATACAATAGCAATATCCAGAAAAAATTTAGCGATACATATGCTGCAAGCATTAACCCCAATACCAATAATCCTGCTGCTAACGTAAACCCTTTTATAATAGGTATTTGAGCGCTAGCAAATGGTCGATACCTCTTGCGGGGGTGGGAACGATCGCTTTCCAGATCCCATAAGTCGTTACCAATATAGGTTGCAGACGCCGTTAAGGAAAATGCAAAAAAAGCCAAAGTAATAGCCAGTAATTTGTCGACTTCTTGAAATGAAAAGGCTGTCAACAAAGGAACGAATAACAGCAGATTTTTAAACCATTGATGCACACGCAAAGCCCGCAACCAAACTCTGATGCCAGTATTTGCTGCCGGAAACTCTAGCTCGATAGGAGTGTTTTTGCGCACGGCGTTACTGACAACACTCGACGTATTGACCAGAATTGCTGCCTGCGCTGCTTGCCAAATAGGCAAGTCCGCTTTGCTATCGCCAGCATAGACAAACTGTGAACCGACTAATTTCTGAATCGCTATAAGCTTTTCAGTGCCTTTAAGATTGTGGCTTTCGCTGCTGGAAAGCACAGTATCAAATAAACCGAGGTGTGCTGCGACAGCATTGGCAATGTTACGGTTCGCAGCGGTGGCAAGAATAAGTTGCCTGCCATTTTTCTTTTGGTTTCGTAAATAGTCAACTAAGTTTGTGCGGTAAGGTAAATTTGTAACAGACAATGTTGACCGATTCGCTACGCGTGCCTTGAAACCAGCACGTCCTTTGATTAACCAAAATGGTAACTTAAGCAAGATCGGTGGATGTTGTTTGCAAAGCTGTATTATGGATTCAACTAAAGTATCTGTTGGTGTCAGTGTTCCATCCAAATCAATAACAAGGGGAATAGTTGATGCTGTAGTCATTTCATTTTCCAGTTAATTTAGGCAGAACAGCCAGCTACCAGATTACCACCGCATCTATGGCCGCAATCTCAACTATCACGGCATTATCGATTGAAAGCTATGCATTCGACCATCTTTGTTTAGTGTTTAGCTGTTGCGGCCCCGTTTGTTGTTATTTTCTGATTTACTTAACATACACGCCATGTCGAATAGATACATTCTAAACCTTAAATATCGACGAGTAGAAGTGGCCCCATCTATT
>LUUF01000104.1 GCA_001644045.1 Methylomonas methanica | reverse complement strand
TTACACAGCCTGGGTCGATTTTTGCCACTCAAAAAAATTCGTCTCGAACAGGGATGGGCGAAAACTGCAAGCGTGTCAAAAAATGCTTTGCCTGACGCAATTCTTACACTTGGACTGTTTTCATTCTGACCACCAATATCATTTGTTCCTACTCAATAAAAAACCAGATTCCTTAAAGGTTATCTGGTTTTCAAAGGTTTTAGTGAAAATCTAACAGCAGGTGAAATAGCCGGATTTTTTCACTATCTATGTCACTATTTTTTCACTAACTTGTCATTTTTTTCATTAATAGTGTCATCCGTGTCGGATCTCATAATTTATGAAATACCGGCTTCTAATATTTTCAATTAGTTACACAAATTATGAGATTTTAGTTTTCGTAAAAAATCTCATAATTGAAAGTATAAATCTAATGTAATCTCACAATTTATGAAATCCTAATCGGCAAGTCCCGCCTACAATCGGCCGTTCACCACCGACAGCTTCGCAGCTGTCCACTGCCCAAGAAGACGTATGCCGTCGCTGTTCCCTCTCATCACCCTCTTTTCAAGAAGATGAATACCTACTGCAGCCAAACTTAGCACGGGTTTGACATAGAGCTTACATGCGAGCTGACGAGCGCTCGCACCTACACGCCACAAGATAGTTTACAGAATGGGTGGGCAACTTTTTGCAGAGTACCGCAACGCGTGGTCAGCCCTCACCGGGCTCATCACCCTTCATGGCTTCGGAGCCTGGACGCGAACACTTGAAGTGCGAGAAAATCTCACGCGTGAGCGCTGAAATCTCCTCGTCGGTATGCTTGGGCGGTGTCTTCATGGGCTCTGCTAGGTGCGGGATGGCTTCGGCAAGAGATGCTAGAAGCGTTCGCTGACCGAGCTTCACCAGTCCACCATACAATCGCTGATTACGTGCGTACGCGTTCCTGGCGATAGACTCGGGGCTAAATGAACCTTCGTAATCAGGAGCCGAGATGCGCTTCAGATACCGGTCGTACTCCTCGCTGTACGAGTCCAATCTGTTAATTTCCATCACTGCATCCAAGCGTAGCCATTCATCCTTCGTAATCACGTCATGAGCAGCTTCGCCTGCGTGAACGCGTGCGAGGCGTGTGAAAACGTCTTCAGGCAACCCCTCTAGCGGTAACTCTAGCCCGATTAAGGCAGAAAATTCTCTATGGCGCTTTATCAGATTAAGAGCTTTGCCGAAGTCGTTCGATGATAGCTTAAGCTGATTACATATAGCTTCCTTGACCGGGTTGAGCTCTTCTGTCCACTTCTCGTACGGAGGCAATCGCTTGGCGATGTCCTCTATGTTCGCTCTATGCAACTTCGCAGTGAACGTGCCCTGCGCGTATTCTTGTTGCAGCACCGTCAAGCATACGGAGAACTCTTCCGCCTGTTTGAACATATCCCGGAGGCGATCGCCGAGCACGCCCAAGTTGATGTGCTGGTGTCCGGAAAGATGAACATTGTCAGCAAGATCACGAGAGTACCGAAACGTCATGCTGGTATTATCGACATCGGCAATGTCCTTGAACACCTCTTCCAATGGCATTCCGCGCTCCATGAGACGACTGTCGCGCGCGATGGCTGCAGCGAAATGCCCCCACAGCGTACTCAGCGTATGAATGGGGTCGACATCGATCTGTTTTGCGTTTGAACCCAGAGCAGAGACGGTCCGAATCGAGTCTTTCAGGAATAGCTCGATGAAGTGCCTAGCATTGAAGCAAATCGGGTAGACAAGCGCATCGACATAAACATAAACAGTCTCGTCGGTATTGGGGTCGAAATAGGACTCTGAGGTAGCGGCGGCCAGCAACGTCATCGTCGCCTGCTTGAAGCCTTCCCGATATGCGTAGTCTAGGTCGCCATTCCAATACTCGCCAACAACGGCGTTCTGATGCGGGTTGCTGAAGTCTGGTCGAAACGATTTGTTTTCCATTGGCTGGTACTCACTATATTATTGCCAATACCAATATTGGCGACTAAGACTGTACTTCGTCGGCCTACGAGGGATCCCTACCGGGCAAATATTAGGTGGTCGAGTAGCCCGAAGGAATCAAGCCCATAAATCCATACTTTATTGTTTAAAATTTCATAATCACGCATGATATACAGAAACCTTATAATCATTTTAGGCACTGCATACACCACACTTTGGAGGATTAAATATGTTAAAACACTTTTCTAAAATCAAGTCTGCAGCTGGCGCACCAGTACCAACAATCAATTTCAATGGCAAGTGGCGCAATGAACTACACTCTGAAATGACTTTGCAGGTCGATGCACAAGGTAATGTAACTGGGAAGTATAAAACTGGAGTCGGAACGCCGACACCATCAGAAGAGTTCGATCTTGTGGGCTTTGCAAGCGGTGACCTTCTGTCATTCACAGTTAATTTTGGCGAATATGGCTCACTTACAAGCTGGACTGGTCAACATACCAACGAGAATGGAACGGAAGTTATTAAAACCATGTGGTTGCTTGCGCGAAATATTAAGGATGAAGATGAACCTGCAAATTTATGGGGAGCCATTCTAACTGGATATGATAATTTCCAACGTCAAGCACTCTAATCTTGCTCGCAAGCGGGACGGCGCAAAAGCGCGCCGTCCCTTATAGTTCCAAGTTATCGCTGGTTAAAATATATACTACTTTATTCAACGGCAGTTTAGGAGCCGATAGCATCATCACTCAAAAATGGCGACGCTAAAGCTAACGCCACATCTTTTTCCTCTCTTTCGGGGGTGTAAAAATTTTGTGTAAACGGTCATTTGGCCGGAAACTACGCGTACTTTTCAGGTTGCGCCTAAGCCGGTTTCAGTGTCATTACATTTTTGCCTGAAGCCACAAGAAGATTGTGATTCTCAAAAAATCACCCTAGAGTATTTAAATCGCTATCCAGTTATGCTAGCCTGGCATCATCAAATTCTTTGAAAATTATCGATGCTTAAAACCCTCAGTTTTATTGACTTGTTCTGCGGCGGTGGCTTTGGAGCCAGAGGCGCCGTTTCCGGAGGAGGCAATCCGCTGCTTGCCTTAGATGCTTGGGATCTGGCTGTTGAAACCTACCGAGCCAACTTCCCTGAAGCAACTGTGCTGCATGAGAGAATAGAGAACATTGATCCATTTCAATATTCCGGGTTATTCAAGCCTGATGTTCTGCTTACTTCACCAGAATGCACCTCTCATTCCATCGCTCGAGGATCGAAACCCGGAAATGAAAAAAGCCGGGAAACAGCGATCGGCATTTTTCCCTGGATAGAGGCTTTTAACCCAAGATGGGTTATTGTAGAAAACGTCAACCGGATGAAACTGTGGGACCGACATGAGGAGCTGCTAGCCACCCTGGAAGACTATGGCTACACGGTAAATCAAATGATACTGAACGCGGCTGAATTCGGGACACCTCAGGCGAGAAAACGGCTTTTTATGGTTTGTGACCGCGAAGGCTCAGTCATGACCGGAGAGTCTCTATTGAAAGCACATAAACAGACAATTCAAAGTGCCAGATCAATCATTGACTGGAGTGGTCGTTTCAAAAGTACCCCGCTTTACAGAATAGGAAGAGCAAAATCAACCCTGGAGCGAGCTGAACGGGCCATCGACTCACTGGGCAGAAACATCCCTTTTCTGATTGTCTATTACGGAACTGATTACGCCGGCGGATGGCAGACGCTGGATGTGCCATTGAGAACCGTGACGACCATTGACCGGTTTGGACTGGTAACTTGGCTGAATGACGTGCCGATGTTACGCATGCTTCAGCCTTCGGAATTACTCAAGGCCATGGGAACCAATGAGACTCATCTACTGCCCGCAGGTAACAGACGTGACAAGGTCAAGCTCTGCGGTAATGGTGTTTGCTCCCCGGTTACGGAAATGATTTTCCGGGAAATACACCGAATCATGGAATCAGAATATCCTGTGGCGGTCGCCGTCTGAACAGTTTACAGTTAGACCCATTCATTCTTCAGTTTCCTGAATTAGGCTTGCAACGCGCTCAACACATTCTGGCAACGCTTTTTTAATTTCATGTTCCCAAAAGCGGAGCACTTTCCAGCCCTGTTGCATCAGGATTGCGTTGACTTCCTGATCACGCGCTTTGTTTTTGGCAAGTTTCTCTTCCCAGAACCCCCTGTTGCTTTTTGGCACTTGACTGTGTTCCGGGCAACCATGCCAGAAACAGCCATCCACAAAAATAACCAAGTGCTTGCCTGGAAATACAATATCCGGCTTACCGGCGAGCCTGTTTTTCAACCGGTAACGGAATCCCCCAGCCCAAAGTACTTTACGAAAATGCAGTTCCGGCTTGGTGTTTTTACCCCTGATACGGGACATGCAGTATTTTCTCTGCGATGGGGTAAGAACATCCGACATTCTCATTCACTCAACGTTATTCAAGTTGTCCTTGTGTTTCTTTAAAAGACTTTTCTTATTGAGATCAGGCTGTCCCTGCCTAGCGTAATACGATGCAAAACGGGATTGGATATCCTTTAAAAAAGGGCTCGCTACCGTTGCTAGCCGTGTGTAATCCGTATACTGGGAGAAGTTGATCGCATATAGATTTTGCAGATCAATAACTGATGCATTCAATGGCAAGTATTCGGGAAGAAAAATGTATTTATCTTCCTGACCTTTTATAATTTTATCCAGACGTGATTTGGCATCGCTATTATTAGCGGTTGGTTTAAGTATTCCGGCTTCCTCAAATCTTGATCTGTTTACTTCAATTAGCTTTGCAATAGTTATTCTGCTTGCATTGATGACAGGCGTCCCGTCCTCGGTTATATCTCTTACTGCAACATCGCAAGGCGGGGATAAAACGATATATCTTGTTCCATCTTTTTCGATAATGTCACCAGTCGATATGTATTTCCGGATCGGTGGTTTTATGTAGAATTCCACCTCCTCATAATAATCATTCTCACCTGTTGACAGCTCCAGGTACTCGGCAAGATGACTTACTGCATATCGAAGAAGCGCCTTTTCTACTGATGTGCCTTTATTTATCCAGATTTCCAGATCATTTGCCAAATGGTTCCAAAAAATAGAATCCAGCCTGGTTTCAATCATCCCACGCCCCCCCAGAATTCTGGTAATGCCGGTGGAACAAATCTTTTTTATATGTCCAAAAATCTCTTCGTTAGACGTTTCTCTATTATAAAACCTCAAAAAAGAGGACTCTTTTGCCCTGATACCCTCATCAAGCATGTTCAGATTACCGGACACGACAAGCACCGGAAACCTCAGGCTGCCAATTATTTCTTTCAGTACATCGTTTCCTGATGCTTCCGTGGCATTACTTGCTTTAAGATTCAGATCGACAATTGCGGCATCAAAGCCTTTCGAAGTTATAACATCCTTCGCACTGGAAAAATCTGTTTTGCGAGTCAAAACAAACTTGGCGCCATCCACAGAGCGCAACATTTCATCAGCTGTATCACTGTAAGTTTCATATTGGCCATCATCATCCTCCACAATCAGAAGGTTAATTTCCATTACCATTAATTTTCCCCTTTAAACACAATCATAAATACCGCGCCATCATCGGAATGTTTAGCTTCTATGTTCCCCCCTATTCTGGACATTGCCTCTCCGGCTAGAGCAAGCCCGAGCCCCGTTCCGTCCGGCTTCATGCTATAACCAGGTTCAAACATTAAATCCAAATTTTCCCCTTGGAAACCAGGGCCATTGTCCCTGTATTCAACAGTCAGTATCTGATTGTCATAATAAATGGTTGCATGAATTTTCCGGCTGTCAGTGGATTTGTGTTTAAGCCAATAAACACTGTTTTCGATGAGATTTGAAAAAACAGTGATAAGGTCCATTTCATTAGCTGTGACAATCGGTTCCGACGCTTCGGAAGCGATTTCATGAACAATATTCAGTTCTGTTAGTTCCGCAGAAAAGATTCCAAACGAATTTTCCAAAATACTTTGAAGATTAAATTGTTTTGCAGGAGAACGTTTTGTTCTAGCCAGTGGTTCGATCTTTTTGAAAAGGTCCGACAAGCCTTTGGCATGAGCGGCGATTTTGCCGCTACGATCTTCAAGTTTTTCCAGCAAATCAGGATTGTTTTTTTCTGAAGCTTCAGCAGACCATTTGACAATTCTGGGAACGGTTTCAGTTAAATACTTGATATGCTTCCGCCCTTCGTGAAGAAGAACATGAGTTATTTTACCAAGCGTCGCTTGTCCCTGATAAATTGCAATGGTATCCCTTATTCTTGTTTCAATTGCTGCCTTTTTTTGCTTTTCGTTAGCAAGGGCATCATTAACAACTTTTCCGACAGAACGACGCTGATCAGGCGAGATATTTAACTGTTTTAATCCGTGGTCAATCTTTGTGCCGATTTCTTCGAAATCAAAAAGACTTGCAATTACGTCATTAATCGATTTCTCACGGCCACCTTTTTTGGTTTTATCACGATAATCAAATCTTCGTACTTCAAGTTGATTGATGATCCTGGAAACTTCATGGACCAAGCCATAATAGGCCTTATTTTCCACCAAGCCATCACGCGCGCTTTTTTCTTTCAGACCTGATTCTTCTTCCTGTAGGATATATACAAACCCAATCAATTGGTTATGGCCTAATTTAAATGACGGATTTTGAACCCTCTGTTTATCAAGGTCGAGCCAGTCAAATGACTGTTCGCCATAAGGCCTTACACGAAATTGTCCCCTGAAAATACCAACCCCATAATGCTCATCAAGAATTCTCTTGGCTTCATTTTTACCAACATATTCACCAGTGGACGGGTCTTTCAGGCCTCTTTTTATTATGTGATCGATACTGTCTGGATCACGGTCATAAACACGCAAATCGATATATACATTGCCCGGATAATCCATTTCATTGTCAGGCCCCAATTTTATTTTCAAACGGATTGGTTCCGGCGGTAGACTGGGTATATTCTGGTTTCGGTACTCCAACACTGCATTACCTTCAACATCTACCGTCCCTGAAATTCGGTAATCATATAAATCGAGAACCGGGAAAGGTTCAATCTTAATCTCTCGGTTTGAAAACTCATTCAGAGGGAAATTCTCAAATATCAGCCTGATATCAAAAGAATCATACTGAATATCAAAGCCTCGCTCCGAAGCTCCTTTGTGAACCTCTTCAGGTGAAATCAGGGTTCTTAATTCAACCAGCAATTTGTGAAGCTGCTTTTGTGTCCATATCGATCTAACATCTTCAGCGGTTACATAGTCCTTTTCTATTTCAATTACTGTCCCTTTTTCTTTACTGTTCTCTTCGACTGAAACATCCAGATTCAACTCATCAAGATAATTCTTGCCTTCCAACTCTTCCATATCCAGAATCAACGAGGTAGTCGCTCCAGTCTGGTTCGTTTCAAGCAGTATCCGCTCCCCCAAAATCGAAGCTGCAAACCTACCAATACCTTTACGGCCCTGTAAGACACGTCCCTTTTCACTACGCTTCCGCTTCAGTTTGTCATCGGTTGCTGGTACAAGCCATTTATTGACAACCGTGTCAAAGTTCATCCCATGACCATGATCCTCCAGGCGGATCAGCAACCTTTTCTTCTCTTCGATGTAGACGAAACGCACAACAACATCAGGTGAATCAGCATCGTAGGCGTTCTTAACCAATTCTACGATTGCAGCGTATGTGTCCTTAATTAAATCCTGTCCGATAGCGCGAAGAATTCTGGCGGAGGGTCTTATTTTCTGTATCGTTGATTCCATTTCTACCTGTTAGATGTGGTTAGAAGTAACCCATGAACTGGATGGCCATTAGCAATTGCATCCTTGTCAATTAATTGTTGGCGCCGGACGAAATTTGACCGAGGTGCCCCCTACGCTTTGACCGTATTCACCAAATGTAATTAGTTGAATATGGACTGGTTCTTATCAAATGTAGTTCACAACCAAAACTTGGAATAAAACCCATAAATAATGTCAAAATTCAACCGGTACCAACGACTCAAGTATTTGTTATTAAAAATAATTAAATTTTCAGTATGCTTACTACTGGAAGTTATTGGAAGCCGGTTAGCATGCTGATCTGATTATACAAAACCCGATTGACTCTTGCTCCGTTCACGTTCTTTATTACGGCGGGCTTCGTATTTTTCATGAAGCTCTTTTTCACGTTTTTCGAAATATTGACGTTTGTCGAGATTCAATTTCCACATGTGGCCTATAGCAACAGTTGAAGCAACGATTGTCGTAGCACCTGACCACGCGGTTTTTTCCTCCACAAGCGATTTTGCTAAGTTGTAGACTGACTCGAGGCTGCAATCCACTTCTTGGGCATGTAGAAAGATAGAGTAACCCAGCATGAAAACACCCAGTGTCAACAGCAGTAGAACGGTGAAATTGCCAATAAAATATAAAATTGTCCCTGCAAATAACCATAGATTAGAAAGCCAGATAGGAATTGAGCTTATCTGCTCGACAATAAACTCATCCATGTTACGGAAGAACTCCTGTATTTCATAGGATACAAAAGGGCGGATCAAAAACGAAATGATCCAAAGCCCTAATAGAACCTTGATCAAGACAAAACCCCACTCTAAATAAATCATATGCACCTCATAAAGATAAATATTTAAGCTCAAAGGCACCATCCGCCACAATAGATCATTGGGCATCGAAACTTACTACTTGAAAGCCTTGGAGAGTTCGAAAAATGAGCGATCGCTTGCGCTAACTCCGGCCTACACACCTTCTAGCGGGACTGATCACTGCCATACAGTACGCTGAAACTGTCTTGGTATTAAGGATCTCGCATCGGCATTCGTAAGCGACCAACTATCAGTTAATTTTCGGTAAATGTCGAACGTAATGTAAAAAGTCTGGCCAACTTTTGGACGACTCATGGACATTCAAAATAATTCTAAAAGTCTATGTTGGATGCCCCTATCTAAATTCAGCGGTTCAATACCGCCTTGTTTAGGGAGTGGGCATCCATTTCACAATCACTTCGCGTTCTGGATGTTTCCAAGCTTTGCAGCAGATGATTGATCGTAACACCGTTTAACGTGATGCCATGACTCGTAACCGGCTTTTTTTGCGACTATTTCAAGCGCTTCCATGTAGCAACAGTTATCCAATTTTTTAAGGGCTTTGGCTTGCTTTTTAAGTTTTTCGACAAATGTAGCAGTAGTTGGAATGAGTATCATGATTCAACTCCTATTTGCACAAGATTCCAAACCGACGCAAGCATCCCGATGCATAAAAAGAAGTCAGCTAATTCTCTTTGAACCGTACTGCGAACAGTATTTGCCAGTGGAGACAGAACACAGCGGCTATGCGTGTTATTGATTGCATTCATAAGTATTTTTCCGGGTATCGGTTAACGTCTATCCATATTACTTGGCCTAACTCGGGCATTCGAAATTCGGCCTGATGTTTATGGAAGATAAACTTCGACAAATTCGCTTTAGCTGTCGTGGGCATTTCTAAACGACCTGCTACAGGCCGGTTTCTGGTAAATGTTGAACATAATGCAAAAGTTTGGTCGACTTTAGAACGTCGGCCCGAACGTACAATTTCTGCCGCAGTTTTTCATAATCCTCATAGTCGACAGGGTAGACCCCCAAGTCCTGCAGCAACTCCATAATACTTCCCGAAGTGAGACGAGACTCATTTGAAAGCTTGGATAAAATCACGTATTCCTGTCTGAATTGCCGGATATGGTCTGGAAAAATCACCTTGGCATTATTCGAATTGATCTTATGGTTCAGGTATCCGCCATTGACCAACTGATAGCAGAATTCTTCATTGATTCCGAGGACTTTGGCGGCTTGGGTTACCGACAGAGCATCCGATTTACGGCGCAACTTCTTTAACCAACTGGTAAACTCCGTTTTATCCAGCCACAAATCACCGAGTTTACAAATTTTGTCATCGGGCTTCCTGACGATAAGTTGTCCCGAAACAATGGCTTTAAAAACTCGCCGGAACGGCATTTCAATGCTGCCCCGAATGTGGTTCTGCAGTGTCAACGACAGGACCATACAATCGTCGGTAACCGTTGCGGCCCCTCTGTTGATATTTTCAATCACGGTTTCAAGCTCAAGCTTGGAATACTGCCAGGTTGGGCAATACTCCTCGCGGGGCGGAACTTCAAATTTAAAGCACCCGCTGTTTTGCAACTGCGCAAATTGAGCCTTTGTGACGCCCAAAATTTGCGCTGCACGGCGTGCTGTTATCAGCTCATTTAGATGCGGCAATACCTTTTCCAGGTCGGGGCGATAGATTGCGCATTTGGTGTAACTGCTCGATGTTTTTTCATAATGAGCAGTGACTTGTTTATCAATGATCGCTCTGGTTAATACCGAGGACGCAATATCATATTCATTGCAAGCTCGGTTGAATGAATACCACAGCTGGGACTTTTTGGCATTATTACTGAATAGCGTATGCTTTTCAGTAATATCTCGAATCAAGTTTATCGTTGCGTATTGTTCGACGATCTCCTTTAATCGTTGAAACGGTGGTTCAGTGAATTCATTAAAAAATTGGCGATAAAATTGAACCAATCGTTTTTGTTGGATACCAATCGCGCTGGCACGAGTTAAGTGAATCGTTTGCAAATAACGCCAGAAACCACTTTTGTCGGAAAATAGCGCTTCTGCGCATTGGCCGGCAACCACCTTAACGTCAGTAACATACTGGAATTTATGCCTCGACGGTTTTGCCGCGTCCTCACCAATCTGCAACCACTTCACCATGAACTCAAGTAGTTCGCACCGCTGAAGCAAGGTTGGCATATGATCGGTGTTGAATAAATGATTTTCAAACTCCAGAATGCCGTCCTCCAAAAATCGCTGCTTGCGGACAATCGAAGAAGGGGCCTGAATAGCTTCCGCTTGCGTTAAATGCTCAAGACATTTCCTCTGACTTTCACGCGCTTTCAAAAAGCTATGTTCCTTATGACAATCAGGACATAAATCCTGTAGCCATACTTGGTGCCGGCTGCATGCGACAGACCATTTTATTTGCCAGCCGATTCGCCAATAGTTTTCTTCCTGAAGACAGAGCGGGCAATACCGTAGTCTCGCGGAAATCAGGTGAATGTTCGGTAAGGCACAGATTTGAGCGAGCTTAGAATCAGCGTGTTGGAATCCCGTCCAACCGGCCTCCAGATAGGTTTGATATAACTTTTCAAAATCAACGGTGTCCACACCTTGACCTTTCAACAGCCAGCGGTAAGACGAATACGTATTCGTGTCGGCTAAACGCATTAAGTAGCCGACCGGATTTTCATCGGCGTGGCACTTGGTACGAAGCGGTGGGCAAATCAAAGTTAACTGGGTACCGTTCATAAGCGGTGTCCTTTTTTTGCCTTTACCAATTCCACTGCCGGAGCCTTGTAAAACACCATCCCGCGCTGGTCCAATCGTTCGCCAAAAAAGTCCGGGTGGAACGGGTTCAATTTGCCCAGGCCTTCCACCCAAATCGATTCGCTGAAAGCCGCTTGCAGACAGTTTTGGTCAATGCCAGGCGACTCACCGTTCAAGGCAATCTGATAAGCACCCAGCATCAACTTGACCATATAGTCCATGATGCCGTTGGTGGCGAAATGCAGTTGCCGTGCAATACTTGGCTGTTGCAGGTCCAATGCGGTAGGCAAGCCAAATGTGGCGTCGATTTTTTTGATAACGCCCAGAAAGTGACTGCGACTGGTGGGGCATTCCAAATCAAACGGCCGCAGATCAATGCGCCGGCAAAAACGGCGACGTAATTGCTCGTTGGAGTCCAGGATGATTTGCGTGCGCTCCAAACCCATGATCACGGTTGAAATCTGGGCTCTGTCGATCAGGGTTTTAAGCCAGTCGGCGACTTCGGCCGGCGCACGTTTATGACCCCGGTCGATGAAGTGTTGCATTTCATCGAACACAATCAATTTGACGTCGCAGACTTTGATCAAATGCAGGATACGAATCGTTTTGTCGATGGCCGATCCCCGATGAAACAGGGGGTCGCCCAGCTGCACCAATATCTCCTCAGCAAGATTTTTGATGGTCGGCAATGCCGGAATATTGATGGCCAGCACCGGAATACTGCGCCGATCGTCCAGCTCAACCGGCGGAAATTCTTTGACCAACATATCCATCAACGTGGTTTTGCCGGTCCCAGATGGACCGACCAGCCAATAGTTTTTAGACAATCCGGTTTGCCGGTTGAAGAGATAGGCATCCTTCAACGCTTGGTAGGCTTGGTTGAAACCCGGATGTTTCACAATCAGCCGAGATACCGTTGCCCAAGTTTGATTAAAGTCCGTTTGATCAATCATGATCAGCCTCCTTGCTATCGATGTCGAAGTCCGGAATATCCGGACTTTGATAGTCATCGTCGGTAGGTTTTTTGATTTTTTCCGGCAGCGCGTTGGATGAAAAGGGGGTTTGCTGAAGGTCTTTGCTGTTATAGCGCGCAGCTTTTTTACGCTGGCTGAGTTGTTTGCTACTGTTCGCCATCGCAATGAGTTGGCGCAACTTTTCCTTACCCCGCTGGTAAAGATCAACATCCACGCGTTCACTACTGGTCTGATTGGCCTGTTGGCGAATCAATAAATGCTGTGCCAGGGTGAGATTATCGGCGTACTCCGGATAGGTGCAGGGCACGGTGAAATAATCACCTTGCTGTTCATCGAACACCCATATTGCCCCCAAGTCTTCCAGATTGACGCGTATGGAAACGGACGCAACACCGCGTTTGCGTAACGTCGCCAGTTCCGCCGAGTTGTACATGAGCCCTTTAAACTGCACGCCTTCGTGGTTGAGCTTCCTGGCTTTTTGGATAGCCAGAATCAAATCCAGCTTTTCCTTGCTTTCCGGCAGTACCGGCTCGATGATTTTCAGGCCATCTTGCCAGGCAAGAGATGGCGAAATACCAAGGCTTTTGTGCTTGGCTTGACTATAGACATCGATCAGCCAGACATGGAGCAGTTTTTTAAACTCAGCCAATGTCATGCTCGCCAAATTCTCAGAGTCGTAATCCCCGCGCTCGGTAATATTGGAGAACGTGGTTCCGGCAATTTTGTGGCTAAGTTGGCGATTGAAAGTGCCTAAGAATCGCTCAATGGCGCCTTTGTAGTGCGGCTGTTTTTTAGGGCAGTATATGATTTCGATATTCAGCTCTGCACACATGCGTTTCAGCTGCTCAGAATGGAATTCCAGACCGTTATCGCAGACCAGTGTGACCATGATTCCGTAGGCAAGCCATAGGCTTTCAACGTCCGGAAATTGCTGGGCCACATAGTTTTTTGGCATGATGGCGTGCCGCAGCGCACGCATGACGGCCAGCTCTGAAGGCGGCTCAAAACCGATTTCAAAACCCAGTGGTAAACGGGAAAACCGATCGATAATGAATGTAACCGTGGGTCGACCAATGGTTAAACCGGTCAGATCATCAATGATCAATAAATCCAATGGCGTATGATCGACTTCGGCCCGCTCCAGGATATATTTGGGCTCGGGGCCTCTGCCGGTTGCCCGGAAATGTTTGTCGGCCGCTTGCTTTCCTTTTCTGGCCACCATGACCAGATATTCATCATAGGTACCGACATAACGATACAAGGTCGCTCTGCCAGGAATAGCAAGCGGCGTATTTCGATTGACATTCAATGCCTTGATTTTGTGTTTTAACGCTATGTAGACATCTTCAATGCTGTTGCCTTCCGCTTTGAGGTAAATTTCATCTATAAGCTGTTGTACTAGCTGCTCCAACTCTTGAACGATTCGGCGTTTGTTTTTGGGACCCCGCTTATTTTTTATTAAGGCAATGATAGAGCGATCCGCTTTAATCCAATTTTTCCACCACAAACGAACAGTGAATGGGGACGGTGGATGAGGATCATTGTTTTCATCCGCGACTAACTTAATCACTTTTGGTAATCTGACTCGATTGACATTTTCACCCAAAAGGTCGTCAGCTTTTTTCACATAGCTATATTTGTAATTCGCTTCCTGCTGCATCTTTTCCGAATAAGCGGATAAATCGCTTTCCAGCCGCCAATTGTTTTCCACTGTTGCGGTAACAGTAATACTCTCCTGCCCATTTAAAATGAGCACTCCAGAGCCGATAAAACCCAGAAGCTCATGCTTGGTATAACTGCTCAATGCCAAATCACTTTTGCGTTCTAACTGGCATTGACCATCCTCAAGCATGCGGATCAGTCTGTACGGCACATTGTTTAAAATCAGGTCCTGTCCGGTATGTAAAGAAGCAAGTTTCATGATGGTCTCCGATAACTGGGGTAAAAATCTGGGTGGTATTTTCGAGCGGCTGGTCGAAGTCAAAGCCAATATGCAGCTGAGCGAGTAAAGCGAAAGCGGTGGATTGCATACCCACAAAACGGCAGAGGGCTCCGATGGTTGGGTCGTTGGTTCCAGCAACCCATGTTTTGGCCTGATCAGAAATGTAGGGTGGGATGTCGAACCGAAGATATGGCCGAAGAATTGAGAAATTCCGGATTCGAGTGGGAAAATTCAATTCTTCGTCTGTCAAGACAATGAAGCGGTAGCCTTTTTCGGCCAGATACTGATTGGCAGCCTGCAGTCGTTCCAATACCTTCGGAATGAACAACTTTGATAAAGGCTTTACTTCGACATAACAAATTTCGCCGTTGTGCAAGGTCAATTCAAAGTCCGGCGTATACCGGAACATTCCCTTTGATGCTGATAGGTAGAGGGTTTGCGGCTGCTCTCGAAATGCCTTGACCACTGGGGAAAACTCAAAGTGGTAACAAGCTTTTTGTTCCAGTTGTGATTCCCACGCAATCATGCAATTCATCTTGGTCGACGGATGTTGACCTCGGACCAGTCCCCGAGTCGGTATCACCGGCTCTCTTGCTCTCTCGGTTTTAGGCTGCGGGGTAATATTCAGGCACAAATCGGCCCTCTGCCCGACGCTTTTACGCCGGCCATAATTATCGATAGACATAACGATTCCTTACCGAATTCGGTAATAAATTTTTACGTTAGTGGTGAATGTGCCAGAGTTGGCTTGACGAGAACTACAACCGGAGAGATACTGAGCTTTCCTACGGCGAGGTATCTACTTCGCTTGCAGTGCGGGGCAAGCCATCTGGTTTGTTCCGTGCTGCACTTTACATATCTGTTCTCCTTGTTTTCAATTGCTTGCTATTGGGGTTATTCAGGGCAAGGACATCCAACATGATTGTGATTCGCCCTTCATCTAATTTCCCAAGCTGTTTTCGTAATTCGTTGACCAACCGAAATTCTGACAACCGCATACCATCAGGCAGTTGGATTGACCTTTGAGATTGCTCTGCACTTTCCCATAAAACAGTCTGCTCCTCGTCACTCAAATCCAAAGCGGCAATTAGTCTTTCCAAGACTCGCCTGGACGGCGGTTCTTTTCGACCTGTTTCAAGGGCGCTGATATAGCTGGCATTAATCCCCAAATCCACAGCCAATTGCTTTTGTCTCAACTGCCGGCTAC
>LUUF01000110.1 GCA_001644045.1 Methylomonas methanica | reverse complement strand
TTCACCAGCCTGTTAGCGTTATCAGTTCTTTTTATTAGGCCTTCAGCTAATATAGCAATATGTATAAAGTCTCGCGCAGTCATATCGCCAAAATAACTTGAAATAAGCTCCCTACCAGATGAGTTGGAAACAAGCCTATCCCCAATCGGAGCGGTAAGCCTGTTTAAATTTATCATTTCATAAATGAATGAAAAGTCAATTTCATTAAGACTTGAATCATGCCGAAGTTTAAGTATTGAGTCTAAGTCTTGTTGTTTTTTCTTGATTAAAACTGATAACCTTTCGTCACCTAACGGATTATGGTTTAGTATTGCACGGCGCTGGTTCGATGAATATTTATAAATTAAATCTAATAGATCGACTCCGGAGAGTCGCTATTTTTGCCGAAAGATTTTTTCGAGCGTCCCAGCAGGAAAAAATCGGCAAAAATCACGCGACCGCTTATGCCTTCGGCGCCCCGATTCGTCCGCGTCACCTCGTTCCGACCCAACAAGGGGTCGAAACATGGGCTCTCGCATGACTTAACGCCGTGTCGCGATGCCTTGCAGGTTTTCTCCGCTTCGCTATGAAAACCCGCCCGGCGCTACGGCTATCGGGGACTAAAAATCTTCACTTCGCTACCGCTCCGTTTCCAAGATTTTCAGCGACAGTTCCATGAAAACCAGAAATAGCATGTATCAATGACTCTGGAATTGTGCACGTATATCCATAAGGTTTGTTCTTGGCAACCTTGTGAAATACAATTCCAGTTGCATGGGACACCACTGACAATAATACGCAGTAATTTATTTCCTTGAAAGAAATTGATACGGAGTCACCAAATCTATTTGTTCCATTAAGCTTTTGATTAGACTGGTGCCGCCAATAGTGAATCCACTTTCTTGCTTGTTTAAGGTTATGTTCATCTTGCTTCTCGAGAGATTTGTTGCCAGATGTTAAATAAAATAGTACCAAAACCCCATTTCCAAACCAAGCTAAATCACAAGGTTCTTTTTCTTTATGCTTTTTTCCACCTTTCTTGTAATTTTGAGGTATATAAATATTTTGGGCCCCAAAAGACTTTTGCATTAGCTCTTCTAAAACACTTTCTTGATGACTCTCCAACTTTAAACTCATATCTCGTATCTGGTGTAATTGAGTTGCTTAGTGACAAAGAGTCCGTAGTCTGGGTTAAGCTAAGCAAAATATAGCTTAAATATATTCTTGCTGGGTTTTATTATCATTCAACTCAGCCTACGAAAACCAAACGAATATTAAACGCTTTCAAATCTCGCGGTGGGGTTTTAATCCCCTATGCCGCGCCGAGCACCGGAGGGTTTGGACGGATCAGCACGAAGGGGAGCGGCAGGGATGCCGCTCGTTTTCGGAGGGCTAGGGATAGCCCTTCCGAAAACCCCGTTCAAACCCTTCGGCGCGCAGGATAAAAGCGGCATCGGGGTGGCTTTTTCTTTGGATACTTTCTTTTGGCCAAACAAAAGAAAGTATCTCGGTTGTCGGGCCGAGACCCGACTTTAAAATAACCGTCGCGTTAGCGACACAACCCTCAAGAATTTCCTGCGCTATTATCTATTTCGCTTCGTTCGACGAAACCTTCTCAAGCCGTTCGGCAAGCCAGACTTTGATAATAGATGTTTGGTCACACCAAGCTTTCCAGCTTCCCGATCAAGCGATTCAATCATCCAAGTCGGTAAATCGACATTGACTCGTTTCTGGTCTTGCAATACCCGTTTCGCGTTAGACAAACCCAGTGATACGGTAATATCCACATCGTCATCAAACTGCTGTTCAAAGTCTTTAGCTATCATAGTGTGTCTCCTCCTGAATGCAGGAGCTAAGAGTAGCTTACCAGCGCCTCAAACTTACCCAACGCACTCCCATCCATCAACACCTGATGCGCCCGCCGAATGCCGGCATCCAGAGAATCGGCCAAGTCGGCGGCGTAAATCGCGGCGCCGGCGTTCAACGCAACGATGTCGCGGGCCGGACCGGGTTGGTTGTTCAATACCGCGCGGATGATAGCCAAACTATCGGCGGCGCAGGTAATCGACAGGGTTTCCAGGCTGGCGCGGGGCAAGCCGAATTGTTCCGGGGTGACGGTGTAGCTATGCACGATGCCGTCGACCAACTCCGCAACGTCCGTGGGCGCGGCAATGCTGATTTCATCCAGGCCGTCGCGCGCATGGACTACCAAAACATGTTTGCTGCCCAGCTTTTTTAAGACTTCCGCGACCGGCACCAGCCAATGTTTATCGAACACGCCGATCAATTGGTGCTGGGCATTGGCCGGGTTGGAGAGCGGGCCGATTAGATTGAACAAGGTGCGTACGCCCATTTCCTTGCGCGGGCCGACCGTATGCCGTACCGCGCTGTGATGCTTGGCGGCAAACAAAAAGCCGACGCCGATCTCGTCCACGCATTGCGCTACCTGTTCGGCGGGCATGTCCAAATTGATGCCGGCTGCCTCCAACACATCGGCACTGCCGCAACTGCTGGATACCGAGCGATTGCCGTGTTTGGCCACCTTGCCGCCCGCCGCCGCGACCACGAAGGCGGCGGTGGTGGATATATTAAAAGTATTGGCGCCGTCGCCGCCGGTGCCGCAGGTGTCGATCACGTGTTCGCCTTGCACCGGCACTTGTTTTACCAACTCGCGCAGCACGCTGACCGCCGCGGCAATTTCTTCTATGGTTTCGCCCTTGCAGCGCAAGGCGATCAAAAATCCGGCGATTTGCGCATCGGTCAACTCGCCTTGCATCATGGTGCGCATCACCGCGCGCATTTCCTCGGTGCTGAGGTCTTGTTTATCCAGAAGTTTTTGCAGCGTGGCTTGGATTTGCATGAATCAGTTCTAATGGTCGGCAGGCGTAGGCTGGGTAGAGCAAAACAAAACCCAGCAGGGCAAAAAATTTACAGGCCGACATGATAACAAACCGCCAGCAAAACTCGCGTATCTCATTGCTGTTGCAGCCAAGCCAGCGCCCCTAAGCCGGCCGCGCGGCCGGTAGCCAAGCAGGCTGTGAGCAGATAACCGCCAGTCGGTGCTTCCCAATCGATCATTTCTCCCGCCACGAACAAGCCGGGGAAATTTCGCAGCATCAGATGCTGGTCCAGTTCCTTAAAACTGACGCCGCCGGCGCTGCTGATCGCTTCCGCAATAGGTCGGGTGGCCGTTAGCGTGATGGGTAGTGCTTTCAAGGTTTTGGCAAGTTTGGTTGAGTCGTCCATTTCAGCGGCAGACAAGGCTTCCCGCAGCAACGCAGCCTTGGCGCCGCTAATACCCAAACGTTTGCGCAGATGATTGCTCAAGCTGTCCTTGCCGCGCCGGGTGGCCAGGCGCGCAATGATGTTTGCCAAGCTGCGATCAGGCAGTAAATCCAACTGTATCAACGCAGAATCGGTGTCGGCGATTTCATCGCGCAACGGCGCGGACAACGCATAAATCAAGCCGCCTTCCAGGCCGTACTCGGCTATCGTCAATTCGCCTTGCTGGTTGAATAACTCGCCGTTCTGATTAGTGAATACGATGCTAACCGGCTTGAGCGGTTGGCCGGCAAAGCGCTCGCGAAAATAGTCGCTCCAGACCGTTTCGAAACCGCAGTTGGCTGGTTTTAACGGTTCGACGGCGATGCCGAGTTGGGTTAGCAAATATTGCCAGATGCCAGTCGAGCCCAACTGCGGCCAACTGCCGCCGCCCAAAGCCAAAATCACCGCATCGGCCTGGATAATGCGTTCGCCGTCCGGCGTATCGAAGCGTAGGTCATTTTCCGCCCAGCCTAGCCAGCGATGGCGCATGCGAAACTGCACGCCGTTGGAACGCAGGCGATGCAACCAGGCGCGCAACAACGGCGCGGCTTTCATTTCGGTGGGAAATACCCGGCCCGATGTGCCAACAAAGGTTTCGATACCCAAACCTTGCACCCAGGCCCGCAACGCATCCGGCGAAAAATCGCTGAGTATCGGTTCCAGTTCGGCACGCCGCTGACCGTAGCGGGATAAAAACTGCTCGAACGGTTCTGAATGGGTAATATTCATGCCGCCCTTGCCAGCCATCAAAAACTTGCGCCCGGCCGACGGCATTGCGTCGTAAACGCTGACGCTCACGCCGGCTTGACTCAAGGCTTCGGCGGCCATCAGACCAGTCGGGCCGGCGCCGATGATGGCGACAGAATGTTTTGAATGGGTCACAGACCTGTCAGGTGAGAATGGATATTGCAGCGGCTATTTAGCCAACAAGTTCATCGAAATGTTTCTTCACTAGAGATTCGATTTCTTTTAGCTGCTTTCTGGGATCTTCCCGCGAAAAGAAAAAGAACCGGTAACCCGCTTCTTTAAAGACCGTTGGGCTCATCGCTCCAAAAAATTCCGTAACATATCGTGCCCATGCTCGGTCAAAATCGACTCGGGGTGGAATTGCACGCCTTCTATCTCCAGAGTTTTGTGCCTTACACCCATGATTTCGTCGATGTTTCCGGCCTCGTCCTGGGTCCAGGCGGTGACTTCCAGGCAATCCGGCAAACTGGTTTGTTCGATGACCAGCGAGTGATAGCGGGTGGCGGTAAACGGATTGCTAAGGCCTTTGAACACGCCTAAATTTTTGTGATACACCGGCGACACCTTGCCGTGCATGATTTGCTTGGCGTGGATGATGTTGCCGCCGAAGGCGTAGCCTATGCTTTGGTGTCCCAGACAGACACCCAGGATTGGATATTTGCCGGCGTAGCGGTGGATGGTTTCCACCGAAATGCCGGCTTCTTTGGGCGTGCAGGGGCCAGGAGAAATCACGATTTTGTCCGGGCGCAATGCTTCAATGTCTTCCACCGTCACTTCGTCGTTGCGCACCACTACCACCTCGGCACCCAGTTCGCCGAAATATTGCACCAGGTTATAGGTGAACGAATCGTAGTTGTCGACCATCACCACTTTGACGCCGCTCATGCTTTGCCTCCGAGGCCGGCTTCGGCCATGCTGACAGCGCGGAACACCGCGCGGCCTTTGTTCATTGTTTCATCCCATTCGTTGCGCGGCACGGAATCGTAAACGATGCCGGCGCCGGCTTGAATGTGTAAAGTTTGGTCTTTAATCACCGCCGTGCGGATGGCGATGGCGGTATCCAAATTGCCGGACCAGGAGATGTATCCCACCGCGCCGGAATAAATGCCGCGCTTGACCGGTTCCAGTTCGTCGATGATTTCCATGGCCCGAATTTTCGGTGCGCCGCTGACGGTGCCGGCCGGGAAGGTGGCCGCCAATACATCAAACGCGTTTTTGCCGTCCTGCAATTCGCCGGTGACGTTGGAAACGATGTGCATCACGTGCGAATAGCGTTCGACGATCATTTTGTCGGTGAGTTTGACGCTGCCAATCTTGGCGACGCGGCCGGTGTCGTTGCGGCCCAGGTCGATCAACATCAAATGCTCGGCAATCTCTTTCGGATCGGCCAAAAGCTCTTTTTCCAACTCCAAATCCTGTTCGTGGGTTTCGCCACGGCGGCGGGTGCCGGCAATCGGGCGGACGGTGATTTCGTTGTCTTCCAAGCGCACCAAAATTTCCGGCGAGGAACCGACGATATGAAAATCGGCCAGGTTCAAATAAAACATATACGGCG
This sequence comes from Methylomonas methanica, assembly GCA_001644045.1. Lineage (GTDB taxonomy): Bacteria > Pseudomonadota > Gammaproteobacteria > Methylococcales > Methylomonadaceae > Methylomonas > Methylomonas methanica. The sequence goes on along the minus strand of LUUF01000110.1, from coordinate 35,122 downwards.
ACGGATTCAGGCAGCGCAAGGCACGATACAAATCCAGCGGCGACGCGCTGAACGGAATCGACATGCGCTGCGACAATACCACCTGCATGCAATCGCCGTCGGTGATGTATTGCTTGGCTTTTAACACCGCATCTTCGTAGCCTTGTTGGGTAAAACCGGAGACAAAATCATTCTCGTGCACGTGTTTAACGGCCGGATGCGCTTGCGGGTTGGCTTGCAGTTCACGCAATTTCACCACCAATTCGTCGAGTCTGGCTTTTGCGTTTTCGTAGGCATTGGCTTGCGACGGTTCGGCGTGGGTCAGCAACAGCATCTTGCCGGACAGGTTGTCGAACACCAGTAAGTCTTGCGACACCATCAACAAAATGTCCGGCGTGCCGATAGGGTCTGGTTTGCCGCTGGGCTGCAGGCGCGGTTCGATATAGCCGATGGTTTCGTAACCGAAATAACCGACCAGGCCGCCGTTGAAACGTGGTAAACCCGGTACGTCCGGCACATTGTAGTTCTGCCGAAATTCTTCTATCCATTCCAGCGGCTGCTGATGTTCAAACGTCTGGGTGTCCAGGCCGTCTTTTTCGACCGTAATGCTGTGACCGCTGATTTTGATCCGAGTTTTGCAAGGCAAGCCGATGATCGAATACCGTCCCCACTGCTCGCCGCCATGCACGGATTCGAACAAATAGGAATAAGGGCCGTCGGCCAGCTTTAGATATGCGCTGAGCGGCGTGTCCAGATCGGCCAACACTTCGCGGCAGATCGGGATGCGGTTGTAGCCTTGTTGGGCGTATGCGGTAAATTCGGCGGGTGTCATTGTTATTCTCTTGAAGCAACCGGTTGTGCGACTCGCGATTGTAACGCACAACGCGCCCAGCAGCGACCCGCGCGGCTTAAAACTATGCGCGGGCGGAAACAACGGCGGCGTGCAAGCGGCGTGTTGTCTGACTGTCGCGCTTGGCTCTGGGATACAATGCCGGTTTTTTCTGAAATCGAGTGACATCGGTATGAAACTGGCGACATTTATCTATAAAAACCAAACCGGCATCGGTGCGGTGCTTGACGACGGCATTGTGGCGAGTAGCGGCGGATTGCCGAACGAGATGATAGCTTTTCTGGCGGCTGGCGATCAGGCAAAACAAACCTTGCAAGGCTTGATAGACTCAGGCGCTCCGCGCATTCCACTGGCCGATGTCCGTTTGCTGGCTCCCATTCCGCGTCCCGGCAAGTTGTTGGGCGTTGGTTTGAATTACGCCGATCACATCGGTGAAACGGGCATGGAAAAACCGGAATACCCGACCTTTTTCACCAAGCAAAGCACTTGCGTCATCGCCGGCGGCAACCCGATTCATGTGCCGCCTGTGTCCGATAAAGTCGATTACGAAGGCGAGTTGGCATTCGTGATTGGGAAGCGCTGTAAACATGTGCCGGTCGAACAGGCGCATGAAGTGATCGCCGGATACACGATTTGCAACGATGTGACGGTGCGCGACTGGCAACAGCGCACGCCGACCTGGACGCTGGGCAAATCCTTCGATACTCATGGCCCGCTGGGGCCGTGGCTGGTCACCGCCGACGAAATCGCCGATCCGCACAATCTGAGCCTGAAAACCTGGGTGAACGAAGAGTTGCGGCAAAACGGCAATACCAGCGAGATGCTTTTTGATTGTTACGAGTTGATTGCCTATCTGACGCAAGTGATGACCTTGGAACCGGGCGACGTGATCAGTACCGGCACACCGGCGGGCGTGGGTGTGAAGATGAAGCCACGCGGTTATCTGAAACCGGGACAGACGGTTCGGATTGAAATCGAAGGTATCGGCACGTTGAGCAATCCGGTGGTTACCGAGCCGGAACATTTTCTGGTCGCCGGCTAAGGTTAAGCATCGATTAAGCCTGTCTCGGATATGCTAAGCCCAACTTCATATTAGAGGGCCAACCAGCCAAGAGGCAGTCATGAAAACCATACAAGTCGCCATCCTTACCATCGCCGCGTTAACCCTGTCGGGTTGCGCGACCGGCTATTATCAGCGTGACTATGTAGGTTATGGCAGCGGCTATTATTACCAAGGCTATGGCCGCAGCTATTCCAGCCCGGGTACCAGCATCACGTATGGCCGGTATTATGTGCAGCCGAGTTATCGTCCTGAGCATCATCATGACGAACATCATGGTTGGAGCGCGCCCGTGCCGCACTTCGAACATCACGACGGTGGACATGGCGGTTGGCAAGGACGGGATTTTGGGCGTCGGGAGTTTGGCCACGAGCGGCATGCCGAGCAAATGCCTCATCACGAGCAATCCATGCCGGAGCGGCAAGAACGCGGTTTCGGTCGTAGGGATAACGACGGTGACCATCAACAGCGCGGAGGCTGGGGCGGCCGTTTCGGCAGACGCGGCGAGTAAGGTCGCCACGACAATTAGTCAATTGTCTACAATTCGATACGAATCCCCAGCTCGATCACGCGTTCGACGGGGATTTTAAAATACTCGATCGCACTGCTGGAGTTATGCGTTAAAAAGCTGAACAAGGAACGCCGCCATTTCGGCATCGGGCTTTTGCGGCGGAACGAGAGCTTTTCGCTACCGATGAAAAACGATACGGTTTTTTGATCGATATCCAAACCTTCATGACAGCAAAGTTGCAGGGCGCGGCGCACGTCCTGTTCCTCCTGGAAACCGAAATACAGTTTCACCCGGTAAAAATTGCCGCTATCGCCGAACATGCGGATTTTCACCCGATGCGCTTCGTCGACATAAGGTTCTTCGCGAGTCACGATGGTCAACACGATGAGTTTTTCGTGCATCACATGGTTATGCTCCAGGTTATGCAGCAGCGCCTGCGGTACGCCGTGGACGCTGCGGGCCATATAAATGGCGGTGCCGGGCACGGTAACCAGAGGCCGGTCCTTCAAGCGTTCGTCCAGCTCTTCAAACAGCACCCTTCTTTCTTCCAGATACCTGGCTAATAGTTCCTTACCTCTGATCCAGGTGGTCATAATCAAAAACAACACCGTACCCACCACCAGCGGCAGCCAGCCGCCATGCGGAATTTTCAGGCTGTTGGAAGACAGGAACAGCAGGTCGATAATCAAAAATGTCGACAGAAACGTAATGCTGGTGGGTTTGTTCCATTGCCATAGCGCCTGGATCACGATAAACGCCAGGATGGTATCGACGATCATCGTGCCGGTCACCGCAATGCCGTAAGCCGATGCCAATGCGGACGAAGATCTGAAACTCAAAACTAAAATAAACACCGAGACCATCAGCAGCCAATTGACGGCAGGCAAATAGACTTGGCCCATTTCGTCGCCGGAAGTGTGGCGGATATTCATCCTTGGACAATAGCCGAGCTGGATGGCTTGCCGGGTTACCGAAAAAGCTCCGGAAATGACGGCTTGCGAGGCAATGACCGTGGCCAAGGTCGATAAAATCAGCATCGGATATAGCGCCCAATTAGGGGCCATCAGATAAAACGGGTTCTCGATGGCGTGCGGGTTGCCGATTAGTAGCGCGCCTTGACCAAAGTAATTCAGCAATAAGGCCGGAAATACGAAACCAAACCAGGCCAGCCGAATCGGTTTCAAGCCGAAATGGCCCATATCTGCATATAACGCTTCCGCGCCGGTTATCGCCAGCACTACCGCGCCCATGATCAAAAAGCCTTTCCAACCCAATTCGAATAGTAAGCTGACCGCATAATAGGGATTGACGGCCATCAATACGTCCGGATGCTGAACGATATTGACGGCTCCCAGAAGACCCAGCGTGGCAAACCAGAAGCACATGATGGGCGCGAACATTCTGCCGACTTTACCGGTGCCTTTGGTCTGGATAATGAACAACGCGCTGAGCACGACGATGGTAATCGGCAATACGTAGTGCTCAAGACGCGGCGCCACAATTTGCAAGCCTTCCACGGCGCTGAGCACCGAAATGGCCGGCGTAATCATGCTGTCGCCGTAAAACAGCGATGCGCCAAGCAGACCGATGGTGACGATAAATGCCTTACGTTCCGGATTGTCCTTGGAACCATGCAGCGCCAAGGCCATCAAGGCCATGATGCCGCCTTCGCCCTTGTTGTCGGCGCGCATGATAAAAATCGCGTATTTGGTGGTTACCACCAATGTGATGGCCCAAAAGATCAGGGAAAGTACCCCTAGCACATGGGTGGCGTCGGTCGGTAAACCGCCGTGAAAAACTTCTTTTACCGCGTACAGTGGGCTGGTGCCAATGTCCCCAAATACCACGCCTATCGCACTTAAAGCCAGTGTGTTGACTTGTCCCTGGGAATGGTCGGATTGTTTTACGGACATATGGAATAAATCGGAGATACAAGACGGGAAGGGAAATTATGACATAGATTGTAATTTAGCCCGAAATCGTCGTCGGCCAGTGGGGATTTTAACGGCTGAAACGTCTTAGTTAAGAATGATTAACCAGTGTCGTTTCCCGTAAGGACGGCTGTCGCGCTAGGACGTATTAATTTACAATGCCCGGCTAAATTCGAATCGCGCTTAATTTTGTGTTCAACAGTTTATATGTATTTATTTAAAAACCACGAGGATGCTTTGCAAAATAATGAGTTAGCGTCATTCGGCGGTTACCTGCCGGCAGCAGCAGGCGGTCGCGGTTCATTTTGGCGGACGCTATTAGGAGACGAGCGGCCCTCAACCATGTTGATGCTGTTGACCGTACTGGTGTTCTTGCTGCATGTTTGGGGCTTGCTGCAGTTATTGAAACCCGAGGAAAAAGTCACGCCGGCGCAGCCCTTGATGATGGAAGTATCGATGATTGCCATATCCGCGCCAAAGCCCAGCGTGGCTCCGCCACCTCCCGCGCCGCCGCCGCCCGAAAAAAAGCCGCCGCCGAAAAAACCGCAGCCAAAGCCGGTTCCCAAAAAAGCGCCACCCATCGTGCAAAAAGCGCCGGAATATGCGCCGGTGGAACCTGTTTCCGAGCCGACCCCGACACCGGTCACCAATACTGCGACCAGTACGCCGGTGACGACTACGACGACCAGCACTACCGCAACCAATGCTGAGCAGTTTACCGAAGCTAATTTTCGGGCCAACTACGCCCACAACCCCAAGCCGGAATATCCGATGATTGCCAAAAGCCGAGGTTGGCAAGGCAAGGTGATGTTACGGGTGCAGGTATCGGCGGAAGGCTTGAGCGATTCGGTAGCAGTCGAGCATAGCAGCGGCCACGAAATGCTTGACGAATCGGCGGTGGAAGCCGTGAAAAAATGGAAATTTATTCCGGCCAAACGCGGCGAATCGCCGGTGGCCAGTTCGGTGATTGTGCCAATAATTTTTACTTTGCGTGAATAAAAATCGGAGAGATTGATGCCCTACCATATAGCCCCGGAAGTCGTTATCGACGCCACCCTTTACACACTGCTGGCGTTTTCGTTGATAACGTGGACTTTGATTTTTTTCAAAATATGGCAGTTTGCCAAGAATAATTATTACAACAAACAGTACAACACCGCTTTTTGGGACGCTACCGATTTAAAAGCCGCCGAACAACTGCCCGCCGAAACCGCGCGCGGCCCCAAAGCCCGCGTCGCAGCCTGCGGCTTTGCCTGGCTGGCGGAAATGACTCATCCGGAAACCTGCACCAGCCTGAAGTTTCGCGGCTCCCCGCAAGATTTACTGGAACAAACCCTACGTAAACAGACTCAGGACGAGCAACGCCGGATGGAAAGCGGCTTGACGATGCTGGCCAGTATCGGCAGCACGGCGCCATTCGTCGGCCTGTTCGGTACCGTACTTGGCATTATGCATGCCATGCACGACATCAGCGCCAGCGGTTCGGCCAGTTTGGACGTGGTTGCCGGGCCGATCGGCGATGCATTAATTGCTACCGCTATCGGTATCGCCGTAGCCGTACCGGCAGTGTTGGCCTATAATTTCTTCCAGCGTCGCGCCAAGCACCATCGAGCTTCGCTGGAAAATTTCGTCGAGGGTTTTCTCCACATCGCCTTCGGCGACTCAAACACTAATACCAGTAAAAACAAGGATTAATTACATGGGATTTAAAACGAACTCAGACGACGACGGGCCGGTTAGCGAAATTAATGTTACGCCGCTGGTGGATGTGATGTTGGTGTTGGTGATTATCTTGTTGGTCACCGCACCGTTGTTGACCCAATCGGTCAACGTGGCTTTGCCGAAAACGGCCTCCACTACGCCGGATTTGGAAAAACAGCCGATGCAGTTGGGTATCGATGCGCAAGGTGGCGTGACGCTGAATAAAAACGTCGTTGCCGATTTGGCGGCGTTGGATTCCACATTAAGAAATGAATTGGCCGGCAACCCCGAGCTAATCGTTCACATTTATGCCGATCAAGGCGTGAATTACGGCAAGGTTGCGGAAGTGATGGCCACCGTGCAGCATGCCGGCATCTCCAAACTGGCATTTGTTTCGCTGGAAAAATAGACAAACTGGGTGCCGATTGCCTAACCAGCGATCCACCCTCGACCGCTTTTAATTATGCAATTTCTTAAATCCGGGTTGCCGATTACCCGGATTTATTTTTCCCGACATTCTTTTCAATATATTCGATCATCAAGCCGGCAATATCCTTGTCGCTGGTCTTTTCTATGCCTTCCAGGCCGGGCGATGAATTGACCTCCATCACCAACGGTCCGCGTTTGGAGCGCAACAAATCGACGCCGCAAACATTTAGACCCATGATTTTCGCGGCTCGTACCGCCGCCGAGCGTTCCTGCGGGGTGAGCCTGACTAGCGTGGCCGTGCCGCCGCGATGCAGATTCGAGCGAAACTCGCCTTCGCGGCCTTGGCGTTTCATCGCCGCGACCACCTTGTCGCCGATCACGAAGCAGCGGATGTCGCTACCGGCGGCTTCCTGAATAAATTCCTGCACCATGATATTGGCGTTTAGGCCCATGAAGGCCTGAATCACGCTATGCGCGGCGTTATGGGTTTCAGCAAGTACGACGCCTATGCCTTGCGAGCCTTCCACCAATTTGATCACCAGCGGCGCGCCACCGACTTCGGCGATTAGATCTTCGATATTGTCCGGATTGTGGGCAAAGGCGGTAATCGGCAAGTCGATGCCCTTGCGGGCCAGCAATTGACTGGAAGCCAGTTTGTCGCGAGAGCGGCTGATCGATGCGGAATTATTGAGGACGAAAGTATTCATCACCTCGAACTGCCGCAGTACCGCCGTGCCGTAAAAGGTGATCGACGCGCCGATGCGGGGAATTACCGCATCGTAACCTACCAGATTTTCGCCCATGTAATGAATGGACGGCTTCATCGAGGTGATGTTCATATAACAATGGGTCGGATCTAATATCCTGGCCTCATGACCGCGAGCGGCGGCGGCTTCCAGCAGCCGGACGCTGGAATACAGCGTCGCGTCGCGCGACAGGATCGCTATCTTCATAGGCTAATGGCGCCGCGTTTACAGATGGATGCCGTCAAAATCGCTGACCTGCACATGCGCGGCGGCGGCATCTGGCGCCTGCTCGCGCACCAGCCAGCAGGTCGCCAAGCCGGCCTGACGGGCAGCGTCCAATTCGTCCTTTATATCCGACAAGAACAGAATTTGTTCGGCCGGCAGACCGAGTTCAGCAGCAATGCGCTCGTAGGAAATAGCTTCCTTCTTGCCGCCAATGTGCGTATCGAAGTAACCGGAAAAGAGTGGGGTAAGGTCGCCGAAGTCGCTGTGCCCGAACAGCAGCTTTTGCGCCTGTACCGAGCCGGAGGAATAGACATACAGCTTGTAACCTTGGTCAAACCAGTGTCTTAAGTTGCGCACGGCATCTTCGTAGACATGGCCGGTGAAGTCGCCATTGCAATAGCCTTCCTGCCAGATTAAGCCCTGCAAGGACTTTAACGGCGTAATTTTTTGATCGGTATCGATCCAATGGATAAATTGCGCGATCAGTGTCTTCTCATCCAGGTTGCCGCCGGCTAACTGGTTGGCTGCGACCAATAAATGCTGAACCTCGGTGTGGTCTTGATGGCTTTTAATAAAATCCGGCAGGCGCGCGCGCGCGTACGGAAACAGCACATCTTTCACAAACGACAGCGACGACGACGTGCCTTCGATATCGGTGACGATAGCTTTGATCATAGCGCTGTTAGGTATTGATCCAGGGTCGGAAAACTTTCGGCAATCGGATTGCCGGTAAACTCCGCCACCCAGCCGTCTTCGGTAGTGAACAGGCGTATGCATTTAAAGGCCGGGTTCTCGCCCATGTCGAACCAGTGCGTGGTGTTGGCCGGTACGCTGATCAGATCGCCTTGCTCGCACAGTACCGCATAAACCTGGTCGCCCACATGCAGATAAAACAGCCCTTTGCCTTCTACAAAGAAGCGCACTTCAAAGTCGCTGTGGGTATGCTCGGCTAAAAATTTCTGCCGCAATGCATCTTTATTGGGATGATCGGCATTCAGGCTGATCACGTCTACCGACTGAAAGCCGTATTCTTGTTTGAGTTTGTCTATCGAGCTTTGATAAGCCTTTAATACCGTCTCGGCATCGTCCGCCGCCGCAAATTCGCAATCGGCCTGCCAGCGTTCGAACCTTACGCCAATGCCTTGCAGCTGCTCTGCGATACCGGCAAAGTCCCGGAAGGTATTGCCTTGTTGCGGTTGATTGGCGGGGTAGAGAGTTAATGCGCTCATAATCGTGTTACTCCATGTAGGCGAATTTCAACATCAAATAAAAATTCCAGTGCTTCCAGGTGGCGCAAGGCATCATCGACCGATGCGCCCCAAGTATAAAAACCGTGACCGGCGATAATATAGCCGTAAACCGCATGGTCGTGGCGGTCCAGATAATTTTCCACCTTGTCGGCCAAGCGAGGGATGTCCTGATCGTTACCGAAAATAGGGATGGAAATGCGGGTTTCATGGGTGTTAATGCCCGCAAAGGCTTTTAGAAGCTCATAATCCTTCAGCACGATCTCATGCTTGAACAAGCGCGCGGTCAACGTGGCGTTGATCGAATGCGGATGCAACACCGCCTGAACGTCCGGAAAACGTTGGTATAGCGAAGTATGCAACAGCGTTTCCGCCGATGGTTTCTTACCGTCCAGGGAATTGCCTTTGCTGTCGATCAACATGATGTCGTCGGCTTGTAAGCGGCCTTTATGCCGGCCGGACACGGTGATGGCGATATTGCCGTCGCTGAGTTTGGCTGAGAAATTGCCGCTGGTGGCGGGCACCCAGCCCTTGCTGTCGATGAAGCGGCCGGCGGCAATCAACTGATCTGCCTTGCGGAAAAATTCGTCGGTTTTCACAGTCATGGAATGTTTTGCGGATTGCAAAAGAAAAAGAAGAGAAAGAGTTGGCCTGTAAGCCGGGTTCTGTCGTGAACAGCCATTCATCTAGGCGCTTGGTCACCCAAGCGCTCAAGCAATCTACCCAGGAGCAACGCGGGCCACGCCAATGCTCCTCTATTTGATCTTGCTCCGGGTGGGGTTTACCCTGCCACACCTGTTGCCAGTTGCGCGGTGCGCTCTTACCGCACCATTTCACCCTTACCGGGTTTCGAAAAACCAGGCGGTATATTTTCTGCGGCACTTTCCGTAGGCTCGCGCCTCCCAGGCATTACCTGGCACCCTGCCCTATGGAGCCCGGACTTTCCTCCCTCCCGCTTGCGCGAAACGGCGGCTGTTCGGCCAACTCTGCGGACGATTATACAGGCAATGCCTTAAAAAAGGGGGAGTAGCTCATCAAGATTAGCAATCCCCAAAGGTACTCAATACTTTGGACGCGTTGTAGTCAATGCAACGGTGCGAGCTCAAATGTGTCGTTGTCGCGACGGTTTTTCGTATGTCGATTATGGGAGTATTTGCCGGATAAGTTATTTAATTCAAAAAGTTGAAAATATTTTGTCTACCCCTTTAAAGAAAAGGCACCAAAAGAAAAGCCGCCCGGATGCCGCTTGTTTCCTACGGCCTCATCCCTCCGAAAGCTGCAGTCTCGGCGCGGCATACGTTAGAAACCCCGTTTCCATCTTGAAGCAGCAATGTAGGCGGGACTAAGCGTTAGCGTTTCCGGCAAGGCAAGCTTCTGCCGAAGCGCCTACCGGCTTGGCCTAGGTTATTATTCAGTCAGGTAATCTGCTGAACGCTTGGCAATCCACTGTTGTCGATGTAGGCTACCGTGCATGCCTCTTATTCGCGCACTCGCTCCATGAAAAGCAAAACTCTGATTGTTGCCACCTTGCTGATAACCATCGCCGCACTATTTTTCTACAGTCGTCGCCCGCAGCCGGTCGAGGTGGAGGCTTATTCCTTGGCGGAAGGCGAGGTGCGGGCGACGGTGGCGAATACGCGGGTGGGGACGGTCAAAGCGTGCCGGCGGGCGTATCTGGCGCCGGCGACGGGCGGGCAGGTGGCTGAGTTGCGGGTTAAGGAGGGCGACAAGGTCAAGCAGGGTCAGGTGTTGTTGGAAGTGTGGAACCAGGATTTAAAAGCTCAAGTGGTTTTGCAAAAAGCGCAGATCAACGCTAGCCGGGCCAGCGCCGAGCAGGCCTGCCAATTGGCAGGCGGCGCGGAGCGGGAAGCGGCGCGGATGACGCAATTACAAAAGCACAAAAATGTGGTTTCGGTAGAACAGGTCGACAAGTCAGTGACCGGCGGCAAGTCCCAGCGCGCTGCCTGCCGGGCCGCGCAGCAAGCCATCGAGGTGGCCGAGGCGCAGTTGGGCGTGGCGGAAGCGGCGGTGCAGCGCACCTTGGTGAAAGCGCCGTTCGACGGCACGGTGGCAGAGGTGAATGCCGAGTTGGGCGAGTTTGTCACGCCCTCGCCGCCGGGCATTCCGACCCTACCTCCCATCGATTTGCTGGATGTGAGTTGTTTGACGGTCTCTGCACCTATCGACGAAGTGGATGCGGCCAGCATCAAGACCGGCATGAGTGCTTGCGTGTCGTTGGATGCGTTTCCGGATAAGCGTTGTTCCGGCATCGTGACCCGCGTCGCGCCCTATGTGTTGGAAAAGGAAAAACAGGCGCGCACGGTGGAAGTGGAAGTGACCTTACGCGATCCTAAAGATCTGGCGGAATTGTTGCCGGGTTACAGCGCGGATATCGAAGTGTTACTTAGTCAAAAAGAGCACACGCTGCGTTTGCCTGCTGAGGCGATTCTGGAAAATCATCGCGTACTATTGATAGCCGAAGACAATGTGCTGCATGAACAAAGCTTCCAGCCCGGCCTGTCCAACTGGAGTTTCACCGAAGTGCTGTCAGGGCTGAAAGCCGGTGACAAAGTGGTGACCTCGGTCGGCAAGGAAGGGGTGGCGGCCGGCGTGACCGTCCGCGTCAAGCCATGATTCAACTGAGCGGCATCCGCCGGGAATTCCAGGTGGGCGAGCAAACTGTACAGGCCTTGAATGGCATAGACCTGTCTATCGGTCGCGGCGAATATGTGTCCGTGATGGGGCCGTCCGGCTCCGGGAAATCCACGCTGTTAAATATTGTCGCCTTGCTGGATCAGCCGTCGGCCGGCCAATATCTGTTGAACGGCACCGATGTCACCCGGCAAAGCGACGACGAGCTGGCGCGGATTCGCCGCGATAACATCGGCTTTGTATTTCAATTTTTTCATTTGATCCCCCGGCTCACCGCGGCGGAAAACATCGAAATGCCGATGATCCTGGCCGGCATAGACAGCAAGCAACGCAAGCAACGGGTGTTACAGGCATTGGCCTCGGTGAATTTACTGGATCGTGCCGAGCATAAGCCCAATCAATTGTCCGGTGGCCAGTTGCAACGCATAGCCATTGCCAGGGCGATGATCATGCAGCCCGGTATCCTGTTGGCAGACGAGCCGACCGGCAATCTGGACAGCAAGTCAGGGCAGGACATCATCGAGTTACTGGAAAATCTGAACCGGCAGGGCGTGACCTTGATCATCATCACCCACGACCAAAACATCGGCGGAAGGGCCAAGCGGCAACTGCGTATCGTCGATGGACGGCTGGCGGGCGGCGCAGCTTAGTTTTCCTGGCGGCGTGAAGCAAAATAAAAGCTGGCAGTGATAACTTTGTCGTTAGAGTTTTTCGCGGTTGTGCGATACTGCCAGCAGAGTTAAGGCGCCAGTGGGCCGGGGAGGGACAATGGAGCGATTTAGACTGAGTTTTTGTAATGCGATAAAGCTGGACGACGATTTGGCGGAGTTTGTCGTTGACGAGGGAGTGGAGTTTAATCTGGCCCGTGTCGAGGAATATCACGCCTGGATCGTTGCACACTTGCAGAGCCCCTATCTGCTATTGGTACACAAAGTAAATGCCTACCACTATGACTTTGCCTCGCAAACCGCTCTCGGCACCTTGCCCGGTATTAAAGCCGCAGCCTTCGTGGTGTATAGCCATATTAGCGAGTTGACCACCCAAGTCATGTTGTCTATGCCGAGGGATGCCGATTGGGTTTATCGGATTTTCAATAATCGCGATGATGCGTTGATCTGGCTGGGAACGCAGCGTGAGTGTCATGCCCAGGCGGTTTCCTTAGAGGGAAAATTTTAATAGTCACCCTTAGACCGTCAATTCTATAAGATCGGCTGCTTTTCCACCTATTAGGACGTTTCTTGTGGCTCACAATCGTTCTATTTTTTACGCCTGATCGCCCGCCCCTGGTTCCGTCCGATTGCAAAATTGCGACTTAAAGCTCTACCCGCGCTTGTGTACGGGCCAGTTTAACGGCAGCCACATCTGATAAAGACTGAGCATCACCTGAAAATTCAGCGACAAACCCATCAGCGCGCCGCTGATTACCAGTAAATAAGCAAACGACGGCGTTTCGCGGGTCAAATACCAGGCAAAGATGTCGGTCAGCATGCTTAAAAACGGCATGCCGATGGTCAGCCGTTTCAGCCAGACCGGTATTTCGCACAGCACGAACAGTTTGCCGACCATATACAAGATAAAGGCGATGCCGAACAAATGGATATGCGATACCCGGACCAAGGACGGGATCGAAGCGCCGCGATCGGATTCGGTTAGCTTTACCACGTGTTCGTAGCTGGTGAGCGGCGGTACCGGCATACCGCTGGCCGGCGAATGGCAACTTTGGCAATCGCGTTTTAAAATCGGTGCCACTTGCGTTTCGTAAATGGCTTGTTGGGCGCCGGAGTCTATCCAATCCAGGATGACGGTTTTGTCTTGCTCGGATTTTAAATTGCCGGCCATCGGCCCGTTGATCGCGGCGGCTAGCCGGGTTTGCTCCGGGCTGCCGTGATAGGCGATGGCTACATCCTTGACTGAGATGCCGGGATTGCCGTCCAGGCCTTGATGAGAAAAATAAATTTGCCCCAGCGAAAACAAATAGCCGATGGCAATGCTGAGCAGAAAAAAACTGTTGAGTATGCGTTCCGAAACGGAAATATCGCTAAAGCGTTGGCAGCTACGCATAATGCACCTCACGGGTTGCCGTAGATTAGCAAAGTGCAGCAATATACATGCCTCGCTCGCCAGGCCAGTAATGACAAGGCCGGCGCCGGAATTTGGGCGGGGAAATCAACTCGAGTTGGTGCGCCGCGCACCGCTGTGGCGCTAAACCAACAGCTTTTGCCCGGTCGGCACGGCTTAGCGTAGAAACGGCAACATGACGCCAAACAGCAGGATTAATGCCGCGCCAAGCAAGGCGGTTTGGCCGGGAATTTGTTCAAACAGCACGATACTCCAAGCCAGGCTTAATACTGGTGCCAAATAACCGATGGAACTGACGAGGGCCGCCGGCGCCGATTGATAGGCGCGGGTCATATAGTGTTGCGCACCGCTGCCGGACAGGCCGACCACCAATAACAATCCCCAGCTTTCCGGCGTGCTTGGCAAGCGATAGCCGAAATGCGCAAAATATAGGGCATGTAGTACGAGACCGACTAGGCAAAAGTAGAAGATCACCGTTTGCGGCGTATTACTACGCCCGGCGCGCGCCACCATCAAGTAAGCCAGCGCGGACAGCAAGCCGGCCAGCAAGGCCATGGATTGACCGAATAGGTTGTGGCTGTTGTGCAAATCGAATAGCAAGGAAACCCCGCTGAACGAACCGATAATCGCCAGCCAAACCAACAATGAGTTTTTCTGACCCAGCACCAGCGGCCCCAACAGCATCACGAATACGCCGCTGCTGGCGGTGAGGAAAGCGCTTTCGCCGGGGCCGATGCGGACGATGGCGGCGAACGACAGCATCAAGGCGCTGCTGCCGAACAAGCCGCGCAGCCACAGCGAGGGGCGGGCGTCACCAAACAAACCGATCAGACGGCCACCGATAAGCGCCGGGACTATCAGAATCAATACATTGGTCAGGATGCGGATAAAGCTGATCATGCTGGGAGGCAAGCCGGTATCGAACAGGCCGATTGCATATGTGCCGGCATTCATAACCGAAAACAACACACAAGCGACCAGCATGTATATCAAACCGAGGCGGCCGGTTTGCGAGGGCATTGATTTAGGCGCTGGGTTGGACTGCGGCTGATCGGCGTTTGCGGGCACTGGCAATTGGGCTAAGGACGGTAGGGTCGAATTTATTCTGCCATGCTAAATGATCGGGCTGAGTTAATTCCGTGCGGCACTGGCGCGATTGGCGGCGGTCAAACCAGCAATCGGGCATGACGGTTTTGCGATGCCCGACGATATGCTTCAGTGTTACGTCTATCTTAAACGCTTGCACTGCGGATTTGTTATTTTTGGCGATACCTATTGTGGTGATCTGGAGTTTCATTCCAGTTGATCGCATTGACACTGTTTACTGGGTACGATGATATTTGTACTACCAGCCGACTAATTGTGTTTAGAACTGCACCACGGCATCGATACCCAACACCACCTGATTGTTTTGGGTGCCGCCGTCAAACGGCGCCTGTTGCGCCTTGCTCCTGTCATAACGCACCTCCGGGCGAACCATTAACCAGCTATTGGGTTTCCAGTTGACGCCGGCTGTCAGTGCATAATAGTTGGCCGCACCAGCTGAATAGCGCACGCCGTCATCGTCGCGAAACCATTCCCCGCGCACGCCAACGCCCCAATGTTCGGTGGCTTGATAGGTCAGGTAATTGACGATGGAATACCATTCGGCATCTTGGCCCTCGGCGGTGACATGGCGTTGGCTACCTCTATCGTGCTGCAAGACGTATTGCCATTTGCCCAGACTTTGCTGGAAGGCGGCGGAGTAATACACCAGTTCGGAGGGTTGGTGTTGATAAACATCGCCCTGCAAAACCGAAAACGATAGGCTGGTGCCGGTGCCGGCATTGGTCCAGGTCAAGCCGCTCATGTGGCTCCAGGCGCCAATATCGCGATCGAAATTGTCCGCGCCGGTCACCGCACCGAGATTGACGCTCCACTGATCGTTAAGCGCATAGTTGAACAAGGCGCCGGTGGTAGTGAACGGCGAGGACTTGAAGCTGTAACTGTGCGAGGAAAAGAAGTTGGGCCCGGACGGTACGGATTCGTAACCGATGATGGTGTAAAAATGCCCTAACTTAGCGGTTAAACCGTTGCCGATTGGCGCGAACACTTCCAGGTAGGCTTGCGGCAGGGCAATGTCATAAAAACGCTCCTTGCCGCTGATCAAACCCGTGTCCCAATGGCCGGTGGCTTGGCTGTAGCGGGTGTCGGTGCCAAACATGAAATCGAAGCGGCCGCCAACATCCCAGTTTTCGCCTTTGGTCACGGCTTTTTCGATAAACAAATCCAGTTGATACAGATTGAACTCGCTATTACGGTCGGTCATCGACATCGGACCGTTGCTTCTATCGGTGGGATTATCGGTGTTGTAATTGATACCGCTGGTCGCCCAGCCGCCGATATTGATGCCGTAATCATTCAGGTGAGTCCAAGTCGCGGCATCTTTTCCCGAGAGCTCGGCAATCAATCCGGTCGGCGTGCCGTCGGCATTCGCTACGGTGTTAAATAGCAATACACCGCATACGCTTAGCAGGTAGCGATGGGATGGTTTTTTCGCTGCAAACATTAAAACTTACCACCATTGATCAAGAACAAGGTCCCAATACTAGCAAAAAAGCCCAGCAAAACGGCAGGCATCCAACGTAAATGAGAGGTAAGCGAGTAGCTCTCGAAAGGGGCCAAGGTCAGAATCAGTAATAGCCATTGTCCATTTGAAAACTCAAGGAGCCTCTTCTACGCAGGTCCTCAGTGGTTCGCGCATGGGTAACAACTGTTTTTGCGCTCTTTACACTTTTTTTACATCCGGCAAATTACAATGCCAGGAAGGTCAGGAGTTCCAACTTCTGAACGTCGTTTCCATTAAATGTTGAATGTACTGCCGCTCATGTGCTGATTTGAACGGCAAAGGAGAATGTTGTGCCTAAATTGTATTGTCTACTTGGATTGGTTGGGTTGTTATTGCCGGGGCTTGGAGTTGCCGAGACGGAAACGGCTGGGCCCGCGATACAACAGCTGGACCTGACTCATCATTGGGCAGGGTACTTTTCTTTGGCCGTGATGGTTGCCGCTTATATCGCGGCGATGTTTGAAGATGTAACCGAGTTGCGTAAATCCAAACCAATGTTACTGGCGGCGGCACTGATTTGGTTCGCCATTGTTTTGACCTATCAACAACAAGGAAACGATCAACTCGCGGTCGCGGCGTTTAAGAGCAACCTGCAGTCTTATATCGAATTGTTGTTGTTTATTATGGTGTCCATGACCTATTTGAATGCCATGGAAGACATGCGGATATTTGATGCATTGAAGGTCTGGCTGGTCAGCAAGCACTTAAGCTACCGCCAGTTGTTCTGGATCACTGGGTTTATGGTGTTTTTCATTTCCAGCGTGGTTAATGGTTTGACTGCGGGATTGTTGATGGGAGCCGTCGTCGTGGCCGTGGGCAAAAACAGTCCGCGCTTTGTGTCCCTGGCCTGCATCAACATAGTGATCGCCACCAATGCCGGCGGTTCTTTCAGCCCATTGGGCGGCATATCGACTTTATTCGTCTGGCAGCACGGCGTGTTGAGTTTTTTCGAATTTTTCAAACTATTCATTCCATGTCTGGTCAATTTTTTGGTGCCGGCCGCAGTAATGCATTTTGCGTTACCAAAAGACAAACCCACTATTGAGTCCGCGGAAATTAAGTTACCGCGCGGCGCGAAACGCATCATCTTTTTGTTCGGCGTGACTATTAGCTTGGCTGTCGGTTTCGATATGACCCTGCATTTGCCGGCTGCTGCAGGCATGATGGCCGGCTTATCGTTACTGCAATTTTTCTATTTTTATCTCACCAAGAGCACCAACGTCCCGACCGCACAACCGCTAGGCTTGGAAATATTCGCCGGGCCTGATGTGCACGACATCAGTATCCCTGAATCAGGCAAGGGCAGCTTTGACGTATTTGAAAAAGTCGGACGTCTGGAATGGGATACGCTGCTGTTTTTTTATGGTGCGATGATGGGCATCGGTGGTTTGGGGTATATCGGCTATCTGGATGCCATTTCCCATGTGCTGTACGGCCAATTGAGTCCGTCGCTGGCTAATATTTTGATTGGATTATCATCCGCGTTTGTCGATAACGGCACGCTGATGTTCGCCGTGCTGACCATGCATCCCGATATTCCGCACGGGCAATGGTTATTGCTGACCTTGACATTAGGCGTCGGCGGCAGTTTGCTGGCAATCGGCTCGGCACCGGGAATCGGCTTGATGGGCCAAGCCAAGGGCCAATACACCTTTAGCAGTCATATGAAATGGTGTCCGGTGATTTTGCTCGGTTATTTTGCCGCCATAGGCGTGCATTTTCTGGTCAACGCGAATTCATTTTAAACGAGACAATTAGCGTTAGTGACAGAAGTTTGCAGGGCAAAAACATGCTAACTCAGTCAAACATAGCGGAACGCGCAACACGATTGGCAGGAATGCCTGCTGTTTGCCCTCTGCGCGGTTACGCTTGGGGCGTGGCCGCGCCGTTTATTTGCACGGTAGTCAATTGGCCAATGCGGGACCTGTTAGGCCAACCCAGCATTCTGATGATCTACCTGCTGGGCGTGTTCCTGGTGGCAACTTGTTATGGCTTCGGCGCTGCTATTTTGGCGTCGCTATTAAGCGCGCCTTTGTTCGCCTATTATTTTGCCAGACCGATTTTCTCGTTTGCTATTTCCGATTTGGAAAACATGGTGGGCTTGGCGGTGATGATCGTCGTTGCCAATCTCACCAGCAATTTGCAGGATAAAGCCCGCCAGCAAGCCGAACTCGCGTTACAGCGAGAGAGGCGGACGAATGCGTTATACCAGCTTAGCCAAGCATTGGCGGATGCCAGCGATCAAATGGCGGTAGCTCGTGTTGCCGTGCAACATATTTATGATCAATTTGGGGCGCAGTCGGTTTTGTTGTTTGCCGATGATCAAGGCAAGTTGATTTACCCTGATGGCGATCCGCTCGCTTGTTCATTGCGCCATGTCAGTCTAAGTGGGGCACAGGGAGCATTTCAGTTAGATAAAGACCTTCCTCAAAGTACCCCCGATTCCCCTTTTTTTTATCCTCTTGAGCGGTCTCAATCCGCATTGGCTTTACTCGCTATTCATAGCCAGAACGGCCCGCTCGACGCCGATCCCAATCTAAGCGGCTTTTTTGCTACATTTCGCAGCTTAATTGCGCAAACTCTGCAGCGTTTGCATTTTGCCGAACAGGCGAAGAGCGCAACCTTACAAGCCGAGACTGAAGCGCTGCGCAACGCCTTGTTAAGTGCCATATCGCACGATTTACGTACCCCATTGACGCGCATCACCGGTGCTGCCGGTGCGTTAATAGAAAGCGGCAATGATTGCACGGATGAAGACCGGCAGGATTTCGGCAAAGTCATTTTCGATGAAGCCCAGCGCATGTCGGATTTGACCGGCAAGATTCTGAATATGGCCCGATTGAGCAGCGGCAAAATCATTCTGCATCAGGATTGGAACGCACTCGAAGAAATAGTCGGCAGCGCCTTGACCCGTCTGAATAACAGCCTGCTCGATAGACCGGTACGCACCCAATTGCCCAATAGCCTGCCGCTGGTTTGGATAGATGCAGTATTGCTGGAACAGGTGTTGATCAATCTTATCGAAAATGCGATCAAATACACGCCGGCGGGCAGTCCCATCGATATCAGCGCCGAAAAGTTGCCAACGGGCTTGCAACTGGTCGTATCTGACTACGGTCATGGAATTCCCAAAAACATGGAAGAAAAGTTATTCGAAAAGTTTTATAGCCTGGAAACCGAAACCCAGGAAGGCGGTGTCGGCTTGGGCTTGGCTTTATGCCGAGCGATCATAGAAGCGCATGGCGGCAGCATGCGGGCCGCCAATGTTGTGGGCAAGGGCGCGGCATTTATTATGGATTTGCCCTTGCTGGAACCTCCCATACTGAACTGGGAAGATGCAGGAATGCATACCGTATGAGCGAAAGTAAGCCGTTGATACTGCTGATTGAGGATGACGAGCAAACCAGGCGCTTTTTGAAAAGCAGCCTCAGCCATAAGGGATGGCGGATCATCGAGTCGGACAATGGCAAAAACGGGTTGGCGATGATTAAAAGCGACAACCCCGATTTGGTCATCCTCGATCTAGGCTTGCCGGATATGGACGGCATATCGGTCACCAAACGCTTGCGGCAACTATCCGCTATTCCCGTGTTGGTGCTATCGGCGAGGAGTGAGGAGCAAAACAAAATTATGGCGCTGGATGCGGGTGCGGACGATTATCTGACTAAGCCGTTTGGCACCGGCGAACTGCACGCTCGCTTGCAAGCGTTGCTCAGAAGAATAAACAGGATGCTGCCAGCCAGCGAAATCTTTGAAACCGGCCAGCTGACGGTTGATTTGGCGCAACGCAAAGTGTTTATTGCGCATAATGAAGTGCGCATTACCCCCATCGAATTTCGGCTCTTGGGAATTCTGATTCGACAGGCGGGGCTAGTGGTCACCCATCGGCAAATGCTCCAGGAAGTCTGGGGTGCCGAACATATCAACGATCAACATTATCTGCGGATTTACATGGGGCAACTACGGCATAAATTGGAGGCAAACCCCGCCAGGCCGCGGTATTTATTGACCGAGGTCGGAGTCGGTTATCGCTTGGCGCTCAATGAGGATTCGCTCGGGGGCGCGCAATAAAGTTTCCCGAGTATCTGGGTATTGCGGCCGGTTCCGGCTAAACTGCCGGTTAACCCTGCTACCCAATTGCCATGCTCAATAGAGATTTACTCCTTCAGGCCGGCAAAGCCATCCGGACCCAGCCCTTGCGCGCCGCGCTGATTATTTTGGCGATGAGCATAGGCGTGGCTGCCGTAAACGTGTTGACCGCGTTGGGCGACAGCGCCCGCAATTATGTGGTCCACGAATTCGAATCCTTGGGCACGCATCTGGTCATCGTCCTGCCCGGCCGCACCGAAACCACCGGCGGCCACCCGCCTTTGTTCGGCGAAACCCCGCGCGACTTGACGCTGGACGATGCCGCCGCCTTGTTCCGCAGCCGGCACGTCGCTGCGATTGCGCCGGTCAGCATAGGCTCCGCGCCGGTGTCGGTCGGCGGCCTGGAGCGGGAAACCAATGTGATGGGTTCCACGCACGCTTTGTTGCGCGTGCGGCATTTGACGATGGCCCAAGGCCAGTTTCTGCCGGAGGCCGACGCCGATAAGGAAATCTCGGTGTGCGTGATCGGCAAAAAAATCAGCGAAGAATTGTTCGCACATCAACAAGCGGTGGGCCAGTGGCTGCGTATCAACGACCGGCGCTTCCGGGTGATCGGCGTTTTGGCCAAGGAAGGCCAATCGATAGGCACCGGTTTCGACGAGTTGATCATCGTGCCGGTTGCGTCCGCGCAAGCCTTGTTCGACAGCCATTCCTTGTTTCGGATTTTGCTTGAAGCTCATTCGGAAGCGGCAATGTATAAGGCCGTCGACGAGGTCCGCAATATCATCAAGCTACGCCACGAAGGCGAGGACGATGTGACCGTGATTACCCAGGACAGCGTGGTGAATACCTTCGACAAAATCCTCACCGCGCTGACCTTTACCGTGGCCGGCATTGCGGCGGTCAGTCTAGCGGTGGCCGGGGTATTGGTAATGAACGTGATGCTGGTCAGCGTCAGTCAGCGCACTGCGGAGATTGGCTTGCTGAAGGCTTTGGGCGCCACACAAGGCCAGCTACAACGCTGGTTTTTATGCGAAGCGGCCTTGCTGTCCCTGGCTGGCGCGTTGGTCGGCAGCGTGATCGGCCAGTTCGGGATTTTAGTGTTGCAGTGGCTGTATCCGAATTTTCCGGTCTCGCTGCCGATTTGGGCCAGATTGTCGGCCTTGGCAGTGGCGCTAGCCACAGGTTTGATTTTCGGGGTATTGCCGGCCCGCAAGGCGGCGCGACTGGATCCGGTCGCGGCTTTGGCGAGGCGCTAAGATGAACTGGCTGGATTTATCCAAACTGGCGCTACGCAGCATCGGCAGCCATAAGCAGCGCTCCATACTGACCGCCTTGGGCTTGATTATCGGCATTGCTGCGGTGGTGATATTGACCTCCATCGGCCGGGGTATTCATAGTTTCGTGTTGGCGGAATTTACCCAGTTCGGCACGCATTTGATCGCGGTCTATCCCGGTAAAACTACCACCTTTGGCTTATCCGGCGCGACCATCAGCACCGTGCGGCCCTTATCCACGGCCGATGCGGCCAGTCTGGAAAATCTGGATCATGTGCTGGCAGCGATGCCTATGGTACAGGGCAATGCCCGGATCGAGGCCGGCGCTAAGCAGCGCCGGGCCAATGTGTTCGGAGTGGGCGCGGCGTTGCCGCAGGTTTGGCAGTTAAAAATCGATAGCGGCCGTTTTCTACCGAATGACGGCCTGGATAATCCGCGCGCGTTTGCGGTATTGGGCAGTAAAATGCGCGCCGAATTATTCGGCAACGCCAGTCCTTTGGGCCAGCGGATTCGCATCGGCAGCGACCGCTTCCGGGTGGTCGGCGTGATGCAGGCCAAAGGCCAGATGTTGGGTTTTGACCTGGACGATACGGTGTTCATCGCCAGCGGCAAGGCCATGGAGATGTTCGATCGGCAGAGTTTGATGGAAATCGATCTGTTATACAGCAGTGAGACCAGTGCGGAAACTGTCGAGCAAGCTATCAAACGCCGCTTGATAGCTCGGCATGGAGCCGAGGATTTCACAATTGTTACCCAGAACCAGATGCTGGAAAAAATGGATTCGGTGCTCAGCGTTTTAACCCTGGCGGTGGCGGCCTTGGGCAGTATCTCGTTACTGGTCGGCTCGGTCGGTATTCTCACCATCATGACCATCGCGGTGTCGGAGCGGGTGTCGGAAATTGGCTTATTGCGCGCCATCGGCGCCGAGCGCGGCATGGTGTTTAACTTGTTTCTCGGCGAAGCGATATTGCTGAGCTTGGTCGGCGGGGCGGGCGGCGTATTGTTGGGCGTGGCGCTGGTGAAACTCGCCGCAGCTTTCGTTCCCGCGCTGCCGGTGCAATTGGCCTGGAACTACATCGTTGCCGCATTTGCGATTTCCTTGTTTATCGGCGTCGCGGCCGGCGTGGTGCCGGCCATCAAAGCCGCTAGATTGAATCCGCTGGAAGCTTTACGGGCGGAGTGAGCCAAAGCTCTATTATCATCCCGTTAACATCGTCGCCGCGTCTACCAAAACGAAAGAATGGACTAGGCCCGAAAGGATTCTCGGCTATGCTTAGCTAGCAATTTTAGCCAATGTCATGCCAAGAGGCCTTTATGCTGAATATTAGTAATTATTACGAGCGATTGGTGATAGACCAACTTTGGAGACTTGCCGAGCAGGCCGACGAGCCGTTCAGCCAAGCATTTCAGGAAGACGTCGCCTGTCTGGCGCTGAACAAATTACCGCCGTGTTATGTGCGTAACACCATCGATAAGGGTATCAATGTCAACGAGCAGCAATATCAAGAGATGGCCGGTGCTGTCGATATTGCGGTGGAGCAGGCGATTCAGCAGGTTTTGCGCCGCCCGCGCGAGCACCGGAATGATTGAGTCTTTGGCATCGCTCCAGCTGCGGAGTCGGACGTTTCATATCAAATAGCCTGACAGTTTTATAAAACGATGAAAAATTCTTTGATTTATTTACTAGTGGCTTACGGTTTGCTGGCTTGCGATTCGTCGCCACCCGACAAGGCTAAGCCGCCCGTGGAAGCACAGACGCCGCTTGCGGATGCAATCAAGCAACCCATGGATCAAGCCCGGGACGCGGAAAAGCAGATTTTTGAGAGTGCGGATCGGCAGAAACAGCAGGCCGAACAGATGTGATGGTGGGCAGAGATTCAAAACCTCGGTTATCGAATCTCCGCCGCCGAGCACCCTGCCGCTGATGCGAGCAGGGTGGGTTGGATTTACTTCAGTTTAGGGCAGTCGAGATAATCAGGATGCGCGGAAATAACCACGGCAACGCGGTGATTTTGATCCGCAGTGTTATCCGGTCCGCCCGCTTCGCCGATAGCTTTGGAGACCAGTTGAGAAGCTCTGGCGCCATTTTTAATCAGCAGTTCGCTAACGGATTTAGCCCGTCTTTCCGATAAGGCTTGGTTAGCGGCCGGTTTGCCCACTGTGTCGGTGGAAGCAGTTACAGTCGCTGTCGCATCTGGGTGGTCGTGTAAAAAGTGACCGATATGACTGATCGCGTCTTCCTTGGTTTTAAACGGCACGTGGCTACCGGATTTGAAGTAGGCCACGGTTTCATGAATGGTTTCCACGTGATGGTGGTTTTGTGAATGGGCCTCGGTCAGCCATTGGCAATACTCTTTTTCCGAGGCCAAAATGTGTGCCGCGGCCGATTTTGCGGCCTCCTGCGCTTTCAGACTCTCGTCAATATTCCAGTAGTAATCGTTTTGCCAGTGTTTCAGCACATGGTTGGCCGATTTTAAGTCCTGTTCAGCCGCTGACGCGTGGAGCAAGGCTTGACCGTAATGACCTTTGGATGCGGCATCAATTTCAGCGCTGAGTCCAGCCACATCTTTTTTCGGAGTGGAACAGGCGGTCAGCGACAGGGCCAGAACGGCAAGCGGGATGTATACGTATTTATTTTTCATGATCTTATCCTCTAAATCGAGCGGTATCGTCCGCGTTACTTGCCGTGATCCAGCGTGTCGGAATAGCCGTGATCCAGCGGGCCGTAATGAGTCCAGTAGCCGGGGAAATGCAGGTCGAAGTAACGGGTATCTTCGCTAAAACGGTCCCATACGTATGGTGGAGAGATAAATTCATCGGTGGGTATCGGCGAGGCAATCAGCTCCGCCACGCCTATCACGGTGCGGCTGACTGTGTGAGCCACGCCGCGTAGCAGACCCCAACTCGAACCAAGCAGGATGTTTTGGTCGTGAGTGATGTTGACCACATTTTTAGGGATTTCGATAAAACTGAAGGCGGTGTTAGCAAAGCCTTGGCTAACTCTGGAAGTAAAGCCGGCCAGATAACCCGTATGGTGTTCATCCGCATTTGCCGTTTGGCTTGCCAATAATGCGCCGGACAGCAAACAGGTGGTAAGGAATTTATTTTTATTCATGTTAGATACTCCCGTGGTGTTACAAATTTAATTCTACGTAGCATGCCTAAGCATAGCAGCAGAATGCCGAAAACACTGGAAGTTGGACAGTAACTCACACCGCGAATAAATGCAAATACCTTATGAGGCCAGATGTTTGTTTTGCCTGGTTTGCAAACCAAAATTACCGGGCGTCGATTTCAACTCGGTTGCGGCCATTGTTCTTGGCGCGGTAAAGGGCGTCGTCGGCCGCTTGAATAATAGCTTCCAAGGATGTGTCGCCAGCTACCCGGCACGAGCAGACGCCAATCGAAATGGTGGTGGGTATGTTCAGATTTTGGTATTGAAACATATGCTGCATTACCGTATGTCTGATGCGTTCCGCCAACGTGGCCGCGGCATCGCTGGAAATATCCCGCAACAACATAATAAATTCTTCGCCACCGTAACGGGCCAGAAAGTCCTCCTGGCGCATTTCCGCATTGAGGATTTTCGCCAATTCTTTAAGGACTTGATCGCCGGCGAGGTGGCCGTAGTTGTCGTTAGTTCGCTTGAAATGGTCGGCGTCGCACATCATTACCGTCAACCGGGTTTCGTTGCGCTTACAAAACGAAAATTCCTGTTGTGCGCGTAGTATGAAGGCATTGCGGTTCAGAATGTTGGTCATCGAATCGAGATTCGCGGCCGCGTAAAGCGCCTGTTCCGATTTGGCTTCGCTGAAGCGTTTGTAATCGATTTTCAGGTAAGTGTCGCCCAGCCGGATTCTGTCGAGTAGTTCGAGTTTATGTTTTACGACGCGCTTGCCGTTGACGTAGGTGCCGTTAGTGGAGTTTAAGTCTTCCAGCAGAATATGCTGGCTTTGCACCGACAGCCTGCTGTGGCGCCGAGAGACTTTCGGATCGGGAATCACGATGTCCACGGCCGGTTCGCGGCCTAGCACATGCTGGTGATTGTGTAATTTGAATTGCTTACCCTGTTCGCTACCGGATAAAACCACCAAATACGGTTCCAGCTCCGAAACGTCGCGACCGTTTTCGGATAATTTGCCGACTAAAGTGTTCGACAAGATTAACTGAGTTTTGTCGGGAGGCGTGGTCATCGGTCGAGTCCTATCATCTCCTGGCGTGGGCAATGAAATATGCTTATAGGGCGCTACTCGGTCAACTGCGAGACTATTTTGCCAAGTCGGCGAGTGCTGTAAGAAACCTCCTACAAGTCTTCAGTGTGGCAGATAGCCGGATAGCTATCAAGTGCTGCGACGTGGTGCAGCGATCCGATAGTTATGTGCGGCGTGGGATGCTGCGCAGCGGCAGCCGAAGCGTGTATCCGCTTCGGCTCGCTTCCGGTTTAAGCGAAGGCTTTTTTGAAAAACTCAGGCATTGCCAGGCTGGCTTTGTGGATGTCGCTGTTGTAATAAACGGTCTCAAAGCCTTTGTTGGTGGCATCCTGCTCGCGGAATTTTGACAAGTCGGATTTGCTGGCCATCGTCGCGCTCCACCAGCCGGACGGATAAATGCATTGCGGAAAGAACACGGTTTGCTGGTGATTGAAACCGGCGGCCTGCATTTCCGCGCGCATTTCCTTCAGGATTTTCATATGCAACAACGCGGATTCGCTTTGCTGTACCACGATGCCGTTTTCGCTCAAGGCTTTGTAGCAGTCTTTGTAAAAATCGGCGCTGAACAGACCTTCGGCCGGGCCAACCGGGTCGGTGCTGTCGACGATGATGATATCCACGCTATTCGGCGCGGCCTCTTTCACCCATTTGATGCCGTCGATGAATTTCAGGTCGGCGCGCGGATCGTTATTGGATTCGCATAGTTCCGGAAAATAGATTTCCGCCAAGCGGGTGACGCGTTCGTCGATGTCGATTTGCACGGCCGATTCGACACCGGGATGTTTCAACACTTCGCGCAAAGTACCGCAGTCGCCGCCGCCGATAATCAACACGTTTCTCGGGTTGGGGTGGGTGAACAGCACCGGGTGGCTGATCATCTCGTGATAGAAGAAATTATCGCGGGTGGAGACCATGGTGCAGCCGTCGATCACCATCAGGTTGCCGAACTGTTCGGTTTCGTAGATTTCCAGAAACTGAAACTCGGATTGCTCCTCGTGGAGTTTACGGGTGATTTTTAATGAAAAGGCAGTACCGGTGGCGGTTTGCGCTTCGTTGAACCATTGGTCGTCGAGCATGATGAAGTCCTGTAAAAAGTCATATAACGTTCATCATTATACTTTAGAATTTCTACCTCTTTATGACAGTCCGAGTAGAACGCGTGCCAATACAACCCTGGTCGATTGAACAATCCAAGCAGCTTTACGCTATCCAGCAATGGGGTAACGGTTATTTTTCGATTAACGACCAAGGCCATGTCTGCGTGAAGCCGCAAGCCGACTGCGCGACCGAAATCGATCTGTTCGAGATTGCGCAAGCCCTGCGGGACAAGGGTTTGAACTTTCCGGTGCTGGTGCGTTTTACCGATATTTTGCGCGACCGCATCCGCCAGCTACAACAAGCATTCGATCAAGCGAGAGCCGCGCATGCCTACAGCGGCCATTACACGCCGGTCTATCCGATCAAGGTTAATCAGCAAGGCAATGTGGTGGAAAGCATCGTTTCCGCCGAACATATCGGCCTGGAAGCCGGCAGCAAACCGGAATTGCTGGCGATTTTGGGCCTGGCAAAACGCGGCGGCACCATCGTTTGTAACGGTTACAAAGACCGGTTTTATATCCGCATGGCCTTGATGGGCCAGTTGATGGGCTTGTCGGTATTCATCGTCATCGAAAAACCGTCCGAGCTGGAGATGATCATCGAAGAAGCCGCTAAATTAAAGGTAACGCCTTTGATCGGCTTGCGGGTGCGGCTATCGACTATCAGCGCCGGTAAATGGCAAAACAGTGGCGGCGAAAAATCCAAATTTGGCTTGCACGCCAGCGAAGTATTGCAGCTGATTGCCCGCTTGCGGCAATTGAATATGCTGAACTGTCTGCAGCTGATGCACTTTCATATGGGCTCGCAGATCGCCAATATCCACGACATCAAACTGGCGCTGAAAGAAGCCGGTCAGTTTTATCTGCAATTGCATAAACTCGGCGCCAACATCACCACCGTCGATGCCGGCGGCGGTTTGGGTGTCGATTACGACGGCAGCGGCTCGCGGCGGGAATGTTCGATCAACTATAGCGTCAACGAGTACGCGGAAAACATCGTCCGCGCCTTTGCGGAAGTGGCCCAGCAACACGGTCTGTCGCAGCCCAACATCATCACCGAATCGGGCCGGGCCATCACCGCCCACCATGCGGTACTGATTACCAATGTCACCGAAGTGGAAAGCCTGCAAGGCGCTGCGGCGGCGGTTGAGATTAGCGGGCAAAATATCGCCGAAGCCTATCACAATGCGCAATTCAACATGGCCGAAGCCCGCGCCCAGTTCGTGCAGGGCGATTTGTCGCTGACCGAATTGGCGGAAGCAGAAAAGCACTATGTGAGTTTGTGCCAGCAAATTCAGCGCGAGTTGAACCTGGACAATCATCATCACCGCGAGATATTGCAGGAGTTGGACGAAAAACTGGCTGACAAGGTGTTCTGTAATTTTTCCTTGTTTCAATCGATGCCGGACATTTGGGGTATAGACCAGATTTTCCCCATCATGCCCATTCATCAATTGGGACAACAACCTACCCGGCGTGCGGTTTTACAGGATTTAACCTGCGACTCCGACGGCCGTATCGACCAATACGTCGATCATCAGAACATCGCCAATACCATGCCGCTGCATACTATCGCGGAAGATCAGGATTATCTGATCGGCTTTTTCATGGTCGGCGCTTATCAAGAAATTTTGGGAGATATGCACAATCTGTTCGGCGATACTCATTCGATTAATATCGAACTGGACGAGCAGGGCTATCGCTTCGGCGATTTCATGGAAGGCGAGGATGTCAGCGAGTTGCTGGATTATGTGCATATCAATACCGAAGCCTTAAAAACAGCCTATCGGCAAAAGCTCGATGGCAGCGGATTGTCGGCCGAACAAAAGCAGGCTTTCGAACAAGAGTTGCTGGCCGGCTTGAACGCTTATACCTACCTGGAAAAATAAGGAAGACACCAGCGGCTCCGGACGTCCGGGATCGATAACGGTAAGGTGCCCAAGCGTTTAAGGAGTCGAGGGCTAACATGAAAATATTCCTGATTGCCGTGGTATTGCTCTGCGGTTGTATGGCCTGCAATAGATCGGCGCCAACCATGAGCAAGCTGCCGGATAACGCCGTGATTCTGGCGTTCGGCGATAGCCTGACCTATGGCACCGGCGCGTCGGCACTGCATGATTACCCCAGCATCCTGGCGCAGATGAGCGGTCGAGAGGTGATTAACGAAGGCGTTCCTGGGGAACTTAGCGCGCAGGGCCGGCAGCGTTTACCGGCATTGCTGGATGAATATCGGCCCGATTTATTGATTTTAATCCATGGCGGCAACGATATTTTGCAACAAATCGCGGCGGAGCAAACCCGCGATAATCTCAAAGCCATGATTGCCGAAGCCAGACAACGCAATATTCCGATCGTTATATTGGGTGTCCCGGCGTTTGGGGTCGTGTTTTTACACAGCGCGAAAATTTATGAGGAGATTGCCGCGTCCGAAGGTGTGCCGAGCGATCTGGATACTGTGCCCAACATTCTGGCAAATAACGCGCTTAAGTCGGACGCGGTTCATCCCAACGACTCGGGATACCGGCACCTGGCGGAAAATATTGCCGCGTTGTTGCAAAAGCATGGCGCCTTGTAAACCGGCGCGGTCTGTCGACGCCGGACTAAGGCGCTATAATGGTTCGGACAATATTACGGGGGTATGACATGCGGGTAGGATTGATCGGATTGGGGGCCATGGGCCTGGGCATGGCGCGTAATCTTGCCAAGGCCGGATACTTGACCGCCGTTTACAATCGTACCTTTAGTAAAGCCGAGGCGTTAGCGGCGGAATTGCAAATCCAGGCTTGCGAGACTATCGAACAACTGGCCGCCCAAGTCGATGTCGTGTTGATCTGTGTGTCGGCGGATAAAGACGTGTTGATGGTGGTGGATGCTGTCGCTAAAACCATCCAGCCCGGCAGCGTGGTGGTGGATATGTCCACGGTGAGTAGCGAGACGGCGACTGTCGCGGCGCAAAAGCTTGCGGAAAAAAATGCGGCTTTCCTGGATGCGCCGGTATCAGGCGGCGTGGAAGGTGCCAACAAAGGCACGTTGGCAATGATGGTCGGCGGCGACGCGCCAATTTTGGAGCGGGTTCGTCCGGTATTGGCGGCCATGACCGCACGTATCGAACACATGGGCAGTGTTGGCGCCGGGCAAGCCTGTAAGGCAGTGAACCAAATCATGTGTGCCGGAATTAACCAAGCAGTGACCGAAGCGTTGGCCTTTGCGGAGGCTCAAGGTTTGCCGATGGAAAAAGTCATTGAGGTTGTCAGCGGCGGCGCAGCCGGTAACTGGTTTTTACAGCATCGCGGCAAGACCATGACGCAAAATCAATTTCCCCCCGGATTTAAATTGGCGCTTCATCATAAAGACTTAAAAATAGCCCAGCATATGGCTCAGCATGCCGGCGTAGGTTGTCCGCTAACCATCACCACGCTGGCCGACTATGCCAAACTGATGGCCAAAGGCTATGGCGACGAGGATATTTCCGCGTTGTATCGATTAAAGCAAAAACGAACTTCCAATTAGTTTACAAGGTGTAACGATGAAAATTACGGTGTTTGGCAGTGGATATGTAGGTTTGGTGACGGGCGCCTGTCTGGCCGAAGTGGGTAATCAAGTGCTGTGCATGGATGTCGACCAGTGCAAAATCGATCAACTCAAGCAGGGCATTATTCCGATTTACGAGCCGGGCTTGGACGAGATGGTCAAGGACAATGTCGCCGCCGGCCGCTTGAGCTTTACCACCGACGTCAAAGAGGCGGTGGACTTCGGTTTGTTTCAGTTCATCGCCGTCGGTACCCCACCGGACGAAGACGGCTCGGCCGATTTGAAATACGTGTTGGCGGTGGCGAAAAGCATCGCCGAACACATGACCGATTATAAAATCGTCGTCGATAAATCCACCGTGCCGGTCGGCACTGCCGACAAGGTCAAACAGGCAATCAAGGACGTATTGGCCGAGCGCGGTCAGGACTTGGAGTTCGACGTCGTCTCCAATCCCGAGTTTTTGAAAGAAGGTTCGGCACTGGACGATTTCATGAAGCCGGACCGGATCATCATCGGCACCGATAACCCCAGAACCGCCGAGCTGCTGAAAGCGCTTTACGCGCCGTTCAACCGCAGCCGCGAACGGGTTATCACGATGGATATACGTTCCGCCGAATTGACCAAATACGCCGCCAACGCGATGCTGGCCACCAAAATCAGTTTCATGAACGAATTGGCCAACCTGGCGGAAAGACTGGGTGCCGACATCGAAAACGTCCGCCATGGCATAGGTTCCGACAGCCGCATCGGTTACAGCTTTATCTATCCTGGTTGCGGCTACGGCGGCTCCTGCTTCCCGAAAGACGTGAAAGCGCTGGAACGCACCGCCCGCGATTACGGCTATCAGGCCGAACTGCTCAGCGCGGTGGAAAACGTCAACGACCGGCAAAAACACCGCTTGTTCGAGAAAATCTCCACGCATTACCCAAACGGCGTGAAAGGTAAAACCTTTGCGTTGTGGGGCCTGGCGTTTAAACCCAACACCGACGACATGCGCGAAGCCCCCAGCCGGGTATTGTTGGAAGCCCTGATCGATGCCGGTGCGACGGTGCGAGCCTACGATCCTGAGGCAATGGAAGAAGCGCACCGCATCTACGGCGACAAAGCAGGGCTGGTGTATTGCGCTAAGCAGGCGGACACCCTAAACGATGTGGATGCGTTGATTATCGTCACCGAATGGAAACAGTTCCGCAGCCCGGATTTCGATGACTTGGGCCGCTTGTTGAAAGACAAGGTGATATTCGATGGGCGGAATATGTATGAGCCGAGGTTGGTTAAGCAGTTTGGGTTGCAGTATTACGCGATTGGGCGGTAATGAGTTCCTTCTCTTGCTGGAGAGGGTTGGGGGTGAGGAGATTTTGGTGTCGCTGGCGCGACGGCTTGATTTAATGTCGGGTCTCGGCCCGACAGCCGAGGTACTTTTCTTTGCTCCGCCAAAGAAAAGTACCCAAAAGAAAGGCGGCCCGGATGCTGCTTATTCCCTGCGCTCCGAAGCTTTCGCCGGGGGTTGACGAAAGGGGCTTCCTGCCCCTTCGTCAACGCGATGCATCCATGCATCGCCCCTGCGGGCTGATCCCGCCGAAAGCTCCGGTGCTCGGCGCTGCATACGGGAATTACCCCGCTCCCAAGTTAGTGAAGCTGAAATGATGGTAAGCATTAAATTTTTAGTGAATGAGTTTTGTAAAGGGCATTACGACTACAAAGTCCCCGACCATAAATGGCAACCTGTATTCCAATACATAGTGAAAAATCACAACGGGCTAAATTTTTGCTCGGATAAGATTCATACATTGTGGACGGTAAATGGTGGTCATCTTCGGCGCAAAATCAGGAATGATAAGCTTATCGCGAAAGTATTGACCCTAACTTTGCCTGGCTACGTCGGGGAAGGTCTTATTTTGTATCGGGGCGAATGCCGCTTTCTTTTCGAATCAGGTCAAATTGGATTTTGTTGGACTCCAGAGATTGATGTCGCGACTAAGTTTGCAAGTGGTCTGAATGCAATCGAGTCTGGTGGTGTTTTGTTAAGGGCTTATGCGCCAAGTGCAGCAATTTTATCTAGTCCTAACGATCATAGTTCCCTACAAATGAAAGAGTTTGAGTACACGTGCGATCCGGACTTATTGGAAAATATCACGGTTATCAGAAGCTATGAAAAACTTTCAAGCTAGCCCGTAGGATGTGCTGAGCGAATGCGAAGCGCATCGGTCGCGAGCGATGCGCCTCCTGTTGTCGGCACATCCTTAAGTTTTTATCATCATCATAAAACTTCCATCCACTTTAAATCCTGCGACGGGTTTCCCCCTGATGTCGCGCCGAGCACCGGAGCTTTTGAACGGATTAGCCCGTTAGGGGCGATGCATGGATGCATCGCGTTGCCGAAGGGGCAGGAAGCCCCTTTCGGCGACCCCGTTCAAAAGCGAGGAGCGCAGGGAATAAGCGGTATCCGGGTGGCCTTTTCTTTGGATACTTTCTTTTGGCCACGCAAAAGAAAGTATCGCGGTTGTCGGTCCGCGAACCGACATTAAGATCATCAGTCGCGCTAGCGACACATTATTTTGGAGATTTAAGCCCGCCATCGATGGCTCTGGATGCCCGCATCCCAGCGGGCATGGCGCCATTCAAAGGTCAAGAAGACCGAAGCTGACTATGCTTCACCCCATACCCAAAATAAATCAAAAACCCAACCAAAAGCCAAACAAACAACCTGATCCAGGTATCTACCGGCAAACCCGCCATCAAACTCAAACACACTAAAATCCCGCCAATCGGCACGTAAGGCACCGCCGGGCATTTGAAGTGGCGTTCCATTTCCGGGTGGCTGTTCCGCAAAATCCAGACGCCGCCGCACACCAACACAAACGCAAACAAGGTACCGATACTGACCAGTTCGCCGAGTTTCTCGATGGGCATGAAGCCGGCCAGCAGCGAGACTGCCACACCGACCAGCATTGTCGATAAATGCGGGGTTTGGAATTTGGGGTGGACCTGGGCGAACAACGGCGGCAGCAACTGATCTTTAGCCATCGAGAAGAAAATCCGGCTTTGGCCCATCAGCAGCACCAGCATCACCGAGGTCAAGCCGGCGATGGCGGCGATTTTGATGATGGGCGACAGCCAGCTCATGCCGACATGATCCACCGCCAGCGCAATCGGCGCGGGGACGTTCAGTTCGGTGTAAGGAATGATGCCGGTCAACACACCGGCCACCAGAATGTATAACAGCGTGCAGACCGCCAAGGAAGCGATGATGCCGATGGGCACGTCGCGTTGCGGGTTGATGGCTTCCTGGGCGGCAGTGGATACCGCATCGAAACCGATATAGGCAAAGAAAATCACCCCGGCGCCGGTCAACACACCGCCGAAACCGAAGGGGGTGAAGTTAGCCCAATTTTCGGTTTGAATATGCCCGGAGCCGGCGACGATGAATACCACAATCACCGACAGTTTGATCAGCACCATCACGAAATTGAAAATCGCCGACTGGCGGATGCCGATTACGAGTAGGCCGGTCAGCAATAAAATGATGGTCACGGCGGGTAAATTAATGAAGCCGGCTTCCGGATTAGCCAAGTAAGCCGTGGTGAGATAGGTGGGTAAATGTATCCCCAGATTTTCCAGAAAGCTGGTGAGATAACCGGCCCAGCCTATCGCGACCGTGCTGCTGGCCAGCGCATATTCCAGGATTAAATCCCAACCAATGATCCAGGCCATTAATTCGCCCATCGTCGCATAGGCATAGCTGTAGGCGCTGCCGGAGACTGGGATCATCGCCGCCAGTTCGCTGTAACACATGGCTGCCAGGCCGCAGGCGATGCCGGCCAAAATGAACGATACGACGATAGCCGGGCCGGCGTATTTGGCGGCGGCGATGCCGGTCAGGACGAAGATGCCGGCGCCGATCACCGCGCCTATGCCCAGGATGGTCAAGTCCTTGGCGGTGAGGGTTTGCTTTAAGCCGTGCTGAACATCGGTCAAGGCTTCGACGGATTTACGTTGCAGTAATTGCTTGGGGATTTGCATGAAGTGGTCTCGATTATTTGGAAGGGGTCGGCTTTACTGAATCGGGCAGGTTTTGGGCGCCGTCAAAGCGGGTGCCGGTAGTCACCGCCTCGGTGAAAATCGCGTCGTGCAATTTGGCTTGCGAGAAATTGGCGTTGGTCAGATTAGCGCCGGTCAGGTTAGCGCCATCCATCTCGGCGGAATACAGGTCGGCGTTTTGCAAATTGGCATTATTCAGTTTCGTGTGTTTCAGCATCGCCCGGCCGAGCTGGGCATGGCTGAGGTTGGCGCCGGTCAGGTTGGCACCTTTCAAGCTGGCGCGCATCAGGCCCATCGATTGATTTTTCATGTCCGCCGCCCACTGCACATTGCTGAGGTTGGCATGGCTCAAGTTGGCGCCGTCCATGATCGCTACTACCCGGCTGCCGCTCATGTCCGCGTTGCTCAGGTCGGCGTGCATCAAACTGACGCCGAAGATGCTGGTGTTGGATAGATTGGCGGCGCTGAGCTTGATATTGGTCATCACCGTCAAATCCAGCGTCAGTCCTTGCAGATTGCTTTTATTGAGGTTTGATCGCCGCAGATCGGCGCCCCATAAATCGGCGTTGCGAAAATCCAGATTGGATAAGTCCAGATCGGTCAGATCCTTACGGCGCAGGTCGGCGGGATGTTGCTTGTCGGCTTTCGCCAGCATTTGCTCGACTTGGGCACGAGTGAGATCGGCGGCGCTAGCAGAGGACGTGAAATCGAGAGCAAACAACAGGGCTAATATATTGAATTTAAGCGAACGTTTCATAGATGCTCCTGAGTAGTTTAAGGCGTTCATTGAGAATACTAGAAATAGCCTTCTCTATCATGAATTTTGTACTGAGAAGTGACCCCATCTATTTGAACAGC
>LUUF01000102.1 GCA_001644045.1 Methylomonas methanica | reverse complement strand
CAAAAATTCTTACACCCTCAGAGTATCTGAGGCTTTTATGTATTGAGACATCACTCTGTGCTCTGGGAGCTTCTCTTTCCCCTGGAGCCAATTGTGAATCTTTTCGACAACAAAGTTATCTATGCTGAAGTTGTCTTGGAGGTACAGGTTGGAATAAACATTAATTACCGCTGAATCGTGGTATTTTCGCAGTAGTGCGTATGCGTCATTGATGCGCCCGGCAAGAAGTATCGCCTTAATCGACTCGACGGTACCTTGCATAGAAGAGTACACGTAGGTGTCGATACTACATATTGATTTTGTGCCTATTGTCGGGAACGAGAATACGGACATGGCCAAGCGTTCATAGAACTCTGCGTATCTCTCAAGTTCCGTGAATATTCGATGCTCGGTATACGCCTTGTCTGTTACTTGCAATGTCAATCTTCCCATTCCTATTGAGCCAAGTAGGGTGGGCACGCTTTTTGTGCCCACGCGGGATTAAAGCCAATGACTTTACCGGTGGTCAAAAAAGCGTTGCCCACCCTACGCATTTGTTTAGGTTTGGGGTTGTTTTTGCTTATCACTGTGCGATTAAATCGAAACGGTTCATCGTATTGTCAGATTGAATTTACACTAATCCCAGCCGAAGCGATTATCGCGGTCAAACTATTCTTGGGACTGCCATGGACCCTGGAACATTCTAATCTCTTACCCATTTTTCCACCAAGCGGCTAGGCATATGGGCTGACTCGCTGGATTGCGGGTAGTTTTTGCCGGCGAGGATGCAATAAATCACCCGTAAGGTATCCGCCAGCAACAGCCAGGTGATCAGCATGAACAAGCTGGTCAAGCCGGCATTCAAATAGTCGTTGAAAATCAAATGCGGGGCACTTTTGATTTGCTCGGCCGGCAGCGCGCCGTTGGCGAGTTTGGCTGATAAATCGGCGGCGTGCGATAAAAATCCTACCCGCAAATCCGTCGCAAATAATTTTTCCCAGGCGGCGGTGCTGGTGACGATGATCAACCAGGCCAAAGGCACGGCAGTTACCCAGACGTACTTGAGCTTATCTGACTTCACCAATATCGTGGTAGCGACGCATAAAGCAATCGCCGCCAGCATTTGGTTGGCGATGCCGAATAAGGGCCACAGGCTATTGATGCCGCCTAATGGGTCTATCGTGCCCATGTACAGAAAATAGCCCCAAGCGCCGACTACCAGACCACTGGTTACCAGGATGCTGGGGTAGCTATTGGTTTTGGCGAGGCCAATATTGCCCAGCATGTCTTGCAGCATGAAACGGGCAACACGGGTGCCGGCGTCGAGGGTGGTCAAGATAAACAAAGCTTCGAACATGATCGCGAAGTGATACCAGGCCGCCAGCAGGTGCTCGCCGAACACTTGCGCAAACAAACTGGCCATACCTACCGCCAATGAAGGCGCGCCGCCGGTGCGGGCAAACAGCGTGGATTCGCCCATGGTTTTTGCCAGGGTTTGCATCTGCTCTACGCCGACTGGAAATCCCCAAGCGCTGATCTTGGCGACCGCATCGACTGCTTCTTTGCCGACGATGCCGGCCGGGCTGTTGATCGCAAAATAGACGCCGGGCTCCAACACCGAGGCGGCGATCATCGCCATGATCGCTACGAAGGATTCCATGATCATCGCGCCATAGCCGATGAAGCGGGCGTCCTGCTCGTTGGCCAGCAACTTGGGCGTGGTGCCTGAGGAAATCAGCGCATGAAATCCGGAAATCGCCCCGCAGGCGATGGTGATGAATACAAAGGGGAAGAGCTTGCCGCCGAATATCGGGCCGGTGCCGTCTATGAACTGGGTGAGGGCAGGCATTTTCAATTCCGGGCGCAACACCACAATAGCAATCGCCAGCGCGGTGATGGTACCCAGTTTCATGAATGTGGATAAATAATCGCGCGGCGCCAGCAATAGCCAGACTGGCAATACCGCCGCCGCAAAGCCGTACAAAATCACCATCAAAGCCAGTTGCGGGGCGTCGTAATCGAACCAGCTGCGTATTGTCGGACTGTTGTCGATCCAGCCTCCGCCCAG
This sequence comes from Methylomonas methanica, assembly GCA_001644045.1. Taxonomy (GTDB): domain Bacteria; phylum Pseudomonadota; class Gammaproteobacteria; order Methylococcales; family Methylomonadaceae; genus Methylomonas; species Methylomonas methanica. The sequence continues at coordinate 32,201 of LUUF01000102.1, read as the reverse complement.
TACCGCAAATATCAATAAGGAAACGCCGATCAAAGTGGCTTCCAATACCCGGCCCGGCCGCAAATGGTGTAGATAACAGCCCATCAGCACCGCAATCGGGATAGTTGCCGCCACGGTGGAGGTGGCCCAAGGGCTGTGTTTCATCGCGTTGACCACCACCAGGCCCAGTACTGCGATCAGGATCACCATAATCATCATCACGCCTATCATGGCTGCGGTGCCGCCGATCGCGCCGAGTTCGTCCTTGGCCATCTGTCCCAAGGAACGGCCGTCGCGGCGGATCGAGAAAAACAGCGTGACGAAATCCTGCACGCAGCCGCCCAAAACCGCGCCGATTAAAATCCACAAAGTACCTGGCAGGTAACCGAATTGCGCGGCTAAAGTCGGGCCGATCAATGGGCCGGGGCCGGCAATCGCCGCGAAATGGTGGCCGAACACCACCCATTTGTGAGTAGGCATAAAGTCGCGGCCGTCGTCGAAACGCTCGGCGGGTGTGGCACGGCTGGCATCTAGCATCAGAACTTTGCTGGCGACAAATGCGCTGTAAAAACGATAACCTAAGGCGTAGATACAGATTGCAGCGACGATCAGCCACATGCTGTTGATGCTTTCGCCGCGTTGCAATGCTATGCCGCCTAGCGAAAAGGCGCCGGTCAGGGCGACGCAGGCCCAGAAAAAAATGGACGGTAATTGTTTATTGGTGCCGGACATGGCGAATTCCTTTCGAAAGTAGTGCGGTGCATTGCGTGATTAAGTTCGCAAAATGGTAGCACGCCGGAGTCGATTGCTGTAGGCGGATTAACATGGAAAACCCGCGCTTTTGAGGGGTTTACCGGTAGTTGACCATCACTTCATTTCATTGGATTGAACTGGCATCAGCCGCAATAGCGCAATCGTTAAATTTGCCGGCGTATAATCGGGGCATCCATTACAGATGCAGGAGGACGAGAAAATGAACAAAACTTTTTTCAGCAGCTTATGCTTGGCCGTTGCCGTGTTAACGCCGTTTAACATGGCATACGCGGAAACAAAGCCGGAACATGGCGAATACCGCGATTGGCGTTTACTGGGCGTATCCTTGCGCCACGACAAAAACAGCATACGCGCCATCGTCGGCAACCATGTGGCTATCAATGCCGCTCGCGCCGGCAAAATCAAACCTTGGCCGGACGGTAGCATTATCGCCAAAATCAAATGGGGCGAAAGAAAACATCCCAACTGGGAACAAGCAACCGTTCCGGGCGAGTTCACCGCAGCCGAAGCCATGGTGAAAGATAGCAAAAAATACGCGGAAACCGGCGGCTGGGGTTTCGGTATCTGGGAAGGCAAAACTTTAAAAATGTTGGATCAGGAAAAATCCGCGCCGTGCTTCGCTTGTCATTTACCCATGAAAGACAGCGACTACGTATATACCTTGCCTAATCTGCAATAAACGCTGTGAAGACCGGCGGCGGACTCATTCGCCGTCGGTTTCCAAGCCCATTAAACTGGCCACATGCACCGCGACGCTGCTTGCCAACGCTCTCAAGTTATAGCCGCCTTCCAAGGCGGATATGATGCGGCCCTGACAGCAAGTATCGGCGATGGCGTTCAATTCATCGGTAATCCAGCGATAATCATCTTCCAGCAAAGTTAACGAGGCTAAGGGGTCGTCCCTATGGGCGTCGAAGCCGGCCGAGACCAAAATCAGTTCCGGATTGAATTTTTTCACGGCCGGCAAGATGGCTTGCCGATACTTTTCCCGGAAAACTTCGCCGCCGCTGCCGGATGGCAGTGGGACATTGATAATATTACCGACGCCGGTTTCCGACGGATGGCCGCTGCCCGGATAATGCGGCCATTGGTGGCTGGAGGCATAGAGCACTTGCGGTTGTTCGTAAAAAGCCGCTTGGGTGCCGTTACCGTGATGAACATCGAAATCGACGATGGCGATACGCGTCAAGCCATATCTGCTGCGCGCGTATTCCGCGGCAATGGCAATATTATTGAACAGACAAAACCCCATCGCATAATCAGGCATGGCGTGATGGCCCGGTGGCCTTACTGCGCAAAATGCTCTGGCATTTTGCCCGCTACAGATTCTATCTACCGCATCGCAAACTGCCGCCACCGCACGCAGCCCCGCTTGCTTAGAACCGGGCGACACTACCGTGTCGGCGTCCAGGTTCGCCAGACCTTGCGTTGGAATGGTTGCCAACACTTTGGCGATCATGGCTTTACTGTGTACTAATCCAATCTTGTCTTGAATATCGGCGGGAATGATGGGTTCTACTCTCTGCAGTCCGCTGAATTCAGGACCCGATAACGCTTGTTCGATCACATGCAGCCGGTCGACGCTTTCTGGATGGGCTACGCCGGTGTCGTGGCCCAAAAAATCCGGGTGACTATAGTAAAGTGTGCGCATAAGCTACTCCTGCGGATTTTGCTTAAAGTCGTGCCTTTATCGGATTGTTGATGGCAGTGTATATCTCCTGTGCAAATATTTCTATAAATATTAAGTATTTAGCGTTATTTTTTTGAGGTGGTTTTTGCAGTGTGGTTACTGCGGCGAGAGTGTTTTTGTTGGCAGCCAACGCGTGCAGCTAAAACCCTATACCTGATTTTGAACCGGCAAGTGTGATTGTGTTTGCTGTTAGAGAGATTAGTTGGAATCGCTTAGCCTAAGCAATTCCAAGGTCTAAAAAATTTATAAAACTCTTTCTGTCTCAGAGAGAAGGCCTGGATGAGGGGTTAAATCAGTAATTTATACCCTTACCCTAGCCCTCTCTCCCAGAGGGTTTATAACAGTCAGCTATCAAAGTTCTCTAGTCTGACTAAAGCTTATATCCGGCCAACGTTCTTCGGTTAATTGTAAATTGACCCGGCTGCTAGCCAGATAAACCAAATAGCCGCCGCCGTCTTCCGCCAGGTTTTCAAACGCCTTATTTTTAAATTCTTCCAATTTGGCCGGATTTTTCGCACTGACCCAGCGCACGGTATTGATAGGCGATACGTCGTAGGCGCACTCGACGTTATATTCATTTTTTAGGCGATGGGCGGTGACATCGAACTGCAGAATGCCTACCGCGCCCAGGATCAAGTCGTTGTTTTTCAACGGCCGAAACAACTGGGTTGCGCCTTCTTCGGTCAATTGAATCAGACCTTTTTGCAGGGCTTTTGCTCTTAATGGATCCTTCAACACGACGCGGCGGAATAGTTCCGGCGCGAAGTAAGGGATGCCGCCAAATTTCAAGGCTTCGCCTTGAGTGAAGGTGTCTCCGACCTGAATAGTACCGTGGTTGTGCAGACCTATGATGTCGCCGGGATACGCTTCCTCGACGTTTTTACGGCTGTCCGCCTGAAAAGTAATGGCGTTGGCTACCTGGATGTTTTTACCGATACGCACATGATTGACCTTCATGCCCTTATCGAATTTACCGGAGCATATTCTTAAAAAAGCCACGCGGTCGCGGTGAGCCGGGTCCATATTGGCTTGAATTTTAAATACAAAGCCGGTGAATTTTTCCTCGTCCGGCATAACTTCGCGTTGCTCGGCTTGGCGGGATCTGGGGCCAGGCGCGTATTCGGCAAATGCGTCGAGTAACTCGATAATGCCGAAGTTATTGATCGCCGAGCCGAAAAACACCGGCGTTTGTTGCCCCGCCAAATATTTAGCGTGATCGAATTCGTGGCTAGCGCCTTTGACCAGTTCTATCTCGTCGCGCAATTCTTCCGCCTGGTAACCGAGCAATTCGTCGAGCTTGGGATTGTTCAAGCCTTTGATGACTTCGGCTTTGGCGATACGGCCGCCGTGATGCGGACTGAACAGCAAAATCTCGTCCTTATAAAGCTGATAAACCCCTTTAAAGCGCTTGCCCATGCCGATTGGCCAGGTCATTGGCGTGCATTGGATTTTCAGCACGCTCTCGACTTCGTCGAGTAGTTCTATCGGCTCGCGACCCTCGCGGTCCAACTTGTTGATGAAGGTCAGGATTGGCGTATCCCGCAAGCGGCAGACTTCCATTAACTTAATGGTTCTATCTTCTACGCCTTTCGCAACGTCGATCACCATCAAAGCCGAGTCCACGGCTGTCAACGTGCGGTACGTATCTTCGGAAAAGTCTTCGTGGCCCGGTGTGTCCAGCAAATTGATAATGCAATCGTTATGCTCGAACTGCATCACCGAAGTGGTCACGGAAATGCCGCGTTCCTTTTCCATTTCCATCCAGTCGGACGTAGCATGACGCGCCGCTTTACGGCCTTTTACCGAACCGGCCAATTGAATCGCACCGCCGAACAACAGCAGTTTTTCGGTGATGGTGGTTTTACCGGCGTCGGGGTGGGAGATGATGGCAAAGGTGCGGCGTCGCTTATATTCTTGGGATTCCATTGATAGTTATATTTGGATTGGCATAATTGTGTACCGGGCTATGTACACAAACTAAAAAACACCCTTCCGACAATACCTTACGATCAATGTTGCCGGAAAACTGCGGAATTATATCGTAGAAACTTCCCAGGCGATGACGTCCTTCGGATCCCAAACACAAGTCGCGCCTTTTTGTTTGTTGTTCGGCGCAGGGAATGGATGATTTTGCCCCTAATTCATAGGCAGTTAGGTACGCGGCAAAGTTAAGCTCATAGGCTTCAGGAGACATATACCCCAATTTTGTTTTAGCCTGCTGTTTTCCACCATGATTAGCGATGCAAAGAAGCATATCGTGCTGGATACGGTGGCCGATGGCCCGATGCTGTTAGCTAACCTCCTAGCTCGGATAGTACCGGCCGCGTTTTTTTGATAAATCGGTGTGCTATTTTTAAACTGTCGAAAATGGCAATTCAACCGAACAAGATAACGATATTCCCTCAAGAGGAGCAAACAAATGAAATGGCTAAATAGCACCGAGCGTTACGGCGTACTGTCAATGACGCTGCACTGGATAATCGTATTATTGTTTGTCGCGGTTTACGCCAGCATCGAACTGCGCGAATTGTTCCCCAAGGGCAGCGATCCGCGCGAGGCCATGAAAGCCTGGCATTTCATGCTGGGTCTGTCCGTGTTTGTATTAATTTGGCCGCGCTTGTTGTTCATGTTTCAGGGGCGGTTTCCGACTATTCAGCCCGAACCGCCGTATTGGCAAAAACTGTTGGGCAGAACCATGCATTTAACCCTGTACGCGCTGATGATAGTCATGCCCTTGTCGGGCTGGCTGTTGCTTAGTGCGGAAGCCAAGCCAATTCCGTTTTTCGGTTTACAATTGCCGGCGCTGATCGGCGAGAGCAAAAGCATCGCGGAATCGATAGAGGAGTTTCACGAAGCCATCGGTACATTGGGTTATTTTCTGATTGGTTTGCATAGTGCCGCAGCGCTTTATCACCACTATTTGTTGCGCGACGATACCCTGCGACGGATGTTGCCAAAATGCTGCGACAGCAGAACGGATTTGCAGGAGTAGCGGAACCATTCATGTTGAGTGATATTGTCGCCAGTGATCGCAGCGATCAGAGAACACTATTAACCCGGCGCTTAAATTCCCTGGATTCGTCATTCCCGCAAAGCTGGGGGCAGTTAGACCGTGCAGCGAATCCAGTATAGCCGCTGAACTCCAGCCTTCGCGGGATCGACGATATTAGAGGGCCAGGTTAATAGTTTGGACATCCGCTAGCTAGGCCCAGCCGGCTTAGGTTTAGGCGTTTTCCTGTATAGAAATTTCCCGAGCTATTTTCTCCATCGTTCAAGCTCCGAACCAGGATCGTAAAAAAAGCCCGACGGGCTGGATGCCGACATAGTCAATCTACCCGAGCGTTTTCAAGTAATTTAGCTATTATTTACAGGGAATCATCAGGTGTTGATCAGGAGATAAACAACTTGAATCCGCGATACCGAATAGACCAACGTTTACGCAGGCGGTTGTTACCGCTGATTTTAATAATAGTCACGGTGTTGCTGGGTTTGTCTTTATTTTTCCGAGTGGCCAATATTCAAAAGCATGCCTATCAATTGGCATCGGAAAGTGCGCGAAATATTTTCCGGATGATTGTTTTAACCCGACAATGGAATGCCGAACACAATGGCATCTATGTGTTTGCCTCCGACAAAAATCCCAGCAATCCTTATCTTGAGTTAGCACAACGCGACATCCCGCTGAGCGATGGCCGCAAGTTGACGATGATTAACCCGGCCTATATGACTCGACAAATCGCGGAGTTGGCCGAGTCCGATCCTCAACTACATATTCGCTTACATATCACCAGTCTTAAGCCTATCAGGCCGGATAACAAACCCGACGACTGGGAAGCGCATGCCTTACAAGAGTTCGAGCAAGGCCAACAGGAAATCACCTCGATTGAGCATCAAACTAACGGTAACCAACTTCGCTACATGGCGCCGCTTATGGTCAAGCCTGCTTGTTTAAGTTGCCATGCCAAACAAGGTTACAAAGAAGGAGATGTTCGCGGCGGAATTAGCGTCAGCTTACCGATGACAGCGGTTGAAGCCGCAATGCAGGATGAGATTTTGGCTAGTTGGATCAGTCATGGCGTATCTTATTCCTTGCTCATCCTGATTAGCTGGGGCTTATTGGAATTACTGGCTCGACGCTGGCGTACTCTGGATGAAACGATCGAAGTATTGCAGGAAACCCGGAAGGAATTAGTTGAAAACGAGAAAATGGCGTCGCTGGGGCGCTTGGTTGCAGGTTTCGCGCATGAGCTAAACACACCGGTGGGCGTTGCCGTGGGCGCAGTGAGTCATGCTGACGATACGCTGGAAAAATTGACCGAGTTGCTGACACAAGATGAAGTGTCTGAGCTGGTGTTAAACCAACAAATAAGTTATCTGCGGGAGAGCCATCACTTGGCACTATCCAATCTTCGCCGGGCCGCTGATTTGGTACATCGATTTAAGCGTACATCGATTGATCGCAGTACCCAGCAAAAACGTATGTATCGCTTGCATGAAGTGATAGATGACGTGTTGACCACGCTACGAAATATATTGAAGCGTACCTCGATAGCTATCGACGTTGACTGTTCGGATGACCTGGAACTGTGTGGTACACCCGGTCTGTTAGAGCAGGTTTTGACTAATCTGATTACCAATAGCGTTGCCCATGGCTTTGAAAACGGAACCCGTCCCGGACAAATACGGATCAAAGCCGTAGTGTCAAAAGCTAGACACCTGATTATTGACTATCAAGACAATGGCATTGGTATGACTGAAGAAGTGAGGCAAAAGGCATTCGAACCGTTTTTTACCACCTATCGGGAACACGGTGGATCCGGTTTAGGCTTATATGTTACTTACAATATCATCACCCAACAGATGGACGGTACGGTGCATCTGGTTTCCGCGCCTCAGGAGGGTACGCATTTTCATATTGATTGCCCCATCGATTCAACGCCTTTACCCGATAAAACCCTATGAAAATTATCCGAAATGCTCCTGCCGATCAAGATAAAGCCGTAACCGCGCCCTTACAGGAGATATTCTTATCATCAAGATTCACCTGGAAAATTTTGGTGGTGGATGACGAACCGGATATTCGTACCTTAACGCGGATCAGTTTGCGTGATTTCAGTTTCGCCAATCGAACGCTTGAGTTTATCGAAGCGTCGTCGGCTACCGAAGCCAAGGAAATGCTTAGCCAGCACCCGGATATTGCCGTGGCTTTAATTGATGTGGTGATGGAAAGCCCCGATGCGGGTTTGAAATTGGTTGAGTACAGCCGCGAGCAACAAGGCAATGCCATGGTTCGCCTTGTCATCCGTACCGGCCAGCCAGGTATCGCGCCGGAACGTTATGTGATTGATCATTACGACATTGACGATTACAAAGACAAAACAGAATTAACCGCCTCCAGGCTTTACACCACGCTACGTTCCGCGATTAAGGCCTACCGCGACTTACAGGTCATTAACGCCAATCGGCAAGGTTTGGCCCATGTGTTACAAGCCACGCCCTCTATATACCAGTTAGGTCATGGGTCGTTGTCGAATTTTTTTAACGGCATGTTGATACAGATTATCGGCTTGTGTCAGCTGTCCCATGCTAGTCATATTGGCTCTTTGGATGGTGTGATAACCACCATCGATCACGATCAGGTTAAGGTCCAAGCCTATACGGACCATTTTATTGACAGACCGCGCTTCGAAGAAATACAGCAGCAATGTATCAGGGCGGTTTTCTATGGCGAGCCGGCAAAGGGTTTGCGGGAAAAGGCCGAAATATTGCCCTTAATTATCGCCAACCAACCCATAGGCTATATCTACATTGAACCGATAGAGTTCTTGTCGGAAGTTGATCGGGATTTGATCCATATTTTTGCTAGACAATGTTCGCAATCGCTGGAAAATCATCAACTCCATGACAACATCATCGCGTCGTTTGAAAGCGCGGTTGATATGTTGGCGGAAATTGCCGAGTACAAGGACAAGGCTACCGGCGGGCACGTTAACCGGTTGGATTACTACACAAAAGCCACGGCCATAGCCATGGGAATTGATAATCAACAAGCAACATTGTGGGGAAAGGCCAGCCGTTTGCACGATGTCGGTAAAGTGGGGGTTCCCGATTATATTTTGTCGAAAGCCGGCAAATTAACGCCGGAAGAATTTGAAATCATCAAAAAGCACACGACTTTGGGTGCGAATATTCTTGGTCATGACTCAGCCTTTGAACTGGCTCGACAAATAGCCTTGCATCACCATGAACGATGGGATGGCCGGGGTTACCCGGACGGTATTTTGGCTAAAGAACTGCCATTGGTTACTCGGATTGTCTCGGTTGTAGACGTGTTTGACGCACTGATCAGTTGGCGTCCATACAAAGAGCCTTGGCCGGTACAAAAAGCGCGAACTGCCATAATCGAAGGTGCCGGCTCGCAATTTGATCCCGAGGTAGTGTCGGCGTTTGTTAGAGTTTTGGATAGTGGAGACATCGACAACACTATCGAACGCGCAGGGGAGGCATTCCAGTGAAATCCTTGAGGTTACGCCTATATCGGTCGTTCAGCAATAATAAGCTTTCCGGCTGTTTCAGCCATTCAAAGATATTGCCTGTTTAAACCGAAACACTGAATCGCCCCGGGAATCTCGGTGGTCGTTGGTTGTAAGTCACGCGACCATGGCGGACTCGGAAAGTTGTTGATAATAGCTTGCCTCGGCCTAGGCGGGCAGGAGATTGCCAGGCGAATTATTGGGCCGGTTTGCGGTAGCTATCGAATAAATGGCGGATTTCCTCCAGGCCGTCTTCTATCGACCATGAAACTGATTTTGAAAGTAAATCCAGCAAAATAACGCCGTTTACCGCCGCATCCTCACTAATCGCCGTTTTTAGGCGTTGACTTAAATGCAGGTTGATAATTTGTAAATTTTGATAAAGCGCAAGAAGCTCATCCAGCTCCAGCGAATAGGACAGCTGGTCTTTGTAGCGGAAATATTGGGCCAACAGGAACATGGTGGTTACCCGATAAATCGTTTCGGTTTGGTCCGCCAGAGGTAAATGGAAGCGGGCCATCGGTTTTAAAAATTCGGTATGCGGACATGGGCTGGTAGCCATGATCAAGCCGAGAATCGAACTGGCGATATGCTGGGCTGTGGTGTCTGCGCATATGGTTCGTCTATCGGTGATTACCTCTACAGTCATTTGCTTGTGGGACACCAAATGACCGCATAAATCCAGCAATGGCGCTAAATTAACCGCGACAGGGCAATGCGGAAACTGTTCCGGATTTAACGGGCAATTGCGGCATTGTTGATATTCAAGTTCTGTCCAAAAAGGGTAGGGGGGCTGTGCGGCGGAAATCAGCGTCATGCTTTGTTTGTCGACTTCTATCAGGAAGTCCGCGCTGTCGTAATCCTCCGCGCTTAGACGGTAGGTAAAATGTAGGATGTCTTCGGACATATAATCTCGGGCAAACAAGTGATGTGTTTTATATCGGGCGGGTGGGTTTTATTACTTCTAAAACGCATTGTTCGGCGATTGTAGGTGCGCCGTAAATGACTGGCAAGGTACATTGATACGTTGGGTCTGGCATGAGTATAGCGGTAGTATTTAACTTAAAGGGAATGCTTCGGGCTCCATGCTACAATCCCGGGCTCCAAAACATAATCCCATAAGGCTTTACCATGCAATTTATTAAACTCCCCGCTGTTGCTCTGATGCTTTTATCTTTTAACGCCGCAGCGGAAGTTCAGCTGACCAAAGCCGATGTTCTGGGTACATGGCAGATCGACAAGGAGTCGAACACCAGCGATGGCAGCAAGGCTCGTAGTTCCAATACCACCTGGACGTTTAAAGACGACGGCACCATTGAAGGCATGACCCACGAAAATGATTCGCATGCCAGAATTGACCAAATGCGCGCGGTGCTGAATTACTCGGTTGAAGGCGGCAAGATTGTCAAACAGGCCGCGCCGGGTCGCTCGAAAATGGAAACCTGCGAAGCGATCGAAAAAGCCGGCAACAATATGGTTTTAAAGTGCCAAACCGTTTATTTCTTTATGACAAAAAAATAAGAACGCCGGACATTCCCGAGAGAGTGATGGATATGCTCATTTATCTCTCCGACGGGATGGTTTTATCGGGTTTAACGTGAGAACAGGAACTTTGATTTTGGCGGAACAAACCCAGTGGCTATCTGATTTTGCGGAGCGCTGTTTGTTTAATAGCGATATTGAGCAAAAACTCGTTTTAACCCATCAAGCCAGGCAGTTGTTAGATAACGGCTTATTATCCCTGCAGACAGCAGGCGCGACGTTGCCGATAAGCAATACCGTATTTCCGACTAGGCCGGAATTGTTGATGCCGCGTGATATGCCTAAACGTCGTCTGGATTCCAACGAAGGTAAGGCTGCTTTTTTCCACGCGCTGGCGCATATCGAGTTTGTCGCAATTTATTTGGCTTGGGACATTATTTACCGGTTTCGCGGCTTGCCTGACGATTTTTATCGGGATTGGTTGATCATCGCCGACGAAGAAGCTCAGCATTTTGAGTTGATTCGCAAGCATTTGCTTGGCTTGGGATTCGATTACGGCGATTTGCCGGCGCATCGCGGGCTTTGGTCGCATGCCGAAGACACCGCGCACGATATTTTGGCGCGACTGGCGATAGTGCCGCGCTGCATGGAGGCGCGAGGATTGGATGTGACGCCGGGCATGATGGATAAGCTTAATACTATTGACGATCAGCCTGGAGTGGCTATTTTGACGCGGATTTATAACGACGAAGTCGGACATGTGGAACGCGGATCTTATTGGTTCAATGTCCTGGCCAAGCAACGCGGTTTACAACCCGAACATTGTTTCAAGGACTTGATTCTGAATTATTTCAAGGGCAAACCCAAAGGGCCCTTTAACCGAGAAGTGCGTATAATCGCCGGCTTCTCGAATAACGAAATCGACTGGCTGGAGGAGCGTTTGCATGAATAACAAACCGGTTTTTGATTATCCACTGTTTGCGATGGGCTTTAGGGCTTTTTTCGCATTGGCGGGTTTATCGGCTCTGGCTTTGATTGCACTGTGGAATTCGATGTCCAACGGTTCATTGCATATCGATAACTACTTCAGTGGCAGTACTTGGCACGCTCATGAAATGTTGCTTGGCTATACCACGGCGGTGATTGCCGGTTTTTTGCTGACGGCGGTTAGAAACTGGACCGGCTTGCAGACGGTTACGCCCGATCAGCTGGCGTCGCTTTGTTTTCTGTGGATTTATGGCAGGGTATTGCCGTTTTATTCGGAATTATTGCCCGATGCGTTGATAGCTACCGTTGATTTCGTTTTTTTACCTGCCCTAGCGTATTTCATCGCTAAGCCGATTTTGCAAACCGGGAATTACAGAAATCTGGTGTTTATCGCCTTATTGCTGTTATTGGCTTTGGGTAATGGCTTGATTCACGCTCAAGTTTTGGGTTATACGGCCAATAGTGCCGCACTCGGCCTGATCTTGGTGGTTACCATCATCGTCGCGATGATTTTGGTCATGGCCGGTCGGGTATTTCCGTTTTTCACCGAGCGTGGCTTGTCCGGAGTCATTTGTATCCGCAATCCTGCGTTGGATATTGCCGCTATCGCGGTTAGTTTGGCGGTATTTGTATTATTGATGCTGAATATATCCGGTGCCTTGTTGGCTATCGCTGCGGTGGCGGCGATTGTGATCAATATTGTGCGGGTGGCGGCTTGGTACAATCCGCGAATTTGGTTTGTACCACTGCTTTGGGTTTTGTACGTCGGCTACGGCTGGTTGATCCTGGGATTTGGCTTGGTGTCCCTGGCGGCTTTTGGCCTGGTGCCGCAGTCTTTGGCTTTACATGCTTTTACCGTGGGCGGTATCGGTATTTTAACGCTAGGCATGATGGCGCGCGTTGCCTTAGGTCATACCGGCAGGACATTAAAAACGTCGAATGTGATGGCTCTGGCGTTTGTGCTGATTAATCTGGCGGCGTTGTTTAGGGTGTTATTCCCCGCCTTGTTGCCGGCCTGGTATGGCGGCTTGGTAATGGTATCAACTTATTGTTGGTTGGCGGCGTTTTCACTGTTCGCGTTTTATTACGCGCCGATATTGACTGCGCCGAGACTGGATGGACAGGCTGGTTAAAGTGTTAAGGCAATAAAAAAGGCGGCTTAATAGCCGCCTTTTTTGTGGGTGCAGCTTTTTATTGGGCGCTGTAGTGCGATTCGATGTACCGCTCGACCAATTCCTGGAACTCGCCGGCGATATTGTCACCTTTTAAGGTCACGGTTTTTACGCCGTCTTCAAAGACCGGTGCTACCGGCGATTCTCCGCTACCCGGCAAACTGATGCCGATGTTGGCGTTTTTGCTTTCGCCGGGACCGTTAACTACGCAACCCATGACCGCGACTTCCATGGTTTCCACGCCTTTGTATTTGTCTTTCCAGACCGGCATTTGATCGCGCAAATAAGCTTGGATGTCTTGCGCCAGTCTTTGGAAATAGTCGCTGGTGGTGCGGCCGCAGCCGGGGCAGGCGATAACCATTGGCGTGAATGAACGGAAACCCATGGTTTGCAAAATTTCCTGGCCGACGATGACTTCTTTAGTCCTGGCGGCGCCGGGTTCCGGCGTTAATGAAATTCGAATCGTGTCGCCGATGCCTTGCTGCATCAATACACCCAATGCTGCGGCGGACGAAACGATACCTTTCGAGCCCATGCCGGCTTCCGTCAAACCTAGATGCAGCGCGTAATCGCAACGGTTAGACAAGTCTTCGTAAATACTGATCAATTCCTGCACGTTGCTGATTTTGCAAGACAGGATGATTTTATCTTTACCCAGGCCAATTTCTTGAGCTTTAGCTGCGCTTTCCAATGCGGATAAGACAATAGCTTCGCGAGTAATGGCCGGCAATTCCTTGGGATTTGCTAGCTGGCGATTTTCGTCAAGCAGGCGTGTCAGTACCGCTTGATCTAGACTGCCGCCGTTGACCCCGATACGCACCGGCTTATTGTATTTGCAGGCGAATTCGATCATTTGCTGGAATTGCGGATCGCGAGCCTTACCTTTACCGACGTTGCCCGGATTGATCCGATACTTGGACAGCGCCTCGGCGCAATCCGGATATTTTTCCAGCAACTTATGGCCGTTAAAATGAAAGTCGCCGATAATCGGCACCGAAAAGCCTTTTTGAGCTAATTGGTTGACGATGTCAGGCACAGCCTTCGCCGCTTCTTCGGTATTGACGGTAATCCGTACCAGCTCCGATCCTGCTGTCGACAATTCCATGATCTGTTGAACGCTTCCTGCAACATCAGCTGTATCGGTGTTAGTCATGGATTGAACTACAATCGGAGCACCACCGCCGACTTTTACGTTTCCTACCAAAACCTGTTGGGTGTGTTTTCTGGGGCTAATCGACATAGAATTGTTGTTTGCAAAAAATCAAAGTTATCTGAAAAATACCAAGTAAATCACTTAGGATATAAATTATACCTCCTTAGTTATGGGACGAAAGAGCAAATTGTGCGGATAAATTACTTTTCTGATGTGCATTTAGAATTCGGCGAGCAGAGTTTGCCGGAAACCGATGCGGATATTGTCGTGGCGGCGGGTGATATCGGGATTTTCAAACAAGGCGTCGAATGGTTAAAATCTATCGGTAAGCCCGTTATATACGTGGCCGGTAACCACGAGTTTTATGGTTACGAATATCAACAGACCATTAACATGTTGCGTAATGAATGCGCGGGTAGTCAAATTCAGTTTTTGGAAAAAGATCAGTTTATCTTCCAGGGCGTGCGTTTTTTAGGTTGCACCTTATGGACGAATTTATTTATCGAAGGTGCCGAAAAAGCCGAAGCGCTGGGAAAAACCTTAAACGATTTCCGCAAGGTGTCGTTTGCCGGCCAATCTTTCGAACCTAAACACTTTGCCGAATTACATCGGGAATCGAAATCCTGGTTGGAACAACAACTGGCCACACCTTTTGCCGGCAGGACCATCGTCGTCACGCATCATGCGCCCACCGAATGGAGTTGGATCGATTCGCCTAACGTGCTTAAAAAACTGGCGTACTGTAACGATTTAAAACCATTGTTTCACGAGTATGAAATCGCCGCTTGGTTTCACGGCCATGTGCACAATTTGGGTGATTACCGGATCGCGGATGCGCGCATTTTAAGCAATACCCGCGGCTATGTCGGGCGTAAGTATGTGAGCGGTTTTGATATCGACAAAGTAGTTGATATTTGAGCGCTATTTCCACTTATACCGGGCGTTATCGGGCGGCTTCTCGGGCCGCAAACCTTAGGATTTTCCGTTGAGAAAGCCGATAACTTGTGATGTAATGAACATGTTTTGTCTTGAAGTGCCCTTTGGGATCGGTGTTTCTCAATGGGCTTTTTGCTGCAACTAGTCTGGGGAGCAGGCGTATTAACTATGCAATTTAATATAAAGAAAGGTTTGGATTTGCCCATAACGGGCGGCCCCGAACAAAAGATAAGCGATGGTAACAGCGTCAAGTCGGTCGCCCTATTGGGTGCCGATTATATTGATCTGAAACCGAAAATGATGGTTGCCGAAGGAGATAAGGTCAAATTAGGACAAGCACTTTTTTCCGACAAAAAGAATCCTGGCGTTAACTTCGCATCACCCGGCGCGGGTGTGGTTAAAGCTATTAACCGCGGCGACAAACGTGCTTTGTTGTCCGTGGTCATCGAATTGCAGGGTAATCAGCAAGAGTCGTTCGCAAAATACGGCGAAGCAGAACTAGGCAATTTGACTCAAGAACAGGTGAAGGAAAATTTGCTGGCATCGGGCTTGTGGACTTCGTTCCTGACTCGTCCTTACGGCAAAATCCCAGCGGTTGATTCCGCCCCTAGTT
This sequence comes from Methylomonas methanica, assembly GCA_001644045.1. GTDB lineage: Bacteria > Pseudomonadota > Gammaproteobacteria > Methylococcales > Methylomonadaceae > Methylomonas > Methylomonas methanica. Next base: position 16,882 of record LUUF01000102.1, on the reverse strand, counting down.
CGATTTTTGTCACAGCAATAGATACTCGTCCGCTTGCGGCCGATCCAGCTGTCATTATCAAGGAACGCGCCGCCGACTTTGCTAATGGCTTGACTGTGATCTCCAAGTTGACGTCCGGTAAAACCTATCTTTGCAAGGCTGTGGGTGCCGATGTAGTTGCCAACCAAGCCGTGCAGATGGCCGAATTTTCCGGTCCGCATCCTGCCGGATTGCCAAGTACCCACATCCATTTCATCGATCCGGTCAATATCCATAAATTTGTTTGGCATATCGATTATCAAGCGGTGATTGCTATCGGCGCGTTGTTTACCAGCGGTAAGCTAAATGTCGAGCGCGTGGTTTCCTTGGCTGGTCCAACCGTTAAAAACCCTAGGCTAGTGCGCACACGTGTGGGTGCAAACTTGACTGATTTGGTTGCAGGCGAATTGCAAGATGTTGAAAATCGCGTGATTTCGGGTTCTGTTTTGTATGGCCACGAAGCGGCTGGATCTGCGGCATTTTTGAGCGCCTACAGTTTGCAGGTCTCGGCTATCAAAGAAGGTCGCGACCGTGAGTTTTTCGGCTGGATCGTTCCCGGTAAAGACAAATATTCGGCTTTGAATGTCTATGTGTCTAGCAAAGATCGCAAAGATAATCGCCTGTTCCCGCTGACCACCGATAAGAACGGTAGCAATCGTGCCATCGTGCCGGTAGGCGTGTATGAGTCCGTCATGCCTTTGGATATCCTGGCTACACCTCTATTGAAAGCGATCGTAGTCGGCGACACGGATACCGCCCAGTCCTTGGGCTGTCTGGAGTTGAGCGAGGAAGACGTTTCCTTGTTCACTTTTGTCGATCCCGGCAAGCACGACTTTGCGCCTGTGCTCAGAGCTAATTTAACTAAAATCGAGAAGGAAGGATAATGTCGGCTAGAGATATTTTAGATAGCATAGAGCCGCATTTTACAAAGGGCGGCAAGTTTGAGAAGTACTACGGTCTCTATGAGATGGTGGATACTTTCATCTACACACCATCCGATGTAACGCGCGGCAGAACTCACGTTCGTGACGGTAACGACCTGAAAAGGACCATGACCTTCGTGGTCATCGCTACTGCATTCTGTATTTTGATGGCTTGGTACAACACCGGTTATCAAGCTAATTTAGCGATGGAAAAAATCGGTGCGACCGATATTAATAATTGGCGCAGCATTCCAATGGCGCTGTTTGGTTACAACCCTTTAAACCCCTTTTCGTGCCTAGTGCACGGTATGTTGTATTTCTTCCCGGTTTACATTACGACTTTGGCGGTCGGCGGTATCTGGGAAGTGCTATTCGCGACTGTACGTAAACACGAAGTTAACGAAGGCTTCTTGGTGTCTTCAATGCTGTATACCTTGATCCTGCCGCCTGATATACCTTTGTGGCAAGTGGCACTGGGTATCTCGTTCGGTATCGTGTTGGGTAAAGAAGTTTTCGGCGGTACCGGCAAAAACTTCCTCAATCCCGCGCTTACCGGTCGCGCTTTCCTGTTCTTCGCTTATCCGGCATCAATTTCCGGCGACGCGGTCTGGGTTGCCGTCGATGGTTACAGTGGCGCTACTGCGTTGTCTCTGGCTTCCGCCGGCGGCTTGGAAGCGATCAAGGAAAGCTTTAGCTGGATCCAGGCATTCCTGGGTTTCATTCCAGGTTCCATGGGCGAAACCTCGACTTTGGCTTGTCTGTTGGGCGCGGCGTTCCTGCTCTATACCCGCGTCGCTTCTTACCGCATCATGGGCGGCGTGTTGATCGGTATGATAGGCATGTCTACTTTGCTGAATATCATCGGTAGCACCACCAACCCAATGTTTGCAATACCTTGGTATTGGCATATGGTTGTCGGTGGTTTTGCGTTTGGCACCGTGTTCATGGCAACCGATCCGGTATCTGCAGCCGTGACCGACACCGGTCGCTGGATTTACGGCGCTATGATCGGTGTGATGATTATCATCATTCGGGTTATCAACCCGGCTTTCCCTGAAGGTGTGATGCTTGCAATTCTTTTCTCAAACATGTTTGCACCATTGATTGATTACTTTGTTGTTCAAGCAAATATTAGAAGAAGGATCAAACGCCATGCTTAATGCCGAGAAAAAAACCTGTAAGTATAACGAGCAGCTCTGCAAGTACTACGAACAGTTCAGAGTTTATGCCGACCGTATCCTGGCTTTAAGCAACGACAGCCTGGAAAAAACCGTTAATGTAGCTTTGGCCTTGTGTTTGGTGTGCGCGGTATTGGTTTCTCTTGCGACTGTGGCTTTACGTCCTTTGCAAGGCTACAACAAAGCCCTGGACATGAAGAAGAACATTCTTGATGTGGCTGGTTTGTTGGAAGAAGGCACTGACATCGACCAAGCTTTCGCCGAAAGAATCGAAAGTAAGATTGTCGACCTTAAAACTGGTGATTACGTAGACAATATCAATGTTGACGAATACGACCAGCGTAAGGCCGCTAAGGATCCTGCTCAGAACGAACTGATTCCGGTTGAGAAAGACATTGCCAGCATCCGTCAAAAAGCCAAATACACCAAGGTGTTTTTGGTCAAGAATGGCGGCCAGTTGCAATCCATCATTTTGCCTATCAACGGTTACGGTTTGTGGTCTACCATGTACGGCTTTCTGGCTTTAGAGCCTGATGCGCAAACTGTACAAAGCATTAACCTGTATGATCAAGGTGAAACCCCTGGTCTGGGTGGCGAGGTAGTCAATCCTAATTGGCGCGCACTGTGGAAAGGCAAGAAAGTTTATTCCGACAAAGGCGAAGTGGCGTTGACACTGGTTAAAGGTGGTGTCGATTCCAGCCGTCCTGATTCGGTCTATAAAGTAGACGGTTTGGCCGGTGCCACACTAACCAGTCGCGGCGTCAGCAATCTGATCCAATACTGGATGGGTACCGAAGGTTTTGCCACCTATCTAAACAAAATTAGAACAAACGGTTAGGACTTATCATGGATAAAGAAACTAAAAAAGTATTATTCGAACCGTTGGTCGATAACAACCCGATCACCTTGCAGGTGCTCGGGGTCTGTTCGGCGCTGGCGGTAACTTCGCAAATGTCTACTTCGTTGATTATGGCTTTGGCCCTGACCTCGGTAACTGCGTGTTCCAGTGCGGCGATTAGCGCGGTGCGTCAGCACACGCCCAGCAGCATTCGGATCATCGTGCAGATGATCATCATTGCGTCTCTGGTAATCGTGGTCGATCAGTTGCTCAAAGCGTTTGCTTTCGATGTCAGCAAAAAGCTATCGGTATTCGTCGGTTTGATCATCACTAACTGTATCGTGATGGGTCGTGCCGAAGCGTACGCGATGAAAAATCCGCCGCTGCAAAGCTTTGTCGACGGTATCGGTAACGGTTTAGGCTACAGTTTGATTCTGGTCATAGTGGCTTTTTTCAGAGAAACTCTGGGATCCGGCAAATTGCTGGGTATCGATGTACTGCCTCTGGTAAAAGATGGTGGTTGGTATGTGCCTAACGGCATGATGTTGCTGCCGCCTAGCGCGTTTTTCATCATCGGTCTAATCATTTGGGCGTTCCGTACCTGGAAACCTAAACAAGTTGAACACAACGAGTTCAAAATCATGTCGATTGCTCACGGTGAAGGAGGGCACCACTAATGGAAGCCTACATCAGTCTATTTGTTAAAGCGGTTTTCATCGAAAACCTGGCGCTATCGTTCTTCCTAGGCATGTGTACCTTCTTGGCGGTTTCCAAGAAGATTTCCACAGCCATGGGATTGGGCATCGCGGTCATGGTGGTGCAAACCTTGACGGTGCCTGCGAATAACTTCATTTACCAAACCTTGTTGAAAGAAGATGCATTGGCTTGGATTGGGATTACCGGTGTCGATTTAAGCTTTTTAAGCTTGTTGAGCTGTATCGGTATGATCGCTGCGATCGTACAGATTCTGGAAATGATTTTGGATAAATTCTTCCCGGCTCTGTATCAAGCCTTGGGTATCTTCCTGCCGCTGATTACCGTGAACTGTGCGATTTTGGCCGGTAGCTTGTTCATGATCGAACGCGACTACAATTTCGGCGAAAGCGTGGTATACGGTATAGGAAGTGGTTTCGGTTGGGCATTGGCGATTACCGTCATGGCCGGTGTGCGTGAGAAATTGAAATACAGCGATATTCCTGCTGCATTGCAAGGTCTGGGCATCACTTTTATCACCGCTGGCTTGATGTCTCTGGGCTTCATGGCTTTCTCTGGAATTCAATTATAAGGGTATCGTAATGCTGGAAATTGCATTAGGTGTTATTTTCTTCACGGTCATCGTGATAGCGCTGGTGTTTTTAATCATCGGCGCCAAGAGTAAATTGGTGGCCTCCGGGGATGTGGAAATTCTGATTAATCACGAGAAGAAAATCCGCGTACCGGTTGGGTCTAAGTTGTTAACAGCATTGGCGGATAACCAGCTGTTTGTTTCCTCTGCTTGCGGCGGCGGCGGCACTTGCGGTCAATGTAAAGTAAAAGTACATAGCGGCGGCGGCGATATTTTGCCGACCGAGCAATCGCATATCACCAAGCGCGAAGCTGCGCACGGCGAACGTCTGGCTTGCCAAGTGTCCATCAAACAGAATATGGACATCGAAGTTGAAGACAGCGTATTCGGTGTTAAAAAATGGGAATGCACCGTTAAGTCCAACGACAACGTCGCTACTTTCATCAAAGAATTGGTGTTGCAGTTGCCGGAAGGCGAAGCCATCAACTATCGGGCCGGTGGTTATATCCAAATCGAATGTCCGCCACATATTTCAAAATATGCGGATATGGATGTTGCCGAGGAATATCGCCCTGATTGGGATAAATTCAATCTGTGGCGCTATGTGTCCGATGTAAAAGAACCGACTCTGCGCGCGTATTCCATGGCATCATATCCTGAAGAAAAGGAAATCATGTTGAACGTCAGGATTGCCACACCGCCTCCAGGCGCTGCTGACGGGATTCCGCCAGGCATCATGTCTTCGTTTATCTTCAATCTGAAGCCCGGCGACAAAGTCTTCGTATCCGGTCCTTACGGCGAGTTTTTTGCCAAAGAAACCGATGCGGAAATGGTCTTTATCGGCGGTGGTGCCGGTATGGCGCCGATGCGTTCGCATATCTTCGATCAATTACGCAGACTGAAATCCAAGCGTAAAATGACCTTCTGGTATGGGGCACGTAGCAAACGCGAAATGTTCTATGTAGAAGATTTTGATATGCTGGCCAAAGAAAACGATAATTTCGAATGGCATGTAGCATTGTCCGACGCGTTACCCGAAGATAACTGGAAAGGTTACACCGGCTTCATTCACAATGTCTTGTTCGAGGAGTTCATCAAGAATCATCCGAATCCGGAAGACTGTGAATATTACATGTGCGGACCGCCAATCATGAACTCTTCAGTGATCAACATGCTGTTGGCTAATGGCGTTGATCCTGAAAATATCATGTTGGACGATTTCGGCGGTTAATTTATATTAATCTGACGCGAATGACAGGGAGCGATTTTCGGATCGCTCCTTTTTTCGTTTCAGCGATTAGAAAAAACAGGAGAAAAAAATGGGTTATTTTTTAGTAACGTTTTTATTTATGTTGATCGTGATTGCGGTAATGGCGGTCGGTGTGATTTTCGGTCGGAACGCAATCAAAGGTTCCTGTGGCGGCACCGGTAACTGTGTCTGCAGCGAAAAATGCGATAAAAGAAAGAAATTCGAAGCCGAGCAAGCTCAAGCGCTGGAACAACACTAAACACTCGTTGCCCGGAGCAATAAGTGACGTAAAACAAACTATTTGGGAACGATAACTTTCCGAAATGTCAGGTTTATACGCCCTTGAGTCAGTTCACTATCGATAGGAATACTATGCAGCCAATGATGTTGAAAATCGGGCTGCATAACCAATAGCGTGCCGCTACCGAGTAAGATACTGCCATTTTCCGCGGTTTTTTTATGCCGAAATGCGAACCGCCGGGTCGCTCCCAGCGTCAATGATGCTATAAAGGGCCGTTCTCCCAGTTCAGCTTCATTATCCGCATGCCAACCCACATAATCCTCGCCGTTTCGATATAAATTCACCAATACCGAATTAAACGAAAAGTTTAAGAAGTGTTCGATTTTTTGCCGTATATCCGATAGTAACGGTGTCCACGACCGTGTTTGTAATAGATTATTGCTGTAGCTATAACTTATCCCAGGATCGGCATGCCAGGTTTGCAGGCGCGGTAACATAAACTCCCGACCGGCAACACTGTAACGATTGTCGGGCCAATTTTGTTCCAACAGCAAACGCCGATAGATACTATCGCTTTCGGCGGCGTCGTAAAAATGTTCGATTACCCTAAGTTCCTTGTTGGCTGTCATTCGCCACGCGATTCCTGATGCATTTTTATATGCGCGGACAACGCACTGTCCATCGTCGTAATGTGTAGCACAAACCACTGCGGCAGACGCTCCCTGACAAATGATCTACCAAAAGTGATCAGACCTTTGTCTATGCGGGTTTTAAACTGTTTGAATTCGCCCAAAACCCGTTGATGTTCGCCTTTATGTTCAGTTTCCGCCGGAAATCCGAATTGCGCCATTAACCGGTTTTCGGACTCGAAATGTTCTTCGGTGTGTTCATACAATTGCTTAAACAATCCGGGAAAGTCCGTGTTATTGGCTTTATCCAATTGATTTACCAGATCAATAAATATGCCGTGATCGTTATCGATAAGATCGTAGCCAACGCTCAAAGGAATGGTCGTTTCAAATATTGTCATATAAACACTCGTGTGATTCGTAAACTACTTCAATAAAGCATGTTTTGTGCCTGACAATTGTCGGCGATAAACTAGGGGAAGAGCTTTAATTAATCGCTAGTGGCTGTTAAATCTTTAATCTGGGATTACCTCTTTAACCTCGCTAACGATGCGACCATCGGTTAACCGAGTATCGAGCAATTCATGCTTGGCTAACTGTTTAACCGACTTGATTAGCTGCGAGCTGTCGCGTCTTTGCACAATAGCATAACCCCGCTCCAGTGTTGCCAGAGGACTGACTGCGTGTAAGGTTTGTGCTGCCGCGTGTTGTCGGCTTTTCAAGGTCATTAGTTTAATTTGCATGGAACGGCTTAAACGCTGTTGGAAGTAATCAAGTTGTTGCCGATAGCCGTGAATCGCAGCCAACGGCTGGTGCAGGTACAGGCGATGCTCGTTTAATGCCAGTTGTTGTCGACGCTGCTGCAGACTACCTTGTATCGCTCGATTCAAGCGTTGTTCCAATTCATCCAGGCGTTGGGCATTGCGTTGCAGTTTTTCGCCCGGATGCTGGGTCTGCAGGGCTTTGTTCAGCCAGGTCAAACGCAGTTGTTGCTGTTGCAATTTGCCTTGTATCTGCCGAGTCAATTGGCGCTCGATAGTGCTAAAGCGGTTCAGCCAGGCGGATTGATCCGGCACCGCATGTTCGGCGGCGGCCGATGGTGTCGGTGCGCGCAAGTCCGCAACGAAATCGGCGATGCTGAAATCCACTTCGTGGCCGACTGCGGAAATTACGGGTATATGGCTGGCTGCTACCGCCCGGGCCACGATTTCTTCGTTAAAGGCCCATAAATCTTCCAACGAGCCGCCGCCGCGCGCCAGGATGATTACGTCCACTAGCTCGTGTTTATTTGCAGTTTCCAGTGCCGCGCTGATTTCGAATTTGGCGCTGTCGCCTTGTACGGCCACCGGATAGATCAACACCGGGATTGCCGGGAAGCGCCTTTTCAATACGCTAAGGATGTCGTGAATTGCCGCGCCGCTGGCCGAGGTGATGACGCCGATTTGTGTCGGCAGTTGCGGTATCGGCTTCTTGCGGCTTTGCTCGAACAAACCTTCCTGTAATAGTTTCAGTTTCAGGCGCTCGTAAGCTAGCCTCAATGCGCCGTCACCGGCTTCTTCCAACTGTTCCACCACCAACTGGTAGTCGCCGCGCGGTTCGTACAAACTGACCTGAGCAGTGGCGACGACCAAATTACCGTTAGCCGGTTTGAAACGCAGCCGCTGCTGTTGGCCCTTGAACATCGCGCAACGGATCTGTGCCTGGGCGTCTTTTAACGTGAAATAGTAATGGCCGGACGAGGGTAGGCTGAGATTGGAAATCTCGCCTTGCACCTGCACGGTCAGAAAATGGCTGGCCAGCAAACGTTTGGCTTCGCGGTTGAGCTGAGATACGCTGAAGATGTGCTCGGGATTATTCATCGAATAATTGAGAGTGGCTGGCAAATAAGTTCAAAATAGTATTTTACGGCGGTTTGCCGCAAATAACAGACGCTTTTACTTTGCCGAGGACTTTGCTGCGCTAGAATGGTGCTTCGGTGAACGTTTTGGCTTTGGAGAACAAGGAACTACAGATGCATGAACATCAATTGAGTAACTGGCAGCATTCGCACAATTTCGCGCGGATCAATCGCAAAGGCGAGCGGCGTACCAAATGGGTGCTGCTACTGACGTTTGCGACGATGATTGTGGAAATTGTCGCCGGCATGCAGTTTCATTCGATGGCTTTGCTGGCGGACGGTTGGCACATGGCCACGCATGTGGTGGCTTTTATGATCGCGATCTTTGCTTATCGTTACAGTCGTATCCATCAGAATGACCAAACGTTTGCTTTCAGTCCCGCCAAAGTTGGCGTATTGGGCGGATTTGCCAGTTCCATAGCTCTGGCGATGGTGGCCTTGGTGATGATTGCGGACTCGGTGGAACGCCTGCTGATGCCGGAAATTATTCGCTTCGATGAGGCGATTTTGGTGGCGCAAGTGGGATTGTTGATCAATCTGCTAAGCGCGCTGTTATTGCGAGAACACCATGATCATCACCACGGACACGGACATAATCACCACCATGACCATGACCATGACCATGACCATGACCATGACCATGACCATGACCATGACCATGACCATGACCATGACCATGACCATGACCATCACGAGCACGATAATCACGGCCATCATCAGGATCATAATCTGAGGGCAGCGTATCTGCATGTAATGGCCGATGCATTAACTTCGGTATTAGCCATTGTCGCATTGGTTGCCGGCAAGTATTACGGCTGGGTTTGGCTGGATACGGTGATGGGTTTTGTCGGTGCCACAGTGATCCTGGTCTGGGCATTCGGTTTAATCAAAGAAACCAGTCCGGTATTATTGGACCAAAGCCTGGATCAACGTTATATCCAGGCGATGCACGCAGCGTTGGAGGAAGACGGCGAGTGCCGGGTCAGCGACCTGCATGTCTGGCCAGTCAGCGCTAATCATTATTCGGCAATCGTGGTTTTGGTTACGCAGCAACCTAAATCGCCCAATCATTACAAAGCCCTGCTGGCGAAATTCGCGCAGCTCGACCACATCACCGTGGAGGTCAATCGCTGTGACGGCCAGGATTGCGTTGCAGAATAATCACGTCCTTACCGATGAACTCTAGTTGACACTGGTAACGCGTCGCCAACCAGTAAAAAGTCGGTTGGGAGAAAAATGCGATGTGGGTTTGATCGTTTTTATAATGCCATTTCGCAAAGGCTTCGGCGTCGATGACCAATTTAGTCATGATGCCAAACCAGCCACCGGGTTTTAATAACTTAAACAGTGCGTCGAATTCGCATTTTGGCGCACGGAAATGCTCTACCACTTCCGTACAGACGATAAAGTCGTAAGCCTGTTGCAGATGTTCGGGAAAGTCCGCATAGAATGGGTCGTAGAGATTCATTCGGTGGCCTTGGGCTTTGAACAGTTCTGCCAGCGCCGGACCAGGGCCGCAACCGTAATCCAGTCCTTGAGAATTGGCAGGCAATCTGTCGAACAACGGATTTGCCAATCGCGATAGAAATTTAAGGTAGCCTGGGTCGTCAATAGCGTTTTGATGCAGATCGTATATGGCTTGTTCTTGGCTTGGCGACAAGTGCTGCGAACGATCGACATACACCAGTAAGCAGTTCCGGCAACGGTTGTAATCGCGTGTTGAGTCGCTGTGAAAATGGCGGGTATCGTTACTGGTACAGAGTGGGCAGGATAGTGCCGGCATAATTAATTTAGGCTTTTGCTTGACGCATGGGGGATATGCTGTAGAATGCGCGGCTCTCTACTGCGGAGCGGTAGTTCAGTTGGTTAGAATACCGGCCTGTCACGCCGGGGGTCGCGGGTTCGAGTCCCGTCCGCTCCGCCACTTCTTTGGTTTATCCACAGTTTTCATCTTGTAACTTTAGGTGACTTCAGCGTAAGGCTCAAGCATCTATTTAGTTTGAGATTATTCTGAATTGTTGCCAGATAATCTTGAACGTAAGCGTCAAGGTCGGATCGTTACCGGCGACGCGTTCGTCCACGGCAAGCTGATCCAGCCAGCGACCTTCGTCGATTTCCTCGGCCGCCAGACTAAACGGTCCGTTATGCCGGCAGCGGTAGACCTGAATAAACTCCATCCCCAAATCGGTACTTGGCTCCAGTTTGAATAATACCTCCAGGCTATCGACAGATACGCCCAATTCTTCCTGTAATTCGCGCGGCGCGCAACTGGCATAGCTTTCGCCGGCATCGACATGGCCGGCCGCCGAGGTATCCCATAAGCCTTTATTCAGGTCTTTTTTCATGGAACGTTTTTGCAGAAACAACTGCTCTTGATCGTTGAAAACCAGAATATGCACGGCCCGATGACGCAGGCCGTTGGCGTGGATTTCCGCTCTTGGTTGTTGGGCGATAACGGCATCGTCGGTGTCGACGACATCGAGAAGTTCGTTGTGCATGTAAACTATCGATTCCTGGGGCAAGGTCGTGTATGGTAGCTGTTTTTAGTGTTTGTCGCAGAGAACATATGGCCAGAAGAAGCGAACATAGTCAGGAACAAATCAAGGAAATGGTGTTGGTTGCTGCGGAAACCATCGTAGTAGAGGATGGTTATAACGCCTTGACCGTGCGCAAAATCGCGATGGAAATCGGCTATACCGTGGGCAGCATTTATATGGTGTTTGCCAATATGAACGATTTGCTGACCCACGTCAAAGGCCGAACACTGGATGAATTGGCAAAGCAATTGACCGACTGTGTGCCTTCCGCCAGCGTCGAGCAGCATATTCTGACCCTGGCGGAAACCTATCTAAACTTTGCCGCCCAGCATTTCAATCGCTGGCGGATGATTTTCGATATCCAGAGCGAGGAACCCCAGCCCGAGTGGTATCTACAAAAAGTAGAACAGATGTTTGCGATTGTCGAGGTGTTGTTTATACAGCTTACGCCCGGCAGCTCTCAAGAACAGAGCCGGCTTGCCGCTAGAACGTTGTGGAGTGGCGTGCACGGGATCTGCATTTTGTCGCTAACCGCCAAACCGCAGGTTAGCGACATCGAAGCGTCCAAGCTCAGCGTGGATTTATTGGTGCAAACCTTTATTCATGGCTGGAAGACGCTTGCTCCACTTCAGGTAAATGCCAAGCCACCAGAAAAGTAGCCGCCAGCAGTAGTAAGCCCAAACCGATTAACGCGGTAATCGGCGTTACTTGTTCGGCCGCAGCCAGGGTGTAGCCGCCGACCGACAATAGCATTGCTACATTCTGAAAAAAATTCTGCATTGCTACCGCGCCACCGCTGCCTATGCTTTCTTGGCCGATCTCCTGTAACGCGGCGTTGATCGGTACGATAAACATGCCGCCGGCCATACCCATTAAAAACAATACAAAACGCGCCGGCCAGACTGCTTCGGTGAAACTCAGAGCTATGATGAAGATGCTCATCAAATACGCCGGAATTCGCGCTCGGCGCAAATGCTCGAGCGGAATCAAGCGCGGGACTAATACGGAACCGGCGATGATGCCGATAGCCAAAAACAGCGTCAGATTGGCAATGTCGCTGGCGTTATGCGTCATTAATACTAAAGGGGCCCAGGCAATGATAATGACCCGCACACTGGCTGCGGCGGCCCAAAACAAGGACGCGCCCAGCACCGCAAACCGCGAACGCGGCATCGCCAAAAAAGTTTTAATTTCCAAATAAAACAACACAATTTTCGAGCCGGTTGGCGGCGCTTTACGTAATCCTATCGGCAAGAACAAGGTGGTTGCAGCCGAAATCAAAAACAGGACTATTGTGGCAATCAAGGCCCAGCTGGTTGAATAATCGGCCAGCTGGGCGCCGACTACCATGCCGGTCAATATCGCCAGTATAGTGGAACCTTCTATCCAGCTATTGGCTTTGACCAGACCGTCGTGGCCCGCCAGTTCCGGCAAAATCCCGTATTTGGCCGGACTGTACAAGGCAGCGCCGACACCGACTACACAGTAAGCCAATAGAGGCTCGACGTTAAATAACAACAAGCCGGCACCGCAGGCCTTGATCAGATTGGCGACAATCAGCACCCGCGATTTGGCATGGCTATCGGCAAATCCGCCCACCCAGGGCGCCAAGACCACGAATGCCACCAAAAACACGCTTTGCAAAGCCGGTACGTACCAACTGACCGGATGCGCGTCCTGCATCACCATCGCGATGACCGTAAATAAAATGGCGTTATCGGCAAATGCCGACAGGAACTGCGCGACTAACAGGGGGTAGATGTGTTTGCTCATAGCGTTAAATGGTAGTTAATTTAGGCTGGACAGTTGCGGAACGCGCTCAATCCGAATCGACGTTGCCGCCTTCCAGTAATCGCGCCGCTAACGCGGTAGCTCCCGGATAATCGGTTTTTCCGGTCGCCAATACCGGCAGTTTGTCTAGCACAAACACTTTCTTGGGTAGATTGATGGTGGCGACCCCGGTCGAAGCTTCGGCCAATTGTTTGGCATTGGCGTCGCGGCGCGTGGTCAACAATACGAGTTGTTCGCCTTTTTTCGGATCGGGCAAACTGACAACGACATGTTGCGCTTCCGGCTAGGCGTGGATTGCTAATTGCTCAACGGCGGTCAGCGATACCATTTCCCCGCCGATTTTCGCGAAACGTTTGCTGCGGCCTCGAATATGAATAAAGCCTTCTTCGTCGACATGCACGATGTCGCCGGTATCGTACCAGCCTTCACCATAAGCAGCCGAGCAGGGCGGCACCAATACACCGGGATTATCCGGCAGCAGATAGCCTTTCATGATGTTCGGACCGGCAACATGCAATTTGCCGGCATTTTCGATACCGGGTACCGGCTCCAGCTTGTGCAGCATATCTGGCATGAAACGGCCGACGCTACCGGCTTTGTAGTCCATCGGCGTGTTCACCGAGGTTACCGGCGAGGTTTCCGTAGCGCCGTAGCCTTCCAGAATACGGATGCCGAATTTATCCAGCCAAGTGGTACGGGTGGTTTCTTGCAGCTTTTCCGCGCCGGCCACGACATAACGCAAGGAGAAAAAATCGTAAGGATGGGCTTTTTTTGCATACGCCGCTAAAAAGGTATTGGTGCCAAACATAATGGTCGCCCCCACCTCGTAAGCCATTTCCGGGATTACCGCGTAATGTAGTGGCGAAGGGTAGAAGAAGCTGGTCATACCGTTCAATATCGGCATCATCGTACCGACCGTGAAGCCGAAGGAATGGAACATCGGTAGAAAATTTAGTACCACATCACCCGGTCCGAAATCGATGCGCGACCTGATTTGCTTGTGATTGGCCAGGATATTGGCATGCGACAACACCACGCCTTTCGGTAACCCTTCAGAACCCGAAGTAAACAGTACCACTGCCGCATCGTCGGCATCGTAATCGCGGCTTTTGTACCAAAATCTTGCAGTTTTAGCTTGTAGCAAGCCGGTCAATTTGTCGAAACCTGTTAGCGATGTCGCCAAGTCTTCCAGGTAAATCAGTTTGACGTGTTGTGCCAGGGTCGCGGCTTCGTCTCCCAGTTTTGCTAACTCAATGAATTTGCGAGAAGTCAGCACAATATTGATTTGTCCGGTGCGGCAGGCCGCAGCCATCCCGGCGGCGCCTATCGAATAATTCAGCATCGCCGGCACCCGCTGATAAATCTGTAAACCCAGCACCACGTTCAGCGTCTTACAACTGTTGGGCAGCAAGACGCCGACATTCTCACCGGTTTGGGTGATGGCTTTGATTAGTTTGCCCACGACGATGCTGCGAGTGATCAGCGCGTCGTAACTTATAGGTTTGCGTTCCAGATCTTCAGCAACGGTGTGACGACCGCCATGCAGCGCTCGTGCTTCCAGCAAGGCCGAAAAGATGGTTTGTTGGTAATGGCTGGTGGCGAACATCATTTCAGTCATGATGTCGGCCAGGATGTGGCCGCTGTGCTTGCGGCGAGCTTTGCCGGTCACGTCGCCGTGAGTCTCAATTAAGGTTGGCGGCTGGATGTGAATGGCGATGCGCGGAAACCATTGTTGACGGACTTTGCCGCCGAGCTTGGAAAAGCGGCTGTATTCGGCGCCTTCGATACGAACCGGCAGCAAGGTTGCGCCGGATTTGTCCGCCACCATGCCGGTGCCGTCGTAGATTTTCATCAAAGAGCCGGTCACGGTGATGCGGCCCTCCGGAAATATCACGGTCTTGGTGTCGTTTTGCAAATGATGGATCAACGCCTTTAAAGACAGCGGATGCGTCGGGTCCATCGGAAATACCTTGGATAAACGCAAAAACGGCTTAAGCCACCAGCGCTCGGAGATTTGGGTATTGATCGCAAAGGTGATGTCGTCCGGCAGAAATACACCGAGTAACAAGGGGTCGAGAAACGAGGTGTGATTAGCGACGATCAACACGCGGTTGCCGGCTTTGGCATAATTTTCCAGTCCGTGGACCTTCACTCGATAGACTAGCGTCAACAGCCAGCGTAAAACAATTTTTAACATAGTATTCCTCCCGTACGCGCATATTAGCAGACAGATTGCGATTTGCCGGGACGCACTATAATCATAAATTAAACTGCGTTCAATTCTAATTTGAATTTTCCTTTTATTCACATAGCCGGTATAGGGGGTCTGATCGGAACGGATGTTTTTTTCTAGCTGGACGTGGAACGAGGAAGGATGAAAAAGCCATCTCCGAAGAGATGACTTTTTAAGGGATGGATTGTTGACTTTAAACCGTAACTTTAGATCTTCGTTTGCCGAATACCGCTAATAAACCCGGCACAAACAAAAAAATTGAGGCGGGTAAAGGCACCGGGGCGGCATTGATCGTGACATTGGCGCCGAGCATGCTAAAGCCAAATGGAGTGTTATCAAAGGTATACATCTCGGGAGCGGGATTTGAAAAATTGATCAGATTGTTCAAGTCGGTCTTTAGCGCTTTGAATCTGACTGTGCCCAGCAGAGTAGGGTTGGTGATTTGCAAACCGCTAACAAGAGCGGAAGTACCAGCAATGGCCTCGGCTAAATGAATATTACCCGGCGTGATCTCGTTGGCAAAAGTCTCGGTATTCGCCGCGCCGAAAATACTAGCGCTAGTCAGCGATACAGCAGACAGATTCGCGTTGTTGTATGTCAGATTAATATCAAAACCGGCAAAATCCGGTAAGGTATCGACATAAATTTTGGCGTCAAAAAATGAGCCGACCGTGGTTGTATAGAGGTTGCTGTTGTTTGGCAGTTGGATACTTAAATTGGCTGCCTGCACAGTGGAAAAACAGCCGGCCAACCCAAATAAGACCAGTTTTGCGAAAGTTTGTTTGTTCATGAAAAAGTTTCCGATGTCAGAGAGCCGGGCAAATACCCGGCTCAAAATCAATATGTTTTACAAAACGTTAAGGTGTAACCAAGGCACATTGCGGCTTAGTACACAGTGACGCTGCCTTTCGATAGTCGCCAATATTTACTTTAAAGTCGTTGTTCAAATCGGCTGGATCATTTGCTGCCGCAACTTGTCCGTATTTGGCTTTTATCGTCGCGAGGTCGGCAGAGTCTATGTCGTTATCCCTGTCGGTATCGCCGGGACCGGTGACTTTTAGCGTGTAGTTTTTGTTGACGATACTGCCATCAATATCAGTGGATTCAACAAAAAAATTAAACACGCCTACTTTGGTCGGCGTACCGGATAGCATGCCACCGGCTGAATCGATCGCAAGCCCCGTTGGCACAGAACCACTGCTGCTGGTGACATAAGGCGTGTTGCCGCCAAACACGACAGCGCGATTAGGATAAGGTTGGCCTACATTGCCGCTCTGCAATTCATTGACCATCGACAAAGGCGCCACGGCATTAAACTCACCCATTTGTGCGCCACGGTAGGCACCGACGACGGCAAACTGCGAACAGTCCACATCGACCGAGGTGGTTTCGCCGGGATTGGCTGGATCGTTTTGCGTGACTCCGACAGTGCCAACACCATTGCCGACGATCCCAGCGTTGGAATCGGTCTGGACGGCATCGCACATGGCTTCTCCATTTTCGACATCTATCGTTTCCGCGGGACCGACATACTCGTAAAACTCATAACGACGGGTGACGGTTTTTCTGCCGTCATCCATGTCATCGGCGTTGCCCGCCAATTCGGCTTTTTTATCCTTACCTTTGTTGTTGGTTTGCAGCAGATGCCATTCCGATTCTACTTCGTCGGGTTCGCCGTTGGTCCAATCCGGATGGTTGTCGCCATCTTTGTCTTCACCTACAAGTTCGTCTAGCGCCAGCACATTGTCGTTGTGAGTCTTGGTTTTGATAACCTTAACCCAACTTGGTTCGCCAAATTGCTTTGCCGGGGGAATAGGTACAACCGGAGCAGGAATTGCCGCAACAACCTGAGCAGGAACTTGTACGACCGCTGGTTCGATAACGATAGGCGGTAAGTTAGGCACCGGGTTTGGTTGTATCACCGGCGGCCTAACAAAGACTGGCGGTTGATAGACATAAGTGGGCGCACCAACATTGACGGACGGTCCAAGCGCGACTTTGCCGCTAGCGTCCTTGATTGACTGCAGGATTTGTACATGAGTGCCCACTAGATAGTGTCGTCA
>LUUF01000101.1 GCA_001644045.1 Methylomonas methanica | reverse complement strand
CGGAGGGTGCAGAGGGAGAGGGAGTTTTTAGAGGTTCCCAAAAGTTAGTCCACTCGATAACCTTCCTCCATCAGCACACGTTTGACGACCGGACGCGACAGCATCAAGCGATAGTGTTTCAAGCATTTTTCCGGCAGCGTAACGCCGGTTTTATCCGCCCAAAACTCCACGTAAAACAAGGCGGCATCCGCGATGCTGAATGTACCCAATGCATAGCCTTCGGCCGGTAGCAACTCGTTCAAGATTGCAAAACCATTATTAACAATATCCAATCCTTGCGCCTTGACCGCATCGTGATCGGCAGGATTTGGCGTGAACTTCTCCGTGGTAAAAATTCGGGCAAAGCCTTGACCATGCAGGGTGCCGACTGCATAGTCCATCAGCTCGATAGCTTTGGCATCGCCATCCGCATCGCCCGGCAACAGTTTGGCTTTGGGATAACTGCGTGCCAGCCAGTATGCGATGGCTTGGAATTCCGTCAACACAGTACCGTCGCTGCGGACCAGGGTAGGGATGCTGGCTTTAGGATTAATTGCCAGATAATCGTTTTGATGTTGATCGCCGGCCATTAAATTGATCAGATGGGCTTCGAAAACCAGATCCAGTTCTTCCAGTAAAATATGGATGCCGGTCGTGCAGGAGCCAGGTGTTAAATACAGTTTCATAAATTGTCCTGTCGGAAAAATTAGCCTTAACGGCATTCCAGAAAGTAAGCATTAATGTCCAGCGCAAAGTTCCGCCAAAGCAAGGCGATATCGCTGCGCACCGCGCTCAGGTAAACCTGATCGGGTTTATGTTCGTCAGGGAAATTGGATAAGGCGCACGATGTGCGATGTTTATCCACCACTATCAACAGAAATTCGTCGATGAAGCCATCGAATACCGTCAATACGGATTTGGTAAGATCCGCCAAGCCTTGATTGACGGCGCAGGCAGCGTGATCGAACGGCAGGGTCTTTAACCGGTTTAGCGACTGTTTATAGGTGGCTTCCAAGACGATCAATACATTGCGTTGAAAACAGCCGTCCCATTGTTGATGCGATAAGTCATGGGCTAATAGTTGGTCGTATTGTTTCTTCATATTGGCTTTCTGCTCATTAATAAATCGGCTAAATTCGCCGATGCTGTTAGCGTTAAGCGTTGGATTGTTCATGACAAAGTCCTTTAGGCTAGAGTGTTAATGCGGTAAAAACCCGATCGCTGGCGTCCAATGCGCCTTCCAAATAACCGCCGGATCTGCTGGCTGTTTCCGTCCCGCAGAAATACAGTTTGTCTTGCCAATGATCCAATTGCAGAGCGCGGTGGCCGTAGACGGGATGTTCGAACACCGGCATGCGATCCGCAGAAGTCGCGGTAAATGGTTCCAGGCTCCAGTCCTGAATTACTACACTTAGCGGATTGGCGGCGGCAGGACCGAATAGGCCGACCATTTGCCGAACGACCAGCGCCGGCAGGCTGTCCCGATATTGTTCGCGAATCTGGGCTGGCAAACCAAAGAAACCAAACAGGGCAGAGGTTTCCGCATCGTCGGAGCAGGCGTCATAGACTTCGGCCAATACCGCACTGGGATAGGGTGAACGAACGTTGCCGGAATAGCCGTGTTGACGCCAGAAAGCCTGTTCATAAACCAAAACCGCCTTGGCGTGTCCGGCCATCCAGGTGGGCATTTCCTGCATTAGTGAGAGCAAGCCGGGCGCTAGCGCGGGTTCGAAGCGAATGTTGTTAGCCAGCAGTCTTGGCGGTACCGCGAGCACAACTTGCCGCGCTTGATGGGTAATAACGGCGCTATCGCTTGCGAATGTTAAATCGATATGACTGCCTTGGTCGCTCAGCGTTAGCAAACGGTGTCCAAGCTGCAAAACGCGTTTCGGTATCCCTTGCAATAAGCCATTGATTAGGTGCTGGCAACCGCCGGCGATGCGCCTGGCATCCGCATGAGTCTGGGTATCGATATAAGTTGCTGGCGGGGCCTCGGCTTGCACTTGATAGAGGCTATGACCGCGATCCCACTGCGGAAATAGCGTTAATCCCAAGCGCTCTGCTAATGCCGTAATGCGCGGTTGATCAGCAGGCCACAGCCAAGTGGGGCCCAGGTCTGCGGTAAAGCCTTGGGCCGGACTGGCTGCGGATAGAATTCTGCCGCCGCAGCGTTCGCGCGCTTCAAACACGCCTATGTTGGATTTGCGGGTAAGCAGTTTTTCAGCCAAGGACAAACCGGACAGGCCGGCGCCAATGATCGCGACGTCCAACATGGGCATCACGCCATCGGGGTTGTTTGACATAGCAAGGAGTTGCTCTGCCATAAGGGTAATTTCGGCGCTTCGGTTGAGGCGCTGGGCATAATCAATTTCTTGCGGAAAATATCCCAAACGCCGTCATAGCGTTGTTGCACCCGGATACTCCAACCCCAGACGATAGGTAGATGCACCGGCACCCAAATATAAAGATCCGGTAGGTCCGGTCCGGCATTTTGCATGAAATACACGGTGTATTTTTCCAAAACGCTAACCGACGCGACGGCGTTACCGGCGATTTGAGAAGGAATGGCTTGCGTCACGGCTTGGTTGAACAGCAATTTTTGCTGTTGGCCTTGTCGTTGAAACGCGCCTAGCGGTACTACCGGCAAATGGCTTTCTGTGCCGGACAGATATAAAACCGGGCCGCCGCTTGTAGACTCGGTATCCAGCAAGGTCATCGTTTCGCCGTCGGTAAAGTGTATTGTCCGGGTTGACTCCACCAACTGTAAGACACCCAGTTGACTACTATAAGCTGCGGTTACCCATTCCAATTCGAAACAAGGCG
Source organism: Methylomonas methanica (assembly GCA_001644045.1). Taxonomy (GTDB): domain Bacteria; phylum Pseudomonadota; class Gammaproteobacteria; order Methylococcales; family Methylomonadaceae; genus Methylomonas; species Methylomonas methanica. The sequence continues at coordinate 9,772 of LUUF01000101.1, read as the reverse complement.
TAATGCTTAGTGTTGGGGTAGCGTCCCGCAAGCTTACTTCCGGCGCGGTCATGCCGACGTCAATTAAGGTCAAACGGTTGTGATTGGGACACTGTGGGTGGGTGGCGGTAATGGGTAAGCAGTCTTTCAGTTGCGAACTAAGTAACTCGCTGTTCCAGACGAATGCCTGTGCCGGCAGTTTTTGTGTATCAACTGCTGTAGCGACAGCCTGCTCTGCGTTTAACCGATAACTGCCGAGCAAACCATTTTGCAGATCATGCTCCAAATCGCCAAGCCGGTTATCAGCCAATTTTTGTGTGTCGATGCTGTAGCGATGGCCTGCTTGTATCACTGGATTGCTAGGTTTGGGCCGCGCAGGCGTCGGGCGGGGTAGAGGGAAAATGTGTTCCATGATTGGGCTGCTTATGGCGAATGCCATCAGGCATTCAAGAATGAGGCCAATTGACCGAAATGCCGAATGAGTGCGAAGGTCGTTGATTGACTGGGATTACTGCTTCAAACCAACTTGCCAAACGATGTCGTGGATGCGACAAAATCGGCGACCTTGTCACGACAACGCTCCAGCCCTGGAATTTCGTCGGCATTGTCGTGCGCGCTTGCCATCCACGTGGAAGGCTTCTACAGTTCTAAGGTATCTTCATAATTTTTAGGAAAATCATGCGAAATTTACTGATAACTATGCTGTTGCTGCTCCCGATCGCTGCTGCCGCTGAAAACGATGCGTTTAAAAATATGGACAAAGCGCAAATGCAGCAAGTGATGCAGCAAATGAAAGCCATGCAAGACTGCGTGAAAAACATTGATAAGGGAGACATGCAGGCCTTTCAAGCGCAGGCCAAACAAATGAGTGCCGAGGTGAAGAGCTTATGCGCGGCGGGAAAACGCGATGCGGCGATGGCGAGAGCGATGGATTTTGGTAAGGATGTGTCCGCCAACAAAGCCATGCAACAAATGAAACAATGCGGCGAGGGCATAACGGAAGCCCTGCCATTATTGCCTGATGTTGCTCAAGGCCAAAATCAGGCCGGTTCGTCCCGGCATGTTTGCGATCACTAAAGTTTTAATGCACCATTTTAGTTAGTTTTTTCTCGGTAAAAATATACGGTTATTTGCGTGAAACCCGCGCCAGCCCTGATATAATCGAATTTTTGCGTTGGGGGTTGTATGGCTGTTGATCTGATAGAGTTAAAAGCAGTATTGGCTCGGATGGAAGCTGCTTTGAGTAGCATCACTGATATGGATTCCGAGGTGCTGGAATTCATCGATGCTAATTATTCGGATTTATTGAATGATCAAAAGATGGTGCAGGTGTTTAAAAGCGTCGGCGATGCCGAGGATGAGTTGCAAAGACAGTTAAATTTCTTACGCATTCGCCTAACCGCCGGTATCCCGGAGTTTAAAGAAGTTTGCGACGCGGCTTGAGCGTAATTCAGCCGTTATGATTAGTTAATCGATGTAAACAGGGGGCGATGGGTATTTTGCTTTAGTTGTCCGCAAAATAGACGTCGCTTCCCTTTCCAGACAGCCTATCCCGACCTCGGCAGTATTCCAGTTCATAACCTTATTTTTTCGGTTTGAGACTCCATGGCACGGCCCGTTTCTCGACCTTATCAACAAGTTCATAATCAGTTCATCAAATAACGGGCCTCCGCCCTTTATCGTCGCTTTTCGCTTGCTGCCTGGTATCTTACTGCTGGTATTGAAACGCGAGTTTGCCCGGAACCTGGGTGAATCAACAACATGCCGCAGTGTGCATGCAGACTAGGCTGGACGTTTTCCGACGGCCTGCCGGTTCCGACTGATTGTTCATTTCAGCCAGCATCGCGTAAAATCGCCAGCCATTATTACGCCCCCATTGGAGAGCAAATCATGAAGTACCGTTTAATTGTCGCACTGATGATGGTCGCAGGTTTAGCCTGTGCGGAAGAGGCTAAGGAAGAGTGGAACGAAACGACGTTAAAAGACGAGACCATTCAGAAAATTCAGCAAGCCCAATACACCTATAAGAAATGCGTGGTGGATACCATGCAAAAACCCGAATACGCCAAACTGGAAAGCCGCAATGCCACCGATGCGATCATCCGTTTGTGCGAGCCGACGCTGGCCGAAATACGCAAAGTGTATACCGATGCCGAGGTGCCGGGCGTGATAGCCGATCGGCATTTGAAGAAAATGCGCATCCAGGTAACGCGCAATTTGTTGCAGGAATTGATGTATGCGGAAGCCGCGAAGAAAGCCGGCATGCCGGGCAACTGATCTTCTTTAATACTGTTGCCATAGCTATTGTCGTAAAAGTTTAGTTTTATGCTTTTGCGGCAAGCTTGAACATTAGATAGTAAAGCCATTGTTTCAATTATTAATCATCACTCGTTTTTCATGAATACCTACACCATCGATTTATCCTTGCACCCGACCACCTTCGATTTGTGGCATGTGTGTCTGGCCGGCACCGCCGCGCTGTTGGCTTTGATCCTGATTGTGGTTTTAGTCTCGGTACTGCTGGGCATGCGCCGTTGTAAATCTGCTGCGCCGGCTGTAGTTGCCGTTGCGCCGCAACCGGAAATCAAAATCGTCGAGAAGATCGTCGAAGTGGAAAAAATCGTCCAGGCTCCGGCGCCGGAACCGGTGGTTTTGAAGGAAGCGACACCGGATGCGGCTTTGCAGTTATTGAGTTTGTTGCAAAAAGAAGCCCGTTTTATCGACTTTATCAAAGAAGACGTCAGCGCCTTTTCCGATGCCGAAATCGGCGCGGCGGCGCGAGTGGTGCACCAAGGCTGCAGCAAGGCAGTCAGTGAGCATTTCACTTTGGCACCGGTTAGCAACGATCTGGAAGGTAATCGTGTCACGCTCAACAAAGGCTTTGACGCCGCGTCATTTCGTTTGACCGGCAATATCGTCGGCGAAGCCCCGTTTACCGGTACCTTGGTGCATAAAGGCTGGCAAGTCACCGATCTGCGTTTACCCAAATTAACCGAAGGCCATAACGCCAAAATCGTCGCGCCGGCCGAGGTGGAATTATGACCGCGCGTTATTCGGTCGGTATCGATTTAGGCACCACGCATTGCGTGTTGTCTTATGTCGATCTGCAGACTGGTGACGACCAAGTGGTGCTGGATGTGTTGGCTATTCCGCAATTGACAGGTCCCGGCACGATAGAAGACAAGGCGCAATTACCCTCGTTTACCTATCTGGCTCATCCGGCCGAGATTGCCGAAGGCGCTACGGCATTGCCTTGGACCGGCAAACCAGAATACTTGGTCGGTGAAATTGCCCGTAATCTGGGCAGCAAAACCCCTATCCGCTTAGTATTCAGCGCCAAGAGCTGGCTGTGCCATGCCGGCGTCGATTGCAAACAAGCGATTCTGCCGGTGGAAGCACCGGAAGACGTGGCGCGGATTTCGCCGTTTGCCGCCACGAAAGCCTATCTGCAGCATCTGCGCGACGCCTGGAATCATCGGTTCCCGGAACACCATTTACAAGATCAGGATGTCACCATCACCGTGCCGGCCTCGTTCGATCCGGCCGCTCGCGAATTGACCGTCGAGGCGGCGCGCGCGGTGGGATTGGGGCAGGCTGTGTTGCTGGAAGAACCGCAAGCAGCCTTGTATAGCTGGATCGAAAACAGCGAAGGCGATTGGCGCAATCATGTACAAATCGGCGATGTGATTTTGGTAGCCGACATCGGCGGCGGCACCACCGACTTGTCGCTGATTGCGGTCACCGAACAGGACGGCAATCTGCAACTGACTCGGGTGGCGGTCGGCGATCACATCCTGTTGGGTGGCGATAACATGGACTTGGCCTTGGCCTATACCGTGAAAGCCAAATTGGAACAAGAAAGCGGTAAGCGTCTGGAATCCTGGCAATTACAGGCCTTGACGCATGCCTGTCGGGAAGCGAAAGAAAAGCTGTTCAATCAACCCGAGCTGGACAGCATGCCTTTAGTCGTAGCGAGCCGGGGATCGTCTCTGATCGGCGGTACTCTGCGTACCGAACTGACCCGCGATGAGCTGAATCGCATCTTGGTCGAAGGCTTTTTACCGTGGGTACCTATTGAAGAAAGACCGGTGGTCAGGCCGCGCAGCGGTTTGCGTACCGCCGGTCTGCCGTATGCGCAGGATGCCGGCATCACCCGCCATCTGGCCGCATTTTTGTCGCGGCAAAAAGAAGCCACCGGCGAGCTTCCCGATCACGTGTTACCGGAACATGCCAGCTTCCTGCACCCGACCGCTGTATTGTTCAACGGTGGGGTGTTAAAAGCCGGTTTGATGGCCGAGCGTTTGATGCAGATTCTCAATAACTGGTTGCAGGCCGAACAGGCCGCGCCGGCCAGACTACTGCAAGGTGCCGATCTGGATTTGGCGGTGGCGCGCGGCGCTTCATACTACGGATTTGTCCGACAAGGCAAGGGCGTAAGGATCAAGGGCGGCACTGCGGCGGCATATTACGTGGGCATCGAGAGTTCCATGCCAGCAGTGCCCGGTTTGCCTGCGGAAGTCGAAGCCTTATGCATCGCGCCGTTTGGGATGGAAGAGGGCAGCGAACAGGAATTACCCAATGACGAATTCGGACTGATCATCGGCGAACCGGTACGCTTCCGCTTTTTCGGTTCAAAAACCCGCCGCGACGATGCTGTGGGCGTGCGTTTGGAATATTGGCAAGACGACGAGTTGGAAGAGTTGGACGAAATCGAGATCACCTTGCCGGAAGAAGGTCGCCATGCCGGCGACATCGTACCGGTGCATTTGTCGGCGGCGGTTACGGAAGTCGGTACTCTGGAGCTAAAAGCCGTTTCCAAACGCGATCAACAGCGCTGGAAAATTGAGTTTGATGTCCGGGCCGGCGAGGCTTGATAGCAATTCCGGATAAAGTAGGATTCCGTCAGAAATAACATCCGTCTATGGTTCCCTCTCCCCCCTGGGAGAGGGACAATGCCGTTAAGCTAAGGTAGATAGCTCCTTCTCCCTTCGGGAGAAGGTTAGGATGAGGGGGTCAAAAACAAGTCATTTACCTTGTTTAATTCTCCTCACCCCAACCCTCTCGGCAACCGCTCCCTGCGTTGCCCTACCTCCCGCATCCGTGCAGTCGTCCAGCAGGGAGCTTAACTTAACGACATTGGGGAGAGGGAGAGGGAGAGGGGTAAATAAGCAAAAAGCTTTATTTTGATTCCCTCATCCCAACGATCTCCTTTATACCCCGTGGGTACTGAGGGAGAAGAGGCTTTTTCCTTAACTTACTGGTGGGTAGTGCCGCGACACATTGGAACGATGTGTCTGCAATGCGGGAAGTTATTTTTTGAATCAAAACCTTAACAGGGCCTGAGATAAGAAAACCCGCTTCTTTCCAAGAAAGAAGCGGGTTTTTTATGACGGTTAGCTAAACCAACGCATTATTGCTGTTGATAGTAAGGCTGTTGGTACTGCTGCTGCGGGTATTGCTGATATTGCTGGTTCTGCTGCGGGTAACCCTGCTGCGGATAAGTTTGCTGTGGATATCCCTGTTGCTGCGGGTATCCCTGGTATTGCTGATTCTGTTGAGGGTAACTTTGCTGTTGCGGATAGCCCTGCTGATACGGTTGGTTTTGCTGAGGATAACCTTGCTGCGGGTAGTTCTGCTGTGGATAGCCGCCTTGTTGTTGGTACGGCTGGGTTTGTTGCTGTTGTTGCGGGTAGCCTTGCTGCGGTTGTTGCGCGGCGCCGGCATTTTGATTCGCGTTAATTGCCAATTCCACCCGGCGATTGATCGCGCGGTTGGCGTCGCTAGTGTTGGGTACTTTCGGCGAGCTTTCGCCCATGCCCTGCTGGGAGATACGCAAGCGATTCACGCCGCGTTGCCCCAAAAAGTTGGCCACACTGGTGGCCCGCGCTTCGGATAAGCGTTGATTGTCCGCATCCGAGCCGACATCATCGGTATGACCGGTAATTGAAATCGTCGACTCCGGATAATTATTTAACACTCGCGCTATCGGCTCCAGTGCGTTTTGCGCTTCCGGCGATAAATCAGACTTGCCGAAGGCAAACGTCACGTCGCTGGTGCTGGGCATGCTCAAGGTCAGCTGATTTTGCGCGGTACGTTGCACTTCAATACCGGTACCTTGCAGCGATTGCTGCATCTCTTCCTGCTGTTTATCCATGTAATAACCGACGCCGGCACCAACCGCCGCGCCGGCCAATGCACCCAGACCGGCGTTTTTCCAGTCGTTGCCGCCAAACAGGGTGCCGGCTCCGGCACCAACCGCCGCGCCGACGCCAGCGCCCTTGCCGAGGTTGCTCACACTCGATTGGCCAGTGTAGGGATTGGTAGTGCAAGCCGTGGTCAATGCCGCGATGATGCCCGATATAAGTAATTTTTTTGTCATAACTTTTTCCATCGTAATTGCTTAAAAAACTCGTGAATTGTCCGCCGATATGACAATGTCCACAAGTGCGCGGGAATTAAAACGAAACTCGCTTAATACGGGCTTAAAGCGGTTTTTAAGTTACCAGGCGTCAGGTTTTCTGGCGACATCAGAGAGGGACGAAGTATGCAGCCAATGCCGTTAAGCAAACGTATTCTGTAGGAGCGGGCCATGTCCGCGATTGAACCGTATAGGATTGCGGGCATGGCCCGCTCCTACTAAGGAATTGTCCAAACCGAAATTCCCATGATTGGGTAACCAATCAGCAGTATTCGAGTTATTTTCTCCATCAATCAAGCTCGGAACCGCAATGACCGAGAAATTTTCTTGAACGATCGAGCTCCGAGCTCAATTGGCCGAGAAATTTTCTCAATCGACCGAGCTCTGAGCTAGAACGTCCGAGCTATTTTCTCGATCATTCTCACTCAGAACTGCATCGTTCGAGCTCCGAACTAAAACGTTGGAGTTATTTTGTCCAATGATCGAGAAAATAGCTTGGCCGTTGGAGAAAATTTGTGCAACGGCCAAGAAAATAAGTCAATTAGCGGTATGGGCTTACTGCGCGGTTTGTGTGTTTGCCGAGGCGGTAGAGCTGGTTGATTTTCTGGCGAAGCGGCGACTCAAACCGTCCAGGTGTTGTTCCAGGGCGCCGTTTTTGCCGGCCAGTTTCGCCGCTTGATAAACCAGCAAGGTTTGGCTGTAAGCATCGCTGCCCGCCGCCAAAAAAGTATCCTCTAGCCGGCCTTGCAACTGTGCCAAGGCCAAAACTAGCGGCTCCAACTGTCGAACCAGGGATACATCGCGTTGATATTCGTCCAAATCGAAACTGCGCGGCAATATACCGGGATTTTGCACGGCCAGCACCAAGCCCTGGTCCACAAAAGCCCGGCTTTTGTCGCCCAACTTGGGCAAGGCTCGGCGTTCGTCGGCGTTTAAATCGATCAAAAACGGTAACAGGCTCTGAATTTGACCGATCAAACCCATTACGGCGTTCTGCTGGTCGGCGGAGAGTTCGCCCTTGACTAAATCGTTGTTCATAATCGCTCCTTGTCAAAAAAATTAATACCGGGATTCATGCCGATTCCATCATCGAACGGGTTGTATGCCGGTAATTTAAGGGGAAGGTAGTGGGATGGCAGTCGCAGCATGTTTAAACCGCCTCTTTCGACAACCGGTAGGCAAAGCATGGTGTATAAACGGCTAACATGATTCGCCTTTAAGTTGCCGGCTGAGTTTAGTGGAAAAACGGCGGGGATTCAAACCTATCGGAACCAGAATGCTATGCAGGGTTGATATGTTTTAGCTTGCTTAAATGTGATCGCTATGTCTGATGGCCGCTTGATGGCTACCCATGTCAAACGTTCGAGTTAGGCTATCAATAGACAGTCACCATTTTCAGCGAAGGACAGGTAACTGGCTCATTGCCGCCAATGATTTGGCTTGGGTCAAAAATCCAGCGGGCTTTTAGCTTCTTTAATCGTCACACTCGGCACCGTCTGGGTGTATATCATCGTCGTGTTCAAATCGCTTCTGGCCAAGCAATTCCTGAATGGTGCGAATGTCGACGTTGGCCTGTAAAAGGTGACTGGCGAAATGTATGCGCGGACGCGTGTTTGGTGAGGTGGCTTTTACGCACGGCTAATTTAATCGCACGTGCACTTGAGTTTCGTGCAAATGCCAACGCCGGTAGTCTTTAATGCCCGGTATCAAAGTCAGTGATTTGGCAGGGAACAACCATCGCCACGCAAATCCCTTGGCTGCATTTTTTATTTGAGATCCAACGCACTGGGTAAAAACACCCCGGCAGTGTTCGCTGCCAAATCTTGCTCATGCAAGGCCGCTTAATTGCTCTAGTTGGTCGGCAAGCTCAGCCGTCAAAGTTGATGGCATCCGCATGGTATGATCTTTTGGCCTTTGCCATCGTGCACGGTCAATACCTTCATATTCGTATTAAATCGCAACAGACCGGCGAGTTTCCATTCTTTGCGCATCGGATTGCCCCTTGATCTTCAGTTTGTCGTCAAACTCGGCAAAACTAGCGTTAAGCTTCGGGTCCAAAGTGTGCTTATTGAAAAATCCAGATAAAACCTAAGCCACTTATGAAAATCATGGCGTTGCTGGTCCGGAATATTGCGTAAGCTAAGCTTCGACTCGAACGCCTGGGTTAAGGATGAGGTAACGGTCAACATGACAACCTCCAATTTCACCTATTGGCTCCGTTTGAATGATATACGGAAGGGAAAAATCCTTGTTCACAAATTTAGTGTTGCGACCCATATTTCATGGTATACGTACACTTAACCGCTTAATAACTTGTTAGGTGTCAGAAATAAAGACCTAGTAGCGGGTTGTTCGGAAAAGATATTCGAACAGAAATGCCAGTCCATCTGAAAGCATGCGGTCGGTGACCCAGTCGATGTTCGTGCCTTCGCCCTCGTCCCCTACTGGGCACCAATTAAAGTTACAGTAGGTATCGTTTCGTATTAACGTCCGGGCCGTCGGATATGTCTCTACCGGCTGGGGCTAATAGAAGGATAAATAGCAGATGAAAACCTTATTGCTCGCCGCCTCGCTGTCGCTCATCGCGTCGGTCCCCGTGCTCGCCGCGCCGCAGACCTATTCGCGCACAATCGTGACTAACAGAGGCACGCAAATGCTCGTCGAGGATTTTCACGTGGTTCCCGGCGCGGCGTCGAGCGCCGCTTCTGCACTCGACGGAAGCAGCGCCGCCGCCTCCGCCGATTTCGGCGTCGTCAAACTGTCCGCAAACGCACTCACCGATATTGGCTTTGCGCAGGCGATCGGCTCGTTCCGCGATACGATCACGCTGTCAGGCACGGGCTCAGTGCCGATCACGATCAGCTTCCTCGCCAATGGAGTGGTGACCAATCACAACCCGGGCGTGGGCGACTGGTCCTACGATGTCGCTCTGCACCTGCAGGGCGACTTCACCGATCTCTCCCGCGAGACGCCAGTAATCTCGACGGCAACAGGTAACGTGTCGATCCCGCTCTCGATCAGCGGCAGTGCGTTCGCAGGAGTTCCACTCGATCTGTTCGGTTTTTTCGCCATCTATTCGAGCGGGAATACATTTAGCGCCTTTGGGCTCGACTTCGCGCACACTGGGCTGCTGACTGGAATCGACGTTCCCGACGGCGTGACGGTCACCTCGGCCACCTACGGGCTGCTGCCTACCAGCAACGGCCAATTTACCTATCAGGCGGTGAAAGACGCCCTCGTGCCGGTACCGGTGCCCGCGTTGTTACCGCTGTTCGGGCTGGCGTTCAGCGTGGCAGCTCTAGCGCGTTTCCGCCGAATCTGTGGAGGAAAAGGATGAGTGTCTACTCTCCTAAATAGCTGGTAGCGTAAGGAGCC
>LUUF01000100.1 GCA_001644045.1 Methylomonas methanica | reverse complement strand
ATTCGTGGCGGGGATCAGTTAGGTGAATTTGCTTCTGCTTGCTTTGTGTATGCAACAACAACGGTAATTTCTGTGTAATCGTTGTTGTCTATATTTTCGCCATCAGTATTGATTTTTTCATCGGTTTCTTTTGATTCTTCAGTTTTAGATATAGCGGTGGAATCCCTAGTGCTTTCATGATTAGTTGGTTCTTCTTTTATGTCTTTAAAATTCTTTTTTATCAGGGCATGTAAAGTGCTGTCATTCAGAGGCACTAGAGAGTAAACGTTTTCTTTATAATGAATGGTTCCGGATAGTTTGTTGTTATCAGATATAATTAATGCGCTCCCGTTGCCATCTTCAATGTCTCCTTTCCATATGTAACCATTCTCAGCGGTTTCTATGCTTTTTCTTGTGACGCTTACTTTCACACCTTCTATTGTAATAGTGAAGGAGGCCGGTTTATCAAAACCATCTCGCTTATCATACCCCGATTTGATTGCATGATTTAAAATCGTTGGAGGTGCCACATTTATGAGTTCGACTTTTTCTGTTGTTTTCGCATTCTGTATTGTGTCAAGTATCTCCTGTTTCTCTTGTGACTCTTGAGATATTAAGGGTGCTCTTGATGTAAGCTCTCTATAATCATTCTGTAGTTTATTTACTTCTATATTATATTCGGGTCTAGCACTTATTAGTTCATCAATTTTTTCCTTTTTTTCTTCAGATAGCTCTACAATCTTGGTTGAGCTATTTAGTACTTTTATGTTCTCCTTCCCAGCTATCTTTTGTATTTCTATTGACGTATGCTTGTCTATAGTGGGCTCGCTGCTTATTACATAGCTTTCAGTGTTATTATTATCAGCAAAAGCGCTGGAAAATGAAAAAAAAATAATAAATAAAAATCTAAACATAATATTTTCACCTAAGACATTTAGTTAATGTATTGTATGGGGGTTTTTCTAATTATTGCTAAATTGATAACCTGTTGATTGGCTGAATATTTCAATTGATGTGACGTGTACACGATGTAGCATAGAAATTTTACGTAGCATAACATTCCTTTCTTCCTTAAATATTTAGCCTACTCTATTAGTGAATGTTTTATTTAAATAATTCTGTATTCACATACTCCGCCTTAACCAGCGACCAAAAATCATCCGCCAGTCCATCATCGATATATTTATAAGGCAACCAGCCATAACCTTTTTCGCCCCAAGTATCTCCCCAGGAGTTTCTAATCAATAACGCACCTTTGGTTTTACCGATTTTCTTAGCATCGTCGTAGCCGATGGCGACGATGGCGTGGCCGCCGACGACTTTGTCGCCGGGGCCGGGATAGGGGATCTCGCCGGGTTTGTTGCTTGTGTCGTAAATCGAGCTGTATACGGAAAAGCCGAACATCGACGGCAGTTTGGCGGCCAAATTGGTTTTGATGATGTTCAGGAGTTTTGATATCGGGGTTCCGGGTGGGTCGAGCCGGTAATATTGCACGGCTTTGTAGCTCTGGGCGAAGGCGTAACAAAATGCCGAGGGTTCCTGGTCGAATTGCGCGACGTCGTAAGGATGGTATTGTTCCGGCGGTACGCCGAATAACACCATGGCTTTCATCGTGTCACGCAGTTGCGCGCCGGTATCGCCTTTGTCGCCGGCCAGGGTGCGGGTAGCTTTGTACAGAAACAATCGGGAGGCATCCAGGTGTTTACCAAAGGCGCGACGCTCGAAATATTCGATCAGGCCGACACCGGCATTGGCTGTGCAGGAGCCTAGATCGCCTTGATCTTCGATGGGCGAGCACCAAGACCGCAAGTCTACGGAAGCTGGTAATTGTTTGGGGGTGGCTTTTAAAACTTCCGATTTACTGAGTATCTTTTGGATACTATCGCTTTCCGGTTGATAGTCGCGTACGTCCGGTAAATCCGGCCGCCAGCCCAAGCTGTATCGATAGTTTCTGGCCATGGTTCGCATCCGCATTAGATATTGAAAATCGCTGTTTTGGCACAGCTTTTAGCTAGAATCGGATTTTGCGGTAACTAACGGCTGTTATCCAGCTGCTTTTCGTACCAGTACAAACGTACTGGCTACTTCCTCGACTGTTTAGCGTTAGAATCCTGGCTCACGTTATCTTCGATAGGCAATCAATAGATGAACGTCCTCCTCATAGACGACCACTTCTGCGCCCGCGAGGGCGTTGCGTGTTTATTAAAACAAATCATTCCTGAGCTACAAGTTTTCGAAGCGGAAAATTTCGACGATGGCTTGACGGTGGCAAAGCAGACGCTATTGAACCTAGTTATGTTGGATGTGCAATTGCCCGGCAAGGATGGCCTAGCGGGGTTGGCGGAATTGAAAGAAGCGTTTCCGGATTTGTGTGTGGTGATGTTTTCCGGGCTGGAAGATAGGGAGTTGGTTTTTCAGGCGCTGCGTTTGGGTGCGATGGGGTTTATCGTCAAGACCGTGTCTCGGCAGGCGTTTGTCGATGCGTTGCGGGACGTGTTGGCCGGCAAGGTATATTTGCCGGCATCGGCGGTAGGGCCGCAGAGAACTGTCGATTCACATACTGGTGATGCTACAGAAATGCCCAGCGTAACCGATTCGGCCAGTTTAGGTCTGACACCGCGTGAGTTCGAGGTGTTGACTTGGTTGGTGCAAGGGATAGGCAATAAGCAAATTGCCCGGCAGTTGGGTATAGAAGAGCAAACCGTGCGCAATCATCTGCGGCCTATTTATCAAAAATTCGGCGTGGCCAAGCGCACTGAGTTGTTAGTGAAGGCGTTTGAGCGGGGGGATCGTGTTTGGGAAGCCGGGGGTGGGGAATTGATAGCCGTGGATTAAGAACTGACTTGGAGCTTTATCCGCGATTGAGTCAGACGGTCGCTGCGGCAGTGCCTTCTACTTATGATGGTTCGCAACGCAGCTTTTGACGTCCGAGGATTTGGCTATCTGCATGGTTCTAGCCATAGCTTCCATCAGCGCTTTGGCTCCGGCAGGTTTGCGCAGGATAGCGGTGTGGTGCGGCAACAAGGTTTTTTCTTGGTCCGAAATGGCGCGGGCAGATAGGATCATGGTCGGCACCGGCCCGCAAGCAGCATGAACCGCAGCGATGACGTCATGGGCAGTTTCGCGGTTGCCCAGATAAAAGTCGGTGATCAATAAATCCGGGTCTCTATCGTTTTCGGCTAGTAACTCTTCGGTTTCCACTAGCGATGAGGCTTCGTGCACTAGACAGCCCCAGGCTCTAAGTTGCTTGGCGATGGCTTGCAATACCTCTGCATCGTCATCCACCACCATCACAAAGTAGCCGGAAAAGTCGCCGTCTTTATCTAATCCGCTGTTTATAGCCAGCATAGGCTCGGCAATCGGAAGCTGGAGTTTAAAGTCGCAGCCAAAACGCGAACCGCATACCAAGTTCAAATTATGTTCTGGTAAGCATTTAACAGCGGTAGCGACGTAAGCCAAGCCTATGCCCAAGCCCGGCACTTTGTTGTCATTCTGGCGACGTTGGTTGCGAACAAATTCCTTGAATACCTCTTCGCGCATCTCCTCGGCAATCCCTGGGCCGCTGTCGCAGACATGCAAGGTCAGATGTTGATTGCCGGTTTTCACTGCCGAGACCAATATCCAGCCACTCTCGGTATATTTGATGGCGTTATCCAGCAAATTGCCGAGGATTTGCCGCAGGATGTTGCCATCGCTGCATAGGTTGTAAGGCTCTTGGCGGCGCAACACCACTTTAAGCCGAATGCCGCGCTTGGCGGCTTGCGGGGCGTATTGATTTTCCAAGCTGGTCAGCAGCCAATTCAGATCGATACTGGTCGGTTGCGGAATTTGCCGGCCGGTTTCCAGGTTGGCGATGTCCAGCACATGATTAAAAGCGGCATTCAATTCGTCTATCACCAGCCCCATGCGGTTAGCCATAAACGCAGCGCTATTACTAGGCGGGTTGGTTTGCGCTGTGTCTAACACGGCGGCATAGCAGGCCAGGGCTTGCAACGGTTGGCGCAGATTGTGACCCATTTGCTGTAAAAAGCGAGTTTTGTCTTCCGCGCTGAGTTGGGCTTTGCGTTTTTCGCGGAAGGATTTGCGGGCGTAAGCTTCCAATTGGCAGCGGGTACAGACGCCGAAGATATTGACGATGCAAAGGTTCAGGACAGACGGGATCAAGTCAATCACGGTCAGCCCAAGCCAATAGCCGGCCAGCGGCATGGCCAGTGAAGTACTCCAGCCAAAGCCTATGGTTGCCCGCAGTGACATGAACATTTGCCCGTAACTGAAAAAATACATGGGCAGCAGAGCGGGCCAGGTTTCCGCGTAATAACGGGGATTGCCGTCGTATAACAAGACGGCGATTAAATTGGCTGCGGACAGTCCGGCGCTGAGTTTGGCGATGGTGTTGATTTTGGCAACCGCTTCCACGCAGACATGTAGGTATCTATATAAACCCAAGAGCACCAGGACGATGGGTAATCTCAAGAAAGCTTCGACGTTTGAAATATTACCAATATGCAGATCCAGCAGGATATAGACCAGGAATGCGCCGGCACCCAAGCCCAATGCCCATTTTAGAGGGCTTAGCAATACCAGATAACGCTCTTCCCAAAATTGCCGTTCGGTGTCTTCATCAAACTGCGGAATGGCAAAAAGTTTGGTGGGGCTGAGCGACAGTTTGGTATCGAGTAAACCCGCGAGCGGGCGACTGGCGGGTGCCCGGAAAAATGCCTTGCTGGCAAGATGCTCGATGAATGGGTTTGGTTTGCGCATGCAGCAGGTTCCAGTCGCAACCATCGTACTTAGTGCTGCGAAAAGAGCGCATCAGTTTTTCCGATAGCCAAGTTGTTATTGTTTTTATAGCTTGGCTTTATTTTCTCTATTCTGGCGAGCTTAAGCAAGCTAAGTTAGCTAACGCACAGACACGTTCTATAGGCATTAAACGCTTTGTCGCCAGCGTGTATTAAGCAAATGTAAAATCAGTGCGCATTGCAGTGCTGAGCAAGCTAACGCGGTAAATACCGAACCCGCCCACAGCGGAAAGAATAACGCTGAAACGCCGGTCATGCCGATGGCGCCAAACAGGCCGGGGAGGATGCCGTACAGCAGTGCTGCGGACAGTAAACTCAGGCTAAACGCGCGTTGCGGATTTTTGCCGTAGCAAAAAAACAGGTAAATGGCGCAATCGCGCAGTACTAATAGTGCGATAGCCAGTGGATAGGCATGCAGGGAGATGTCCAGCCAGGCAAATCTTTGCTCTTGGAAGCTTAGAAATATGGCAAACGGCAGGCTTAGCGCAAAACTCAATACGCTCAAGGGCAGTTCCTCGCCAACTCGGCGCCAGTTTGCTTGCAGCCAATAGCCCAACAAGCGTTTGACGCGCATCGGCTCGTGCCGTTCGACGAGCACTCCGCTGTAGGTCAACAGGCTACAAACGGTAAAAGCAGCCAAGGAAAACGAATAACTGGAACTGGGAATAAAACCGCCCAGATACACGATCAAAAACAGCGTAAAACCCAGCCAGGCCCACGGCAAATTGCGCAAGCCCAAGTCTTGCGCCAGCAAGCGATAGTTACCCATCATGCACCAGAATAAAGCGCAAATTAGGCTTATTTGGTGCAAAGTCTGCGCGTTTACGGTTAGGTTGTACCAGGAACTGATTTGTAAATTGTCGGGCAAATAATTTGCCGTATCGGTTAAATCGGTCAGTGATGGCATGAAAACGATGAAACCGACCACTACCAAAATTAGTATCGACCCGGTTTTAAGCTGACCGCGTTGCACCGCCAGCAAACCCAGCAAAAGACCGGCACTCTGCACCAATAACGCGGTGCCAATAGCGTAAAAAAACAGCAAGGGTAGGGCGGCCGGATTGTCTGTGGCTAGTGCATGAACCAATAAACAGATACCGGCGCAGTACCAGGCCATACTGGTGCTGCCCAGCAGTTTGCCCCAGGCCATTTGCCACGGCCCGAGAGCCGACAGGCGTTGAGTATCCCAGGTGCGGTCACGGTATTCCTCGACGATGCTGTCCAGGCTTTGCCGGGTGCCCCATAGCAGGGTAATCAGCATGAATAGCGTTAAAGCAGCTTGCGCCGTTATGTTGCCTAGCCGGTAGTCGTCCAGGAAATAGGTAAAGGTAAACACCGCGCCCAGCACCACAGGAGCGCCTATCAGCCGGGCTTGCGAGCATTCCAAAATCAGCTGGCGTTCAAATTCGGGATTCAGATTCATGAGTTTTGGCGGATGGTTTGCAGATAAGCGTCTTGCAGATTGCTAGAGACCGGGGCGAATTCGCAGACCGGTAAATCCAGTGCGATGAGGGCTTTCAATACCCGATGTTGTTGCGCGGCGTCGCCGTCGAGCTGCAACAAAGCTTGTTGTTTATAGTCGCTATTCAACACCTTAATCTCAGGTAGCGATTGTAGGAGGCGAAGCAGGTTATCCACCGGCTTTGCCAGCAGTAATTTAAACGGTTTGAGCAAGGACGGCGCTTTCACTGCAACTTGCTCGACTATCCGCCCCTGGCGCAACACCAGCATGTCGGTGCAATAAGCTTCCAGTTCGGCGAGTATATGCGAGGACACCAGCAGCGTCATGCCTTGGGCTTGCAAATCCAGAAACAGTTCTGCCAGTTCGTGACGGGCTTCCGGGTCCAGGCCGGAGGCCGGTTCATCCAGTAACACCACCGGCGGTTTGTGGATGATGGCTTGCGCGATGGCCACTCTCTGGCGCAGGCCGCGCGATAACTCGGCTGGGCTGTTTTCCAATCTATCCTGGATATGCAGGCGCCGGCTGACATCGTCGATAGCGGCGGCGCAATCGGCTTCAAGAATACCCTGGGCGCGGGCCACGTAATGCAGGCATTGCCGCACAGTCAAGCGTTGATAAAGCCCAAAAAAATCAGACAAATAGCCGATGATCCGGTGGCAGTCGCGCGGCTGTTCCAACACGTCGATGCCGGCGATATTGATCGCGCCGCTGACCGGCTGATCCAGGGCCGCCATGCAACGCAGCAGCGTGGTTTTGCCGGCGCCGTTGGGGCCGACCAGTGCGGTAATGCTGCCTTGGACGATGTCGAACGAGACATCGTCCAAGGCACGCAGGCCTGGGTATTCGAAAATCAGCTTATCGACGGTGATCATGATTAGTCGCCATAGGAATTTGGGCGGAAAATAGTGCTACTTCGATGATACCGCTTTTTTGTTTACCTGACGCCGATTATCGGTTTGCCGATCGTGTGCATACGCTTGGGTATGGATTTTGCTGGAGTTATCAGGTGAGTTTGGCCTGCATAGCCCAAGGATGCCCAAAATTTAGGCTTATTGGCTTGCGGCTTGCTCATGCGGCGGGCCGCGAAACTGTGTATTATTACTCGTAATATTGGCGTTTTACCGTGTGGGCGAGTAATTGTTCAATCGCGATATAGCTAAGCGCATCCGGAGAATTGTTATTTTTAAACATCAAGTAGGAGAAATGAATGCATAACGTCACGTTGATTAAAGGTGATGGTATTGGCCCTTCGATCATGGACGCCGCGGTGGCGGTGATTAACGCTTCGGGTGCGAAAATTCATTGGCATGAGGCGGATGCCGGCATGTCGGCTTATGAAAGAACCGGCACACCGTTACCCGATGCGACGATGGAATCCATCGCCCAAACCCGGGTGGCGTTTAAAGGGCCGTTAACCACGATGGTGGGGGAAGGTTTTAGAAGCATCAACGTCGAACTGCGCAAACAATACGATCTCTATGCCAACGTGCGGCCGGCAAAAAGCTGGAAGGGCGTAAAAACCCGTTACGACGATGTCGATATTGTCATTGTGCGCGAGAACACCGAAGGCTTGTATGTGGGTTTAGAGCATTATCTGACGCCGGCCAAAGACATCGCCGAAAGCTTGGCCGTAGTCACCAAGGCCGGTTCCGAGCGCATCGTCGAATATGCATTCAAATATGCCATCGACAATAATCGCCAAAAGGTCACGGTCTGCCATAAAGCCAATATTTTGAAATACACCCAGGGCTTATTCTTGAGAGCGGCGCGGGAAATAGCGGCAAAATATCCTGATATCGAGTTTGACGAAAAAATCGTCGATGCGGCCTGCATGCATATGGTGATGAAACCCGAGCAATTCGACGTGGTCGTGACTACCAATATGTTCGGCGACATTTTGTCCGATCTGACCGCCGGTTTGGTTGGCGGCTTGGGCTTGATCCCCGGCGCGAACATTGGCGTCGACGCGGCTCTGTTCGAAGCGGTACACGGCAGTGCGCCGGACATCGCCGGCAAAAATATTGCCAACCCTACGGCGGTGATGATGGGTGGCGTGATGATGTTGAATCATTTGGGAGAACACGAGGCCGCAACACGTATGCAAAACGCGATTGAAAAAGTCGTGAACGGTGGTGTCTATGTAACCCCGGATTTGAACCCGGACAGCAAATACGGTACCAAGGAAATGGGTCAGGCCATTGTTGACGCGATGAGTTGATTCTATTGGAGGAGGCGGTTATGAGCGCGCAACCACAGTTTGAGCAAACCTGGATTTCTCTTGAAGATTATCTGGCGGCGGAATTACTGAGCGATACCAAGCACGAGTATGACGACGGAGAACTGGTGGCGATGTCTGGAACCAGTAAAAATCACGAGCGCATTAAAGGCAATGTATCTGCTGCTTTGCACATACACTTGCGCGGCAAACCATGTGAACCGTTCTCCTCCGACGTAAAACTCAAAATCGGTAACTATTTGTTTTACCCCGATGTCATGGTGGTCTGTAACGATACATCCACTCATGACTATTACGCCGAGGCTGCGGTACTGGTCGTTGAAGTGCTGTCAAAATCGACCCGTCGCCGCGACGAAACCCTCAAACGCCGCTTGTATCAAACCATTCCAACGTTGCAGGAATACGTGCTGATCGAACAGGACATTGTCGACGTCGAAGTTTGCCGGCGTAGCGAGGGCTGGGTCTCCAGCCATTATTTTCTTGGCGACGACGTACCTTTTGAATCGGTCGATTTGACGATCAGCGTCGCAGAAATCTATGCGCGGGTAGAAAACGACGACGTGCGTAGCTTTTTGCTGGAACAACAAGCCATTGCCGACTCCGCCGCCGCAAACTGATTATTTTTCTTATTCTCTTGTTTCCTCTGTTGAGGACTAATTACGAATTTATCGTTTTTCCAGGATGAACCTATGCTAGAACAATACCGCCAACACGTTGCCGAACGCGCCGCCGAAGGCGTGGTGCCTAAACCGCTGGATGCCGAGCAAGTCGCGGCACTGGTCGAATTGCTGAAACAACCGCCTGCCGGCGAAGCGGAATTTTTATTGGATTTGTTAGCCAATCGCATCCCGGCTGGCGTCGATGAAGCGGCTTATGTCAAAGCCGGTTTTTTAACGGCGATTGCCAAAGGCGAAGCCACGTCACCACTGGTATCGCCGGAAACCGCTACTGAGTTGTTGGGCACCATGCTTGGCGGTTACAACGTTGCGCCGTTGATCGAACTGCTGGACAACGCAGCGCTGGCACCGATAGCGGCGAAGGCTTTATCGCAAATCCTGCTGATTTTCGACGCCTTCCACGACGTGCAGGAAAAAGCCGAAGCCGGCAATGCTTACGCCAAACAAGTGTTGCAATCCTGGGCCGACGCCGAATGGTTTACCGCCAAGCCGGAAGTGCCGGAAAAACTGACCGTGACGGTATTCAAAGTCACCGGCGAAACCAATACCGACGATCTGTCGCCGGCGCCGGACGCTTGGTCGCGGCCGGACATCCCATTGCATGCCAAAGCCATGCTGAAAATGCCGCGCGACGGCATCACCAACGCCGAGCAGCAAATTACCGAACTAAAAGCCAAGGGTTTTCCGGTGGCTTATGTCGGTGACGTGGTTGGCACTGGCTCGTCGCGTAAATCTGCGACTAACTCGGTACTTTGGTTTATGGGCGACGATATTCCAAATATCCCCAATAAGCGCGGCGGCGGGGTGTGTATTGGCGGCAAGATTGCACCGATTTTTTTTAACACCATGGAAGATTCCGGCGCCTTACCGATTGAATGCGATGTGACGAATATGGCGATGGGCGATGTGATCGATATTTATCCTTATCAAGGCGTCGTCAAACGTCGTGGTACGGATGAAGTCGTCTGCGAATTTAGTTTAAAAACCGAAGTGATCTTCGACGAAGTCCGCGCCGGCGGCCGGATTCCCTTGATCATTGGCCGGGGCTTGACCGATCGCGCCCGCCAATTCTTGGGCTTGCCGGCATCGACTGTGTTTCGCCGCTTGGGCGTGGCCCACGACAGTGGTAAAGGTTACACACTGGCGCAAAAAATCGTCGGCAAGGCGTGCGGCGTCGCCGGTGTTAGGCCGGGTAGCTATTGTGAGCCGAAAATGACCACGGTAGGTTCGCAGGACACCACCGGCCCGATGACCCGCGACGAATTGAAAGATTTAGCCTGCCTGGGTTTCTCGGCCGACTTAGTGATGCAATCCTTCTGCCACACCGCCGCCTATCCGAAACCGGTCGACGTGCAAATGCAGCATACCTTGCCGGACTTTATTATGACCCGTGGCGGCGTGTCGCTGCGTCCCGGCGATGGCGTGATTCACTCCTGGCTGAACCGGATGCTGTTGCCGGATACCGTCGGCACCGGCGGCGATTCGCACACCCGTTTCCCCATCGGTATTTCCTTCCCGGCCGGTTCCGGCCTAGTGGCGTTTGCGGCCGCGACCGGCGTGATGCCTTTGGATATGCCGGAATCGGTACTGGTACGGTTCAAAGGCCAGATACAACCCGGAATTACATTACGGGATTTGGTGAACGCGATTCCTTACGCGGCACTGAAAAGCGGTTCGTTGACCGTGGCTAAACAAGGCAAGAAAAACGTGTTTTCCGGCAGAATCCTGGAAATCGAAGGTTTGCCGGATTTGAAAGTCGAGCAAGCGTTCGAATTATCCGATGCCTCAGCCGAACGTTCGGCTGGCGGTTGCACCATCAAGCTCAACGAAGCGCCGATCCGCGAATACTTGAACTCCAACATCACACTGCTGAAATGGATGATTGCCGAAGGTTACGGCGATGCCAGAACCATCCAACGCCGGATCAAGGCGATGCAGGATTGGCTGGCCACTCCGGTATTGATGGAAGCGGATAAAGATGCCGAATATGCGGAAATTATTGAAATCGATTTGAACGAAATCACCGAGCCATTGCTGGCTTGCCCGAACGATCCGGACGACATCAAACCGTTGTCGGAAGTGGCCGGCACCAAAATCGACGAAGTGTTTATCGGTTCCTGCATGACCAATATCGGCCATTTCCGCGCCGCCGGCAAATTGCTGGAAAAAGCCGGCGCCTTGCCGACCCGTTTATGGGTAGCACCGCCGACCAAAATGGACCAAAACCAATTGATCGAAGAGGGTTACTACGGCACCTTCGGCAAGGTGGGTGCACGCACCGAAATGCCGGGTTGCTCGTTGTGCATGGGCAACCAGGCGCGGGTGGCGGAAGGCTCGACCGTGGTATCGACGTCTACCCGTAATTTCCCGAATCGCTTGGGTAACGGCGCCAACGTCTATCTATCCTCGGCGGAATTGGCGGCGGTATGCTCGCTGTTGGGCAAGATTCCGACGGTTGCCGAATATATGCAATATGCCGCCAGCATCGAACAAACCAGTGCGGACACCTATCGCTATCTGAATTTCGATCAAATTGACAGCTATCAAGATAAAGCCAAGCAAGTGGCCTAGTCGTCATCGGGCAGTTCCCGCGTCTGGCGCGGGAACTGCCTTTTACCCTTCGTTTTGCCGCTAATGAATAATGCCGGTGACATAAAGCCAAGTGCCTATTGGCACACACTTTTTTCTCGAAAACTGCTAGTCTTATCTCCTTGATTAAGCAGGTGGGGCAGAGCTTGGAACAGGATATAACAACAGATTTGCGGGTGTTGGAGACGCATTTGGACGGTATGCTCAACCGCGTCCTACATAACAGTTTGACCTTAAAGCGTTTGCAAAGTTTTGAAATGCGTTTGTTGGGGCTTAGTTCGCTGGCGGAAATGATCGAATTTATTCTCGGCGAAGCCAAGGCACTGTTCGATTTGGATGTAATAAGCTTGTGTTTGATCGACGCAAAAAACGAAATCGCCGGTTATCTGGAAGTAGATAATTATAATTATCGGGACAGGGAAGGGCTGTTTTTGGCAAGTAGCGAATGGCAATTGCGCCATAGTTTCGGATTGTCCGATCAGCCGTTTCTGGGTAGTTATCAAACCACGGTCTGCGAAAAGTTTTTCTCCGAATCCAATCAACAAAAGCCCGCGTCGGTGGTGATTGCGCCGTTGATTCGCCGGGATAGGTATCTGGGGTCTTTGAACCTGGGTAGTTACCATAACGAGCGCTTTATCCAGGGCATGGCCACCGATTTTGTCGAGCATATTGCTTCTGTCATCAGTATTTGCCTGGAAAACAATCTGAATGTCGAAACCATGCGTCGCACCAGTTTGGTCGATCCATTGACCGGTGTGAACAACCGGCGTTTCTTGGAACAGCGCATAGAGGAAGAGCTGGATCGCAGTCAACGCAATCGCGAACCGTTGTCTTGCCTGTTTCTGGATATCGATTTTTTCAAACGCATCAACGACGGTTTTGGACATCAAGCCGGCGATCATGTGCTGGCGGTCGTGGCCAGCATCATCAAAAAATTGCTGCGCAATAACGATGTGCTGGCCCGTTACGGTGGCGAGGAATTCGTGGCCTTGCTGTCGCAAAGCGACGAAAGTACTGCCTCCGAAATTGCCGAGCGGATTCGCTTGAGTATTGCCAATTTACAGGTGGAATACGGCGATCAATCCATCCCGGTGACTATTTCGATCGGTGTGGCGACTTACCAACCCAGCCTGTCGCAGAAAAAACCGGTTACCGAGATCGCTCTGCAATTGGTGCAAACCGCCGATGCCGCCCTGTACGAAGCCAAACGCAAAGGCAGGAATCGGGTTGAGAACGGCGGATTGGTGTTGGTTGTCGAGCCTGATTAGTTATAGCCGTTGGGATTATTTTTCTGCCAGCGCCAGGTATCGGTCATCATTTGTTTTAAATCCCGCTCCGCTTTCCAGCCTATTTTCTCTTCCGCCAAACTTGGGTCGGCGTAGCAGGCCGCAACATCGCCAGCTCGACGTGGTGCGATTTTGTAGGGAACTGCCTGATCTGTTACTTCGATAAAGGTCTTGACCATTTCCAACACGCTGTAGCCGTTACCGGTGCCTAAATTAATCGCATCACAAATTGCAGTATCGGCAGTGTTGCCGAGCAGGTATTGCAAGGCTTTGATATGGCCTTGCGCCAGATCTACGACATGAATGTAATCGCGTACGCCGGTGCCGTCCTTGGTGGAGTAGTCGTTACCGAACACTGACAGCACCGGCAATTTGCCGATGGCGACTTGCGACAAAAACGGCATCAGATTATTGGGTATGCCGTTGGGATCTTCGCCGATCAAGCCGCTGCTGTGCGCGCCTATGGGGTTGAAATAACGCAGTAACGCGAATTGCCAGGGCTGGCTGGCTCCGTTCATTGTGTCGGCATTGCCGACATCGCGCAGGATTTCCTCGATAAACAGTTTGGTACGGCCGTAAGGATTGGTGGCTTGCAGTGGGAAGCTTTCCAGAATCGGTACGCTGTGCGGATCGCCATAAACGGTCGCGGACGAGCTGAATACCAATCTCTTCACCGCAAATTCGTTCATCGTCTCCAGCAACACTTGGGTGCCGTAGATATTGTTGCGGTAATAACTCAAGGGTTGCTGGCAGGATTCACCGACGGCCTTCAAGCCGGCGAAATGGATCACCGCATCGATTTTATGCGCTTCAAATATCTCGCGCAGCGCGGCTTGGTCGGTAATGTCAGCTTGATAGAAACCGGGTTTTTGCCCAGTAATGGTTTCGATGCGCTTCAGCGATTCAAGTTTGCTATTGCTGAGGTTATCCACAACGATGACCTCGAAGTCGTTATTCAGCAGTTCTACGCAGGTATGGCTACCGATGTAGCCGGCACCGCCCGTCACTAAAATTGTGTGTTTCATCGTTGCGTTCCATAGTTAGCGTTCGAGGATATCCAGTCCTGCGTCATCCGAGACGACGCGCGGCAGACTTGCGTCGGAATCGCGGCGCAGGCCGGCAAAATCGAACAAGCTGGTGTCAGCCATTTGCGAAGGTGCGATGTTTTGCAGGCTGGCGAAAATGGTTTCGATTCGGCCGGGGCATTGTTTGTCCCAAGCGTTCAGCATCTGCTTCATCGCCTTGCGCTGCAGGTTTTCTTGAGAACCGCACAGGTTGCAGGGGATGATCGGAAATTGTTTGAAAGCCGCGAAGCGGTTGATATCCTTTTCCCGGCAATAAGCCAGCGGCCGAATCACGATGTTTTGTTTATCGTCGCTGAGCAATTTCGGCGGCATGGCTTTTAATTTGCCGGCGTAGAACATGTTCAGGAAGAAAGTCTCGATGATGTCGTCGCGGTGATGGCCCAGCGCGATCTTGGTGATCTTATGTTCCTTGGCAAATCCATACAAAGTGCCGCGTCGCAGCCGGGAACATAGGCTGCAGGTGGTTTGGCCTTCCGGGATGATGCGTTTGACGATGCTGTAGGTGTCGTGTTCGATGATGTGATATGGCACGCCTATCGATTGCAAATATTCCGGCAGCACGTGTTCCGGAAAGCCCGGCTGCTTCTGGTCCAGATTGACCGCAATAATCTCGAAATTGATCGGCGCGGTTTTCTGCAAATTCAGCAGAATGTCCAACATCGTGTAAGAGTCTTTGCCGCCGGACAGACAGACCATCACCTTATCGTCGGGTTCTATCATGTTGAAATCGGCGATGGCTTCGCCGACGCAGCGTCTCAGGCGTTTTTGCAGCTTGTTAAACTGGGTGCGGGATTTGTGTTCTGGATCGGACATGGATGCGGTGAAAGGCGGCTGAAACTGTTGTTCCAGCCGCGCAAGATTAGCCGTTATAGCGTTGGAAAATCAGCGTGGCGTTGGTGCCGCCGAAACCGAAGCTGTTGGACATGATGGTGTTCAGCGTGACGTTATCCCGATATTCTCTAACAATCGGAATGCCGGCCGCGCCTGGGTCGAGTTGGTTGATATTGGCGGATGCGCTCAAGAAGTTTTCTTGCATCATCAGCAAAGAATAAATGGCTTCGTTGACGCCAGCCGCACCCAGGGCATGTCCGGTCAAGGATTTGGTTGAGCTGACCGCTGGTACGCCGTCGGCGCCGAATACCTCGCGCATCGCTTCCAGTTCTCGGGTATCGCCTACCGGGGTGCTGGTGCCGTGCGCGTTGATATAGTCGATTTTTTCATGAACGGTAGCCAAGGCTTGTTGCATGCAGCGGACCGCGCCTTCGCCGGAGGGTTGTACCATGTCGTAGCCATCGGAAGTGGCGCCATAGCCGACCAGCTCTGCGTAGATTTTTGCGCCGCGCGCTTTAGCGTGTTCCAGTTCCTCAATCACCAAAACACCGCCGCCGCCGGAGATGACGAAGCCGTCGCGGGTTTCGTCGTAGGGGCGTGATGCCGTGGCTGGCGTGTCATTATATTTTGAAGACAGTGCGCCCATCGCGTCGAACATCACGGACATAGTCCAGTGCAGTTCTTCGCCGCCGCCAGCAAAAACGATGTCTTGCTTGCCCAGTTGAATCAATTCCATCGCATGACCAATACAGTGGGCACTGGTTGCGCACGCGGAACTGATGGAGTAATTGACACCTTTGATTTTGAAAGGCGTGGCCAGGCAGGCTGTGTTGGTGCTGGACATGGCGCGGGTCACCATATACGGACCGACTTTCTTCACGCCTTTGGAGCGGAGAATGTCGGCTGAATCCACCAAGTTGGACGTTGACGGTCCGCCGGAGCCCATGACCAAGCCGGTACGGACATTGGAAATTTGCGACTCTTCCAGACCGGAGTCGGCGATGGCTTGTTCCATAGCCAGATAATTGTAAGCGGCGCCGTCGCCCATAAAGCGTTTAACTTTACGGTCTATCGCTTCATCCAGGTTGATGTTGACCGGGCCGTGCACATGGCTGCGAAAGCCCATCTCTTCATAGACGGGAGCGTGAACGATACCGGAGCGGCCGGTTCTCAAGGAATCGACCACTTCGTCCCGGTTGTTGCCGATGCTGGAAACTATCCCTAAACCTGTTACAACTACGCGTTTCATGACGGTTTCCTTAGAAATCTTGGGTGGAAGTGAATAAGCCGACTCGTAAATCGGTCGCTTCGTAGATTTGTTTGCCATCGACTTCCATCGTGGCATCGGCGATGCCCATGACCAGCTTGCGCAGAATCACGCGTTTCAAGTCGATTTTATAAGTGACTTTTTTGGCTGTCGGCAGCACCTGGCCGGTGAATTTAACTTCGCCGCAACCCAGCGCGCGACCTTTGCCGGGGCCGCCCAGCCAGCACAAATAGAAGCCGACCAATTGCCACATCGCGTCCAAACCAAGACAGCCGGGCATGACCGGGTCACCTTGAAAATGGCAGTCGAAAAACCATAATTCGGGGGTAATGTCCAACTCGGCAATGATTTCGCCCTTGCCGTATTTGCCGCCTTCATCGGAAATATGGACGATGCGGTCCATCATCAGCATATTGGGAAGCGGTAGCTGCGCGTTGGTCGGGCCGTATAACTCGCCGCGGCCGGACATTAATAATTCTTCGCGCGTGAAACTGTGCTGCTTCTCCATCTTAATTTTTACCTGGTTGGTGGGTTCAAAAACTGCGGCATTATCTAATAATCGGCTTAAAAAATCAGCTCAATTTTTATCCGGGCATTACCTCGCGCAGCAGATCGTCGATCTTTAAGCTGCCGCGTTGCAGGCGCTGCTGGTAAATCAAGCTATACATCAACACTGATGCTACATAACCGCGTGTTTCCTTATAAGGTATGGTTTCTATCCAAATATCGGCCGGTAGCGTGCGGTTTTCCGGTAACCAGCGTTTGACCTTGTTGGCGCCGGCATTATAGGCAGCTGCGGCTAATGCGACGTGGCCGTTGAATTGGCGTAGGAGTTTTTTGAAATAAAACGCGCCGTACTTGACGTTGAGTTCCGGTTTGAACAGGTTGTAGTCGCTATCCCAATTATCGCGCAGGTCGGCGGCGATTTGGCGGCCGGTGTTCGGCATGACTTGCATCAAGCCCTTGGCGCCGGCCGGCGAGTCGGCCAATTCATCGAACGCGCTTTCTTGGCGGATTAAACCCAGAAGCAAGGCCGGATCCAATTGTTGCGCGGCGGCGTTGCTTTGGATTTGCTGGACATATGCCAACGGAAAACGCAGATTCACATCGTCCCAATGGTTGGCCTTGGCTATCGTGGCAATCGCCAAAGCCGGACAATTCGCTTGTTGTGCCAGTTTGGCGGCGACTGGCAACTGACGACTATCGAGTTTGGCTATTGCGTACCACCATTGGCGTTTGGCTTCCGGTTTTCTATCGATAGCGAGTAGTTCGAAAAATACCTGAAAGTCCGGTTGATTTTGTAAAAAATCCAGATCCTGGCTAGATACCGTCAGCGGTCTATCGACCAGTTCGATGGCTTGTCTTAACCTGCCGGCCGCCAGAAAGCCGTAAAAGCTGCGATTTTTCGCCAGCTGCTGAAACAAGGCATTGGCTGCCGCGCTCTGGCCCGATTCTGCCAAGCCGCGAGCTTGCCAGTACTGCCATTTTTCCCGAGATTTTTCTTCGTCGTTAAGACCGGCAATCGCGGTAGTGACGTCTTGCCAGTTTTGCGTGTTCAATGCGGCTCTGACCCGCCATTCCCGCGCCGACTCGTCGCTATTTTCCAGCAGTGACAAGCGGGCGTAGGCGCGCTTGTCGTGTTTTAAGGCCAGTGCGACTGCTATGCGTTTTTCGATAACAGCAGTCGTTGCCGGCGCAATGGTGATTTGCGCTTTAACGTTGTCCCACGTTGTCATGGCCGCTCCGACATCGGTTTCCAACCAGCGATCAATTGCATGCGCAAACAGTTCTCCCGCTTGCTCGGGGTTCTCACGCCAGCCGGTATCAGCGGTAACGGTTTCCGGCTGCCGGTGTAGCTTTAACCAGATATTGGCCAGATTGAGTTCCGGGCCGCTGAGGAAGCGGGTCATGTAGCTTGCCAGGCTTTGATTGTCGCGATTGAGCGCTGCGTGAAATCGTTGGTTTATCAGTTCCTTATTAAAGTACGGCGAGGATTTATAAACTTCGAACAGGGCATCGCAATTATCCGGTTGCGATTTACCGCTTAACCACAAGGCGCGGGCTTGATTGAATGCTTCCAAGGTTTGGCCGGTTTCGAATTGAGCCAAGCCGACGTAGCATTGCAGTTCCGGATCATCACTGCCTTGATAATTATTCAACAGCAGCGGCCACTGCCGTTTTTTACCCAAAGCCAGCAACCACCTTTGCCGCAGTCCGGCCGCGTATCGGCTGGCGGCGTAATCGGCTAGAAACTGCTTGATGTCGCCGTCGGCGTCCAAATGATTTTTTAACCACTGGTATTGCAGATAAGGATACAGCGGGTAGTCTTTCAGTCCAGATGCCAGCGCGAAATACTCGGCATCGCGATTCTGGTTAAGCGCTTGTTCGGCGCGCAAAAATTGCTGACGTTGCGTGACAAGAGAGATTTCATCCGCCCGGGCACTGTTCGGCAAAATGCCGGTCAGAGCGGCAAGCAGTAAAAAACACGGAATAACATGCATATCAATTTCCACGATAGCCGACACGAAACACTGAGCAAGAAGTTTTTGCAAAGTAGGCCGGGCCATTATAATCGTTAAACTTCATCGAATTCGTTTCATTACCTTGAAAACATCAAACCGCGCGGCGCAAGCCGAATACTCCTGGCAGTACATCTACCGCATCGCTCAGCAGCATAAAAAACAACTGATCAACGGGCATTTCGTCGCAATTTTGGCAACCGTCGCCAGCGTGCCGGTGCCCCTATTGATGCCGCTGTTAGTAGACGAGGTCTTGCTTAACCATCCGGGTGTGGTGCTGAAGAGCCTCAATCCTTGGCTGCCGGGCGAGTGGCAGCAACCTGCGGTTTACATTGCCATTATTTTGCTGGCCAGCTTGGTATTGCGTTTGTTTGCCTTGGTACTGAACATCATCCAGACCCGGCAGTTTTCCAATATTGCCAAGGATGTGATCTTTCGGATTCGCGAAAGTTTGGTGAAGCATTTGCAGCATATATCGATGTCCGAATATGAAAGCCTGGGCAGCGGTACGGTCAGCTCGCACATGGTGACCGACTTGGATACCCTGGATAATTTCATCGGTACCACGATCAGCAAATTATTGGTGGCGGTACTGACCGTGTTCGGCACCGCATTGATTCTGCTGTGGATGCATTGGCAATTGGGTTTGTTCATTATTTTTTTGAACCCGCTGGTGATTTATCTGGCCAGGGCTGTTGGTTCAAGGGTCAAGGAACTGAAAGCCAACGAGAATAAAGCTTACGCAGTATTCCAACAGGCCTTGAGCGAAACGCTGGAAGCAATCCATCAAATCCGCGCCAGTAACCGGGAGGAGCACTATTGCCGGCAATTGATAGGTAGTGCGCTTGCGGTGAAAAATCACTCGACCATTTATGCCTGGAAAAGCGACGCGACGGTGCGTCTGAGCTTTTTGACTTTTTTATTTGGTTTCGACATTTTCCGGGCGACCGCGATGCTGATGGTGCTGTATTCCAACTTGACCATAGGCGAGATGTTGGCGGTATTCGGCTATCTGTGGTTCATGATGGCACCGGTGCAGGAGATCTTAAGCATTCAGCAGTCCTTTTACGCCGCCAAGGCCGCGTTGGCCCGTGTCAACCAGCTGACCCTGCTGCAGCGCGAACCTTACTATCCGCATTTGCAAAACCCGTTTGCCGGGCGTAAAACCGTATCGGTCAGCGTTAAAAACCTGCATTTTAGTTACAAGGACGAGCCGGTACTGAATGGTATTAATCTCACCATTCCGGCCGGCGAAAAAATCGCGTTGGTTGGCGCCAGCGGCGGCGGCAAGTCTACGTTGGCGCAAACCTTGATCGGCTTGTATCCGCCAGGCAGCGGCATGATTTATTTCGACGGTGTGCCGCTGGATCGGATAGGCTTGGACGTGGTGCGCGAGCATGTGGCGACGGTGTTACAGCATCCGGCCTTACTAAACGATACGATACGCGCGAATCTGACTCTGGGCCGGGAGATTGCCGACGCCGAACTGTGGCACGCCTTGGAGATTGCGCAAATGAAGCTCACCGTCGAGGAACAGCCGCAGGGGCTGGATACGGTGGTGGGCCGGCAGGGTATGCGGCTGTCCGGCGGCCAGCGGCAACGGCTGGCCATCGCCCGGATGATAGTCAGCCATCCGGCGGTGGTGATTCTCGACGAGGCTACCTCGGCGCTGGATAGCGAAACCGAGTATAAACTGCACCAAGCCTTGAGCACCTTTCTGGAAGGCCGCACGACCATCATTATTGCCCATAGACTCAGTGCCGTGAAACAGGCCGATCATGTGTATGTCTTCGAACAAGGACAGATTTGCGAACAAGGCAAACACGATTCCTTGATCCAACAAAACGGCTTGTACGCCAAACTTTACGGTGATTACCAATAGTGTCGGAATTATACGATTTACACAGTCATTCCACCGCGTCCGACGGCGCTTTGTCGCCCACCGAGTTGGTGTTGCGCGCCCAACAGCATGGCGTTACCGCGCTGGCCTTGACCGATCACGATACTACCGCCGGTTTACAGGAGGCCGGTGAGGCCGCCGCGCAAGCAGGCATCCGCTTGATTTCCGGCATCGAATTGTCGGCCAGTTTCGAAAGCCATTGCCTGCATATCGTCGGTTTAAATATCGATCCGCAACATCCGGGATTACTCGAGGGTATTGCCAAGCAACAAATTATTCGCGACCAACGCGCGCAAAAAATTGCCGAAAAACTAGCGAGGAAGGGCATAGCCGATGCCTATGCGACTTTAAGACAAATCGCCGGTAACGGCGAAATCACCCGCCTGCATTTTGCCGACTTTCTGGTTACTCGAGGGATTGTCGAAACCCAGCAGGACGCTTTCGATCGTTATTTGAGCAAGGGCAAACCGGCTTATGTGCCGACGGTTTGGGCCAGCCTGGCCGAGTGCGTCGGCTGGATTCGGGCCGCCGGCGGTGTGGCGGTGCTGGCGCATCCCTTGCGTTATAAACTCAGCACCAAATGGATCAACAAAGCCTTAATCGCTTTCAAGGCGGCGGGCGGCCAGGGTATAGAAGTGGTTACCGGGCGAGCCAGCATAGACGATATTCGCTTAAGTTATTTGCACGCCAGCAAACATCAGCTGCATGCGTCCATGGGCTCGGATTTTCATGCGCCGGGCAATCAATGGCTGGAGTTGGGGCGTCTGGCGGCCTTGCCGGACGGTGCTACGCCGATTTGGAGACTGTTTTAAACGACCGGTTTTGGAGAATCAGGCGTAAACAGTCGGGCGAATTCGTCGGCGGGCAGCGGTTGATTCCAATAAAAGCCTTGCGCTTTGCGGCAACCAAGTAGACTCAGTTGCTCGGCTTGCTCCTTGGTTTCCACGCCTTCGGCCAAGGTCAGCAGCCCCAACGTATCGCCCAATTGCAGGATGGCTTTAACGATGGCGGTGTCTTCGGCCTTGCCGGAAGTCAAATCCCGGATAAACGATTGATCGATTTTTAGTTTGTTTACCGCAAAGCGTTTCAAATAACTGAGCGAGGAATAGCCGGTGCCGAAGTCGTCGATGGCAAAACTAACCCCTAAGGCGCGCAGCTGGGCGATGGTGTTGATCACGGCATTTGTGTCGAACATTAGTACCGATTCGGTTAATTCCAGTTCCAGATAGCGCGGTTCCAGGCCGGAATCGTTCAACGCGGCCTGCACCGATTCCAGCAAGTTGCCGCGTTTAAACTGTAGGGCCGAGATATTAACGGTGACCAGCAGTTTCAAGCCGGCATCGTGCCAGACCTTATTTTGCCTGCAAGCTTCGCGTAACACCCAGTCCCCTATCGAGACGATCAAGCCGTTATCTTCGGCGATGGGGATGAACTTGGCCGGCGGAATCATCGGGCTGTTTTCCGGTTGCCAGCGCAGCAAGGCTTCCGCGCCAATCACGGTGTTGTTATGTATGGAATATTGCGGTTGATAGTGCAGCCGAAATTCGTTGCGCTTCAAGGCCAGCCGCAGACCGTTCTCGATATTCATCCGCTCGATAGACGCCAGATTCATATCGTTGGAAAAAAAGCGGAAGGTATTGCGGCCTTCGTTTTTGGCCGAATACATCGCGGTGTCGGCCTTATTCAATAAGCTGTGAAAAGTCAGTCCGTCATTGGGATACAAACTGACGCCTATGCTGAATGAGGTGCAAACGGTGACGCCTTCGATCGAAAACGGCTGAGTCAACTGATCGAGAATTTTCAGGACAATTTGCGTGATGGCTTCAATGTCGGGAATATCGGTGAGGATAATGATGAACTCGTCGCCGCCTTGCCGGCAAACCGTGTCCACCTCCCGTACGCACTGCACCAGACGCTCGGCAATACCTTGCAGCAGGCGGTCGCCGACGTCGTGCCCCATCGTGTCATTAATATTCTTAAAATGATCTAGGTCCAGAAACAGCAACCCGACCAGCGTGGCGTTTCGCACCGCGTGAGCCATGGCTTGATCGAAGCGATCGCGCAATAAGGTGCGATTGGGCAGGTTGGTGAGCGGATCGTGACGCGCCAGATATTCGATTTGCGCTTCGGCGGCCTTGCGTTCGGTAATGTCCGAGAAAATGCCGATGTAATGACTGATTACGCCGTGGGTATTGTACATGGCCGAAATACCCAGCCACGCCGGATAAGATTCGCCGTTCTTGCGGGTATCCCAAATTTCGCCTTGCCAGTAGCCGTTTTCTCGCAATGCTTGCCAGATGCGTTGATAGTGGCTGAGTTCGAGATGCCGCGCATCCAGGATCGACGGGGTTCGTTGCAACACTTCCTCGGCACGGTAGCCGGTGATATTGGTATAGGCCTGATTGCTGGACACGATGCGGGTATCCGGATCGCATAGGAAAATGGCCTCGCCGCTGTTTTCGAAGACCTTGGCCAGCAAATTCAGGCGTTCGGCCGCCATTTTGCTGTCGGTGATGTCGGTGTGAGTACCCAGCATCCGCACCGGCTGATTCTGAGCGTCGCGCTCGACGATACTGCCGATCGACAATACCCATTTCCAGCTGTCGTCGGCGCAACGCTGCCGGTATTCGAGGCGATACTCAGCCAGTTCGCCGGCTATGTAACGCTGGTAAGTGTCGATAACCCGCTGCCGGTCGTCCGGATGCAAGCGGTTTGTCCAACTGCCGATGCTGGCGTCGAAACAGGCAGGATCGTAGCCGAGCATTCCGGCATACTCGGCATTGATGATCATCGTGCCGGTTTGCGGATTGAGATCGTAAAAACCTTGTTTGGCTGCCTGCATGGACAGCCGCAAGCGTTCCTCGCTATCGGCCAGCGCTTGTTGCGTGCCGCGCATTTCGGTGATGTCGTGCGCCAGGCCGTTCACCGCCACCACGCGTTGTTGAGCGTCGAACATCGGCGACTCGTTAAGGCTTAGTAAGCGCAGGCTGCCGTCCTTGCAGCGCACTTCCACTTCGTAGTTGGGCGGCTTCGTTCCTGTCAGGCATAGCTCGGTGTACATCCGGGCAATCCGGTTGATAGGATTGTCGGTGGTGATATCGAAGCAATCGCGGCGCAATTCCTCGGGCGTGTAGCCGAGAATATGTTCCACCGAAGGACCCAGATAGGTAAAAGTACAGTCGGTGTCGTGGGAGTAAAGAAAGTATTCGCTTCCAATGCTTTCCACCAAGTCCCGGAAGCGTTGTTCGCTTTGCTTGAGTAAGCTTTGTTGTTCTATCAGCGTTTGCGTGGTGCGATGCGAACGCAAGACATAGCTGATTCGATGCGGCAGCAGCGGCCATTGGATAGGTTTGCCGATAAAGTCGGTGGCGCCCAGCCGAAAGGCGTCTTCCACGGCTTGCGCGTCTTCTATCGCCGTCATCATCACGATCGGTACGCTCTTGTCGCTTGCGGCGCGCATGCCTTCCAAGCAACTGAAACCATCCATTTCCGGCATCATCACGTCGAGCAATACCAGATCCGGTCGCGCTGCGATAAATTGTTCCAACCCGGCCCGGCCATTGTCGGTTTCGATCAATTCGTAGCCGTCTGCGTGCAAGACTTGCTTGACCAGCAGGCGGATCATAGGGTCGTCGTCGACCACCAGGATACGAGGTTTGGCGGTCATATCAGACTTTGCCGGCCAACAGGTATTGCGAATTGAAGGTCAGAACAAAGGCCGCAAATTCCTCGGCGGGCATGGGTTTGTTGTACAAAAATCCTTGTACTACTTCGCAGCCGCTATCCAGTAGAAAATTGGCCTGATCTTCGTTTTCCACACCTTCCGCGACGACATCCAGCGACAGGGCGTCGGCCAGGGCCAGTATCGCAGCGGTAATGGCCATATCGTCTTCGTTGTGTGGTAGATCGCGGACGAAGCAATGATCGACTTTCAATTCGGAAATGGGGAGTTTTTTTAAATAAGACAAAGACGAATACCCGGTGCCGAAATCGTCGATGCTGATTTTGACGCCCAGGGCTTGTAATTCGCGTAGCGTGACTAGCGCGTCGTCGATGTGGTCCAACAAAATGGTTTCGGTCAGTTCCAGCCGCAGGTAACGCGGCTCCAGACCGATGTTGGTCAATACTTCGCGGACGTGACTGCCGAAGCCGTATTGCCGAAATTGGGTGGCGGACACGTTAACCGCCATAATCAGCCCCTGGCAAAGTCCTGACTGTTGCCAGTCCAAGGTTTGCCGACTCGCATTTTCCAGCACCCAGTCGCTGATTTGGGCTATCAAGCCGGAATCCTCGGCAATCGGAATAAACTGCGAGGGGCCTATCAAACCAAGTTCCGGATGTTGCCAACGAATCAACGCTTCGCACCCCACCACTTGCTGGCGGCGAATATTGATTTTGGCTTGATAGTAAAGCTGTAATTCGTTGCGTTCGATAGCCCGGCGCAGGCTGTTTTCCATGGCCAGTTTGTGAAACGCGGCGACATTCAGCGATTTACTGAAAAACTGGTAGTTGTTATGGCCGTGTTCGCTGGCATGATTCATCGCGAACTCGCCGTTTTTGATGAAACTGTCTTCGTCCTGGCCGTCGCCGGGATAGATGGCGATGCCGATGTTGATGCCTAGAAACAATTCGGTGTCGTCTACCGGAAACGCCTGCTGCATCGCGTGAAAAATACGTTTGGCGACTTTGACGCTATCGCGCGTATCCTCGATATGATTCAGCAACACGGTGAATTCGTTACCGCCCAGGCGGGAGACGGTCATGTCGGCCAAATCGTAATCGGCGTTAATCGAGATGTAGTCGCAATCCCTAACTTCCGCCAGTAAGCGCTCGGCGAACATTTTCAACACCTGATCGCCGATTTTCGGGCCTAGTGTTTCGTTGATGCGTTTGAAACGATCGATACTGACAAATAAGGTCGATATAACCGTGCCGTAGCGCGTGCAGTAAGACATTGCTTGCGCCAGAATTTCCTTGAACAGCGTCCGGTTAGGCAGGCCGGTTAACGGGTCGTAGTAGGATAAGAACCGCACCCGTTCTTCGATGTGCCGGCGTTCGGTAATATCTTGCACCGTGCCATGAATGTGGGTTACCAATTGGTTTTCGACGACCGGTTTGCCTTGCATATGAATCACGTGGATGGAGTCGTCGTGATGGGTAACCGGTAATTCCAGGCGAAAGCTGCGTTGGTTCTTTACGCAAAGATCCATGGCTTGTTGCAGTTTGCCGAGTTCCGACGGGTGCACGGATTTATACAAATCGCGGCATTTATGTTCAAACGATGACCGATCCGTGCCGAGGATGTTGAATACTTCTTCCGACCATTGCATGCTGTCATCGACGATAGACCAGTACCAACTGCCTAGTTGCGCTATTTTTTGCGCCTGGCGCAGTTCGGCTTCGCTTCTGGCCAGTTCTTCTAAGGTTGCAACCGAGCGCAGCAAGTAGCGTAGGCGATGCGGTAAGGTCGGCCAGTTGAGCGGTTTGGGGATAAAATCGGTAGCGCCCAATTGAAAGGCGCGATTCACCGATTCCAGGTCGTCCATGCCGGTCAGCATCACCACGGGCAACAGGGTGTTGCCGGGCATGTTTTTGATGGTTTGCAGGCATTCGAAACCGTTGATATCCGGCAACATGACGTCTAGCAACACCAGGTTGGGCCGTTTGCTGGCCGCCAGCGTCAAGCCTTGTTTACCGTTAGCCGCGCAAATGACGTCGAACTCTTCTTTTTGCAGAATTTCTTGCAACATCAGACGCACCATATCGTCGTCGTCTATCACCAAAATCAGGCTGCGTGCAGGTAATCGTTCCATTATCAAGGTTTGAGTTGCGAAAGCCGCTGGAGAATTTCTTTATATTCCGTTTGCAGGCTTTCGGCAACCTGGCTGTCGAATTGCAAGGTATTGTCCCGTGCCGCATTTTCAAGCAAACGTGCCAGTTCAGCCAATTTCAGCGCACCGATGTTGGCGGCGGCCGATTTTAAACTATGTGCGGCATGCCGCACTGCTTCCGTATTGCGATTCTGCAGGCCAGCGCGCAACGTCGCGATATGTTGCTCGGCATTCGTGCGAAATAAGGCCAATACATCGTCGACCAGCGCACTGCCGCCGATTTCCCGCAAGGTATTTAGCGACGAAGGATCGAGCGTTGCGTTAATCGGTTTAATCTCGGGTGTGGCTGAATTGACTGCTGTTGTAGGTAGCGGGGCTACCAATGCCTGGATTTTGTCTTGCAAGGTTTTTTGTAAAAACGGTTTGCTAAGATAATCATCCATGCCGGCCAGCAGGCAGCGTTCCCGGTCGCCTTCCATCGCGTTGGCGGTGAGGGCGATGATCGGGGTTCTGGTTAAATTGCGACTGCGTTCCAGATCGCGGATGTATTGGGTTGCGGTATAACCATCCATGGCCGGCATCATGCAATCCATCAGGATTAGATCGACAGGCTCGCTGCTGACAATATCCAGGACTTCCCGGCCGTTATTCGCCAGTATTAGCGTGTAGCCTAGCTGGCGCAGCATTGCGCTGCAAACTTTTTGGTTAACCGGATTGTCCTCGGCCAACAGAATTCTAATCTTCTTAGAGGCAACGACCAGAGCGCCGATCGTTTGCTGATTTTGCGAGAGTAGTCCGAGCAGGGCGTCTTGCAGGGTGCGCCGGTGTACGGGCTTGTTGAGATACAGATCGCAGGTGCTGCTACGAATTTTGGCTAATACCTCTTCGTCGTTGCTGGAGGTGATGATGAGGATGCGGATACCGGCGAAGCGTTTGTCCCCGCGAATCCGTTGGCTTAGTTCGGCGCCGTTCATGCCCAGCATTTTCATGTCCAGCACGGCGATATCGTAAAACAGACCCACGCGGGCCGATTGATCGAGAATTTCCAGGGCATGTGCGCCATTTTTGGCAATGCGGGTACACATTCCGAAATCGGTCAAATGATTTTCCAGGATTTTCGCATTGGTGGCGTTGTCTTCAACCAACAAGACTTGTTTGCCTTGCAGATGACCGCCTGGCAAGGTGGTTGGCAGAGCTTCGTGGGATTTGCGTAGCGGAATGTGCAGAGTAAATACCGAGCCGCTGTTCGCTCGGCTTTGTACCTGGATATTACCGCCCATCAATTCGCTAAGTTCCTTGCTGATGGCCAGGCCCAGGCCGGTACCACCGTATTTGCGAGTAGTGGAGCCGTCGGCTTGGCTGAAGGATTTGAACAGACGGGTTTGGATGTCGGGCGTTATGCCGATACCGGTATCGCTGATACAAAACTCCAAGCACATGCTGTCGGCCGACTGGCAGCGATCCGGGTCGGCAATATTGACCTGCATCTTCACCGAACCGGCTTCCGTAAACTTGATCGCATTGGATAACAAGTTGGTGAGAATTTGCCGCAAGCGATACGGATCGCCTCTTACATCGCGCGGCACGCGGTTATCGACAGTACAAATCAGTTCTATGTGTTTGCTACTGGCGCGTTCGAAAAACAAGGCGGTGAGTTGGTCGGTGAGATTGATCAAGTTAAAGTCGATTTCTTCCAGTTCCAGTTTGCCGGCTTCGATTTTTGAAAAATCCAGAATGTCGTTAATCACGGTCAGCAGCGAATCGGCGGAACTGAATACGGTTTCCGCATATTGACGTTGCGTGGTATCCAGATCGGTGCCCAACAGCAGCTCTGTCATGCCGAGCACGCCGTTCATGGGCGTGCGGATTTCGTGACTCATGGTTGCCAGAAATTGCGATTTGGCGATATTGGCGGCTTGAGCATCGACCACGGCTTGACGCAGGTCGGCGGTGCGCAGATCGACTTCCTTCTCCAGGTTGCCTCGTTGGTTTTCGAGCTCGGCATCGCGTTGTTGCACTCGTTCAATCATCTGATTGAAGCTTTTCACCAACTGGCCGATTTCATCCGTGCCTTCGCCTTGGGCGCGCACCATGTAGTTGTTGTCCATGGACACCTGCTTGGCCAACGACGATAAGCGTATCAGCGGCGCGGCTATCGATTCCGCCAGGCGCCGGCCGAAAAACACCGCCAGCATGAACGACACTAACATCACCAAAAAAATCTGACCCAGACTGATAATCACCATACGCCACATGGGCTTTAAGTCGAGCTGCAATCGCAAGGTGCCTATCACATCGCCGTTATCGTCGGGTAAGGGGTTTAAAATTACCTCGCTGACAATTTTAAGGCCCTGGTTGAACTGCTGTTGTTCCGCATCGCTCAGGGTGGCGGGAAAACTGTCAGGTGCGGCCTTAGCCGGATAGTGCGCGAAAATTTCGCCGTCGTTTTTGTAGAGCTGTGCGGAGATGATTTCGGATTTGCCGCGTAAGGTCGCGAGAATGTCGGTACCGGTTTTCGTGTCGCCAAACAGCAGGGCGGCGTTGGCATTAAAACCTATCATTTTGCCGAGCGAACGCACTTCAGTCGACAGTTCCCGCCGTTCCTGCCAGATGTGGGTAAAGCTGGTAATTAATAAAGTAAACAGCAAGGCCAAGGCCAAGGTGATGGCTTGCAAGCGTTGCAGCTTGTAGGTCATCGGCAGATTGGCGAGTTTGTCGCGAATCATGGGTGGCGTAGCAATGTCATCGGCATGAAGGAATTATTTGCCGGCCAAAATATTTTTAGCCAGTTTCAACAACTGGGCGCTGATCCGCGTACTGCCGGAATTCGCGGTTTCTAAATTTATTTCGAAACTGAGCCGATTGCCGTCCTGGATCAAACCTATCGTGCCGCCCTGGTTGATAAACCCGGATTTGTCGCTGACGGTTACTATGGGCGCGCCTTTCAGTTCACGGGCATAGTCGCCGGGATTGTCGGCGGCATCGATGAAAATTAAATGACAGGATTTTAGGTCTTTCGCGGCGATATTGCGCACAACATCCAAGGGCTTGCCGTTCACGGTTTTGCCCTCAAGCATCAGTATGTGGTCGCCGAAATCGGTATGGCTGCTCAGGCACAAGGTGTAACGATTCTGGGTGTTTGCCGACTCCGGCCATTCGATAAACTTAAAGAAATTGTACAAAAACGCCACTTTCACCGCAGCCTCGCTGGCGGCTTCGGCGTGGCACAGGTGGCTGCTCAACAGCAAGGGCAGCAACAGCATTTTGCTCAACGCCGAGACCGGCATGGCGAATGCGGATGAGCGTCCTTGTCGGCCGGACAATGTGCCGCGGTCGCGACTGCGGCGCGATCTTCTTAGCCCTGTGTAGGCCTTTTGCAAGACTCGGCTCATGTTGGGCACCTGTTCTTTGCTGTAAGCATAGTGTCGGTGCCGCTTAAAAATGCCAGCGCAAGGTACCGTATACCTCGCGTTGCACGGCGGTTGCGGTGGAAAACATATCCGAGCCGTATTCGAAATGACTGCTGTTTAGCAGGTTTCTGCCAACCAATCCCACTTCGATACCCGAGCCCATATCCCATGCCAAACGTGCATCCAGATCCTGGTAGGCTCTGGATTGCGAGCCGTTCAGGCCGGTCGCGTCGGAATAGCGCCAATTCAGGTCGAGCTTGAGTTGCGGCGATAATTGATACATCGACCAGAGCATGGCCTTATGCGCCGGATAACTGTCCCCGGATATCAGCGTGGTATTCGCCGGTGCCATCGGAGATACGCGAAAGCGTTCTTCTTCGTGGCTGTAACTGGCGCGAAGTTTCCAATCTTCTGTGGCTTGCCAATCAATACTGACTTCGCCGCCGTAGACTTGTACATGTCCGTAGTTGTTGTAATCCAGAGTCTGCAGCACATAGCCGGCGAATCGGTGCATATTGGGCGTCAGACTGGCGTAATCGTCGTAACTGTAATGATACAAGGCTACATCGGAGCTGAGTTGGCCGCTCAGTTGGCCGCGCCAGCCCAATTCGAAGCCTATCATTTTCTCGGCCGTGAGGTCGGGGTTGCCGGTCAAATTGAGCATTACCGCGGGATTGGACGAATTAGAGGCGCCGCCGCCTATCGGTGGCCTGGTTTGCAAACCATAGGAAATATTTTGCTCGACCCAATTGGGTGTGCGCACCGAACGGGATACCGAACCCCAGAACGAATGCTTTTCGTCGGGGGTCCACAACAAGCGGGCGTTCGGTTGTACTTCAAATTGCGTGACTGGGTTGTGTTCCAGCTTGCTGCCCAAGGTCAAATGCCAGCGATCGGGTACCAGCGTAATATCGTCCTGTGCGAACAGACTGTAGATACGGTCGGTACGATTGTTGGAACTCATCGCGATTTGCGCGCTGTCCTGGAAATTATTCAGATTGAAACGGACGCCGCTGCCCCAAACGAACATATGGCTATCGTTTAGTTTGTAGTTATGCTGAAAATCGACGTCGATGTTGTCGATTTGATATTCGGAGTCCAGGTAGGGCGATTTCCGGCTATGCCTATCCCAATACATACGCAATACGGTATTGGACTCCGCGCTTTGATGCTGCTCCCAGCGACCTTGGATATAGTGGCCGGAGAACAATTGATCGGTGGGCAATGCGCGGGAATAGGGCGGTGCCAGTACCGGCGTCTGTTGCGATGTCAACGATGGGAATTGTTGCAGCGCGCCATTGCTTTCGCCGAGATATGCATCGCCTTGTAAGCTCAGTTTATTGGTAAAGTCGATGGCTTTATCGTAACGAAAACCAATTTTGCTCATCTCGCCTTCGTCGCCGCCGTTACCGCTAGTGCCGAGCGTTTTTGAGTCACTATAGTTTGTGTGGCGGCCATAGACTTTTAGATAGGCGTCTCCGCTCAAATCGGCGCCATAGCGCAAACCGCCGCCGTAGCGTTGGGTGCCGACATGGCTGGATAACAGTCCGCCTTGGGTATCCTTGGCCGATTTGGTGATGATATTGATGACGCCGTTGACCGCGTTGGCGCCCCATAAGCTGGCGCCGGGGCCACGGATGACTTCGATGCGCTCGATGTCTTCCATCATCATGTCTTGCTGATCCCACCATACCCCGGAAAACAGCGGGTTATAAACGCTGCGGCCGTCCACCAAAACCAGCAGTTTATTGACGAATTGGCTGCTGAAGCCGCGCATCGACACGGCCCATTTATTGCCGTCCACCTTGGCGACATGCATGCCGGGCACTACGCGCAACGCTTCTGGAATGGTGGTGGCGCCGGTGCGACGGATTTCATCGCTGCTCAATACATAAAGGGCGGCGGGAACGTGTTTGGCATCGGTGGGTACTTTCATTACCGAGGTCACATCGAGATTCATTAATTGCTCGACGCTGAGGTTAGTCAAATCGGGTAAGTTGTCGTTTTCCGGCTCTTGATTGGCGGCTTGCAATGTGCCTTGTCCCAAGTACAAAATCACCACTAGGCAAACGGCCCAAGGTTTTAGTCGGTAAAACGCCTTATTCATCTGATCGGCTCCCTTTAAAACGTCAACTGTAGTTTCAAACGAAATTCCCTACCGTTCATTTGCAGCAGATCATATCGGTCGCTGTTGATCAGCATTTCGTAATGGCTGTCGAACAGGTTATAGGCCCCGAAAGACACGTCCAGGCCGCGCATCAATTTATCCGTGCTCAGATTTAGATTGACCAGATTGTAGGCGTCGGCCTTGCCGCTCTGAAATGTCTTGCGGTCACCTATATAAATGTTCTCGATACCGAGTTTGACAAAATCGTCGAACAGAGGCTCAGCATAGTGCAGTTTGAAGATATTTTGCGGCGAACCGTACGCCCAAACACCGTGGTTGGCTTCGTTGGTAAACAGGCTGTAGGTGTAGGATGCCTTGAACATTCTACCGTTGTCCCAGCGTTTTTCCGCTTCCCATTCCGCGCCGTAGGCATGGTATCGTCCGACGTTATCCAGCAATGCGGTGTCCGGGTTGGCATTCAGCAGCTTGCTGATGTCGTTGAAAAACAATGAAGCCAGCAGCTTCACGCCGTCATGGGAATGCCATTCGGCGACCGCTTCGTAACTTTTGATTTGTTCTTCTCTAAGTTCCGGACTGACGCCGTAATAGTAGGGGTTGTAATCCATATCCCAGGCATGCGGCGCCCGAAATGTTGAACTGTACAACAGCTTGAACGTGGTGTTTTCCAGCGGGTTCCATATCAAGCCCAGGCGGGGATTCAATTGCAGACGTTTCAGCATGTGAGTCTGATCCAGGCGCAATCCGGCGCTGAGCACCAGATCGTCCAGCAACCGGATGTCGTCTTGAGCGTAGAGTTCGACGCGATGGCCGCTGCGGTCGCTGTCCTGATAATACTGGTAAGGCTGGGTAACATAGCCGAATTGGCGCTGGGCTTGATCGTATTGATATTCCACGCCGAAAAGTAGTCTATGTCCGTCGAATATGCTAGTGGTCAGTTGCGCTTCGCCTCCCCACCAGCGGCCTCTTGTCTGGTCGTGATAAATATAATCGCCAGCGTCATTGAACGGGTCTTCGGCCATGTAATCGTAGCCTTGGTAAAATCCCTTGAGCAGGAAAGAGGTTGTCGCGCTCAGGGCTTTCTCGTATTTCAGATTGCCGAAAATCTGCCTGTCGTAAGTATGAGAGGTGGGATCGTTGAAAATGGCCCCGTAAGCCGCGGTGGGTACGCGCTTGTAACGGTCGACGAAGCCGGCGCTGAGGGTGAATTCCTCGAATTGCATCCGGCCGAAGAAGCGGTCGGAGCGCTCGGTATCCATGTTATGCGCGATGCCGTTGTTGGTACCGGGGTCGGCGAACGCCGGGAAATATAAATCTTGCACGCCCCGGCTATCGTAATGCGACGCCGAAACCAGCAAGTCCGCGCCGTTATCGAATTGCTTGCCATAACTGACACGGCCTTTATACGTATCGAAGCTGCCCGCTTCACCGGTGATTTGCGCCCCATTTATGGCTTTACCTTTTTTGGTCACGACGTTGATCAAGCCCAAAAAGGCGTTGGCGCCGTAAATAGTGGAACCGGAGCCGGGTATAAATTCGATGCGTTCGACCAAATCCATGTCCAGCATGAATTCCTGGCCGATATTGGCGGAGTCGAAAATGTTCTCGTTCATGCGCTGGCCGTCGATCATGAACAACACGCGGGAATTGTAATCGCCGGATTGGATGAAACCGCGCACACCGACAAAGCTGTAATTGCGATCGTTACTGGTGAACAGGCCGCGCATGCTGTTCAACGCCTCCGCCAGCGTCCGCCAGCCGAAGGTGCGGATGTCGCTTGCCGTTAAAATCGAAACCGAACTGGGCGCTTGGCTGGTTTTTTGGCCGAGCCTGGACGCGCTGATGATTTCCAGGTTTTGCAATTGTTCGATGGAAAGGTTGGTCAAATCCTCCGGAGCCTTGCCGATTGCCTGCGCTGTAGCCAACGGCATCAACAAAATACCGAGGACGATCAGCGCGCGCATTTAGAGTCTTGTCTAACGGATGAAGGGAACATTGATAATGATAGGACTCGGCTTGATGCGTACGGACAGTCGGTTAACGCGGGAAACAAAGACAGCGATTTTACAATAGATTATTGTTGTTCAAGCTAGTTAGATTTCAATTCTGGCGTTTTTTGGCAGGGATTTGCCTAAGATATTCGAAAAGATCGGCGTATTGCCTCGAAATATTAGTTGCGGTGAGTTTCGTTTTTCCTATTCTCTGGCGTGGGTGCATAGTGAGTCGCCCGGATTTTCTCGGAAGCTCTAACGCTGAAAATCTTGGAA
>LUUF01000099.1 GCA_001644045.1 Methylomonas methanica | reverse complement strand
TGGTGGTGGGGATCACTGATCAGGTGGAATAGCAAAGCGCCGCCGGATGTGGGAAAGGATAGATAACCC
Organism: Methylomonas methanica; assembly: GCA_001644045.1. Taxonomy (GTDB): domain Bacteria; phylum Pseudomonadota; class Gammaproteobacteria; order Methylococcales; family Methylomonadaceae; genus Methylomonas; species Methylomonas methanica. Next base: position 112,813 of record LUUF01000099.1, on the reverse strand, counting down.
AGTTCATCCAGGATGACAGCATCCATGGTGGTCAGTTGCTTTGCGAGATTACCGGCTTTGCCCTGCTGCTTTTCTTTATCCAATTGATTGACGAGATCGACGGCGTTGTAGAAGCGTATCCGTTTGCCTTGATGAATGGCCGCCACGCCCAAGGCTGTCGCCAGATGGGTTTTACCGGTGCCAGTACCGCCGACTAAAATGAGGTTGTAGGCTTGATCCATGAAGCCAGCGGTCGCCAGCTGGTCGATTCTGGCTTTGGGCAACGGCGTTTCTGCCCAGTCAAAATTCATCAAGTCGCGATGGATGGGAATGCGTGCCGCTTTGAGTTGATAATTTAAACTGCGTGCCTGGCGATCCGCTAGTTCCGTGGCAATCAAGCGATCCAACCAGACTTCCGGCATAACGGGTTTTTGCTGAAGCCCGTATTCGGCTTGCCACTTGTGCCCTGTGGGTATTCGCCCCAAGCAGCGGCCATACCGAACAGATGCAGGGTTTTCAGTTGCGCAGCGCGATCAATGGACATGGCGTGCGCTCCGTAAGGCGTCGTAGCGACTGCAATCGGCGACGGGTTCGAGCGTGAGTGTGGGTGTCGATGCCGGTGTATTCGTCAACGGTTTTGGCTGAGCAGCTTCCGTTAGGCGTCGCATTTCATTGAGTACGATGGCCGCGCTAATCACGCCGGTTTGTAAAGTCAGATCACAGGCCACGTCCAGCGTGTCCAGACCGGTGTCCCCCAGGTCTCTCGCCACTTGTGCCCTGTGGGTATTAACAGCAGATCGATAAAAGCTCTATCGCCCTTGTCTTGTTTGAGGATACGATCACGTACCACTTTGATGGATACCGGCAAATCCCAAGTCACAAACGGCGCGCCATGGCGCAGTGCACCGGGTTTTTTCTCCAGTACCGGCAGATAATACCCACAGGGCATAAATGCCAGGGATCACAGATTAACTGATCTCGCCCAAAGCGGCGTTCATGCTCGGCAAGCACTTTACCATTCGCCACCATACTAATGCGATGAGCCGTGAGTCGTACCGATACCACGCGATCGGCCCAGGCGGCCGGAACACTATACCGATTGCGATCAATACAGATCAGGCACTGGCTGGATACTCGGCGCATCGATTCCACATAACCCTCGAATGGCGCCTTGATGGGCAGTAGCGCTGGCCGCTCTTCCGCGAAGTATTCCGCCGCCGTGCGGCTGGTCTGTTCGGGATGCGGTCGTGCCGCCAGTTCATGGCAACGTCTTGCCAACAAAGCATTCAGCTCGGTAAAGTTGGCACAATGCGGCAGAGGCGTGAATAACCATTCGCGAATATTGCCGACCTGATTTTCGACCTGGCCTTTCTCCCAGCCCGCTTCGGGCGTACAGGCTATAGGCTCAAACAAATAGTGATTGGCTAAGGTTAGGAAACGGCGATTAAAGCGCCGCTCCTTGCCGACAAAGATCGCGTCCACCACGGTTTTCAGATTGTCATAGACCATGCGTTTGGGTACGCCGCCGAAGAACGCAAACGCTTGATTATGTGCATCCAGCACCATCTCCTGGGTCTCACGTGGATAAGCAATGACAAACGTCTGCCGACTGTAGGTCAAACGGAAATGCGCCATCTTGACGATTTGTTCCACGCCGCCCAGCACCGCTGTTTCATGACTCCAGTCAAACTGGCACGTTTCGCCGGGTGGAAAGGCTAACGGGACGAAAGCCTGTTTGACGATAGGTTTGCCAGAGTGATTTAGCTTCCAGTCTTTGACACGACGCTGCACCGCCGTGTACCCACCGATATAACCTTCAATCTGCAAACACTCGAATAGCCGTTGGGCGGTGCGTCTTTGCTTGCGGGGCAAGCAAGCGTCTTTTGCCAGCCAGTCATCTAGCAGCTTGAGATAGTCGCCTAACTTCGGGTGAGGTTGATCCTTTCGGATCGGATAAACCGGCGCTTCGACCGTCTTGAGGTGTTTACGAATAGTGGGACGGGACAGCTTGAATATTTTCGCAAGGGCGCTGACGGTGACATTCTCAACAAAATGCAATCGCCTGATTTCGGTTATGACTTCCATTTTTATCACTCCAGGTTTCTCCGGCAAAAAGCCGGTTATTGAACAACCTGGGGTGGAAACTTTTCAACGCTCTTTTCCCCAGGAACCTGGAAAGTTTTGCACATGTAGACATTAATCGACTGCTTCTAGATAAACTATCCGAAGTTTTGGATGCTACCCAAAAAGATAATAAAGTAAAGAATTTGCTGCAGGCCTTGAAACAAGAGGGCTTGATCGAGCCGGAAGGGAAATCATGGAGAATGTCTAAACGGTAACCAATTAGACATTTATTAAAACTTAGTGGTCGTTGTATATATTGCTGCTTGTTGAAAAATTGATAATTTGCAGCATGTTAACTGTACCATCTATCCAAGCGCTCTAGGTTTGCATTGGCCTATAAATCATTTGGATGAATTTCCATTGGCCGCGACCGCATATAAACCCAAGCCTGCGGTGCATAAAAAACTCTCGGCGGCATCCCCAGTAAGCCCGGCGGTGCCTTCGGACCTTGTAGCTGCACCTTCCAGCCCGGTGGGGGCGTCTCTCCGGTTTGCGAAGGTGCATTCCGGACATTGGGATATGCCTTCCGGGGATTTTTATATGCCGCCGGGACTATTTGGAATGCCTTCGCGATGGCCGGCAACCCGCACGGATGCTTTGGAAGTTAGCTTAAAGCCTGTGGCTACGCCCTCGGCCGGTTTTAATATCCAAACGCGCGACAGTTAGCCGCACTTGTGTAAGTTGACGGCCCATCTATACTCTTTTGCGACATAGTTTTAACGCTAGTCATTCCCTTCGATTTAATCCAATACTTATGCCGGCAATTCGGCCTGTTGACCGTTGCCTGGCTTGCTTATCGTTTATTTATAAGGAGCACACTGATGGCTAAATCAGATTATTTTCCGCGCCCCGATGGTGAGTTATTGATATGGCATGACCGGTTTATCGTCAATCTTGCTGCGTTGAAAACCCAGCTGGGTTTATCCGACGAGGACATTGCCGCTTGCAATGCCGAGAACCAAGAACTGCATGGCAAGGTATCGGCCGCCAATATCGCCGCTGCGGCCGCGCATCATGCGACAGCCGACAAGCAGGCTTATCGCGGCCAGTTCGAAAATAAGGTAAGGGCATTGGCGCGGCGCATCAAGGCCCATCCCGGTTATACGGAGGCACTGGGTAGCCTGCTGGGCATCGTTGGTGCGGAAATCAATACGGATTTAACCGACGCCAAACCGGTGCTGAAGGCTGCCGATCAGACCGGCGGTAATGTGGTGTTGAGTTTTCAAAAATTCAAAAGCGACGGTATCAATATCCATTCTCAGCGGGAGAACGAAAGCGAATTTGTGTTTCTCGCCCGCGACACCCAAACTCGCTATGTCGATAACCGTCCGCTATTGGTTGCCGGTAAGCCTGAGCTGCGCCGTTATACAGCGGTTTATGTCGTAAAAGATATTGAAGTGGGTCAATACAGCGATGAACTGGTGGTTAGTTGTGCGCCGTGAGCTTGCATCAATACCAAGCTGCAGGTTTTTGCGTGTTGATTGCTCCCTCTCCAGCAAGAGAAGGATTTTTACGCTTCGCGCTGATGTTAAGCGGTCTTTTGCTTAATCTCATGCACAGCCTGTTTCCGTTTGCGGCTATTTATAAATCGGTAAGCCATACGTAGTCCCAGCAATAAGCCCAGTAAAGCGGCAAACATAAAGGGTCTGGTAAGATCCTTCTTAACCAACCAGCAAAAATGCACTACGCCGGCAATGGCGCAGGGATAGATCAAGCTATGCAAGGCCCGCCAGCGTTTGCCGCCCAGGCGCTGGATCATGGCGTCATTTGAGGTCAATGCCAGAGGAATCAGCAAAATAAACGCGCTAAAACCGATGGTGATATAAGGCCGCTTGACGATGTCCTTGTCAATCGCGTCCCAATCGAAAAACTGGTCCAAGACCAAGTAGGTTGAAAAGTGCAACACGGCATAAAAAAATGCAAACAAGCCCAGCATGCGCCGCAAACGCATCAGCCATAACCAGCCCGACAGACGCCGTAGCGGCGTGACCGCCAAAGTAATCAACAAAAAGGTCAAAGCCCAGTAACCGGTGACGTGGGTAATTTTTTCAATGGGATTGGCGCCCAAATCATCCGCATAAGCGGCGGCGGCTAATTTGGCGAGTGGCAGCAAAGCGATCAGAAATACGGCAGCTTTCACCCAGCCCAGGACGCGGTTGTCGAGATTTTTAATCGTCATGGTTTAAAAATTCCGCTTCAAATCCATGCCGGTATAGAGCGCCGCCACCTCGTCGGCGTAGCCGTTGAACATCAGGGTTTTGCGTTTCAAAAACTCGCCGATGCGCCGTTCCTTGGCCTGGCTCCAGCGCGGATGATCGACTTCGGGATTGACGTTGGCATAAAAGCCGTATTCGCCGGGCCCGGCTTTCATCCAACTGGTCACGGGTTGTTGTTCGACAAAACGGATTTTGACGATGGATTTGGCGCTTTTAAAACCGTATTTCCATGGCGTCACTATCCTGACCGGCGCGCCGTTTTGATTGGGCAACACTTCTCCGTACAGGCCTAATGTCAACAGCGTCAAGGGGTGCATGGCCTCATCCAGCCGCAAACCTTCGCGGTAGGGCCATTCCAGCACCGCGGCTTTTTGTCCCGGCATCTGTTCCGGATCGTGTAGGCTGACAAATTCGACAAACTTGGCATTGCCGGTTGGTTCCACCCGCTTGATCAATTCCGCCAGCGAATAACCGACCCACGGCACCACCATCGACCAGGCTTCCACACAGCGCAGGCGATAAACTCGCTCTTCCAACGGCGCCATTTTCAACAAGTCATCAATATCAAAAACTTTGGGCTTTTTAACTTCGCCTTCGATTGTGACGGTCCATGGTCGGGTTCTTAAGCTGCCGACGTTGATCGCGGGCTCATCCTTGCTGGTGCCAAACTCATAAAAGTTGTTGTAACGGCTAACATCCTTGAGTGGCGTTAGCTCTTCCGCTGAACTGTAAGCGGATTTTTTAACCTCGGCCAATTTGTCAGCCGCCCATAGTGCCTGCGGCCAAATGGCCGCCAGCGATACGCCGCCCGCCATTTGCATAAATTTTCGCCGCGCATTAAACAAGGCTTGCGGCGTGATTTCCGACGCGGGGATGGCTTGGGGTTTATAGGTTTTCATTCCTATGATCCTCCGATCTTAAGGTTATTCGAAATTGGATCGGCATAAGCAGCCGCAGCCAAGCCGACAGCCGCATTTGCAATATCCTCTTGATTGGTGCCCCAATATTCAGCAAGGGAGGGAACGTCCGCAGAAGCGAGATCAATATTGGTATTGGCTTGACCAAGCGCTGCAGCGAAGTCCTGGAGCAAACTGCTCATGCTGGGTTTGCAGACTGTGTAATTGATCTGCCCCTCTTGACTTAAACCATTCCGCAAAGAGGACACGCAAATGATGTTGCCTGCCGAATTCGGCAATGCAGACTGGCAGCCTTGTCTGGAAAATTCATGCATGGCCTGCCGAACGCACAGAAAGTGCCCGACCAGATTTTGAGTAAGGACGGTCTGCGATGGCTTCCGATTTATATCCAGCGCCGAGTTGTCGATTTCCAGATGGGCATTAGTGACCAATATATCCAGGCCGCCCCAATAAGCGACCAAGACATCAAACATGCTTTTCACCTGACTTTCCTGGCTGATATCGGCCTGAAATATCATGGTTTGTCCTTGTTTGATGCGAATACGTTGCGCAACCTGGTCGGCTCCCGCATTTTCATGCAGATAGTTAATCATCACCCTGGCGCCGGCCGCAGCGAATGCTTCCGCGACTGCGGCACCGATGCCGGCATTGGCTTGAACGACCAAGGCTGTTCGGCCTTGCAGCGGCTGCGCGGCAGTTGCAGTATTCATCTGTTCTCCCGATTGCCGGCTATCGCTGCGCCGTCGATTTCCGGCAGAAAAAGGCATCGTTTTATCCATGCATCGAGCGATAGCTTGCCCGGTCCCTGCAAGCTACAGACCAGTAGCATGATGCCCCACTCTTTATGTTGTTCAATACCGGCGGCTCCCAAATCAGGGTAGGAAATAACCGCGACAATATTGAATAGAAACAGTAGCGCAGCCGCACCGCGCCCAAACAGACCGCTTGCCAACAACAGCGGGCCGGCCAGTTCAACCGCCGTGCCCAGCATCGCGGCAAATTCTGCCGGCAATAGCGGTACGGCGTATTCGTTTTCGAACAGGTACAAGGTGCTGTCCCAGTTCTGTAATTTCAGTAAACCCGACACCAAGAACGCATAGGCTACCCAGCAACGCAGGATTAAGTTGCCTGACGGCGCCAGCTTATCCAGCAGGATTGCGAATCGATAACTCCGGCCTTTCGCTTGATAAAAAGGCATTATTAATTTGCAGATTTTTTGTGTGTTCATATTCGTAACATCAAACCAGATAAAAATCGGTCAATAAGCCTTTGCGCAACCACTGTTGCAAAAGGAGTGGGATATTTAACTCGGGGTGATCCGACAGCACGGTTTCGACCGCTTGATTGAGTGCCTGCCCGGATCCCAATAACGTTAAAAATTGATATTCGGCTACCGCCAGACAATGGATTTCGACTTGCCACTGCGGCCGGTAAAGCAATAAACGACAGCCACCTGCATCTAAATCGATGCATTCCTGCCCTTGATATTCAGGCTGGTTGCTTGCCCATATCTGTTCTATTGGGAATTCAGAAGCCATGAAGCGTGCGCTGGGATGCAGCTTGAATGCCAATTTCGCGTATCGACCTGGATCGATTTCGGCAAGCTCGGACAGCGGCAAAGGCGGTGCATCGGCAGCATGATAGGCTTCGTGCCAAAGCCACTCCAGCTCGGCGATATCGGCTAAATAGGGCAAGCCTTGCGCCGCCTCAAACCGGGCTATCAGCTCTGCGAAATACCCGCCGTATGTCAGCAAGCTGGCCGCTTGCAGCGGATAGCATTTGATATAGTCGGCCGCGAGCCGATCAAAAAACGCTTCGCCGACCAAGCAGTTCACCACCGGATACGTGTCGCGCAATGCCGAGGTTAAGCCCAGTCGGGTATTGTTCCGGTAGATGCTTAAACGTTGCTCGACACTCAAGCCATTAGCCTTGATGTCCAGCGGCAACTGTTGGGTTTCTTGGCAAACAAAGCGGGAAAAATCCCGTTGCAGATCATGCAGCTTGAGCATAAGCTTGCTCCAGATAGGTATCGGCTGTTGCGGCTTCCGCCACTAACACCTGCCAGGCGGGTAAATCGGCATCCCATTCGATCAACGTCGGGCGGCTGCCCAGGTGTTGAATAGCGGCTTGATACAGTTGCCAGACCGCGTCGCTGACCGGTGCATTATGGGTATCGATCAGCATGGTTTGCTCGCCTACTTTTTTGACGGTATGCCCCGCCAAATGAATTTCGCCGACTTTATCTGCGGCTATTTCGTATAAGTAGTCCAGCGCATTCCAGCCGTGGTTGACGCAGGAGACATAGACATTATTCACGTCCAGCAAAATGCCGCAGCCGGAACGCTGCGCGAGTGCGTTGAGAAATTCGCTTTCCGAATAACTGGAAAAGCCGTATTCGAGATAGCTGGACGGGTTTTCGATCAATATCTGTCTGCCCAAATAATCTTGTACCAGCGAAATTCGCGTAGCTAAATGGGTCAGCGTTTCGTCGGTATAAGGCATGGGCAGCAGATCGTTCAAATACCGGCCGCCAAAGGAACTCCAACTCAAATGCTCGGAAACCAATCCCGGTTCGATGCGTTGAATTAAATCCTGCAATTGGCGTAAGTGTTGCCGATCCAGTTCATCGGTGGAACCCAGCGACATGCCGACACCATGCAAACTAAGCGGATAATCGGCTCTGATAGCTTCCAGGTCGCGTAACGGGATACCGCCCTGGCCGAAATAATTTTCGCTATGTACTTCCAGCCATCCAGTCCGGACGGGATTGACTAACGCATCCCGGTGGTGCTGCGAGCGGAGTCCGATTCCGGCACACGCCGGAATCGCCGAGCTCACTGATGCATGTCTAGCTTGTTGCTGAGTGAGGGTCATGTCGTACTCTGTCTGTTTGCGAATAGCGGTTTAACGAACGACCAGTCCGGTCACGCCCGCCGGTAAGCTATCCAGGCTTTCCAGCTTTTTCAGCGCGCCGGACTTATTGATGCTGTATAAGCCGATACTGTGGTCGCCCCCGCTCAAGGTGTACAGAACCGAACCATCGGTAGCCATGGCCAGATCGGTCGGCCGAATTTCTTCGGCTGCTTTCGAATTCAGCAAGGACAGGTGTCCGGTTCGGTCGATGGCGAAGGACGAAATGGCGCTGGCCGGAGTATCGGCGGTAAATGCGATGCGGCCGTTCGGTGTGGTTACCAGCCAGCAGGCAGCCGTTTGGCCGACCGCGATCGCTCCGTCGATCAGATGAGCCGAGCCGTCTTCCTCCAGTTGGTAAGATGAAACGGTGGCCCCATTCACCGCGCCGCCTTGGGCCTCGGCGACAAAGAATTGTCCGCGCCGACCGAAAGAGAAACCAAACGGCGTGGTTCCCGAAGAATCGACAACATGGCGGCTTTCTGGCAAACCCTGTTCGGTCAAAGAAAAGCTGGTGATTTTATTGGTCGCTTTTTCGGTCACCACCAAGGCGTCCGCATCCCGATCGAAGCTGATTTGTGCCGGGCCGGAGCCTTGCGCGCTGAGTTTACGGTACGATTTCGGCAGCGGTTTCAGTTTGCCGGTTGCCGGATTGAACTCAAAACCGAAGATCGAATCGTCGCCCGAGTTAACGACGTAAGCCCGGTTATGGCTGACGGTCACGCTAACCGGCGTCAAGCCTTGTTCCGCCGTTCGATCGACGAGTTTGAGACCATCGCGCTCGATCCGAAATACCGAAACATCGTTGCTGCCGGCATTGACCGCCAATAGAAAGCGTTTGTTCTCGCTCAGCGCCAGAGCGCCTTGATTCCCCAGGCCGCGACCCGTTCCCACGCCACCGGTGGCATAACTGCCTATTGCTTCCATACGGCCGTCGTCAGCGCGCTGAAATGCCAGCACTTCGTTTTGAACGGCAGCGTTGGACAGCGTGTAAAGCGTTTCTTCGGACTCGTGGCGATTATCGGCAAAAGCCAGCGTAGGCAGAGATGCAGCCAGGCAAAGAGAAATTGCCGTACGTTTGAATGTGTTTTTCATAAGAAGCTACTGGTAGTGAGTTAAGGGAACGGGAGGCGATGGTGCTATTTCATGTCTGCTGGCGCTTCCAGACTGCCGCCGACAATTCGCTCGCAAGTGCCGGCAGGCAAGGCGATAAATGCATCTTTTTGATTGTCGGCAGTGGAGTGCCCGGCGCAGGCATTGGAAAGCGTTTTGCAGTCGTTCTTGCCGGCTTTGGTGACGCCGTAACATTTCTCGACGTCTTTTTTGTCCGCGGCAAACGCTTCGGATTGCAAGCCCAAAGCGCCTAAAGCAATCAGTGAAGCCATGGCGGTCGATACAACAGTGTTTACGTTTTTCATGAGTCTTTTCCAAAAAGTTAAGTGGTTTAGTGGTGTCCGCCCAGGTAGCAGCGGACATTTAACTAATGGCAATCGGCATGCCAACATTAAAAATTAAAATATTTATCAATTAATACATGGGCTTAAAGAAGGTGTGAGCAGTTTTGAATAACGCTATGCGTTTTTTGCGGCCACCAATAGTTGCGGCTGCCGCGAATAGTTGTGGCTTGGTGCTGTGGAATCGATTGGTTAGAATGGCCGGTAGCGTTAGCAACCGGACTACTAAACTCATGCAAACAGTCGATTCGTCGGAACTCGCCATACTGCGGGCGTTGGTGGAAGGCACCGTGCAAACCACCGGTGAAGACTTTTTACGGTCTCTGGTGCGGAATCTGTGTATTGCCACCAACGTCGCGAACGGCTTCATTGCCGAATTCACCAGCGACAAAACCCGGATAAGGTCCTTGGCCTTCTGGACGAACGGCGAATTTATCGACAATCAGGAGTGGGAACTGGCTGGGACGCCCTGTGTAGACGTGTTGGCCGGCAAGCTGTGTCATTACCCGTCGGACCTTTCAAAAATATTTCCCAAGGAAGAAGGTATAGAAAGTTATCTCGGCGTACCGTTACAAGATGCCGACGGTCATATCCTTGGCCATCTGGCGATATTTGATGAGCGGGCTATGCCTGAAGAACCTCGATTGCTCTACACGTTCAAGATCTTCGCCGCCCGGGCGGCGGCGGAACTCAACCGGATTCGGGTCGAAGAGTTATGCCGGCAAAGCGAACAGCGCTATAAGGATTTATTCGACGAAGCGCCGATTGCTTATGTGCACGAGGACACCGATACCCGCTTTCTGGCCGCCAACCAGGCCGCCATGCGCATCCTGGGCATCACGCCGGAGCAAGTGCCGGGTCTGATTGGCAGCTCATTCATACCCGACACTGTGGAAGCCCAACAGCGATTACAGCTAGCGCTCAAGTCCATCGAAGACGGCACGAATAACGATGGCGTCGTCCTGGAATTGCGCCGCAAGGATAACGGCCAGCCGATTTGGATACAGTGGTGGTCCAAACTCGACCCCAGTCGTCAATACATGCGCACCATGTTTATCGACATTACCGAACGGGTGTTGATGGAGCGGGAACAGGCCAGACTTCAAGCGCAAAATCTGTATTTACAGGAAGAAATTAAATCGACGCATAATTTCGACGACATCATTGGTCGCAGCCCGGCGCTGCAATCCTTATTAAACCAAGTCCAGCGCGTGGCGCAGACTGACGCTTCGGTATTGATCCAAGGCGAATCGGGTACCGGTAAAGAGCTGATCGCCCGCGCTATTCACGCCGCCAGCCCTCGGAAAAACCGGCCATTGATTAAAGTCAATTGCGCGGCCTTGCCTTCCAGCTTGATTGAAAGCGAATTATTCGGTCACGAAAAAGGCGCGTTTACCGGCGCCATCAGCAAACGCATCGGCCGCTTTGAATTGGCCGAGGGCGGCACATTGTTCCTGGATGAAGTCGGCGAGATTCCGTTGGATGTGCAGGTCAAGTTGTTGCGCGTGATTCAGGAACGCGAATTCGAACGGGTTGGCGGGCAAATACCCATCAAAATGGATGTACGGGTGATAACCGCTACCAACCGGAATTTGTTAGCGGAAGTGGCGGAAAAGAATTTTCGCGAAGACCTGTTTTACCGTCTGAATGTATTTCCGCTGACCACGCCGCCGCTACGCGAACGGCTGGAAGATATTCCGCTGCTGGTGAGTTTTTTACTGGGTAAATTCGCGCCGAAAATCGGTAAAAAAATAACCGGTATCAGTGCCCAATCGATGCAGCGTTTGCAGAGCTATCGCTGGCCCGGCAATATTCGTGAGTTGGAAAATGTCATCGAACGCGCTGTAATACTGACGGATGCGCCGATTTTGGAAGTCGAGCCCGAGCAATTGCCCGCTGTTGCCGATAACGGCGAAAAACTCACTCAAACCAACGACGCCAGCCTGGATGCCGTAGCTAAAGAGCATATCCTTAGCGTCCTCGAACAAACCCGCTGGGTCATCGAAGGCCCCAACGGCGCCGCGCAACTGCTGAATCTTAAACCCAGCACCCTGCGCTATCGCATGCAGAAATTGGGCATCGATAAGACGAACCGATAGCTTTGCAATACTGTGGCGAATCTGTCCTGTAAAGCGACAAACAAGTGGGATGCGGTGAGGTACGAACCGCATCGATCGAGAGAATTAACGCCATAAACCGAAACGATGACTGAATATCGCCGATTTCAACATGCCGGAGCTACATGGTTTTTTACAGTTAATTTGGTCGAACGCCACGGCAATCGACTCTTAACAGATCAGATTGATCTATTGCGAATGGCCTTTGCCCATGTCAAAGCCAGGCACCCTTATGAAATCGATGCGATTGTAATTTTACCCGAGCACCTGCATTGCATCTTGACATTACCAGCGGGCGATTCCGACTTTTCCGTGCGCTGGGGATTAATCAAAGCCTATTTTGCCCGCCATATTGCCAAAGGCGAAAGGATTTCCAAAAGTCGTGAGAAGCGCGGTGAACGTGGCCTTTGGCAGCGGCGGTTTTGGGAGCACCTGATTCGCGACGAAGCCGATTATCGGCAGCATATCGATTATATTCATTGGAATCCGGTCAAGCATGGTTGGGTGCAATGCGTTAAGGATTGGCCTCATTCAAGTTTTCATGGATATGTGAAACGTGGTGTGTATCCTGAAAGCTGGGGCGGTGACATTGATTTTTCAAAGTTCTCCGCAGGAGAATGACGCGATTGATGCGGTTCGTGCCTCACCGCATCCTACCGGACTCTCCAGTAAGTAAAAGGAAATCATCTAATTATTAGTTAGCACTCAGTTGCAGAATTGCCGATGTCCAAAAGAAAATACTACCTGTCAGAGTTCTCAGTGAATCTGTTCACCAGCAATTGGCTTCTCATCCCAGCCGATCAAGTTACGTCGGGTGGAGAGATGAGGCCAGCAGAGAAGGTCATCGCCGACAACTCACATATCTACCTCATCTGTCGTCGTCCGGCACTCCGCTTCGACGCTGGAACGTTCCAATACCAAGACAGCGTTGCTAGCGGCGACCTGATCTATTCCATCAGCGGCACGGAGTATAGGGCTCCATTCCAAATTCAGTTTCCGCTCCTAGATGATGCCTCACGGGCCACACTTTCGCCCTATCCGCACCGCGAAATTAGGTCCTACAACGCGGAAGATGAGATTGTGCGATACCTACCCGCAAGTGCACTGAGCATTACCGAAGGCATGCACCGCAACAGGCCAGAGCTTGCAAATTTGGAAGTTCTATATATTGGACAGGCATTCGCGGGTGGCAATCGCTCCGCATTTGAAAGGCTTCAGAGTCATTCAACACTACAGAAGATCCTGGCTGAGGCGGCTTACGAGAGTCCCGAGTCGGAGACCTTTGTGGCAACCTTTCAGTATGAACCGTACCGTGTAATGACCCTATTTGACGGCAAGGCTAAGGAAGTCATTGCCGATGAGCGTGACATAGGTCGCTTCTACAGCATCATGGATAGGCCTTTGAAGAAGTCGCAGCAAGTATCCCTTGCTGAGGCCGCGTTGATTAGATATTTCGAGCCGCGATACAACACGATTTACAAAGCAAACTTTCCGTCCAGCAAACAGTAGGTTCTGGCGTCCTGCTACGAGCTCGATTTCTCCGGGTTGACGGTCGAGATCAACACAGATGAACTCGCCGTCCGGCTTTACTCCGAGCGTGTTGAGCCGTCGATGCACCACATCAGCAACATCGAACTTTTTGGTAAGTCGGAGCGGGCCGGGTTCTTCTATCGCACAGACAACAATGGCAGTGTATGTCGGTCGGTGCCAACCATCGGGTAGCCCGTAGGATGCGGTAAACAACATGCACCGCATCGTTCGCGATTGGTGCGGTTCGTAAACTCACCACACCCTACGCCTGCTTCTGGCGATACATTTGCCATTGGCGATTATGTATTCGGCCGGCGGCTTTTGGCCGAAACTAAAGTCCAAAAGTTGGAGGTTGGCAGGTTTTGTATTGGCATACGCACTTGACCCCACTGTCCGCCTCTTTCACCAATCACCAAAACTACCCTGTTATCAGTTGGAGCGTTAACTATTCCAATTTGTGGAATAGTTACTTCAAATTTATGAGCATTCTCTCTCCAAACGGCATGTGACAAAGTATAGCCATCCCCACAACACTGGGCGATGACGCTTTAAACCACAACCTTTTATTTGGAGAATTAACATGAACAGAATCGCAATCCCTACCGCAGAACAAACCCCTGCCGCCTCTTTACCCTTGCTGGATGCCATTAAAAAGCAACTGGGTGTCGTACCCAATTTGATGAAGCTGGTGGGCAATAGCCCCGCTGCATTGGAAGGCTATTTGAGTCTTAATGGCGCGTTAGGCAAAGGTGTGTTGGAACCCAAAACCCGAGAGCGCATCGCCCTGGCTATCGCCGAAATTAACGGCTGCAGCTACTGCCTGTCCGCGCATACTTATCTCGGCAAAAATGTTGCCAAGCTGGACGACGCTGAAATTACCGCCAACCGTAACGGACATTCGTCCGATCCTAAAGCGGCGGCTGCCGTGAAATTTGCTGCACGTGTGGCGCAACAACGCGGGCATGTCTCGGATGCCGAACTATCCGCTGTCAAAGCGGCTGGCTACAGCAATGCCGAGATTGTGGAAATTGTGCTGCATGTCGCGCTGAATACCTTAACCAACTACATCAACGAGGTGGCTCAGACTGAAATAGATTTCCCTAAAGTCGATCTAAAAATCGCGGCATAGTTTGAAGCGTTGGAACTAATCCGGCGGCAATCCATGCTGCCGGTCCTTTCGGAGAAATGACATGGCTACTGCATTTGCGGATATCACTTTTACGCCCAGCGTCAAAGCGGCTCAGTCGCTGTATGGCAGCCGGGAAGCCAACAGCCGGTTTGAATTGGCCGACGATCCCGGTATTGGCTTGACCGAACCGGAAATTGAATTTATCGGCGAACGCGACAGTTTTTACCAAGCCACGGTATCGGAGTTCGGCTGGCCTTATGTGCAGCATCGTGGCGGCCCTGAAGGTTTTTTGAAAGTGCTGGATGCGCATACGATAGGCTTTGCGGATTTTCGTGGTAACCGACAGTACCTGAGCATAGGCAACCTTAACTTCAACGATCGGATATCGATGATTTTGATGGATTACCCCAACAGAAGGCGTCTGAAATTGTGGGGCCGGGTGCGTATCGTCCATGAAAGCGAAGATCCCGCATTGGTCTCGCAACTGGCAGTCCCGGCTTATCGCGCCCGCGTCGAGCGAGGCATTGTGATTGATGTCAAAGCCATCGAATGGAATTGCCCTCAGCACATTACGCCGCGCTATTCAAAAGCCGAGCTTAGTTATTTAATCAATCCCTTGCTTGAGGAAATTGCAGCGCTAAAAGCGCAGCTTGCCGCATCGAATGATGCGTCAAAACCTTAACTGCTTATTGAGGAAAAACCCATGATTACCCTCTACGAATTTGCCCTATCCGGTAATTGCCACAAAGTCCGGCTCATGTTGTTGCTCTTGGGTCTTCAGTACCAGAGCGTTGCTGTTAACGGCGGCGAACAGCAACAAAAATCCGAGTCATTCATCGCCATGAATCCCTTTGGCCAAGTGCCGGTATTAACGGACGGTGAGGTGGTGATTCGGGATAGTCAGGCGATTCTGGTGTATCTGGCCCGGCAATATGGCGACGAGCAATGGTTGCCGAATGATGCGGCTTTATTAGCACAGTGCATCGCCTGGCTTTCAACCGCAGCCAATGAACTGGCCGCTGGACCGAATCGCTTGCGGTTACATTTTAAATTTGGCCGCACCATTAACCTGGACGAGTCCCGGCAAGTCGCTGCAAACCTGTTACAGGTTCTACAGAACCGGCTAGCCAACCATTCCTACCTGGCTACCGATCATATAATCGTTGCCGATATTGCCATCTATCCATATATCGCGCTGGCGCCGGAAGGCATGATCGACATAGAGGCTTATCCGGCCATCACAGCTTGGCTTAGTCGCATACAGGCGTTGCCCGGCTATATCGGCATGCCCGGCATGTGGCAATCTCAAAAAGAGCGCCTGTCCTAGCTGGCTGCGGCCGGCCGAGGTCGGTGATATACGTCAGATGATTGCTCTCTAAGAAATGGAAGTATCGGGGATGGGGTGTATCAAGCAGCACTCTCGGCCCCTGACAGACACCGAAATTTATTTAAAGTAAGGAATAACCTAAAATCACAGAATACTATTTCATTATTTGGAATAAATCATGGACAGATTTCAGTCGATGCAGGTTTTTGTTACGGTTGCCGATACGGAAGGTTTTGCTTCGGCTGCCAGGAAACTTTATATGTCGCCACCGGCTGTGACGCGCACTATCTCGGCCTTGGAAGACCATCTTGGGGTGATGCTGTTTCATCGAACCACCCGGCAAGTAAAGCTGACCGATGCCGGACTACGCTATTTGGAGGACTGCCGACGTATCCTAGCTGACCTCGTTGAAGCGGAGGAATCGGTTGCCGGCGCCCATCGCGTGCCACGGGGTAAATTATCTGTAACTGCATCGTCCCGATTCGGGCACTTACATATCGCGCCACTATTGTTTGATTTTCTGGAACGCTACCCCGAGATGTCGGTACAAACCTTGTTTGTAGATCGGGTGGTGGACCTGATTGATGAAGGATTGGATGTAGCTGTGCGTATCGGCGAATTGCCGGACTCGTCGCTTACAGCGATTCGGGTGGGTTCGGTGCGTCGGGTGATCTGTGCTGCGCCCGACTATCTTGATATGCGAGGTGTGCCGCAAACGCCGCAGGATATTCAAGGACATGACATCGTCCAGTTTTCGAGCTTAGCCTCAAAAGCGGAATGGCGCTTCAAGGGTGTAGAAGGCGAAATCATAGTGCCTTTCTCGACTCGGTTTACCGTGAATACCCCGGATGTCGCCATAGCCGCCGCCGTGGCTGGTCGCGGCTTAACCATGGTATTGTCTTACATGATAGTGCCGGAGCTGATGTCCGGAAAGCTCAGGATTGTTCTCGCCGACTATGAAAATCCTCCCCTGCCTGTTCATGTGGTTTATCAAGAAGGCCGCAAAGCAGCGGCAAAAGTACGTGCTTTTGTGGATTTTGCCGTCGAGCGATTACGAACACTAGCTTATTTGAATTCTGCTTTGGACTAGTAGCCGTTTCGTTCAAGCCGTAGCTGTTGTGAGCCCGTAAACTACGTTCCGTATCGACTCACTTGAAAGGAAACTATCATGAATAACGCCAATGAAATTCTCTGTCACTGCAATCCCCGACGATTATGAGCCCCGAGAGACCATTCATGGATGCTGAAAACATTCATCAAGTATTCGACTGGCTCTGGACTTCCGGCCAACTATCTGAGAAAGATATTGCAAGGCTGAAGGAGCTTGGAATAGAAGCCGTGATCAATTTGGCGCCCACAACGGCATCAAACGCCCTATCCGGCGAGGCTGAATTTGTTTCACGGCAAGGAATTGACTACATTCGTATTCCTGTAGCATGGGAGCAGCCTGAGCTCCATCGGTTAATGCAGTTTTTCCGCACGCTCGAGGCCTACCAGGAGCGTAATGTTTGGGTGCATTGTGCAAAAAACATGCGGGTGTCGGTTTTTATCTACCTCTACCGGAGACTGTGTCTCCTAGAGAGTGAGTAAGCATCAGTCCATCCAATGCAGGAGGTTTGGGTGCCCAATCAGACATGGCAAACATTCATTCGCGATGCTTTGAGTATGCATTCTAACCCTGCATTAAAGCGCTCCTCCTTAACGTTACATCAGCCGGAATCTTCATCGCATGAACGCTCTTGAACTTAGAGTTCCACCCGTCGCGTTGTCACTTTTTTTTGCGGGCGCAATGTGGCTGGCATCAGTGCAGTTTCCGGTTATGTCCTTTGCCATGCCTTGGCGTCTCGTCATATCGATGGCATTGTGCGGTATAGGTATTGTCTTCGCGGTTGCCGGCGTAATTGCATTTCGTGTTGCCAGGACAACGGTTAATCCAACGCGACCGGATGCCGCGTCTACCTTGGTTAGCTCGGGCATCTATCGTTTTAGCCGGAATCCCATGTATGTCGGCTTCTTATTTGCGCTAGGCGGCTGGGCATTCTTTCTAGCGCATGCCCTGGGATTTATTTTCTTGCCGGCGTTTGTTATCTATATGAATCGCTTTCAAATTTCACCCGAGGAAAGAGCGCTGTCTTCAACATTCGGCAAACATTTCGCCGCCTACACGCAGTCCGTTCCGAGATGGTTATAAGACATGACTCGACGGCCGCTAAATTTAAACATTAGATAGCAGGAGCCAAAATGGAGTATCTCGCGGGTATTCTCATTGCCCTATTTGTTTCGTTGTTCGCGACACTCGTTGGCTTCGACAAAGAACGTAGCTTCTACCCAACCGTGTTGGTAGTGATTGCATCCTACTATGGTTTATTTGCGGTGATGGGCGGTTCGGTTCAGGCTGTCCTTTGCGAGTCAGTCGTGATGGCCGTATTTTTAAGTGCCACCGTTCTTGGCTTCAAACGCAATTTGTGGTTTGTCGTTGCCGCGTTAGTCACCCATGGCATATTTGATTTCTTTCACGGCCACCTCATTTCCAATCCAGGCGTTCCTATTTGGTGGCCAATGTTTTGCCTGACTTACGATGTGGTGGCAGCCTTATATCTCGCCTATCTGTTGCGGCATTCAAAAGTCATTGCAAATGCACGTTGATGTGGCGTTCAAGGAGACTCGTCAACATGGGTGGGTGAGCATCCGTGGAGGCTTATTCCGCTAACAACGTAGCAATAGCTACCTTAGCGTTGCACTGCGTAATGGCATCGGCGAGCTGAGAACCTGTCAACTTGTGCTTGATGGCCTGAGTGCAGTGCCGATCGAATGCCTGGTATTCTTTTTGCGCAAAAGTCGCAATTTGGCATTTTTTAAACGGAGAGTTTTCAAACGGCATTTTAGAGTCTGGCCCCAAGGGTTCCATGCCTTCCGAACTGGGCGCATAAATCAGGAAGTCACCCTTCATTGCCAGGACCGCACGATATTGGTTGGCCGTAGTGAAATATAAATAGCCCTCTTCAATTTCGGTTTCTTTAAGCCAGAGGTTTTTGTTTTTCTTGTGCTTTTTCATGCTTGATTCGGGTGACGAGATATTGTTTCAGGTATTTCACGGATTGGGATTAACACGGAGTTTTGCCAGAATAAAATCGGCATGAGGGACGCCCAGCAAGTCCGCAATTTTTCGTACCAGATACTCTTCTTGCGGATCGAGTTCACCGTCGGCGTAAGCAATTTGCCAGAGGGACTGTATAAACCGTATTTTTTCTTCCAGGCTGCAACGTTTGTTAATCAGCGACGTAAAGGCATAGTAATCGACCGCCTGCTTGCGCTTTTGTTCTGCGGCGAACATTAGTGTCTCGGCCTGCTCGGTTGACATCGCAAAACACTTCTTGACCAAAGATATAATGGCAGTCCGCTCATTATCCTGACACACATCATCCATAGTCATCATTTCCATGAACAGGGCCACTGTCGCCAGTTTTAACTGTTCTTCCAATGGCTCATCCGGCGAAGGAAGCGCAAGATGCTTTTCGAAAAACAGTTTTATTTGCTCAAGCATTGGTAGTTGGGGCTGAGTTTTAAGCGATTAAACAAAGGACGCGAAATCACGGATTTCCGGATTAAAAAAATGGTAGTGTGTCTTCATTTTAACGACGAGTAAACCACCATGTCCAAGCAATCTTCCAAACACCACATGACTGTGACGCAACAGATTAACCACGCTTTTTTAGCGTCAAAAGGGTACGACGGTTACCGCAATATGCTATCCCACGATGGGCAAGGCGTTTACGACTCGTACATTCGCCACAGCAAAAGCATCGCCTCCGGCATTACCCAACAAAATTTCCAAGTGAGTTTCGTTAGCAAATTTAATACGGAAATATAATCCGCAATTTAGATTATTACATACCGAAAAGGCAAAAGACGGTATCGATGCGGTGCGGGCCAGAAAGATAGCGCTCAAGGATTTTTTACTAAAATCGGATAAATTGCTGGTTACAAAAATGCTTGAGCTTAAAAAGCAAATGCCTAGGAATTGAAAGCCAAGGAAATTAAGAAGATTACCCTCTCGACCATTAGCAAGGACGTGATCAAAAAGCTGATAGGCGAGAGATAGGTCAGCCCCGGCACTGTGACAAATATTCCCCGGTGATCAAATCATTTGACTCCATGCCAGTGCGCGGTAGGCTCCCGATTTGGAAGAGTAAGTAGGTTTCCGTTTGGGATAGTTGTTCCTGGAACCCTTGGCTCTTCTTGATGCAGAGGGATCATAACCAACGAATAAGGATATCCTTACCTTTCAAGGGGGACTGATGAAATTCTTAATCGAAGCAGTGCTGTTGTTTTGTCTCATTGGCGGCGCATTTTATGTCAACAAAACCATGGCGAAAGAGAGTAAAGCGAATAAACGAATCGGCAATAAACCGGGTGATGCGCATACCTAATTGACGTTAGTTGGAAATAATAAAATCGGTGCAATCGCATCACTGCCAAACGACTGCAATTGCACCGGTTTTCGTTAACGGCCATTCGATACCCTATAAACACTCAACAAAACTCTAAATCCAGATCGGCTTTCGTCTGTTCGGTTACACTGGTTGGAACAACTCGTTCAGGAGAAATATTCATGTCCCATTCAATGTATGTAGTAACTGTTCCGCCCATTATTCACAGCTTGACCAATTTGCGGGCTATCCTCGAAAAAGCGGCGAGCCATGCAGAAACCAAGAAAATTGATCCGTCCGTTTTGATCGATGCCAGGCTTTACCCGGATATGTTTCCACTATCACGGCAGGTGCAAATTGCCACCGATGTAGCCAAGGGGGCCGTGTCGCGTCTGGCCGGTTTAGAACCGCCCAAGTACGAAGATAATGAAGCAACCTTTGCTGAATTGTTGGCCAGAATCGATAAGACAATTGCCCTGCTTAAATCCTTTAAAGCCGAGCAAATTGACGAGACTGAAGAGAAGACCATTATGCTGCCGATGCACGACAAAACGGTGGAGTTTAAAGGCCTAGCTTATTTGACCGATTTTGTTTTACCCAATGTCTATTTCCATGTCACAACCGCTTATGCAATATTGCGCCATAACGGTGTTGAGATTGGCAAGCACGATTTCTTGGGTGCTATTTACTGACGCAATTTTGGTCCAGAAGGCGAGTTATGAAGAGTGTCAAACGACTTGGTTTAATGGCATTATTTGTAACCGTTTTTAGTGCAAACTCTGCCCATAACGCTATGGCAGATCAGAGGGTACCGCCTATGTCGATGAGTCTGACGTCAGCCGATTTTGTCCATCAAGGCGAAATCCCCCAACAATTCACTTGCCAAGGCGACGACAGTTCGCCGGCTTTGAGTTGGTCGGGCGTGCCCGCACCAACCAAAAGCTTGGTGTTGATTGTCGATGATCCCGATGCGCCTGATCCGGCTAAGCCTAAAATGACTTGGGTGCATTGGGTTTTGTATAACATTCCGCCTACCGTCAGCGAGTTGCCTCAAGCTGTTGCCGCCAGCAATCTACCGGGATCGACCCTGCAAGGTAAAAACGATTGGAACCGTATCGGTTACGGCGGACCCTGTCCACCGATAGGCCGGCATCGTTATTTTCATAAACTGTACGCGCTAGACATCGAATTGCCGGATCTGAATCAACCAAGCAAAGCACAACTCGAAGCGGCGATGAAAGGCCATATTCTTGCACAAGCCGAGCTCATTGGAACCTATCAGAAACACTAAGGGCGCTGATTGGCAGCCGTTTTACCGCCATCAATCTAACGATTATCGCACGATCATGACTAAAAACAGCCACCAACAGCCATCCCCGCAAACGCAGGAAGAAGCATTGAAAATCGCCAAGGGCATTCAACGCCCCGCGCAAACCAAAGAGCAAACCAAGCTCATTGCTCAAGGTATCCAGCAAGGCATCGATCTTTACAAACGACAACAAAAAGAAAAAGCCAGAGAGCTGAGCAAGCAGCGTAAAAAATTAGCTAAACAGAAAGCAGCGGAGACTGAGCAGGATGATCCTGAAATCGCCGAAATCATCGTTTATCAACAACACTGGTTGCCTTGGGGTTTACTGATACTGACCTGGCTGGGTATCGGGGTCTATTTTTTCAACCCGCATGCGCTTTAGTCTAAGCCGCTAAAACATGCGCATTAAATTGGCAGAATTAAATCCATTCGCCGAACTGCACGCCAGCATTGATCAACGTTTAAACGCTATTTACGCGGAACTGTTTGCTCGTAGCTATCAATCACGAAACGTACTTGAGTAACACGTTGCGCGCTTCGGTAATGCGAATGAATTGTTCGTTGCTGCCCCCGGCATCGGGATGGGCCTTTTGGGCCAGCCGTCGAAAAGCGGCTTTAATCTGCGATGATTCAAGCGTCCCGTCGATTGGCAGATTTAGTGTCTCACGATGTTGCCGCTCATTGACAGGTTTGTGCTTGACTTGATACCGACGGTCCCCGCCATAGAGGCGTTCAAATTTTTCGTTTATGTGTTGTTCTGTCGCGCGGCGTATTTTCAGGGACTCCCGCCGCAGTTCCACTTGGTCGTCTTGCCATCTCTGGCGCGACATGACGATACAGGCGGCGTAGGAGATTCGACCGTGCGTCTTTAGCTCGTCGAAGCTGAAAGGGCCAACCATGTCGAAGGGTTCATCCAGCCAGGCGCTTCTACCACTAGCGCTCTCTTCGACCCGCTGGATCGCCACGGTGGTGACGAGGCCGAGCGTGCCGTTCCAGATTACCCATTCGTCATCATCCGCGGATTTGTCATCCAAGGGATATCTCCTTGTCTTCATCGTCATAATGACCACCGGGTAAGGTGCTGACACAGCGGCTCCGCTGGTCAAATGTCGTCCAAGAGTCGACAACAATTGTGGGATGGTTTGAGGTAAACACTACAAAAATAGCCCTTTGGATATGAGTTTTTACTAAGCAAGCAAGTAGCACACCAATAAAACGACACAGTTAGATCGGGCTTTATCCCAGACGATGGCGGGCAAGTTCGCTTTAGGGATAGCCGTTTTGGCAGATAGGCGTCCGGTAACGGCCGAATTTCAGCATCCAGCAAGTTGTACCAACAAATCTGGCATGAAGTTTGTTGGGTCTACGATTCCCAATAAACCGTGTTGGAGCAATTGTTTGTTATTTGAAGCCAAGCTTTTTAGAACGGACACTCGCAATTAAACAACAAGCGCTTCGGCCTATATTTCAGAATCATGATGACCAATATCAACGTATTAACCCCTGTACAAATTGAGCATTTATCGTCGTTGCGATATATCAATGCCATCGATGAACACATGAGAATCGTGGCCGGCGTTAAGGTGCTTGATAATGCTGGTCAGTACGACAATTCCGTACTGTTGGTACTCGATATATTCATCGACGACAATCACATCGACACGATGAGTTTCAATTTGCACAATTACGCCTATGAAGAGATCGTAGCGCTGGCACAGGGTATTCGTAACAACGACTACATTTTGCGGGCTGTTGACACTGCATTGGCCGGAGATAATGAATAAACTTCGGAACTCCGCGCCTTTTACCCTAAAAGAGTGCCATAGTGGTTAGGGTGGAAAATTGGCTGATGCCCTTATTCATCCCATTCTTCGTCAGCCATCTCTGCAAAACGGCTATTATCTTTACCGGTTTTTTGCTTAAAAATACGTTCCAGCAGCGGCGACATGGCTCCGTTAATGTCTTGTTGTAATTCGGTAACGATTTCTTCAATGTCCGGGCCGCCTTTAACGATTACGGGATGCGCGCCCAATTTGATCAACTCATTGGTCGCCGTGCCACCGACAGAACCGCAATAAACCAGTTCGCAGCCCGTTAACCAGGCGAGCTTAGGCTTTAGTTTGTCGTCATTCCCGTCACGTTGTTCTTTAGCAAACGACTTGGCCGCCAAAGGCGTAGCGGTAGCGCCGTCGATAGCATAGACATGAAACCCCAAAGATGACCCGAAATGCTGGTTGACCATTTCTCCATCTGAACTCGCAAAAGCCACTATCAGCTTATCTGCGGCAACTTCAAGCTCCGCCACACTGTTTACATCGGCAAGTTGACTCATATGACACTCCTCAATGAATAGTTGGGCCAAAGAACGTTTAAGGCAAGGCCCTACAATCGATTCTCTATGGCGTTGTTAATCCGCGCCCTACCAAAGCCGCTGGGGATGGCTGTTGCAAACCGCGTTATTTTCGTTGCCGGTATTCCCCAACCAGCACTTTAATCTTTAGGCGCATAATGTCTTTCAGCATTTGTATTTTTCGATCATGTTCCTGATGCGCAATATCGTAGATTTGTTTTCTGAGTGTTTCGTTACTATCCTCGGGTAGACTCAAGGACCATTCGGTAAAAAAAGCATCGTAGCTGTCAATGGTTTTGATCAACTCAAACCTGAGCTTTTCTCGGTTTTGCCTGGGGATGGTCTTTAGGGCTTCATCGATAACGGCATCAATATCTGATTTTTGTGGTTTGTTGGGAACGGGAAACGGGATGATTTCTGACATAAGCACCGTAAAATGATAAGCAACCTAACATAGCATTGATTTATATATGGCTTGCTTAATTCATATTTTGCACCAACTTTTAAGTGGTTGATTAATAATAAAAAAGTTCTTGACGCATATGTTGCGTTTGTAACAAATAAGACTCTGTTGGCTGGTTGATGTTTGGTTGGTAGCATTGGCGCTTAATCAACTGCCCCAATCCGCATTTGCCAAGTCAGAATCGGCCGAAAGCACCATTCGCAGTAAAGAATGCCAGCGTGTTGGTCGCCAGCATTGTCCATGTTGGTCAGCCTGTTTTAGGCATACAAGGCAATATTTCACAACTGCGCTGCCTATTTCCTAACTGTTTTGTCGGTTTGCTTTATCTACTATCTAACTGTCGATAAATCATTACCGATAGGTCTTTAGATACTTCAAGCAGTTACAGTTAGGAGAGCAAACCATGAGCACGTCAGAATATATTTTTGCCAGCAGCCGGCCCTATAGCTCGCTCCTTCGCGAAGTCAGCGTGGTCGGTCGCTTAATTCGATCCAAGCATCTGCCGTTTAACATGCAGGCGCAGACGCAATCCAACTGGTGTTGGGCGGCAACGTCGACCAGCGTTTCGCATTTTTACTGGTTTTTTAGTCATTGGACCCAATGCAAGGTCGCTAACGCCGAGTTGGGGCATAACGATTGCTGTCATAGCCCAGTGCCATCGGACTGCAATGTGCCTTGGTATTTGGATAGAGCATTAACGCGAACCAATAACTTTGTCAGCATCACCGGGGCTGCCAGTTTTCAACAGGTCAAGGATGAAATCGATGCTGGTCGGCCGGTTGGCGCCCGAATCGGCTGGAGCGGCGGCGGCGGCCATTTTATGGTGATCTACGGCTATAGTATCTTCTTCGGTGTTGAGTATTTCGACATTGACGACCCCATCTATGGCAAGGGTCATCTGACGGTTGCCGATTTTTCCAGTAACTATCAAGGCAGCGGCAGCTGGACCCACACCTATTTCACCAAGAGTTATTTCAAAATGCCTATCAAAGTATTGATTCCTGACGAATGGTTGCTGCGCCGCATTTGGGAAGCCCGGCCGCTGCTGAACGTAAAACAAGATCTGAACTTTAGCGGGGAAATCCCGCAAGCACTGCAGGAAGGTCGGGTATCACTGGGCATGGCCCATCGTTTGTATTCATTGGGTCTGGACGCACTGGCCTCGGAGCGCGCGGCCGAGCCCCAATTGGTGGGAATGCGGGTTTTTGAATTGGCCGAAGACAAACCGCAAGCTTACTTTGATGTCAGCGAAGAAGCGGAGCCTCGATTGATGCAAATGTCCAGCTCCGAAAGCCATATCAAACAGTTTTCCAAAGGCTTGGAACGCGCGCTTTCCGTGGTGGAAAAACTCGACAAGGAAGCCGAACTGCGTTTATTCCGGGTCCCGGCTTTGAATTTTGAAGCGTTGTGGATCAACTATGCGGACGAAACCACGGATATGTTGGTGCCTTTGCGCGACATCGGCAAACTTGCGGCAAATAAGCCAGTGCCGCTAGAAGAGGCGTTGATCGTTTTGCGTGAAGCCGCTCGGCCGCTATTGCAAATGGACGACACCATGGGAGCTTGAAAGGGGGCTGGCTGGTTTTTTCGATGAAATGAAAATGGGGTAAAAATGTTCAGACCGGGGTGGATCGCTCCTCGATCCGTCCTTTATTGACGTAGAGTGTTGAACTACGTCCGAGGTTTTACTGGGGCTGGCAAGATAGAAATGTTATCAAGTCAATTAATTACCACCAGCTTAAAAATTTGGACGCCGTTTCGATTCCTAAACTGACAGAATTTCTAACCCGATTAGCACCTCTGAAGCAGATGGGGATGTTTATTTTAATGCGCGTCTCTCAGTTCGGATTTGGTCATGATGGGTGCTCAATGAACTAGGCGACACTGGTGTAAGTGATTCAGTATAAGGAGCTGATTATCCCAAACCTGCCGTGTTTCTCCCAAATACCCCTCTAAATGGTTTCTAAATAAGAAACAAATTAAACATTAATAGTCTAATTGTTTAATTTTTGGATAGGTATATAGTGAAGTCGTACTTACAAAGCGACTAAACATAGAAAAGGTGAGCCTGATGAATACTTCAAAAAACTTATATAGAGACCTGATGATCGGAGCGTTTTTTGTCATTGGCATGCTGAGCTTTATGTCTGGTCAATTCATCCTGTCCACGTTGCTGTTTGGTGCCGCATCCTTAGCCAGTAACTTGAATTTGGCAATGCCCGCTCATATATAGTTTTTGTGTGACCTCTTAGCGGCTCCTCCTGGCCGCAACACTCTGTGGCCTCTATCGCTGTTACGGTAGAGGCCTTTTTTGTGTTTGTAAGAAGGTTATTTCCAACTGCGATGAAACTTACGGCCATAAATGGATAATCGCAAGCGATGCAATTGAATAGTAAACACGCCTGCATCATCCCGATAACAGCCTAGGGCGGGCTGTTTTTGATCTTCAAAAAAGATATGGTACTGGTTTAGCTGAAGCTCTGCTGTCATTGTATTTCCTGCTCTGTTACTGTGAATGCGTTAACACTATAGGCACAGGAACAGGCTGAATTGTTGATCTACAGCAAACATTAGTAAAACTTGATATAAATGAAATATCAGTTGGTCAAAACCAAGTAACACGCTGTCTGTTTAAATCTGAGTCGTCAGCAGTTTGTCAATGTTAGTGATGTAGGACGGTTTTTTGAATTGTTGCCGCGCCTGCCTCGCTTACGAATTATTTAACTAGCATGGCGATACAGCGTTTCATGATTGCGGTTTACCGGACTCTTACTGCTTGACGTGCATGGTGATCTTACACTTCGGGTAATTTGAGCATCCCCAAAACTCCTTGCCGATGTTTTTGCCACTTTGGGCTTTGCGTTTGATCATTTTCACGTTGCACTTCACGCAGGTGGGTACTTGGTAGTCACCCGCACGAGCGATGTTGTCTAGGCGTTTACGACTAATCTCATCTAACGTATTCACTAAACTGATAAATTCGTCGCTATCGATCAGCAATAGGTTTTTACCCTTCGCAAATTCCAGGGCATCTTTGCTGTATTCCGATGTTGTGAGGAAGATACCATGGCGGACATTGTCCGCCGCCATGATGCCATATAGCTCACGAATCAAACTCACGCCAATTGGCCGATTCCAGGACTTGCACTGACCAATGGCAAATAACTTACCGTTACTGTCGCTGATCTTAATATCGATACCGCCGTCGGCACCGATACAGGTCACGTTGGCATGGCAATTTTTGATTTTCAGATACTCCATGCAAACTTCTTCGTAACGTTTCCATTCCAGCGATTTTAGAAAGGGTTTATCCCATTTCTCGGCGGGTATTGTTTTCGATGGAGCTGGAAGTTTGGAAAAATCGGCTTTTGGTTTTCTACTATCGTCTTTATTAACGCTGAAGACTTGACTGAAAACGCCTCCAACAGTATCTGGGAAAGCGGATTGATTGGATGTGTGGTGTCCAGGTTCCTTTCTTTCATGTTTTTCTGCTTTGCTGTTATTTATATTTTTTAGTATTGAATTTATTATGCTCATTGTTATTCCTTGGCAAACCTTGCTATGTGTCTGTTTATGTCGGCTGTTAGTCAATAATAGGTGCGGATGTGACTTTCCCAAGAAAGCCTTTGGAATAAGTTGATGCAGAACACAATAAAAGTTAGATAGCCGAATAATCCAAACTTAAGTGCTCTTTAAGCCAGAAAGCGCGTAATGTGCTATCGCGGAAGAATCCAACTTTAGGAGGATTTATGGTCAGGCATTCAATGGTTTTGGTATTTGGCTTGTTTTTGTCAGGCACCGCTTTCGGTGATCAGGATGATTGGGTCTATATACCTCGTCAACAGCTGCAGCCACGACAATATCAACAGCAACCCGAACAGCGGCAATACAATCGCCGAGACGATTACAGGAATGACTATAACCAGGATCGAGATTATCGAGGCAATCAGGGTTATCAAGGTTACCAGGGCTATCAGGGTGGTTATCGGGGCTATATTCCTCAGCCTCCGACGGGCTATCAAGCCCCAGCCGATTATTACGGGCTGCCGCCGGTAAGAGGTTTTGTCTATCCACAACAGCAACAGCAAATGCCAAGGTTCGAGAATCACCATCGTGGCCGCTAGTAGCTATAAAACTAACTATTGATCGTTGGTGTGAAAAGTGGCGTTAGTCTTTCGACACTTTTTTGATAAGTTTAACCCTGTAATCCAGACCGTTTTTGTCGGGAATTCGATAAATTGTCGGACTGTTGTTAAGCATTCCGGGGAATAGGTTTTTCCTGTGGGTTTTGGGTTTGCCAAGAAAGCGCTGGCTTTCCATGTTTAAGTTTTTTAAAAACAAACAGTTATTTCCGGATTTTGCAGTCGGCGGAAATTGGTCATGATTTTGCTTGGGTGTTGATGCCTGTGCAAATCAAATTGACTAAGGGGAATAAAATGTTTGAACACAAAAATCTTGACGGTACTTGGAACCGTGTCGTTTCTGCAACCGATGCTTTTCTGAGCGGCGATATTCTGGAAACTCGGGATATGGTGGGCACCGAACCCGAGAAAATCGCCCGCATGCAATTTGCTGTGATCGGCCAATGGTTGGTGGAGCGTTGCCTGCCGCCGGAAGCCCTGAGCCAAACCTGGGCGCACGACGCCGGCAAACTGCCTTGGTGGGATTCGGTTAAAAACCCGCCGCATATGGGGATTATCGCCGACTTCAACAGCCACAACGGCGGCCTGCATCGTATTCCTTTCGACGCCAATCATCATGTCGTTGGCTTTGCTAGCGATGGCGAGGAAATCGTTCTCGCCAAAGGTATGTACACTGTCGTCCGCAAAAGCGATGGCAAAGAGTTAAGCGCCGCATCGAAGAGTGCATTGCGCGAGTTGTATTTCGCGTAACCGGCGGTTTGCTTGGTATCCGACTGGGTTGCGCTAGGCGAAACCCAGCAGCGACTAGTCCTGCATGGGCTTTGGGGAGTCCAGCCTGACCTATTGCGCTGAAGATGGCGAGCATTTTTTAGCCTGGTGGTTCTAATCCATGGTGTGTCGGAACCGCTTGTTATAAGGGCGCTTGGGTTTCAATCAGTCAAACCCCAAAGCCACTACGTTGATAACTGTGCACTATTAAGATTGTCGATCGTTACAGTCATGAAAATTTAACGATGATATCGTGTTGAATGTTGCGAACCGTGATGTGGAATTTGTCCGACTTAACGCGGAGATGCCTGAGTGGATCGTGTTGGCTCAGTACGAATTCCCGTATGGCTTCATCGTTCCAGCTTTGATAGTTGTCATGCACCATCCGCAATACGGAATTCAATTTATTGGCGGCATAGACCACATCGTCTTCGTTATCTTCATATTCCGAGTGCATTAAACCTTTTATGGCGCACTTCACTTGAGCAAGGGCATTATTTGAATCCAATAATGTACTTTGTGCCACGGTTTTCTCTCCAACTTTCAGTTTTGTTGGCAGTCAATATCACACCCGGTCCTTAAATTCAGCTTAATGAAATACGGCATTTAGCGGCGTGGGGCGAAGGGAATTAAACAAGGTGAGTTCCCGGTTTTGATCCGTTTAGCCCTCTCCCCGTGTTGAGGGAGTCTATCGTTAGTTCGAATCCATTTTCGCTATTCATGCCGCCTTGGCCTAGAATTCCTAAACACCCGATCAATTTAGCGAGAGGATTTATAGTGGCACACGCATCGATAGCAATTGTTTTTGCATTAATTATGGCGTTAGTGGGCATAGTCTACGTAATCTGGCAGTTACGCAGAGTGCTGGCTTACGAGCAGGGCGATGACGTCATGCGGCGCATCAGCTCCGCGATTCAGGAAGGGGCGGCGGCGTTTCTAAACCGCGAATATCGCATTCTCTCGGTGTTTGTTGCCGCTGTGGCGACAGTGATCGTGATTTTCTTGCAATGGCAAACCGCTGTGGCGTTTTTATTGGGGGCAGTTGCCTCGGCCGGTGCCGGTTATTTGGGGATGTATGTGGCCGTACGCGCCAACGTCCGCACCACGGAAGCGGCCAGAAGCGGATTGCATTTAGGCTTGCAGGTGGCGTTCGCCAGCGGCGCCATCATGGGCATGTCGGTGATCAGCTTCAGCTTGCTGGGCATGACCGTTTTGTATCTGCTATTCAGTAACGATCCCAATTGCTTGATCTACATTACCGGCTTTGGTTTTGGCGCCAGCAGTATTGCCTTGTTTGCCCGGGTGGGTGGCGGCATTTTTACTAAAGCTGCCGATGTTGGCGCTGATTTGGTCGGGAAAATCGAAAAAGGCATCCCGGAGGATGATCCGCGTAACCCGGCGGTAATCGCCGATAACGTGGGCGACAACGTTGGCGACGTGGCCGGCATGGGCGCGGATTTGTTTGAAAGTTATAGCGGGTCGATTATCGCGGCCGCCACCTTGGGCGCCGCGTTTGGCGGCGATGCCGCCGGCGCATTCATCGCCCTACCGTTTCTAATCGCGGCCGTCGGGGTGATTTCCTCGTTGTTTGGTATCTATATCATCGTCGCCGACAAAGACCCCAATCTGGCTGTCGGTACCCGTTTTGTGGATAAAGCGCTCGCCCTGCTGAATAGCCAAGTCGCCGATATTAATGAAAACGCCAGCCTGCAAGATCTGCTCGATGCCTTACGCCATTCGGTCTGGGCCGCTTCTGCGTTGATCTTGGTATTGACCCTGCTAACCGTAATCGTTTCAGGGGTGCATTTCAATTACTGGCTGGTGATTCTGGTGGGCTTGATGGCCGGCAATGCCATCGCCTACGTCACGGAGTATTACACCGCATATACCGAAAAACCCACGCAATCGATCGCCAAAGCCTGCGAAACCGGTGCGGCGACCACCATCATTCAGGGGCTATCGGTAGGCATGATGAGTACCGTGTTTCCGGTGCTGATTGTTGCTGTCGCCATTTTGGCGAGTATCTGGCTGGGGATTAAGGCGGATGGTTCGATTGCCGCCGGCTTATATGCGGTAGCACTGGCCGGTGTCGGCATGCTCAGTACCCTGGGCGTAACCCTGGCCACCGATGCCTATGGCCCTGTTGCGGATAACGCCGGCGGGATTGCGGAGATGGCTCATCTACCGCCGGAAGTCAGGCATCGTACCGATGCTTTGGATAGTTTGGGCAATACCACGGCCGCTACCGGCAAGGGCTTTGCTATCGGCTCAGCAGTTTTAACGGCGTTGGCTTTGGTGGCAGCCTATGTGAGTGCGGCCAAGATCGAGAATTTAGATTTGCTCAATCCCACCATGTTACCCGGCATTTTAATCGGCGCCATGATGCCTTACCTGTTTTCGGCTCTGACCATGACTGCGGTCAGTAAAGCGGCTTATGCTATCGTCATGGAAGTGCGTCGCCAATTCCATGAAATACCCGGTTTGATGGAAGGTACAGCGTCGCCCGATTACGCAACCTGCGTCGACATCAGCACCGAAGGCGCGTTGCGGGAGATGATTTTTCCCGGCATGTTGGCCGTGGTCGTGCCGCTTTTGACGGGATTTGTCCTGGGTAAAGAAGCACTAGCTGGTATGTTGATTGGTACCACAACATCGGGTTTTCTGTTAGCCGTGATGATGGCCAATGCCGGAGGCGCGTGGGATAACGCCAAGAAGTGGATCGAAACCGGTGAAAGCGGCGGCAAAGGTTCCGATGCGCATAAAGCCGCCGTGGTTGGCGACACGGTGGGCGACCCATTCAAAGACACCAGCGGTCCGGCTTTAAATATTCTGATAAAACTGATGAGTATTGTCAGCCTGGTATTTGCGACGGCATTCGGTTCGGGTTGGTTCAGTTTTTAATATGTCCATCAACATTGCTGTTGCCGCGCAAGGTGGTATGGATAACGCGTTTTTGCCCCAAAATCTTATGGGCTTTGTTACCGGCTATAAGGTAACAAAGCCTATCCCATCCCGGCAAATCGGACACTTGGTAGTCTGCCGAGTGTCATCGACGCAGAAGTCAATACCGATTTATTGGATACCAACCTGTAGCGATCAAGATAAAAACCATTAGCAGCAGTTTTTATGCGTACCTATCGCGATTGTGTTGGATCAAGCGTTGGGGTTTGAAATGCAACGGCCATTAAATTTTCCGAATATCTATAACCCGCGCACTAGTAGTTTCAACTGATTTTTAAATTCGCTTTTCAACCTATACATCTGCGCCGGCCGATGCGCACCGGCTGATTCGGTCTGCCCGGGCACTGCTTCCAATACCCCCAGTTCGTCCATTTTTCGCCGGAAACTGACTTTGTGCAAAGCTTCGCCCAAGCAGGCCTCATAAATCTTCTGCAATCTTGGCAGGCTGAAGGTTTCTCCGGCCAAGTAGCAAGGCAGGGAGGAATACTGCGACTTGTTGCGTATCCGGTCCACGGCGGCGGCAATGATCTCGTTATGGTCAAAAGGCAAGCGGCGCAACGCATCCACCGGACAAATCGTCAGACCGGGATTGGCTGAGGACAGGATCAGATCGGCATCGACCAAGGCGAAGTATGCCACCGAGATAGACCAGCCGCGCGGGTCGCGCGCTGCCCCGGTAAAGGTTTTTAGTTGCTCTAAGTAGGGTGGCAGCAAGCCGGTTTTTTGTCGCAGGATGCGTACCGCAGCATCCAGGCAATCCCTATCTTCTTCGGCGTGGATATAACCGCCGGGCAAGGCTTCCTGATTTTCGTAGGGGTCTTTGTCGCGCTTGGACAGCGTGACGCACAAGCGTTCATCCTTGATGAGCAGCAAGACAATATCGACGGTTGAAATAATCGGCTGGGGTATATCCATTTTGAGTTGGGCGAGGCTAAGGAGGGTAACTTAGTAAATAATTATAACCAATTCAGTTAGTACCTTTATAAGAAAGGGTAAGGCTATAGATTTTGTTAGTTGCAAATTGTAACTAACTTGGTTAAGCTAAGCCCATATCAACATTGCTGCAGGTTAACGCTCTATGTCAAATACTCAACTCCTTATCATTGATGCTCAAAACGACTTCTGCGATCACTCTACAGAAGCTTATATTCCGGCATTACCCGTGCCCGGCGCCTATCAGGATTGCCTGAGACTGGCAAAGCTAATTAACCGGGCCGGCTCTGCGATTGGCGGCGTCATCGCCACGCTCGACACCCACCACATGATCGATTTGGCGCACAACACTTCCTGGCTAACTGAAAACGGCATAGC
This sequence comes from Methylomonas methanica, assembly GCA_001644045.1. Lineage (GTDB taxonomy): Bacteria > Pseudomonadota > Gammaproteobacteria > Methylococcales > Methylomonadaceae > Methylomonas > Methylomonas methanica. The sequence continues at coordinate 79,376 of LUUF01000099.1, read as the reverse complement.
GCCGCCGCCTTTTTCCTTGGTCACTGCCGCCGATTTTATCGCCGGCCGCTATCGACTGGCCGCGACACAGGTGTCGCAGGAAAAAAACGGCTATGTTCTTAATTACCTGCAACAACTGGAACGTATGCAGCGACCTTTTATACTTTGGCCGCCGCATTGTTTAATCGGGACGCCGGGACACAATCTTAACTCTGAGCTGGCGCAAGCCTTAAGTGAGTGGGAAATGCGGACGCTCAAGGTCGTTACCTTTATGCAAAAAGGCGAAAACATTTGGACAGAAAGCTTCTCGGCTTTAAAAGCCGTCATCCCCGATCCTGCCGATCAGGCCACGCAGTTGAATCTGGCCGTGCTGGAAATGCTCGCTCAGTCGGATCGTCTATTAATCGCCGGCCAAGCCAGCAGTCATTGCGTCAAGGAAACGATCAGCGACATCTTGCAGTTCGGCGCAGCCGAGTTAAAACACAAGTTGGTGATTCTGACTGACTGCATGAGTCCGGTTAGTGGATTCGAAGCGGCAGTCGAGCAATTTTTTACCGAACTGCGCGCACAGGGCATTCGTCTGGCGACCAGCGCCGAAATTGCCATAGAACTCGTCTCCGTAAACACTCAATATTAAGGAATGCTCATGACTGCCATCGTCAAAAGCTTGCTCGAAAATGACTTGTACAAATTTCCGATGTGGCAAACCATGCTGCATAAACGCCCGGAAGCCAGCGCAGAGTATGATTTTATCTGCCGGAGCACACCGGAATATCCGCTGGCTAACTTGCTGGGCGATGTCAAACAAGAACTGGATCACCTCTGTTCCTTGCAATTTGCCGACGACGAACTGGCCTATTTAGCCAAGCTGCGTTACTTAAAGCCGGATTTTATCGAGTTCCTGTCCTTGTTTCGTTTTAGACGCAAATACATCAAGGCATTTGCCGAAGGCGACACCCTGAGAATTCAAGCAAGCGGTCCGCAAGTGCATGTGATGAATTTCGAGATATTTTGTTTGTACATCGTCTCGGAACTGTATTTTCGCCGCTTCGACCAGGCTGCGCTGCTGGCGGAAGGCCGGCGTCGTTTGCAGGAAAAATTGGCTACCCTGAAAGCTTTTGCCGAGCAACCCGCAAAAACCCATGCCTTTGAGATTTTCGATTTTGGTTTGCGTCGGCGCGCCTGGGGTAGTTGGCAAGAAGAAGTCGTGCGCACGTTTCAAGCCGAGGTGCCCAGCTTGTTCAAAGGCACGTCCAACGTGTATCTGGCCAAACAATTTGGGTTAACGCCGATTGGTACAATGGCGCATGAATATCTGCAATCCTACCAAGCCCACGTGGTGCGGCTGCGCGAGTTTCAACGTATGGCTTTGGAAGATTGGGCACAGGAGTTTCGCGGCGACTTGGGTGTCGCCTTAACCGACACCATTGGCATGGACGCTTTTCTGCGCGATTTTGATTTGTATTTTGCCAAGTTGTTTGACGGCCTGAGGCACGACTCCGGCGATCCGGTGGTTTGGGGCGAAAAAGCCATCGCCCATTATCAAAAACTACGCATCAATCCGCACAGCAAACGACTGGTATTCTCGGATGGTTTGGATATACCCAAGGCGATTGGCCTGTACCAGCATTTTGCTGATCGCATTCAACTGGGCTTTGGCATAGGCACCCATTTGACCAACGATCTCGGCGGCCCCAAGCCCTTGAATATTGTGATGAAGCTGGTGTGTTGCAACGGCGATCCGGTGGCGAAATTGTCCGATGCTCCCGGCAAGACCTTATGTAACGACCAAACCTTTATTGCCTATTTACGGCAAATTTTTAATCACTACGCTTAAATTCTGCATAGGAATTTTTATGTCTACACGTCATGCCTTGACCGTCGCCATCGCCCAAATCAATCCCATGGTCGGCGATTTTGCCGGCAACCTTGAGATTGCCAAGGACGCTTTCCAAAAAGCCGGCGAGCAGCAGGCGCAACTGGTGGTGTTTCCCGAGTTGTCTGTTTGCGGTTATTACCCCGGTGATCTGTTGAACGAATCGGCTTTTATCCGCAAAGCATACGAGGCGCTGGCGGAGCTGACCGCTTTTTCAACACAGTTTCCGGGCATCACTGCGATTGTCGGCATGCCGAAAAAATTCACCGGCCCCGGTAAGCCGCTGTATAACGCGCTGATTGCCGTTCATAACGGCGAAATAATTGCCGAATATCACAAACAACTACTGCCAACTTACAATATTTTCGATGAACGCCGTCACTTCGAACCGGGTCAACAGGGCGCGGTTAGTATCGAGATCGGCGGCTATAAGGTTGGATTGATGATTTGCGAAGACGGCTGGAACGACAATGCCGACGATTATCCGGTTAATCCTTACGAAGCACTTGCTGAGATTCGCCCGGACTTGGTGGTCAGCATCAATGCCAGCCCTTCCAATATTGGTAAACGCGCACAAAGGCATCAGGTGATTTGCGGCGCGGCACGCCGACATGGGCTGCCGATACTTTACGTCAATCAAGTCGGCGGGCAAGACAGTATCGTATTTGACGGGGCTTCCTTTGCCGTGAATGCCGATGGCGAGATTGCGCGCGAATGGCCGGCTTTCCAAACCGTGATAGACACGCTGCGTTTTGCAGAGGACGGATTTCAAACCATTGCGCAACCGGCCGAACCCCAAGTCGATAACGATCAGGAATTCATTCTGCAACACATTCTGTTGGGTTTACGCGATTATGTGCGGCGCTGCGGCTTCCAACAAGTCGTGGTGGGTTCATCGGGCGGCATCGATTCGGCATTGACGATTGCCATTGCCGCCGAGGCCTTGGGGCCGGAGAATGTCATCGCCATCACGATGCCGTCGGCATTTTCCAGCAGCGGCTCGGTAAGCGACTCGCAACTGCTCTGCGACGCCTTGGGCGTGCCGCTTTTCAGTTATCCGATCAAGACGCTGGTCAGTGATTTTGGCGCGCAATTTCACAGTAGTTTTACCGACGAATTGCGCGGCTTGAGCTTGGAAAATCTGCAGGCCCGCCTGCGCGGCACCATCCTGATGGCTTATTCCAACCACTCCGGCGCGATGGTCCTGACCACCGGCAACAAAAGCGAAATATCGGTCGGCTATTGCACGTTGTACGGAGACACCAACGGCGGCCTGGGCCTGATCGGCGACTTGTATAAAACCGAGGTGTATCGCCTGTCCGCCTATATCAACCAACGCGCCGGCCGCGTGATTATTCCCGAAGCTATTTTAACGAAACCGCCTTCCGCAGAATTGGCGCCCGACCAGAAAGATACCGATAGTTTGCCGCCTTACGAGGTGTTGGATGAAATTCTGAAACTGTTGATCGAAGGCAAGCAACTGGCTGACCACGAATATCAACAAGCTCACCACTTTGTCACAGGCTATCGAGCCACCGCCGCCGGCGAAGCGGTTTACCAACGCATAGTCGGCATGATAGCCCGCAACGAGTATAAACGCCGGCAGGCGCCGCCTATCATTCGGGTGCGGCCCAGAGCGTTTGGTGCCGGCCGGCAAATGCCGATTGCGGCCAAGCATTAAGGGTGGGAATGATGCCGAAATACCAAAAAGCTATTGTAATTGGCCGTTACCAAATTTATCACAAGGGTCATGAGCAACTCACCAAGCAGGCACTGGAAATCGCCGACGAAGTGCTGGTGATTGTCGGTTCGTCCTTCCAGTCCAGAAATATCCGCAATCCGTTTAAATGGAGCGAACGGGCCGCTATGATTACTGCTACTCTGCCGGAGAGCGATCAAGCCCGCTTGCGGTTTTTACCGGTGCGGGATTATTACGACGACACGCTCTGGAATGCCGATGTCAGGCGGCAAGTTGCGGAATGTGTTTTCGACGATGAGCGGGTTGCGTTGGTAGGCTTTAAAAAAGACGATACAACGTATTATTTGGATAATTTTCCGGATTGGTCGATGGTCGAGATAGAGTCCGAGCTTGATATCGATGCCACGGCGTTGCGCAGCCAGTTTTTTGCGGCGGAAAGCGCCGGGACAGCCTTGGCAAATATCGCCAGTCGCATTTCGATACCGGTGCGGGAGTTTCTAAATGATTGGTCTAAGAGTCCTGAATACACGGTATTAAAAGCCGAATACGCCAAAATCGACCAAGAGAATCAAGTCTATGCCGGGATTCCCTGGGATATTATTGCCACCACTGTCGATGCGCTGGTCACCGTCAACGGCCATGTGTTGCTGGGCAAGCGCAAGCATTATCCCGGCAAAGGTTTGTGGGCCATACCGGGCGGCTTTCTGGAAAAACGCGAATCCTTGCTACAAGGCGCGATCCGCGAATTAAAGGAAGAAACCAGCCTGAATGTGACGGATGCAATACTGCGGCATTGTCTTGAGCGGGTTAATGTCTTTGCCCACCCCAGAAGGTCATGTCGTGGTCGCGTGATCACCCATGCCCATCACTTTGCTTTAGAAAAATTGTTTCTCGATGTTGAGACTTGGCCGGAAATCAACGCAGCAGACGATCTTGAAACAGTGGCCTGGGTGCCGTTCGCACAGATTTCCGCAATGGAAGAAGACTTATTTGAAGATCACTTTGCTATATTGTGCAACTTCCTGCCGATTTGTATGTGATGGAGAATGCTCATGGAAAAAAGGTCGGCTTAAATTTCGCGCCGCAAAGAATAGGGCGAATTTCTATCGGCAATTTTGGCAGCAAGCTACCTGCCACTGTTTGTGGTGGGCAACCATATTGTACCCGCCGGAGATTCGGAAACCACTCGCCAATGAAACCTGAAGATCTACAAAAGTTGGTTACACTTCCCATGCCTTACGGCAAATACAAAGGCCGAGTCATTGCCGATTTGCCTAGTCACTACCTTAATTGGTTTGCTCGGGAGGGATTTCCGGGTGGCGAACTAGGCAGATTATTGGCTCTGATGCAGGAGATGGATCACAATGGGCTGAAACCCCTGCTCGATCCACTAAGGCAGGCCAAACTGTTTAAATAATCGCGGTTGTCGGTCCGAGAACCGACGTTAAAAATTAGCCGCCGCGATAACTACACATATTCCTTTTGAGAGAGAAGGCGTCAATCCGTTTCAAGAAAAAGTTACGGATTATTCCAAAACATCAACCGCTTTGCGCCCAAAGCCAAAACTCTCCAACAACATCAAGCCCACACCGATGCAAATCGCCGAATCCGCGATGTTGAACGCCGGCCAGTGCCAGTCTTGGTAGTAGACATCCAGAAAGTCGATCACATAACCGTAAGCGACCCGGTCGATCAGATTGCCGATGGCGCCGCCCAAGACCAGGGACAAGGCTACAGCCATCAAGGTCTCGTGTTTTTGCAAACGATGCAGCCAGACCGCGATGATGCTGCTCATCACCACGGCCAAACCCGCGAACAACCAGCGTTGCCAGCCGCCGGCCTGGGCCAGGAAGCTGAACGCCGCGCCGGTGTTATGCACGTAGGTCAGGTTGAAGTACGGGATCAACGGAATCGACTCGAACAGTTGCATCGAACCGTCCACTGCCAGCTTGCTGGCCTGATCCAGCACCAGCGTCAGCGCAGATACCCACAACCACTTAAGCATAACGACGGGTCTCGCCAGGGCCGGTCACATTTTCCACGCAGCGGCCGCACAATTCAGGATGCTCGGGGTGTTCGCCAATGTCGTAGCGTTGGTGCCAGCAGCGTACGCATTTGGCATGCTCGGATACCGTTACTTTCAATTTCACGCCATCCAATTCGGTAGCTACCGCATCGTCCGGGCAGAATTGCATGTCGGCGACGCCGGCATTGGAGGTGATGAACACAAAATGCAGTTCGCTGGCCAGTTTGTTCAGCTCCGCGCCATAAGCATCGTCGCAATACAATTCCACTTCCGCATTCAGGGAGGCGCCGATGGCGCCCTTGCCGCGCAGTTGCTCCAGTTCCTTGGAGACAACGGTGCGCACCGCCATCACTTTGTCCCAGGTATCGCGGCTGATCGCGGCGTTGGCATCTAGCGGGAACAGGCCTTCGTACCAGGTTTCCAGAAACACCGACTCGCCCCGTTGACCGGGAATAAATTGCCATAATTCATCGGCGGTGTAGCTAGTGATAGGTGCCAGCCAGCGGGTTAGCGCCTCAATGACATGGTACATCGCGGTTTGCGCGGAACGCCGCGCTAGGCAATCTTCCTTGGCGGTGTACTGGCGGTCCTTGATGATGTCCAGGTAAAAGCCGCCCAAATCGATGCTGCAGAAGGTCAGCACTTTTTGGTAAATGCTTTGGAACTGGTAGGCGTTGTAAGAGGCTTTGATTTCTTCCTGCAATTGCCAGGCTTTATCGACCGCCCAACGGTCCAGCGCCAGCAAATCATCTTTGGCTACCAAATGTTGCGCCGGGTCGAAGCCGTCCAGATTGGAGAGCAGGAAGCGGGCCGTGTTGCGCAAGCGGCGGTAACCGTCGGAGGTGCGTTTTAAAATTTCCTCGGATACCGACATTTCGCCGCGATAATCGGTGCCTGCCACCCACAAGCGCAACACGTCGGCGCCCAGCGATTTCATCACGGTTTGCGGCAGCACCACATTGCCCTTGGATTTGGACATTTTCTTGCCCTCGGCATCGACGGTGAAGCCGTGGGTCAATACTTGTTTGTACGGCGCCACATCGTTCATCGCTACCGAAGCCAACAGGGATGACTGGAACCAGCCGCGATGTTGATCCGAACCTTCCAGATACAGGTCGGCCGGGAAGCGCAATTGCTCGCGCCGTTCCAAAACCGCCGCGTGGGTCACGCCGGAATCAAACCAGACATCCAGGGTGTCGGTCATTTTTTGGTAATGCTCGGCATCGGCGCCGATCAGTTCCGCCGCGTCCAGTTCAAACCAGGCGTCTATGCCTTGTTGTTCGATGCGTTTGGCCACCTGCTCTATCAACTCGCCGGTACGCGGATGCAATTCGCCCGTTTCTTTATGTACGAAAAAGGCGATCGGCACACCCCAGGTACGTTGGCGGGAGATACACCAGTCCGGCCGGTTATTCAGCATGGCTTCGATACGGGCTTGGCCCCAATCGGGGATCCAGTCCACTCGTTTCACTTCATTCAAAGCGGTGTCGCGCAGGCCGTTTTTCTCCATGGAGATAAACCATTGCGGGGTGGCGCGGAAAATGATCGGGGTTTTGTGACGCCAGCAATGCGGGTAGCTGTGCAGCAAGGCGTGGTGATGCAGCAATTTGCCGCGCTCGCGCAAGACTTCCAGCACCTTTTCGTTGGCGGTAAACACATGCAGGCCGGCAAATAATTCGGTGCTAGGCAAAAATACGCCGTTGCTACCGACCGGATTGTCCACCGGCAGGCCGTATTTCATACCCACCACATAGTCTTCCTGGCCGTGGCCGGGAGCGGTGTGTACCGCGCCGGTACCAGCATCGGTGGTGACGTGGTCGCCGAGGATGATCGGCACTTGCCGGTCGTAGAACGGATGTTGCAGCAATTGGTTTTCCAATGCTGCGCCTTTGCAATAGCCGACGATGTGATGTTCGCCGATGCCGTAACGCAAAACCGCATCTTTAAGCAAGGCTTCGGCGATGACCAAGCGCTCGGTTTGGCCGTCGATATCGCATTGCACCACGGCGTATTCCAGATCCGGGTTCAGCGCCACAGCCTGGTTGGCCGGTAAAGTCCACGGCGTGGTAGTCCAGATCACTACCGACAGCGGGCCTTTGCCTTCGCGGTCGCCGGCATGGTGGCATTTTTCCATAAACGCATGTTCATCCACCACCGAGAAGCGCACGTCGATGGCCGGCGAATGTTTGTCTTCGTATTCCACTTCCGCCTCGGCGAGCGCCGAGCCGCAATCGGTACACCAATGTACCGGTTTCGCTCCCTTGCTCAGATGGCCTTTGGCGGCGATTTTGCCCAGCGCGCGAACGATGTCGGCTTCAAATGCAAAATCCATCGTCAAGTAAGGATTGTCCCAATCGCCCAAGACGCCGAGGCGGATGAATTCTTCTTTCTGAATGTTGACCTGTTTTTTGGCGTAGGCGCGGCATTCCTTACGAAATTCGGCGGGCGACACTTTGACGCCGGCTTTGCCGACCGACTTTTCCACCATCAATTCGATAGGCAAACCGTGGCAATCCCAACCCGGCACGTATGGCGCATCGAAACCGCTGAGGGTTTTGGATTTGACGATGATGTCCTTCAATACCTTATTTACCGCGTGACCGATGTGAATCGCGCCGTTGGCGTAGGGAGGGCCGTCGTGCAATACAAATTTAGGGCGGCCGGCGCAAACCTCGCGAATTTTTTGGTAGAGCTGGTTTTCGTTCCACTTTTTCAGCATCTCCGGTTCGCGTTGCGCCAGATTGGCTTTCATCGCAAACTCGGTCTTGGGGAGGTTCAGGGTTTGTTTGTAATCCATGGTCATGATGTTGTCTGCGTTGCATTTCAGCGGCTGGGTTGCGGACTTAGGCCGCTGAAAATAACGGTTGCGCCGATTAGCCGTACGATTCTATTGATGATATTAAACGCGCGATTTTAGCACCATCTGCCAGGCGCTATAAAGCCTACTCGGCGCTTGGCGGCGATCCGTGCTAAAAAATGGACGTAGCGGTGTTAGCGCGCTACCATCCGCCGGACTAGCCAATGCTGCTTATCGGCACACATGTACAAGGCATAGGGTTTGCAATACGCGAATTTGTAACGCGGCAAATCTCACTGATCGATTGTTTACGCGCTTAAAAGGGGCTCAGCCATGCAACATAAACTCGCCATCACCCAGGTAGACATTCACAATTTGATCGCCAGCCGCTGGAGCCCGCGCGCGTTCGATCCGGATAAAGCGGTTAGCCACCAGGATTTGACCGCCGTGCTGGAAGCCGCGCGTTGGGCGCCGTCCTGTTTTAACGATCAACCCTGGCGCTTTGTGGTGTGCGATAAATCCAGCAATGTTGCCGCCTGGCAAAACATGCTGTCGGTGATTGCCGAAAAAAATCAGCTGTGGGCGAAAAACGCCCCGGTGTTGATCCTGACGGTGGCGATGGAGAATTTCAATCACAATGGCAAAGCCAACCGTTGGGCGGCTTACGACACCGGCGCCGCCTCCTTGAGTTTGTGCCTGCAAGCCAACGCTCTGGGATTAATTACCCACCAGATGGGCGGTTTCGATGCCGATAAAGCCCGGCAAGCGCTGAATTTACCAAACGACTGCACGCCGATGGCGATGCTGGCGATGGGCTATCAAGCCGAGGCGGATACCCTGGCCGAGGACTTTCAAGCCGCCGAGCAGGCGGAACGTAGCCGCGCGGCTCTGGAGCAGCGATTTTATCTGGGGCAATGGGGCGAGGCGTTTAAATAAGCGCTACTGCCCTCGTGAACCTCCACCGCAATTGAGTAGCGCATATGAGGAGCGTTAAAACTTCGTACGCGCGCAGCCTGATCGAGGCCAGTCTCGATCCGCTGGTTACTATCAGCGCCGACGGCAAGATCATGGACGTGAACAGCGCAACCGAAAAAGTCACCGGCGTACCGCGCCAACAACTGATCGGCAGCGATTTTTCCAATTACTTTACCGATCCGCAAAAAGCCCGCGACGGGTATCGCTTGGCGTTTTCGCAAGGCAAAGTCACCGATTACCCGCTGGCCATCTGCCATGTCTCCGGCCAGATCACCGAAGTGATGTACAACGCTTCGGTTTATCGCGACGAGGAAGGCGACGTCGCCGGGATTTTTGCCGCGGCGCGGGATGTTACCGCGTTAAAAAAAGCCCAAAACGAATTGGAAGCGGCGATTTTGCATATGCAATTAATTCGCGAGATGACCGATTTGTTGCAGAGCTGCCAAAAAATGGACGAGGCTTATCCGATTATCAAAGCGGCATTGGTACGCTTGTTTGCCGGTTCCGTTGGCGGCCTTTATATGCTGGATGCCGCCGGTAACTCGCTGGTGCTGGTCGATGCCTGGGGCAGCGGCGAAAGCGAGCTGGAGACGGTGTTTACCCCGGACGAATGTTGGGGCATGCGGCGCGGCTGTATTCATATTGCCCGCGTCGGCCAAAGCATCAATCCGGTTTGCAGCCATGTAAAACCCGGGGCCAGCCCTTATCTGTGCATTCCGTTATTGGCGCACTCGCGAGCGTTGGGCTTGATTTACATCGAATGCCGGTTTACCAGTGAAAATCCGGAAGATATTCAACGCGAGCTGTCGATAGCCGAAGCCGCCGCCGATAGCGCCCGGCTGGCCTTGGCCAATTTGACCTTACGCGAGGAATTGCATGAGCTGTCGATACGCGACCCACTCACCGGTCTGTTCAATCGGCGTTTTTTGGAAGAAGTACTGGATCGGGAACTGTTACGGATGAGCCGCAGCGGCAAAATGCTGGCCGTGGCGATGATAGACATCGATTTTTTTAAAACATTTAACGATAACTACGGCCACGATGCCGGCGACGAAGTCTTGAAGAAAACCGCGCAGTTGATGAACGGCTTTCGGGAAGGCAGCGACATGGTGTGTCGTTTTGGCGGCGAAGAATTTGTGGTGGTCACCACCGAAATCCAGCCGGATAAAATCTTGCGGCGTTTGGAAGCATTGCGTTCGGCTATCGAAACCTTATCGCTGAAATTCGGCAGTCATCAGCTGCCGCAAGTGACGGTATCGATAGGCGTGGCGATTTATCCGGTCCATGGCCGTAATCGGCTCGATCTGTTAAACCGTGCCGACCAGGCCTTGTACGTCGCCAAGGAAGCCGGCCGCAATCGGCTTATCGTCGCCGATGATGGAGCGGATGTGGGGTGACTTTTAAATCCCCTCATCCCAACCTTCTCCTTTATGCCTCGTGGGTACGGAAGGACAAGGAGGTTTTTTAATTTTAATAGGCTTCTACTAGTGAATCGGCGCTTGGCGCGGCTGATAGGCAAACGGCTTGGCCAGCGGTTCGCCTACGAAAATGCCCTGGCCGGGTTGGGCGACGCTTTTCCAATACGCTTCGATCAAGCTGCTGCCGCGCAAATAAAAATACATCAATACGCCGGGGTTAGGAAACTTGGCCGGGAAATTACAGGGTTCCACCACTGCACCATAGCTGGCGGTAGCGCCGGCGCGCAGCCATTCGGTGATATTCATCTGGTCGCTGCCCGACATCACGCCGCCCGCGGAGGTAAGATGATCGGCAATAGCGCCGGGTAAATAGCGGTTATCCGCCAGATGCGGTACCTTGGTCAGGCCGGTGAAATAAAACATCACGTCCTGGCGTCCCTCAATATAGTCTTGCTCCAGATAATTCACCGGCCAGAAGCTGGTTAACGATTCGGCCACTTTCGGAAACATTACCGCTCTGGAGCTACGCGCCTGGTCCGAGGTTTTTAACAGATACGCCGAGCCTTGCGGATGCGAATAATCCGCGGCGATGCCGGTATCGATCAATTTTTTCGCCTCCGCGAAGGTTTTACCCGCCACGGCCATGGTCGGCCGCCAGCCGTGCGTTTTAAACGGTTTATCGGTTTCGGAGGTGAAATAAGGGCTGTTATGGGTTTGCACGCAGCCTTTTGCGCAAAAGGATTCGCTGAAGCCGGCCGCGAAGGCCGTGGTGATGGACATGCAATCGACGCGAAACGGTTGCAGCCAGGTTAGCGCGAAGGCTTGCACATGCTCGAGGGTTTTTTGATCGACTTCCTGCTTCACTTGCTCGAATTGTTGCTTGGACAATACTGCCTGATTCGGCGTAAAGCGCACATGTATCATCTGCTCGGCCGGTATTTGCCGCTGTTGTTGATAATAAGCTCCGATCTGTACGCTTAACGGGTCTGCGTCGTTGACGATAACCGCTAGATCATGGCCGGTCAGCGCCGGAGAAGGCCGGTACATGGGCGAGACGGGCGCGGCCAGGGTCGGCGTAAAAAGCAGTTGGCTCAGGATTAGCCCGGTCAGGGCGAATTTGCATGATTTAACGGGAAACACGCGGTACTCCGTGAGATTGGCGGTTGGATTAGCAGGATTGGTCAATGTAACCGGACACCGTTTAAATGCAACACGCCTGTTTAAATTATTCGACAAACGACAAATCGTTGTCTCATATGTCGTGGCGAATACGCTATTTTTGTAAGTATTCAACGTTGCGGATCATTATGATGGATGCCATAGCCAATATACCGACGGTTGCTCACGTGATTCAACAGGCGGTCGCCCCGGTATTTCTGCTGACCGGTGTAGCCGGTATTCTGGGGGTGTTGACCAATCGCCTGGGACGAACCGTGGATCGGTTTCGTTTACTCGGTAAACTCGATGGCGCCGAAGCCGAGGAATACTTCGCCGAGATGCAGACCTTGGCGCGGCGGGCGCATTGGACTCATTGGTCAATCACCTTATGCACCACTTGCGCCTTATTGGTTTGCATGTCAATTGTCGCCATGTTCGTGGGCGTGGAATTTGCCATCGATTTGTCCGACGCGGTTTCGCTATTGTTTATTGCGGCGATGTTGGCGCTGATCGGCGGTTTGCTGTGTTTTCTAAGAGAAATCACGCTGGCCACCGGTATTATCGTCTGGCGTAGGCGACCCTAACCTATCAATAGCCCAAGCGGCTAAGCCTTACCCGAATGCCGCATAAGCGGCGTAGCCCAGATCGGCGGCGGCCAAGCCAATCAAGGTAAAAATAGTGATTTGCATGCCAAGTACGCGTTGGTCAAGATTTGCGCGCAATAGGCCTCGCGCATGCACCACACGGCCCAGAATGATCGCTACGCCGCCGGTGTGCAGCAGCGCCGCGTGTCCGCCGCTTAATTCCAACAAAGCCAGCAGAATCAGCAGTATCGGTATGTATTCGGTGGCGTTGCCTTGGGCGCGAATGGCGATTTGCAAATCGGTTTCGCCGCCATCTCCGAAAATAACTTTTTTCGCCCGACGCAATTTGATAACCCGTAGGGATAACCAAGCAATCAATAAAGCCGCCAACGCGGCATACACAGCACTTATCACGTTTCCTCCCACTGCTTTTGTGTTGGAATTTCGGCGGATTAAATCCTGGAAAGTTCCTGCTCTCGGGAAACCGCCCCTGGTTTGCGTGTTTGCTATTCCATTCTCCTCGCAGGCGTGCGCGATAAACGCGCAGCAAACACCAGCAGCCAGATGGAGAGCATACTGGTTGCCAAGTGTTCAAACAGGCCGGGTGTCTCCATGGGATTGGCCTCCCACGTCATCAGCAGCAGAAAAATCGCCGCCAGCAGGCCGCTTCCTATCGAGTAAACGCTAAGAATACCCAGCCAGGCATCACGCCGGAACACGATCCCGCAAGCAATTGCCGCCAGAATAGCCGCAGAAAAGCCGGTCATGGCGAACAGCCGATGCAATTCCTGGCTAGACGATAAGCCGGCACAACCTGGATCGCAGGCGAATATACCCGCCCCGATGCGCCCCAGTCCGTCCAGGCCGATTAGCGCGGCAACCAGCGCCGAACGCCAATCTCTTCCTAGAGTTGCGGGCAGAGCAACGGCAAAACACAGATACAAAAAGCCGGTGAATTCGAAGCCGATATAGCGCATCGGTATTTCCGTGACGCTGCCGCGTTCGCCCAGCTCGCTGATGTATTGATAGCTGTGGCTGAACTCCGGGCGCATGGCGCCGGCCAGGCCAATCAGCGACAGCCAGATTACCGGGGCCGCGATGCCGCAACAGATGCCCAATCGATGTAGATTCATTCGTAAAATATAATGTTATCCGGCTTATTACCGTTCAGGATTGCGGTTGTCCGGAGTTTCGCAAGTCACTGCAAAAGCGCTGGTGCGCTCTGTTTCGATGGGCCGAATCTCGAAGATCAGGCCGCAGGCAAGACACGGATTGTCTGCCGCTATGTTTGCGGCCTGTTCCAGGCTATCGGCAAAAATAAACCAATAACCGCCGATTACTTCCTTGGATTCGACAAACGGGCCGTCGGTGATGCCGTGTTTGCCCACGGTTTTACCTTCCGGCGCCAGACGCTGGCCGGCTATCATCTTGCCTTCGCTTACCAGCCTATCATGCCAAATGTAGAAATCGTCGATCGCGGCCTGAATTCTTTCCTGGGATAAACCCGAGTCCCATTGTCCACGGGAAATGACCAGATATTCCGATGTCGGGGTTTTATCGTTCATAGCTGTTGGGAGTTTTGCATGGCAGGAATCGCCTGGGTTGCGCTCAAGCAAGCCGCTGCGGTTTCGGAAGGCTACATTATAGCCAGAAATAATCCGTGCAATTTGCTATGGACGGTATGCCTAGGTAATTAGGCACATCGAATTGACTAACCGGATCCGCACGGTAGCCTTCCGGGCACGGGGGCTAGTGGTGCAAAACTCAGTCCGTTACGGCGCATACAAGAAGAAATCATTAGCACCCCCACCGCAAGATATGGATTTTGTTTGGTTTTATCGGTTAACAGAGGGATAGCATGCGTAATGTTTTGATTATCGGGGCCAGTAGCGGTATTGGCGCCGCGCTTGCGGGCTTGGCTCAGCCGCAATTTCAAGTCTATTCCTTAAGCCGTTCTAGCATGGTGCCTAACGTGTTCAAGCATTTTAGCCGCGATGCATTAAGCGACTCGTTGCTAGCCATCCGCCGAAACGCTTAGGCGAAGCCGAGGATATTGCGCAGATGGCTTTATTTTTATTATCGGACAAATCCAGCTGCATTACCGGGCAAATCTTGAAAGTTGACGGCGGCATGTCCGCGATTAAAACTTAGTATTCGTTTCTGCCGCTTCCGGTTTTTCGGCGTTACCAGACTCCGTTGTCGCCATAGATTGTAAATGCCGCCAGCAGAAAATCCCCTATCCTGAGACAATACCCGCAATATTGAAATCCGCGTTTTAGTCATCGTAGTGTCTCCCAAGCTTAATCCCCAACAACAAGCCGCCGTTAAAATCATCGATAGACCCTTGCTGGTGCTGGCCGGTGCCGGTAGCGGCAAGACGCGGGTGATTACCGAGAAGATCGCTTATCTGGTCCAGCAAGGCATCGCCGCACGGCATATCGCGGCGGTGACCTTTACTAATAAGGCGGCGCGGGAAATGAAGAGCCGGGTTGGACGCTTGCTGGACGACAAGCAAGGCCGGGGGCTTAGAGTCTCGACCTTTCATTCCCTGGGTCTGGATATTCTGCGTGCCGAACATAAAGCCCTAGGCTATAAGGCGGCGATTACCTTGTTCGACGAACAGGACCGGCTGACTTTGTTGCGCAACCTGATCAGCCATGGCGTCGGCGGTTGCGATATTGATCATGTCGAACAGTACAACTGGCAGATCGGCCAGTGGAAAAACGCTTTTATCACGCCGTTACAAGCCTTGAGCCAATCCGATGCTAACAGCCTGCCGGCGGCCCTGCTTTACGAAGCCTTTACCCGTAGCTTGAAGGCTTATAACGCCACCGATTTCGACGATCTGATTTTGTTGCCGGTACTGCTGTTCCAACAGCATCCGGCCGTGTTGGAAAAATGGCAGAACAAGATTCGCTATTTGCTGGTAGACGAATATCAGGACACCAACATCACCCAATACCAATTGGTTAAGCTATTGGCCGGCAATCTGGGCCGCTTCACGGTGGTCGGCGACGATGATCAGTCGATCTACGCCTGGCGTGGCGCGCAGCCGGAAAACCTGGGCCAGTTGCAAAAGGATTACAGCCGCTTGCAGGTGATCAAGTTGGAACAAAATTACCGTTCCGCCGGGCGGATTTTAAAGGTGGCCAATCAATTGATCGCCAATAACCCGCATGCCTTCGAGAAAAAATTATGGAGCGAGCTGGGTTATGGCGACCCGCTGCGGGTGCTCAGCCATAAGAACGACGTTGCCGAAGCCAAGCAAGTCACCGCCGAGATAGTCCATCACCGCTTCAAGACAGGCGGCAGTTATGGCGATTATGCAATCCTGTATCGCGGCAACCACCAGTCTCGTTTGTTCGAGAAGGAATTGCGCGAGAACAATGTGCCCTATTTCATCAGCGGTAGCGCCTCGTTTTTTTCCTACGCGGAGATCAAGGACGTGTTGGCTTATCTGCGGCTGCTGGTTAATCGCGACGACGACGCGGCATTTTTGCGGGTGATTAACACCCCGCGCCGAGAGATCGGCCCGACTACGCTGGAAAAGCTCGGCGCTTATGCCAACGAGCGGCATATCAGTCTGTTTGCGGCCTGCAACGAGTTGGGTCTGCAGCAACGGCTGCCGGAAAAGTCGATGCAGCGACTAAGCAAATTTTGCGATTGGCTGAAGGAAACTGCTATCAAGACCGAGCGCGAGGATACCTTTGTCGTGATTAACCGGATGGTTGACGAAATAAACTATTCGGCCTGGCTGCAAGAGAACAGTAAAACCCCGGCGTCGGCGGAACGTAAATTGAAAAACGTTTATGAGTTGATCGAGTGGCTGCAGCGGATTGCCACCAAGGAGCAAGGCGTCGAGCAGTCGCTGGCGGATGTGATCGCCAAGGTGATGCTGCTGGATATTTTGGATCGCAATCAGGAAGACGAAGCCGGCGATCAGGTGAGCTTGATGACGCTGCATGCCGCCAAGGGTCTGGAGTTTCCGCATGTGTTTTTGATCGGCATGGAAGAAAACCTGCTGCCGCATCAAAACAGTATCGAAACCGATAATATCGAGGAGGAACGGCGCCTAGCTTATGTCGGCATCACCCGCGCCCAGCAAACCCTGACCTTTAGCTATTGCACCCACCGCAAGCGCTACGGCGATATGGCTGAGTGCGAACCCAGCCGGTTCTTGAACGAACTGCCGGAAGATGATTTGGAGTGGGCCAACAAAAAACAGTTGGCTCCGGAAGAAATCAAGCAGCGCGGCAAGGCCAGCCTGGCCGCGCTGAAAACGATGTTGAATTAGCTTATTGCAGTACTACAAAAAACGCTTCGCCGCCGCGCTGCAGATTGACCAGCAGCGGCGCATTGGGATTGACCACTTGCTTGATCTCGTCCAGATTTCTGACTCGGTAACGGTTGGTGGTAACGATAACGTCGCCCGGGCGCAAGCCGGATTTCCAGGCTTTGGAATTCTGTTCGACTTTTTCGATCATCACGCCTTCCACCTGATCCTTGGGCGTCACACCAAGTACTGCGCCGCTTAAGGTCGGATGCAGTTTATTGCCTTCCAGCTCCGGCCGTTTCGGCTTGCCGATGGTGGCTTGTAGCGACTTGCGTTCCTCGCCGCGCATGATTTCCAGGCTGGCGGTATCGCCGATTTGCAGCAAGCCAACCGCGTTACGAATTTGCGTGCTGCCGCCTTTCACATCCTGACCGTTGATCGCCACGATAATATCGCCCGGCTCCAGGCCGGCCTTTTCGGCTGGCGATCCGGCGTCAACCCGACTGACCACCGCACCATGCTGGCTTTTCAGGGCAAAGGCCTTCACCAATTCCGGCGTCAGGTCTTGAGTCGTAACGCCGAGCAAGCCACGGCGGACTTCGCCGTGCTGAACTAAGGATTCCATCAGTCGAGTGGCCATATTGGATGGAATGGCAAAACCGATGCCGACATTGCCGCCATTGGGTGCCAGAATCGCGGTGTTCATGCCGACAAATTCGCCGCGTAAATTTACCAAGGCGCCGCCGGAGTTGCCGGGGTTGATCGAGGCATCGGTCTGGATGAAATCTTCGTAACCTTCGATGCCTAGCCCGGAGCGGCCTAGAGCGCTGACGATACCGGAGGTGACGGTTTGCCCCAGGCCGAACGGGTTGCCGATGGCGACCACGAAGTCGCCGACTTTGAGTTGGCTGGAGTCGGCGATTTTCAGCGCACTGAGATTGTCGGCAGGAATTTGAATCACCGCGACATCCGCTTCCGGATCGGTTCCCAGCAATTTGGCGTTGAGTTGGCGGCCATCGCTCAGGGTGACGGTGATTTTGTCGGCTTTGTCGATCACGTGATTGTTGGTCAACACATAACCTTGGTCTTTGTCGATAATCACGCCGGAGCCGAGGCTGTTGCGTTGCTGCTGCTTGGGGTTATTGGGAATGTTGAAAAAACGCCGAAATACCGGGTCGTTCATCAACGGATTTTCTTGCATCCGCACGTTGGTGGAGGTGGAAATATTAACCACCGCCGGCATGCTTTGCTCCAACATCGGCGCCAGGGACGGCAGCGGCGCGCCATCTACTTGTCCGGGTAATACTGCATGGGCCTGCCAACTGCTCAGGCCAAACAGGATAATCAGGAATAGTTTGTTCATGTTCGTCATGGTTTTTGCATTCCAGGCAGTTAAGTTGCCAGCATGGACACGCTGGGTGGCAAAATGTTTCACTGAGAGTTTACTTAATAATCGACTATCATAGATGAAGTTTTCTTGTTGGTTTTCCTTCACTTTTTATTCGCAACGCTTACGTGGCTGTCGACATCCATTCCGCTGAAGGCCGTGTGATTCGGCAATTAATTCCGCTATCCACCTTGCCCTTCAATAAATTTGAGGCGCTATGCGCACAAATCAAGATAGAGGATGCCGAAGAAGGCCAATTTTTGTTCAAATGTGGCGATGAGCGTAACGATCTGGTTTATTTGATCGACGGTAGCGTGACCTTGCAGACCGATCTGTTAAAGATCGAAACGATCAAGTCGGACAGCCCTTCGGCGCGTTTCGCGCTGGCGCATCAGATTCCCAGAAAAGTGCACGCCGTTGCCAGTTCCCGAATTCGTTTTTTGCGATTGAATGCTGATATGATGAAATCGGCTCAAGATGTCCCGTATGAAGAAACAGAGAGTTTTATGGTAGTTGATGAGGTAGAGGACAACGACGACTGGATGACGACCTTGTTGAAGTCACCGGTATTTCGGGCGTTGCCTCCGGCTAATTTGCAAAAAATCTTGATAGGCATGCAGGAAATACGCGTTGATGCCGGCGCTGTGATTGTCAATCAAGGTGAGCCGGGCGATTTTTACTACATTATCAAAAAAGGGCAGTGCTTGGTCAGCAGGAAGCCCGCACCCAACGCCAAGGAGATCAAGCTGGCGCAACTTAGCGATCAGGATACCTTTGGCGAGGATGCGCTGATTTCAGGCGAACCCCGCAATGTTTCAGTCAGTGCGTTAACCGATGTTTCTTTGTTGCGCTTGGGCAAGGAACAATTTCTGACCTTGATCAAACAGCCGACGCTTAAATACATCAGCTATAAAGATGCCCAGGATTTAGTGGCCAAGGGTGCCGATTTGATCGATGTGCGCGAGCCCGACGAATATAAGCCCAGGCATTTGCCGTTGAGTATCAATCTGCCGTTTTTTTCGTTGCGGATGCAGCTAAAAACCCTGAATCGGCAGCATCCCATCGTAGTGGTTTGCCAGAACGGCAAGATTAGCGAAACGGCGGCTTTTATCTTGATGCGGCATAAATTCAATGCGCTGATTTTAAGCGGCGGCATCGACAGTATCAGTCCGGATGAGCTGAAAGCGCCTTCATCCTTTCCGATTGACGACGGTATTGAGACTAGTAATTTTAGAGGGATAAGCGGTGAGAGCGAGACTAATCACTCGTTTTCCGAGCAATCTTCCATGCAAGACGATATGGAACGTTTACGGCGCTTTCTGCAGCAACTTAAAACCAAATACAATATTTTGGAAGCCGAGAAAAAGGCTTTGGAGATGAAATATTTGGCGCTTGCCAAGTTTACGGAATCGTTAAAAGCCGAACTGGAAGCGATCAAGAAAGCCGGTGGCGGTGGCTAGTCGGACAAAACCTTGCTAGCCCGCCAACGCCTAAAAGCGGATCAATAAAGCGGTGTTTATTTGATTTTGGCTTCTTTGTACATCACATGCTTACGAACGACGGGATCAAATTTTTTGATCTCCATTTTTTCAGGCATGGTTTTTTTGTTTTTGGTGGTGGTGTAGAAATGGCCGGTGCCTTCGCTAGATACCAATTTGATTTTGTCACGCATGTTCAAGTCTCCTTAAAATTGTTCGCCGCGTTTACGCAGATCGGCCAGCACGGCATCGATGCCGTTTTTGTCGATGATACGCATACCTTTGGAAGATACTCTCAAACGAACCCAACGGTTTTCGCTTTCAACCCAGAATCTGTGGTGGTGCAGATTAGGCGTAAAACGTCTTTTGGTTCTGTTCATCGCGTGTGAAACGTTGTGCCCGCTTACCGGGCGTTTACCTGTTACTTGGCATACTCTGGACATGACTACCTCAATGCGAGCTTTTAATTCAAAATAGCCGCGCTTTATATCAAAAAAACTTTTGTTGGTAAACAACAGCCTGCAAAATAAATTTGATAAAATCGTTTTTATTTCCACTTGCTTCGGATAACACAGGACTTTAATGGCTATCAAACTCGGCATGGTCATGGACCCCATCGGCCAAATCAATATTAAAAAGGACACCAGTTTCGCGATGCTGCTGGAAGCTCAGGCGCGCGGCTGGGAATTGCATTATATGGAACTGTCCGATCTTTTTATGCACAACGGCGACGCTTATGCTCGCACCCGCCTGCTGGAAGTAGAGCGCGACGAAAAGCAATGGCATCGGTTTCTCGGCGAACAGCAGATAGCGCTGTCCGAGTTGGACGCGATCATCATGCGTAAGGACCCGCCCTTCAACCAGGAATATATTTACGCCACCTACATGCTGGAACAGGCCGAGCGCCAAGGCGTTTATGTGGTCAACAAGCCGCAATCGCTACGCGACGCCAACGAAAAAATGTTCACCGCCTGGTTTCCGCAATGCTGTACCGATACTTTGGTGGCCAGGGATCCGCAAAAAATCCGCGGCTTTCTGCAAGAGCATAAGGAAATCATCCTGAAGCCATTGGACGGCATGGGCGGCGCATCCATCTTTTATGTGCGGGAAAACGATCCGAATCTGAGTGTGATCTTGGAAACCATGACCCAGCACGGCAGCAGTTACATCATGGCGCAAAAATATTTGCCGGCGGTAAAAGACGGCGATAAACGGATATTGGTGGTCAACGGCGAACCGGTGCCTTATTGTTTGGCGCGGATTCCAGCCAGCGGCGAGAGCCGCGGCAATCTGGCCGCCGGCGGCCGAGGCGAAGGCCGCCCGCTCAGCGCTCGCGATCGCTGGATCGCCGAACAAGTCGGGCCGACCTTGCGCGAAAAAGGCCTGATATTTGTTGGCCTGGATGTGATCGGCGATTACCTGACCGAAGTCAATGTCACCAGCCCGACCTGCGTGCAGGAGTTGGATAAGCAGTTCGGCATCAATATTAGTGCGCAGCTAATGGATCACATCGCCGCCAAATGCCAGGCCTGATATGCATGCGCCGGAATTGACTCCCACTCCGCTGTCGCAGGGCGATTCGCTGCTGACGGCGTTGTTTGTGGCGGCGGTGCTGCATGTAGTTGTGTTGTTGGGGGTTAATTTCACCGCACCGCAGCCGCCCAAGATCAACCGTTCGATTGAAATAACCGTTGCCCATGCACCAGTAAAAAAGGCGCCCAAGGATGCGAAACATCTGGCAGCCGAGCATCAAATAGGTGCCGGCGAGGAGACTCGGAAACCCGAGCCGCCGCAGCAAAAAATAGCCACGCAGGAACAGCCGTTCAGTCCACCGGTTAAAAAAGCCCTGCCGCATCCGGTCGTCGCGCAGGCCAAGCCGGTCGTCGAGAAACTGCTTACGCAAGCCAAAGCGCCGGTCAAAGTGGTGACGGAACCCGAGCAACCGGTAGAATTACCGGAAGCCGTTGAAGTTCAGGAGTCCGCCCCCAAATTATCCCCGGAAGCGCTTCAGCAACAAATCGCCCAACTCGGCGAGCGCATCAGAAACACCCAGCAAAGCGCGCAAGATACTAAAATTAAATTCGTCAACTCGATCAGCACGCATAAGTATCTGGCGGCGCAATACGTCAAGGATTGGGAGGACAAGGTTGAGCGGACTGGCAATCTGAATTATCCTGAGGCCGCGCGCAAAAACGGGGCTTCGCAGTCCTTAACCATGGACGTCGGCATCAACGCCGACGGCAGTATTTACAGCATGCGTATTGTCAGATCGTCCGGCAATACCGCGCTGGACGACGCCGCGAAACGTATTGTAAAGATGAGCGCGCCCTTTGCCGCTTTACCCGATGATTTGTTAAGAGAAGTGAACGTTTTGGTGATTACCAGGGTCTGGAAATTCTCAGACGAAACCGGCATGACTGCCCGCTAGCCCATACAGCATTCCAATGACAGACGTTACTTATTTAAATAACCAGTTTTTGATTGCGATGCCCGGCCTGGCCGACCCGCATTTTTTCCACACTGTGACTTACCTGTGCCAGCACAACGAAGAAGGTGCGCTCGGCATCGTCATCAACCGGCCGACCGGCATGAAATTACGCGATATTTTCGAGCAAATGGGGATTAAAACCGAGCTGGAAAATGTGTTGGAAACCCCGGTATTCGCCGGCGGCCCGGTGCAACAGGAACGCGGCTTCGTGATTCACGATTCCTGCGAACAGCGTTGGGATTCCAGTATCAGCACGGCCGACAATATTACCCTCACTAGTTCCCGCGACATTCTCGAGGCCATTGCCGAAGGTAAAGGTCCCAGCCATTATTTGATCGCGTTGGGTTACGCCGGCTGGGGTAGCGGCCAACTGGAGAAAGAAATGGTCGAAAACGCCTGGCTGAACACGCCTTGCGGTGAAGCGATACTCTACGAAACCCCGATCAGCCAACGCTGGAATGCGGCGGCCGGACAATTGGGTATCGATATTAACCGCCTGACCACGCCGGCAGGTCATGGTTAAGGTCGATCCGCTGGCGGCAAAATTCAGCAGCGACGCGTACTTAGGGTTTGATTTCGGCAACAAAAAAATCGGCGTTGCGGTAGGGCATGCGGATACCGGGATTGCCAGTCCGCTGCAAACCATCCAGTCGCTTAACCAAGTGCCAGACTGGCATAAAATCAGTCAGTTGATAGCCGAATGGCGGCCCATCGGTTTGGTGGTCGGTATTTCCCGGCAAAGCGACGGTTCGGATAATGTGATTACCCCGCGCATGCAAAAATTCTGCCGCCAGCTCAATGGTCGTTACAATTTGCCCGTGCATCAAATCGATGAAACGCTAACCACGTTTGCCGCCAAGCAGATGCTGTTCGACGACCTGAAAGTCAGTGCTGCTAAACTGTGGGCAGTGCAAGATCAGCTGGCCGCCCAGATAATTCTGCAAAGCTGGTTTGATAAGTAAAAAGACGAAAACGGTTTTACAGTCACACAGTCTGTTTATCCTGTTGCTTTTGCCTTTTTCCCGAATTTTATAACAATAACAAGATTCCCTCTGTAGCCGTCATGCCAATTGCCACTCTCAACATCGATATCCTGCTCGACACTCTGGAAGCCGCGATTCGCCGGCAAATTAGCGAGCGTAAACTGAATAACCCATTGCTGATCGGCATACACAGCGGCGGAGCATGGATCGCCCGCCATATGCATCAACGCTTGGGCATGAACGAACCTTTGGGCATGTTGGACATCACCTTTTATCGCGACGACTTTTCGCAAATCGGCATGCATCCCAAGGTCAAGACCAGTCAACTGCCGCCGCATCTGGAAGGCCGCGACATCATCTTAATCGACGACGTGTTTTACACCGGCCGCACCATCCGCGCTGCATTGAACGAGATTTTCGATTACGGCCGCCCCAGTCAAGTAGTGTTGGCGGTATTGATCGAGCGCAACGGCCGGCAGATTCCGTTGCAGCCCGACTGCCACGGCATCCGCATCGATCTGGCCGGCGATCAACGCATCAAACTGACCGGACCCGACCCGCTGGGTATCGAGATTCAATCCCCGCAAGTGGTGGCGGCATGACCCGGCATATCCAGCTTACCGAACAAGGTAAGCTCAAGCATTTCCTGACCATCGAAGGACTGGACAAACAGCTGTTGACCGAGATTTTGGATACCGCCGAATCGTTTGCCGGCATGTCCGAACATCAAGTCAAAAAAGTACCCTTGCTACGCGGCAAGACCATCGTCAACCTGTTTTTCGAGAACAGCACCCGCACCCGTACCACCTTTGAACTGGCGGCCACCCGGCTGTC
Organism: Methylomonas methanica; assembly: GCA_001644045.1. GTDB lineage: Bacteria > Pseudomonadota > Gammaproteobacteria > Methylococcales > Methylomonadaceae > Methylomonas > Methylomonas methanica. Next base: position 55,421 of record LUUF01000099.1, on the reverse strand, counting down.
GGCGGACGTGCTTAGCATGAATATAGCCACTTCCGCCACCTCCAAGGGCGAGAGCCTGCTGGATACCATCCATAACCTGGAAGCGATGCATGTCGACATGTTCGTGGTTCGCCATGCGCTGAGCGGAGCCGCGCATTTCATCGCCCAACACACCGCGCCGCATATCAGCGTGATCAACGCCGGCGACGGCCAGCACGCGCATCCGACCCAGGCGATGTTGGATGTGTTCACGATCCGGCAACACAAGAAACAATTCGAGGGCCTGAGAGTCGCCATCGTTGGCGATATTTTGCATTCGCGGGTGGCACGCTCGCAAATTCTGGCCTTAAACACCCTGGGCGTCGCCGAGGTCAGAGTGATTGCGCCGAAGACCTTGCTGCCGGCGCAAGTCAAAACCATGGGTGTGATACCCATGCACGACATGGACGAAGGCCTGGACGATGTGGACGTGGTGATCATGCTGCGCTTGCAAAAAGAACGCATGAATTCGGCCTTTCTGCCTAGCGAAAGCGAGTTTTTCCGTTGCTTCGGCTTGACCGAAGCCAAACTGAAACGCGCCAAGCCGGACGCCATCGTGATGCATCCCGGGCCGATCAATCGGGGCGTGGAAATCGCCTCCAGCGTCGCCGACGGCCAGCAATCGGTGATCTTGCAGCAAGTCAGTAACGGCGTGGCGGTCAGGATGGCGATTATGTCGATGGCCATGCACAGTCAGGGAGGTGCGGCATGACAAAAATACAGGACAGGATTTTTGCACCGCCAACGGCGGCCCGTTTCGGCAATTGTTCCAGACATTGCCCTACGTCGGCAACTGCTCCCTGCGTTGCCCTACCTCCTGCATCCTTGCAGTCGTCCTGCATCCTTGCAGTCGAGGGTGACGCACATGGAGGTGCGTCATGAACAAGATTTTGATTAAAAACGGCCGTGTCGTCGATCCGGCCAACAACATCGACGCCATCGGCCCAGTCTGCATTGCCGACGGCAAGATTGTCTCGGTGCTGGAGCAAGCCGCCGATTTCACGGCCGAGCAGATTATCGACGCCAGCGGCCGGATCGTTTGCCCTGGCTTCGTCGATCTCAGCGTACGCTTGCGCGAACCCGGTCATACCCAGAAAGGCAATATCCTCAGCGAAACCCGTGCCGCGCTCAGCGCCGGCGTCACCTCTATGTGTTTGCCGCCGGATACCAAGCCTTGCATCGATAGCCCGGCGGTAGTCGAGTTCATCAAGGACAAGGCGGAAAAGGCGGAGTACCCGCAAATTCATAGCATAGGCGCATTGACTCAGCGCTTGGCCGGCAGCGAACTGAGTGCGATGTTCGCGCTGAAGCAGGCCGGTTGTATCGCCGTCAGCAATGCCAGCGAGCCGCTCGGCAATCTGTTGATTTTGCGGCGGGCGATGGAATATGCCGCCACTCACGACTTACTATTGATGTATCGTGCCAATGAAGCAGCTTTGTCCGGCAAAGGCTGTGCTCACGAAGGCGCGGTGGCCAGCCGTTACGGTTTACCGGGGATTCCGGAAGCCGCCGAATCCATTGCGTTGGCCCAATGCCTGGAGTTGGCGGAACTGACCGGTTGCCGGGTACATATCAGTCAAATCAGCTGCAAGCAATCGGTGATCAAACTGCAGCAGGCCAAGAAATACGGCCTGAACGTTACGGCCGACGTGGCTATTCATCAACTGCATCTGACCGAAGACAACATTACCCCATTCGACAGCAACTACCACGTGCTGCCGCCGCTGCGCAGCGCCATCGACCGGCAGTATTTACGCGAAGGTCTGGTTAACGGTACCATCGATGCGATTTGTTCCGATCACCAACCGCACGATCTGGATGCCAAACTCGGTGCGTTTCCGGAAACCGAAGCGGGCGTTGCCGCACTGGAAACGCTGTTGCCGTTGACGCTGGCGTTAACCCGGCAACATCGCATCGGTTTGTCGCAAGCCATAGCCAACCTCACCTGCAAGCCGGCGCAAATTCTGGGGCTGGCTACCGGTGCATTAACACCGAGTTATGCGGCCGATGTGTGTATTTTCGATCCGCAAGCCAGCTGGCAGGTCAACCGCGACAACTGGCTTAGCGCCGGTTGCAATACGCCGTATTGGCAACAGACCTTGATAGGGCGCGTGACACATACCTTACTGGCCGGCAATCCGGTTTATCGTTTGGCGGAATAGCCGTGAGCCAGTTTGGATTCGCCGTTTCATCTCAATGCATGGAGCACCGCGTGCTCGTTAAGGAATAAATCATGAGTTGTATCAAAAACCGCCGCGCCGACGGCTCGACCTCGTCCAGTATCATCGACGACCTGAAAGGCGATCAATCCTGGCGGATTTTTCGCATCATCAGCGAATTTACCGAAGGCTTCGACGAGCTGTCCGGTTTATGCGACGCGATTTCGATTTTCGGTTCCGCGCGCTTGCCGCCCGAGCATTTTTATTATCAAAAAACCGTGGAACTGGCGGAAATGCTCAGCAAGGAAGGCTTTGCGGTGATCAGCGGCGGCGGGCCCGGCGTGATGGAAGCCGCCAACAAAGGCGCCATTCTGCACGATCAACCGTCCATCGGCTTGAACATCGAATTGCCGATGGAGCAGACGCCCAATCCGTACCAAAATATTTCGCTGAATTTTCGCTATTTTTTCGTGCGCAAGGTGATGTTCGTGCGCTACTCGATCGGCTATGTCTGTATGCCGGGCGGTTTCGGTACGCTGGACGAATTCTTCGAAGCGTTGACCTTGATGCAAACCCACAAGATTTATCCGATTCCGTTGGTATTGTTCGGCACCGATTTCTGGAGCGGTTTGATGGATTGGATGAAAGCCAAGATGATGGAATACGGCACCATTTCCGAGGAAGATTTAAAGCTGATCACCGTGACCGACGATCCGCAACAAGTGGTCGACATCATGGTTGCGCATCGCGAGTGGAAAGATCTGCAGCGCAAAAACTAAGCTTCGCGCAACTTTCAAGACTCAACTCGGTCACATCTCCGTTAAACATAAGGATTTTTTATACACATGACTGCGACAAGTCTCAGCCCCAGCCAAACCGCCCTGCAAAATCTCAAAACGCACATTAATACCCAGATCATCGGCCAGGAAGTGCTGGTCGAAAGGATGTTGATTGCCCTGCTGGCCGATGGTCATTTATTGGTGGAAGGTGCGCCGGGTTTGGCGAAAACTCGCGCTATAAACGTACTTAGCCAGGGTATAGAAGCCGATTTTCATCGGGTGCAATTTACCCCCGACTTGTTACCGGCCGATTTAACCGGCACCGAGATTTACCGCCCGCAGCAAGGCAGTTTCGAATTTCAGAAAGGGCCGTTGTTTCATAATCTGATTCTGGCCGACGAAATCAACCGTGCACCGGCCAAGGTGCAGGCTGCATTGCTGGAAGCGATGGCGGAACGGCAGATCACGGTCGGCAAAGCCACTTATCTGCTACCGTCTTTGTTCATGGTTATGGCCACGCAAAATCCCATCGAACAGGAAGGCACGTATCCCTTGCCGGAAGCGCAGCTGGATAGATTCTTGCTTCATGTAAAAATCGATTATCCCAATGCCGAGCACGAGCAGGCCATCCTGCATCTGGCTCGCGCCGAGGCCAAGGGCGCTTTGCAAAATCAGGGCAACGCGCAGCCTAAAGTGAGTCAGCAAGATTTATTCGCGGCGCGCGGCGAAGTGTTGGATTTATACCTAGCTGACAGCTTGGAGCAGTATTTACTGCAAATCGTGCTGGCTACCCGTAATCCCGGCGTTTACGGTCAGGATTTGGCCGGTTGGATTCAATACGGCGCCAGTCCGCGCGCCAGCATCGCGCTGGACCGCTGCGCGCGCGCCAAGGCCTGGTTGCAACAACGCGATTTCGTCGATCCGGGCGACATTCAGGACATGGCTTACGACGTATTGCGGCACCGCCTGATTTTGTCTTACGAAGCCGAAGCGGAAGGCATTAGCAGCGACTATGTGATCAAAGAACTAATAGCCCGAATTGCCGTCCCCTGATGAATAAATCGCCAGAGACTGACAACCCTCGGGTTACGGTTACTCTTAAAGCCTTGGTGGATCTGGCCAAACCAGCCGGCATGCTCAGTCTGGGGCACGCCAATATCCGCGCCGCGCAAAGCGGTAATTATCTGTCGCATCTGAAAGGGCGTGGGATGGCTTTCGACGAAACCCGGCTCTATCAACCCGGCGACGATGTGCGGCGTATCGATTGGCGCGTCACGGCTCGCACCGATAAACCGCACAGCAAGATTTTCAAGGAAGAACGGGAAAGGCCGATGTTCATCGCGGTGGATTACCGGGCGACCATGGTGTTTGCCACGCGCGGCGTGTTCAAGTCCGTGCAGGCGGCACGGCTGGCAGGTTTATTGGCCTGGGCGGCCTTGAAGCAAGGCGACCGGATCGGCGGGCAGATTTTCAGCGACGCCGGTTGCCAGGAATTGAAACCGCAAACCGGCAAACCGGCCTTGTTACGGTTTTTGAACGCCCTGGTCAATCCGGACTATAACGGCGCGGCCGTGGTCAATCTGGCGCAACCTTTAGCCAGATTGCTGCATCATGCCCGGCCCGGCAGCCGGGTCTATATCCTCAGCGATTTTCGCGGGATGAATAGCGCCGCCGAAAACCATTTGGCCAATTTGGCCCGGCATTGCGAAGTGGTGTTGGTGCATATCGCCGATCCGCTGGAGAGCAGTTTGCCGACCCAAGGCCGTTATCGTTTTACCGACGGCTTACGCGACATATTGATCGATAGTGGCGACAAGCAGCGCCTGCAAGCCTATCGGCAGCGCTTCCAGGACAGGCAGCAGTATCTGCAAAAACTTGGTAATAAACTGCGGCTGATGTTGATACCCTGCACTACCCAGCAAGCGCCTTTGGACGCATTGAACGGCACCCGCGCGCGTCCGGCAGCCTAACGCGTTTTCCATCAGGCCATGCAAATTCCCAATTTGTCCAATTCAGCAGATTTATCGTTGCCGGAGCCCGAGGACCGACATATCGCGCCTATTAGACCCATGATATTGCTGATGCATATCGGCGTATTGAGTTTGCTGATGTTTGCCGGCGGCTGGCTAGGCTTAAAAATGATAATTCCGCCTGGCTATGCCAGTCCGCTATGGCCGCCGGCCGGGATCGCGCTGGCCGCGTTGTTCATCGGTGGGCGTTACTTGTGGCCGGGAGTCTGGCTGGGCGCGGCGTTCAGTAACTTTCTGGCGACTATCGATTTTTCCGGCCATTTGACGGCCGCAACCGTGGCGTCCTCTTTCGCCATCGGTGCCGGCAGCACCTTACAGGCATTGGCGGCCACGGCGCTGGTCAGAACTTACATAGAACCGGGTTTGCCGAAGCTGGACAGCCCAAGCACTATCCTTAAATTTTTTGCATTGGTGGGGCCGGTTGCGTGTTTGATCGCGCCCAGTGTCGGCATTGTCGCGCTGTATTCGTTGGATTTGATGAGCTCGGCACAGCTATGGCTGTCCTGGCGCAACTGGTGGGTTGGCGATAGTTTGGGCGTGATGATTGTGGCGCCGCTGTTGTTTTGTTATTTCGGACGGCCCCGTGCGCTGTGGCAGGCACGACGATTGAGTGTGGCGCTGCCCTTATTGGGCACATTGCTGGCGCTGGTGCTGGTATTTTTGCAAGTATTTCAAGCCGAACGCGCGCGCATTCAGCTGGCTTTCGATAGCCGGGCGGGCGAAATACAGCGGCTGCTGGTCGAATATTCCGTTGATGTGATCGACAGCACGCTGGCTTTAAGAGATGTGTTTTTGGCATCCAGCGACGTAGGCAGAGCCGAATTTAGCGTATTTTCGCAGGGCATCCTGCAACGCCATCCGGAAATTCAAGCTCTGGAATGGTTGCCTCGTGTCGCCCAAGCCGATTTGCCGGCCTTCGAACAAGCAATACGCGCCGAAGGGTTTCCTGGTTTCCAGGTTATCGAGCGCGATAGCGCCGGTCAATTGGTTAAGGCAGCGGCCAGATCGGAATATTTTCCGATTATGTTTGTGGAGCCGATGGCGGGCAACGAAAAAGCTTTCGGCTTCGATTCCATATCAAATCCGCTTAGCCGTGAAGCAAAAAACCTGGCCCGTGCTAGCGGCAAACCCAGCGCCTCGCAAAAACTGTCGCTAATGCAGCGCGGCGATGCGGATCCCGGAATTTTGGTTTCCATTCCGGTTCGCCGACAGAGCGCTAACGGCGATGCGCTGGATATTGCCGGCTTTGTTTCCGCAATCATTTTGCCGGCCAAAATGGTGGAGATCGTCACCCAGGGTTTGAATATCGACGCGCTGGGCATCGTCATCGATGATCTCAGCGCGCCCGCCGGGCAAACGAGCTTGTTCGTAAAACCGGTACGCAACCCGGTGTCGTTAAATTATGAATTACGAAACTGGCAACGTAGTTTTCCATTTGTGGATCGCAACTGGCAAATCACCATCTCTCCCGATAGCCGGTTTATCGGCGAACAAGGCTCCTCGCTGCCCTTGATTACACTGATCGGTGGTCTTTGTTTTACCAGTCTGTTGAGCATTTTACTGTTAATCATCAGCGGTAGAACCGCCTCCGTGCAAGCCTTGGTGGAAGAACGCACCCAGGCGCTGGCCGACGCCGTTGCCGAGTTGGAAGCCTCGGCAAATATCGCCAAGGAATCGGAATTAAAACTGCGTACTATTGTCGATTCGGAGCCGGAATGCGTGAAACTGCTGGCGCGGGACGGTAGCTTATTGCAAATGAATCGCGCCGGTCTGGATATGATAGAAGCCGACTCCTTCGAGCAGGCGCAACGAGTTAACTTGGAAAACATGGTGTTGCCCAAGTATCGGGAAGCCTTTCAAAAACTGACTCGACGGGTGTTTGCCGGTGCGTCGGGCACCTTGGAGTTTGAAATCGTCGGCTTGAAAGGTGGTCAGCGTTGGCTGGATACCCACGCGGTACCGATGCGCGACGGGGAAGGCAATATCACTGCCCTATTGGGCTTGACCCGGGATATTACGGAACGCAAGCAAGCGGAGGAGCATCTGAAGCTGGCCGCGCGGGTGTTCAGCGAAGCGCACGAGGGCATTCTGATTACCGACGCCGCCGCGATCATCATCGACGTGAATCCGACTTTTTGTGAAATTACCGGCTACAGCCGCGCCGAAGTCATCGGTCGCAACCCCAGTATGTTGCAATCCGGCAAATACGGTTCGGATTTTTACCGGGATATGTGGCAAGCCTTGCGCGAAGCGCAACATTGGCAAGGCGAATTATGGAATCGCAAAAAAAACGGCGAGTTGTATGCGGAATGGCTGACGGTTTCCGCGTTGTGCGATGCCGACGGTAACGTCACCCACTATATCGGTTTATTCTCAGATGTCACGCATGCCAAACAGCAGCAACAGCTGTTGGAGTTGTTTGCCCATTACGACCCGCTCACCCGCCTGCCGAACCGGATTTTATTCGCCGATCGCTTGAATCAGGCCATCGCCCACAGCAAGCGGGAAAAGTCCTTGTTGGCGATTTGTTTTCTGGACCTGGACGGTTTCAAGCCGGTCAACGATCAATTCGGCCACGATGTCGGCGATCGGGTGTTGGTTGAAGTTGCGGAACGGATCAAAAACGCGATTCGCGAGGAAGACAGCGTGTCCCGGCACGGCGGCGACGAATTCGCGCTGTTGCTGGGCGATTTAGAATCGGTCGAGCAATGCGAGCAAGCCATCCTGCGTATTCACCGGGCGATTGCCCAGCCGTATGTCATCGACGACCAGCCGATTTCGGTCGGCGCCAGCAGCGGTTTTACCCTGTATCCCCTGGATGATGCCGACGCCGATACCTTGTTGCGGCATGCCGACCATGCCATGTATCAGGCCAAACTGGCCGGCAAGAATCGCTGCCAGCTGTTCGATGCCACCCACGACCAGCAAATCATGCATCGCCACCAGCAGTTGCGCGACATCGAAGCGGCGTTTTTAAACAATGAATTGTGCATGTATTACCAGCCCAAGGTCGATATTAAAACCGGCCAGGTTAAAGGCGTGGAGGCCTTGATCCGCTGGCAGCATCCGCAGCGCGGCATGGTGCCGCCGCTGGAGTTTCTGCCGGTTATCGCCTCCACCGACCTGGAAATCCGCATCGGCAACTGGGTGATCGCCCAGGCCTGCGAACAGCTGGCGGGCTGGCATGAGCAGGGTTTGCCGTTGGAGGTAAGCGTAAATATTTCCTCCTATCATTTGCTATGGCCCGGCATTGGCGCGTATATCGAAACCACGCTGCACAGCCATCCGGAAATAGATGCCCGCTATCTGCAATTGGAAATTCTGGAAAGTACCGCATTGGACGACTTATCGGCGGTGAACCGCATCATCAAAAGCTGCCGGGAACAGTTGGGTATCAGCGTGGCTTTGGACGATTTCGGCACCGGCTATTCGTCGTTGACTCATTTGCGGCACTTGTCGGTGGATACCGTAAAAATCGATCAGACCTTTGTACGCGATATGCTCGACGATCCGGACGATTACGCCATCATCGAAAGCGTGATCGATCTGAGTCAAGCCTTCAACCGGGGAGTAGTGGCGGAAGGGGTGGAAAGCCAGGAACAAGGTATCGTGCTGTTGTTGCTGGGCTGCCATCTGCTGCAAGGCTATGCGATTGCCCGGCCCATGCCGGCCGCGGCGATTGCCGATTGGGTAACGGATTACCGGCCTTTCCCTGACTGGCGGTTTTACGCGGATGCCGAACTGTCGGCGGAACAAATCGCGATAGCGATTCGCCGCTTCGACACGCGGCAGTGGTTGCAGCGGGTGCAAGCCTGTCTGTTCGCGGAGCCGCATGATGGTGTGAAAAGCTGGCCGATCATGGAGCAACGCCGTACCCATCTGGGACGCTGGTTAAAGCAGGCGCAACACGACAGACAATATGGCCAGGATTGGCTGGAACGTATCGAGCAATTGCAGCGGCAACTGCACGTGCTGGCCGAAAGCCTGCTGAAGCGCTGCGAGGCCGGCCAACGCGAAGCCGCGCAGGCCGGATTTAACGATCTGCGGGCCATTCAGCAGCAAATCGACGATCTGCTGATTTTGTACACCCCTCTCCCCGATTTGGACGCGATGTAGATATTCAACATGGAACCATTGCCTTTAAAAGATATTCATCTGCCGAGTGCGGTGGCTTTCTGGCCGCCGGCGCCGGGTTGGTGGTTGTTAGCGGTATTGCTGCCGCTGCTGGTTTTTTTGTGCCGTTATTTGTATAAGCGCATCCGCCGTCAGACGGCGGTTAAAACCGCGGCCAAATTGTTGTCCGGCATTCGCCGGGACAGCGGGGCCGATGCCAGACAAACCCTGGCAGCCTTGTCTGCGTTGCTGCGGCGCGTAGCCATCAGTACCGCGCCGCGCAGCGATGCGGCCAGCTTGCGTGGCGCGGCCTGGCTGGCGTACCTGGACCAATCCTTGCCGGATGCGCCGTTTAGTCAAGGCCCCGGCCGTTGTCTGGCCGACGGCCATTATCGGCAAACGCCGCCGGCCGATGCCGAGCTGGTGGCATTGTTCGAGTTGTGCGAACGCTGGTTGAAACAGCAGGCGAAAAAACGATGATCGAATTGCACTGGCCCTGGTTGTTATGGTTGTTGCCGCTACCGCTGTTATTGCGTTGGCTGTTGCCAGCGCGTGCCGTCGCCCAACAGGCGGCATTGAAAGTACCGTTTCTGGACGATTTCGGCCCCAGCGCCAGTCGGGTGGTCAGCAGTGAGAGGCGCTGGCCTCTATGGCTGGCAGCATTGGCCTGGGTCTGTTTGCTGGCAGCAGCTGCCCGCCCGCAATGGTTGGGCGAACCCATCGAGCAAGCGGTCAGCGGCCGCGACTTGATGCTGGCGGTGGACGTGTCCGGCAGTATGCAGGAAGAGGACTTCATCCTCGGCAAGCAGCGCGTGGACCGGTTAACCGCGATCAAACAAGTGGCCGGCGAGTTTATTCAGCGCCGAGTCGGCGACCGGTTGGGCTTGATCCTGTTCGGTACGCAAGCCTATTTGCATGTGCCCTTAACCTTTGACCGCAAGACTGTGCAAACCTTGTTGCACGAGGCTTTTATCGGCATTACCGAGGACGACCCGAAAACCTCGATCGGCGACGCTATCGGCCTGGCGATCAAACGTCTGCAAGAGCAACAAGATGCCAGCCGGGTCTTGATTTTATTGACCGACGGCGCCAATACCGCCGGTGAACTGACACCGTTAAAAGCCGCCGAATTGGCCGCCGAGCATCACCTGAAAATTTATACGATAGGCATAGGCGCCGACGAAGTGTTGGTGCGCAGTCTGTTCGGCACGCGCCGGGTCAACCCTTCCGCCGATCTGGACGAAAAAACCCTGACGGCGATTGCCGACACCACCGGCGGCCATTATTTCCGGGCCCGCAATACCGAAGAGCTGGAAAAAATCTACCGGATGCTGGATCAACTGGAGCCGGTTGAAAAAGACAAACAATATTTCCGGCCGCGCAGTGAGCTGTTTTATTGGCCGCTGGGTTTGGCTTTGTTTTTGACGGGATGGTTAACCTTGGCCCGTTTGAGGTGGTCATGAATTTTGCCGATTTTCATTTCCTGCGGCCCTGGTGGTTGCTGGCTATATTGCCGGCCGCGCTGTTTTTGATCTTGTTGGTGCGGCATCGGCAAGGGCGCGGGAACTGGAGCGAAGTCTGCGATGCCGAATTGCTGCCCTTTATTTTGCAAGACAAGCCGCTGCAACAGTCGCGCGGCAATTTATTCGGCGCCGGCTTTGCCGCGTTGTTGACCATCATCGCGCTGGCCGGTCCGACCTGGCAGCGCTTGCCCGGCCCGGCCTTTAGAAACGACGCCGCGCTGGTGATTGCGTTGGATTTATCCAAATCCATGGATGCCGCCGACATCAAACCCAGCCGGATCAGCAAGGCCCGCTACAAAATCGCCGATTTATTAAAGCAACGCAAGGACGGCCAGACCGCGTTGCTTGTCTACGGCGGCGATGCCTTTACCGTCACACCGTTGACCAACGATACCGCTACCATAGACAGCCAGCTGACGGCGTTGACCACCGACATCATGCCCAGCCCCGGCAGCAACACCGGCGTGGCGTTGAATGCGGCGGTGGCCTTGTTGCGCCAGGCCGGCTTGGTCAAGGGACATATTCTGCTGGTCACCGACGGCGTCGACAGTGATGTCGCCGAGCAGGCTGAACATTGGCTGGGCGATTACCGGCTTTCGGTATTGGCGGTGGGTACGCCGGAAGGCGCGCCTATCCAGTTACAGGGTGCCGGGTTTTTAAAGGATAGTAATGGCTCTATCGTGGTCGCCAGGCTGGACGAAGCCGCGCTGAGCACGCTGGCCCAGCATGGCCGCGGCATTTATCAGCCTGTGACCGCGAACGATGCGGATGTCGAGAATTTGGGGCGCTTGTTTAACAGCGCCGATACCGGAGGCGAAAATCTGGATAGCAATCTGTTGTTGCAGCAATGGGATGAAAAAGGTCCCTGGCTGCTGTTGCTGGTGTTACCGTGGGCGGCTTTGCAATTTAGAAAAGGTTTGTTATTGGCCTTGCTGTGTTTATTGCCGTTGCCGAAGAATAGCTACGCGCTGGATTGGCAGAAACTGTGGCAAACGCCGGATCAACGCGCCAAGCAGGCTTTCGAGCAGCAGCAATATCAACAAGCCGCCGAGCAGTTCAATAATCCGGATTGGCGCGCCGCCGCGCAATACAAGGCCGGTCAATATAAAGAAGCCGCCGAGACCTTGAAAAACACTCAAACTGCGGAAGGCCATTACAATCGCGGCAATGCGCTGGCTCAGGCCGGCCAGTTGCAGGAAGCCGTGCAAGCTTATCAGCAGGCTCTGCAACTCGATCCTAACCACCAGGATGCAAAATACAACAAGGAACTTGTCGAGAAGAAGCTGAAGGAACAGGAACAAAAGCCGCAGGACAACAATCAACCAGACCAGCAAGACAAAGACCAGCAGCAGTCGTCCGATCAACAGCAAAAACAGCAACAGCAGGACGGCAAGTCCGAGCAAGCCGATAAGGATTCGCAGCAGGAGCAAAAGCCGCAAGACAAGCAACAAACCGAGGCTAAGCAGGACGCAGAGCAGAACAAAGCGGCGGACGACAAACGACAATCCGAAGCCGACGCCAAACAGCAAGCTCAGCCGCAACCGCCCAAGCAAGAGCTCTCCGAGACGGAAAAAGCCGCGCAAGCCACGGAAAAAAACGAAACTCAGCGTGCCAACGAGCAATTATTGAAGCGCATACCCGACGAGCCGACCGGTTTGTTGAAGCGTAAATTCAAATATCAATATGGTCAGCGCAATCGAGGAAACCAGTCCGGTCCGGCATGGTAAATCCCGGTATGAATAAAGACTGAAAATCCAGGGTGGCTTAGCCTTGATTATTAACCCGGCACTGTAAGTTCGACATTCTTTTAACTTTCGATGCGATGAGACGATGGATATTGGTCTGATACTGATTTTGATCTTGATCAACGGCGTGTTCGCGATGTCGGAAATGTCGCTGGTCTCGTCCGGGCTGGCCCGCTTGCAGAAACTGGCCGGCGAAAAACGCGCGGGCGCGCGCACCGCGCTGAAGCTGCACAAGGATCCGTCGCGGTTTTTGTCCACGGTACAAGTCGGCATTACCTCGGTCGGCATTCTCAGCGGCGCGCTGGGCGAGGACGCGTTGACCGAGCCCTTGTATCGGCAACTTCTGAACGTCCCCCTGCTGGCACCTTATGCCCAGAGTATTGCGCTGATCGCCACGGTGTTTCTGATTACCTATTGCTCGGTAGTGGTCGGCGAACTGGTGCCCAAGCGTCTGGCCTTGCTGCATCCGGAACGCATCGCGCTAATCATCGCCCGGCCCATGCAGACGCTGTCGCAGATAACCAGTCCCTTGGTTTGGCTGTTGTCGTCCTCCAGTACTCTAATACTTTGGCTTTTCGGCGCGCATCGGCCGCCGCAGACCACTGTCACCAACGAAGAAATCAAATTGTTGATGGAAATCGGTGCGGAATCCGGCGTGTTTCACGCCAGCGAAAGCCATTTGGTCGGCAATGTCTTGCAACTGGACGAACAACTGCTCGGCGCGGCGATGACGCCGAGACAGCAAATATATGCCATCGATTTGAGCGACGCCGAAGCGGCGGTGCGCGAGAAAATCGCCGACTGTCCTTATGCCCGGGCGGTGATCTGCCGGGACGGTCTGGAAAATGTGGTAGGAATATTGCAACGCAGTGATCTGCTGAAGTTGGCGATGACCGGCGCAGCCTTGGATATAGTGCCGATCCTGCATGCGCCGCTGTATGTGCCGGAAGCGATGACCTTGAGCCAGTTGCTGGCGTTCTTTCAGGAAAAGCGGGCCGATCTGGCGTTGGTCGTCGACGAATACGGCGATATCGAGGGTTTGGTGACGCTCAGCGACGTACTGAAAGCCATTGTCGGCCATCTGCCCAGCCGCACCAATCTGGACGTCGATGTGGTGCAACGCGCCGACGGCTCGTGGTTGGTGGATGGGGGCCTGTCGATTCAGCGTTTGAAATCGGTGATTGGTATGGACGGCAATTTACCCGGCGAGGCCGACAATGCCTATCACACCGTCGGCGGCTTCATCCTGTTTTACCTGGAAAAGATTCCCCAAGTAACGGATAACTTCGAATTTCGGCACTGGCGTTTCGAGATCGTCGATATTGACGGCACCCGCATCGACAAGGTCTTGGTCAGCCAAAAGCCGGCCGAGGCGGCTATTTAGCTCTTCGCTACGTTGCGCTGGTCGGCGCTAAAGCGCAATCGGCGCCAGCCAGACTATCCGGAAACGCTGTCTGCATCGGTCATAGTCCGTTGTTAGTTAATTGCTCTTGATTAGCAAGAGTCTTCAACCAAGCGTCATACCAGCAGGGAAGCCGATATCCTTCGCCATGGATGGTAGACTTCGAATCATCCATGAAGCTTGGATTCGCTGCGTGGTCTAACGGCTCCGGCATCCTCGGAATGACGATGTTTTGGGTGCTAGATGAAGACTCTTGCTGAGTTTAGGTAATTGTTTGAAAAGAATATTCTGCTTAAAGGAAATAACATGAAACTCAAGCTCCAGACCACATTCCGCTCCACGCCGTTGATGGCAGCGCTATTTTTGCTGAGTTTTGCCTTTCCCTCCATCGGCGCGGATCATAAACCGTTGCTGGAAGCCTCCCCCGCCTTGTTAAAGCTGTTGAGCATCGCCGAGGTCAAGCCCGGCGAAGTCGGCGAATCCTTGAATCTGTCGGCTCGGGTGGAACTGGATCAGGCGCGGGTGGCGCGGATCGGCGCTTCGGTCACCGGACGGATTACCGAAATCAATGCGATGCTCGGCCAAGCGGTAAAAAAGGGCGAACGGCTGGCGCTATTGAATAGCACCGAGTTGGGTAAGGCCCAGTCGGATTATTTAAAAGCGGCCTCGCAAGTCAACTTACGCCGGATTACCGTGAAACGCGCCGAACGCTTGCTGGAAAGCGGCGTGATCGCGGAGGCCGAATTTCAGGAGCGGCAGAGCGTATTGACCGAGGCGGACGTGGATTTGCGCGCGGCCAGCGATCAGTTACGAGTGATGGGCATGAGCGAAGGCGATTTGAAACGCCTGGATAAGCAGCGCAGCATTCACTCTTTCTCGCCGGTTACCGCCAGTATCGACGGCGTGGTGATCGAGCGTAACGTCGCCATCGGCCAGGTGGTGCAGCCGGCGGACAGCTTGTATACCGTCGCGGATCTGTCGCAACTATGGCTGGTTGCGGAAATCCCCGAACAACAAGCGCATTGGGCGCGGCAAGGCGATAAGGCCCTGGCTGAGGTGCCGGCGTTGCCGGGCCAGGAAGTCAGCGGCAAGCTGATTTATGTCGCCGATATGGTGGATGCCGACACCCGCACGGTGACGGTGCGGATGGCCTTGGCCAATCCGCAAAGATTATTCAAGCCGCAAATGCTGGCGACGCTGAAAATCAGCAAGCCCGGTTCGCAAACCTTGATCGTGCCCAGCCAGGCGGTGGTCAGGGAAAATGATAGGGATTTCGTGTTTGTGGAAACCGCCTCCGCGCGCTTTGAGTTGCGCCCGGTGCGCTTGGGCCGCGAAGAAGCTCAGAAACGGCCGCTGTTGGAAGGTTTGAAAGCCGGCGAGAAGATCGTCGTGGGCGGCGCGTTTCATCTGAACAACGAACGCCTGCGCAGTATTTTGGAGTAAGCGATGATCAATAGCCTGATAGCAGCCGCGTTGCAGCAACGGATTCTGGTGGCGGTGCTGGCGGTGGCGATTACGCTATTCGGCGTGCGCGCCGTGCAGCAGTTGTCGGTGGATGCGTTCCCCGACGTCACCAATATCCAGGTACAAATCGCCACGGAAGCCACCGGCCGCTCGCCGGACGAAGTCGAACGGCTGGTCACCGTGCCCTTGGAAATAGCCATGGCCGGCCTGCCGGGCCTGGAAGAAATGCGCTCCTTGAACAAAAACGGCCTGTCCTTGATTACCTTGATTTTCACCGATAGCACCGAGGTGTATTTCGCCCGGCAATTGGTGATGGAACGCTTGATAGAGGTGAAACAGCAGATGCCTGAAGGCGTCAATCCGGTGCTGGGGCCGGTTTCCACCGGCTTGGGCGAGGTCTATCAATATACCCTGGAACGCGACGACGATGGCCGGCGGGCCTTGACCCAGGAAGAATTGCAGCAACGCCGCGAAGCGCAGGATTGGGTGGTCAGGCCGCTGCTGCGCGGGATTCCCGGCGTCGCGGAAATCAATTCCCAAGGCGGCTATGTCAAGCAATACCAGGTCTTGGTCAATCCCAATCGCCTGCACCACTATCGTATTTCCCTGAACGAGGTATTCGAGGCGCTGGCCAGAAATAACGCCAACAGCGGCGGCGGGGTGCTGCCGCATTATGCCGAGCAATATTTGATTCGCGGCGTCGGTTTGATCAACGAAGTCAAGGACATCGGCAATATCGTCTTGAAGGAAGAAAACGCCGTGCCGGTGCATATGCACGATGTCGCCGAAATAAAAATCGGCCACGAAGTCCGGGTAGGCGCGGTCCTGAAGGACGGCTACACCGAAGCGGTCGGCGGCGTGGTCATGATGCTGCGCGGCGGCAATGCCAAGGAAGTGGTCGGTCGCATCAAGGAGCGGGTCGCGGAAATCAACGCCAAGGGCATGCTGCCCAACGATCTGAAAATCGTTGCCTATTACGACCGCAGCGATCTGGTCGATGCCGCCTTGCATACCGTGACCAAAGTTCTGCTGGAAGGCGTCGTGCTGGTGGTGATCGTATTGTTCCTGTTTTTGGGCGATGTGCGTTCCAGTTTGATCGTGGTCAGCACCTTGATCGTCACGCCCCTGGTTACGTTTATTGCGATGAATCAGCTTGGGCTTTCCGCTAATTTGATGTCGCTGGGCGGCTTGGCGATTGCGATCGGTTTGATGGTGGACGGCTCGGTGGTAGTGGTGGAAAACGCGTTTCGTTTGCTCGGCGAGCGCAAGGGTCGCGCAACCAGCCGGGTGAAAGTGGTGATGACCGCCGCCCAGGAAGTAGCCACGCCGGTGTTGTTCGGCGTCGGTATCATCGTGTTGGTATTTTTGCCGTTGATGACCCTGCAAGGCATGGAGGGCAAGATGTTCGCGCCGTTGGCGTATACCATCGCGATTGCGTTGCTGATTTCGCTGATAGTATCGCTGACCTTGTCGCCGGTACTGTGCGCCTTTTTACTGGAGGGACACGACGGCGAACACGACACCCGGCTGATCGCCTTCATCAAGCGGATTTATCTGCGCATGCTGGATTGGGCGATGGCTAATCGGCTGAAAGTGGTGGGCGGCGCGGTCGGCGTGTTTGCCGCCACACTGGCTTTGCTGCCTTTGCTGGGCACGTCCTTCATTCCTGAGATGAAGGAAGGCTCTATTGTGCCGGGGATTAACCGGATGCCGAATATTTCCCTGGAGGAAAGCATTAACGTGGAAATGCAGGCGATGAAGATGGTGATGGAAATCCCCGGTGTGAAAACCGTGGTCAGTGGCGTAGGGCGCGGCGAAAGCCCGGCCGACCCGCAAGCGCAAAACGAGTCCACGCCTATCGTCACGTTGAAACCTCGGGAAGAATGGCCGAAAGGCTGGAATCAAGATGACATCGCCGATGCGATGAGCACGAAACTCATCGAAAACCTGCCCGGCATGCAGGTGGTGATGGCGCAACCGATTTCCGACCGGGTGGACGAGATGGTGACCGGCGTGCGTTCCGACGTGGCGGTGAAAGTGTTCGGCGACGATCTGGCCGCACTGAAGCGGCTGGCGGACACGATTGCCGGCGTCGCCAACGACGTTAACGGCGCCCGCGATATTCGCGTCGAACGCCTGACCGGTCAGCAATATCTGAATATCACCGTCGATAGGCAAGCTATCGCCCGCCATGGCTTGAACGCATCCGATATTCACGATGTGATCGAAACCGCGATAGCCGGCAAGGTAGCGACCGAAATTTATCAGGGCGAGCGGCGCTTCTCGGCGGCGGTGCGCCTGCCGGAGCAATTTCGGAATAATATCGGCTCCATCGATGCGTTGATGCTGACGTCCGCGAACGGCGCGCGCGTGCCGCTGGGCGACGTGACCAAAATTACGCTAAACGACGGTCCGGCCCTGATCAGCCGGGAGATGGGCAAGCGCCGCATCGTGGTGGGGATTAACGTGCGCGACCGGGATTTGGGCGGCTTCGTCGCCGAGCTGCAAAAAGCCGTCGCCGACAAGGTGCAATTGCCGGAAGGCTATTATCTGCAATGGGGCGGCCAATTCCAGAATATGGAGCGGGCCTTGGGGCATTTGCAGATGATTATTCCGGTCACCATCGCGGCGATTTTCTTTTTGCTGTTTATGTTGTTTAAATCGCTGCGCTTCGCCGCGTTGATTATTCTGGTGCTGCCGTTTGCGTCGATTGGCGGCATCATCACGCTGTTTCTCAGCGGCGAATACCTGTCGGTACCGGCTTCTGTGGGTTTCATCGCCCTGTGGGGCATAGCGGTGCTGAACGGCGTGGTATTGGTATCGTATATCCGTTCGCAGCGCGAAAGCGGTCTGAGCCTGGAGTATGCGATACGGCGCGGGTGCGAACAGCGCTTCCGGCCGGTGATGATGACCGCCACGGTCGCCTTGCTGGGTCTGGTGCCGTTTTTGTTCGCCATCGGCCCCGGTTCCGAAGTGCAAAAGCCTCTGGCTATCGTGGTGATCGGCGGTTTGATCAGTTCGACGCTGCTGACGCTGGTAGTATTGCCGGTGTTATACGGCTGGTTCGATGACCGCCCTGATGAACATAAACCTTTTTCGATGAAGTAAATGATCAATTGTATGCATAGATATTATTGCGCACCGATTTTGTTTGGCCTGTTAATGTTGCTGGCTACCGCGATACAGGCGGCGGAGATTCAAGTAGCGGTCGATCGCAATCCGGTCGGCCTTAACGAATCGTTTCAGATTACCTTCACCGCCAGCGACGAACCGGACGGTAACCCGGATTTCGCGCCCTTGCAGGAAAATTTCGAAATTCTCAGCCAGCAACGCAGCAGTAACTCGTCTTGGGTGAACGGCCAGAGCAGCCGCAGCGAACAATGGATTGTGCGGGCGATGGCCAAACAAGCCGGCGAGCTGTTGATTCCACCGATTGCCTTCGGCGCCGATAGCAGCAAGCCTTTGAAGCTGGTGGTCAACGAAACTACCGCCGCTCCGCAGGGTAACGACGACATATTTCTGGAAGTGGCGGCCACGCCCGAACAGCCTTATGTGCAGTCGCAGGTGCTGTACACGCTGAAGTTGTTCCGCAAGGTGCAAATTACCCAGGCCAGCCTCAGCGAGCCGGAGATCAAGGATGCGCTGGTCGAAAAGCTGGGCGAGGACAGTACCTATGTTACCCAGGTCAGGGGCGTGGATTATTGGGTGACGGAACGGAAATATGCGATTTTTCCGCAGCAGAGCGGCATATTTACCATCGCGCCGTTAATCCTGAACGCCGAATACCTTAGCAATCAACGGCAACCGCGTTTTAACGGTTTCTTCAACCGGCCCGACACGGAAACCCGCCGGGTGGCTTCCAAAGCCATCACCTTAAACGTGCAAGCGGTGCCGGCCAGCTTTAAAAGTCAGAATTGGTTGAGCGCGGAATCGTTAAAGCTCAGTGAAACCTGGTCCGACGCCGGCCTGCAAACCAAAGTCGGCGAGCCCTTGACCCGCACTCTCACACTAAGCGCGAAAGGCGCCACGGTCGGTCAGTTACCGGAACTGCTCGATAAAACCGCTATTGATGGTATCAAAACCTATCCCGATCAACCGCTGCTGAAGGAAGACAAGGAAAGCGACGGCTTGACCGCGCTACGCGAGGAAAAAATCGCCTTCATCCCTTCCAAACCCGGCGAATACACCTTGCCGGCGCTGGACATAGTTTGGTTCAACACCAAAACCCAGAAAATGGAAACCGCGCACTTGCCTAGCGTCAAGCTCACGGCTTTGGCGAGCGCCACGGATACGCAAGCATCCTCGCCGCCAGTAACGGCGACTGCGCCGCAGGAATCGGCAAATAGCCAAGTGGCTGCGTCGCCGATTACCGTGACCAGCAGCAGCGACACCCGTTTTTGGCAAGTGGTATCGGCGACGTTGGCGATGGGCTGGTTGCTGACTATCGCCGTGTGGTATCGCCGCCCGTCCGCCAAAGCTTCAACTGGTAAACGCGGTGAGCTTGTGGCGGAAACCGCGCTGGAAAAGACGCTGAAACGCGCCTGTTGGGAAAATAACCCGCAGGCCGCCAAGCAGGCCTTGCTACAGTGGGGTAAGGCCGAATTCGGCGCGGAGAATTTAGGCGCGATTGCGGTCTATTGCTCCGCGGCGCTCCGCGAAGAGATTTTGGCGTTGAATCGCCTGCTATATTCCGGGCAACATCAAGACTGGCAAGGTCAGAATCTGTGGCAGGCGTTTTCCGCTAAACCATTAGCGGCCGGCGGCGCTAGGGAAAGCGGCGACGGTTTGGAGCCTTTGTTCAAGATTTAACCGTTAAAGATTTTTATTGCGACGGTGTCTGCCTAGTCGCGGCCATTCAGATGCGCCAACGCCATGTACAGCGCGGCAATCGAACGCGCTTCGCTACATTCGCCGCTGGCCAGCAGGGTATCGATACTATTCAACGGCCAGGGCACCACTTGCAGTTCTTCCGGTTCGTCACCGATCAGTTTTTCCGGATACAGCTCTTCGGCGAGAATAATATCTATCGTGTGCTCCAAATAGGCCGGGGCCAGAGATACGCGATGCAAATGGTGTAATTTGGCAGCGCCGTAGCCAATCTCCTCTTTCAATTCCCGATTGGCGGCGTCCAGCATGTCCTCGCCGACATCCAGTTTGCCTTTGGGTAAACCCAGTTCGTAACGATGGATGCCGGCGGCGTATTCCCTGACCAACAGCACGGTATCGGGGTCCAGCATCGGCACAATCAGTACCGCGCCGTGCGAGGCGCTGCGAGCCAGGCGTTCGTATTGGCGGCGCTCGCCGTTGCTAAACTCCAGATCCAGCGCTTCGATGCGGAACTGCCGGGTTTGGGCTATGACGGTTTGTTTCAGGATTTTCGGTTTATTGGGCATCGGCTCGGGTTCTACAACGTGGTTGCTGAAATGTGTTTGATTTCAGGCTCGACGATCAGCATGGCAGTATTGCTAACTGTCCGCCAACTTGAAAAAACCAACGACATTTTGTAGCTGCTCGGCTTGGCCGTTTAATTCTTCGGCGGTTGCGGCCATTTCTTCCGAGGCGGCCGCGTTTTGTTGAGTGACTCTGTCCAACTGCCGCATGGCCTCACCGATTTGTTTAATACCGCTGGCTTGTTCGGCGGAGGCGGCATTGATCTCTTGAACCAGATCGGCAGTTTTAACGATGTCCGGCAGCACATCGCCGATCAGTACGCCGGCTTTTTCCGCAATCGCTACGCTGTTGGACGCCAATTCGTTAATTTCCGCAGCCGTGGTGCGGCTGCTTTCCGCAAGTTTGCGAACTTCCGCCGCCACCACGGCAAAGCCTTTACCGTGTTCGCCGGCGGAAGCGGCTTCGATTGCCGCGTTCAAGGACAATAGATTGGTTTTGTAGGCAATGTCTTCGATCAAGCCGATTTTTTTGGCGATGTGTTTCATGGCCTTGACGGTTTCGATCACCGCTTCACCGCCTTGCTTGGCTTCGCTGGCGGATTTGCCGGCCATTTGCTCGGTGACGTGGGCGTTTTCGGTATTTTGTTGCACGGAGGCGCTGAGTTGTTCGATGGCGCTGGTGGTTTCTTCGACGCTGGCGGCCTGTTCGGTGGTGGCCTGACTGATCGATTGGGCGGTGCCGCTGACTTCCTTGGACGCGGAACCCAATACTTCGGCGTTACCGAGAACTTGCCGGACCACGTTGCCGAGTTGGTCGCGCATGGCTTTTAGATCGTACAGCAGACTGCTGTTGTCGCCCTCCCGCAGATCTATATCCACGGAAAGGTCGCCGGCCGCCATGGTATTCACCGCTGCAGCCGCATAGTCCGGCTCTCCGCCCAGCTGTTTCATCAGGCTTTTGGTTATCAAGTAGCCGGCGATGCCGCCAATGGCCACGGAAATTAGCGCCAGAGTGGTAATCAATTTTACGCTTTGGTTCACCGTTTCTTTGGCTTCCGCGCCGGATTGTTCCATTAATTTGCTTTGATACTCGATTAACGCGTTGACCGTATCGATATAATTGGTTTGCAATTTCCTGACTTGAGACAGCAGGAATTCTGCGGCTTCCGCTTGTTTACCTTCGCCGGCTAGTTTGATGAACTGGTCCTGGGCGGCAATATAAGGTGTGCGGGCGTCCATTATTTTTTGCAGCAGCGCTTTGCCTTCCGTGCTTTTAATATTTTCGTCGAGTTTATCCAGGTTTTCCTTGATGGCGCGGCGCGAATCTTGAATTCGGCTGAGTTCCTTGTCGATGGTGGCCTGGTCTTTAACAAGCAGGGTATTACGCATGGAGCGGGCGATAATATTGATATTGCCGATAACATTGTCGGCCCATACCGTTTTCGGAAATTTATCGTTGATCATATCGTCGATGCTGAACAGCAGGCGGTTCAGACCGTTGATGCTGGTGCCGGCGATCATGGCCAGTAGCAGTAGTACACCGCCGAATCCCAATCCTAAACGGGTTCGCACTTTCATGGCGCTCATGAATTTATCTCCTTTCGATGGCTGATGCCGCAACAAAACACATGTTAAAGCTTTTAATCCTTTTTCCTATAGACATCAAGCCTAGCTGAACTTATAGATTTTCCGGTTAGAATAAAAAACTAATCCAGGCTGCGCTGTGCTTGGGAACAACCAGAGCTCTTGATAAGGACTAGGTGAAATGCTCAACTGGAAACAAATCGATACCGTCCTGTTGGATATGGATGGCACTTTGCTGGATTTGAATTTCGATAATCATTTTTGGCAAGAGTTTGTGCCCTTGCGCTTTGCCGAACTGTACAGCCTAACGCTTGAGGAAGCCAAACAGCAGTTGGCGCCGCGTTTCAAGGCGATGGAAGGCAAGCTGGAATGGTATTGCCTGGATTATTGGACCCAGGAGTTGGCCTTGAATATCGCCGGGCTGAAGCAGGAACTGGCCGGCTTGATTGCGGTGCATCCGCATGTCACCGAGTTTTTGGATGCGGCGCGAGCCGGCGGCAAGCGCTTATTGCTGGTGACGAATGCGCATCGAGACAGCTTGAATCTGAAGATGGAAAAAACCTGTCTGCACGGGTTTTTCGACGAAATCGTTTCGTCGCACGATTTTGGTTTTGCCAAGGAACAGCAAGATTTCTGGCAAATCCTGCAAGACAAACATCTGTTTGAAAAGGATAGAACCCTGCTGGTAGACGATAGTGTTGCGGTACTGACGTCCGCCCGGGCTTTCGGCATTGCTCATCTGGTGTCGATCAGCAAGCCGGATAGTCAACGGCCGGTCAGGCAGGTTGCTGAGTTTGCGGCGGTGGAGGATTTTCGGGCGTTGATGCCTGGTTTGTAGCGGGTTGGGGGCGCGCCGGCCGGTGTTCTCTGGGTTTGTGCTCTGAACGCGGCGCGCGTTTGTCGCGCTGCATGACCCGTTCGCGCGGTTCGCGGCGTTCGGGTTTGATCACATCTTCCACCATTAACTCCGGCGTGATGGCTTGCACAGGCACTTTCTCGCCGATGTAATCCTCGATGTCCGGCATCGAATAAGCGTATTCCTCGCAAATAAAGCTGATCGCTTCGCCGCTGGCGCCGAAACGGGCGGTACGGCCGATTCTGTGTACGTAATCCTCTACATCCTGCGGCAAGTCGTAATTGAACACATGCGATACGTCCGGAATATGCAAACCGCGCGCCGCCACGTCGGTCGCGATCAACAGCGTGACCCGATTTTCCTGAAAATCGTTGAGCAGGCGCTGGCGTTTTTCCTGCGGCACGTCGCCGCTGAGCATCGCGGTTTTATGGCCGTTGGCTTGCAGATAATCGTCCAGTTGTTCGGCGCAACGTTTGGTGTTGACAAACACGATGCTGCGCTGCGGCTGGTGTTGTTTCAGTAAGCCCAGCAACAGCGGAATTTTTTGTTCGTTGGCCGGGCAGTAAGCTACCTGATTGATAGCTTTTGAGGTGACTTCCTCGGACTCGATACGGATCAGCACCGGGTTGTTCATATGCTCGTAAGCCAGTTCGGTGACTTTATAGGACAGCGTGGCCGAAAACAGCATGTTCAAGCGTTTTTCAGCCGGCGGCATGCGGCGCAGCAAGAAGCGAATGTCCTTGATAAAGCCCAAATCGAACATGCGGTCGGCTTCGTCCATCACGGTGACTTGAATATTCTCCAGCGTGAAAGCGCCTTGCCGGTAAAAGTCGATGATGCGGCCTGGTGTACCGATGATGATGTCGACATTGCCTTTGATTTTATCCAGCTGCTTTTGATAGTCGGTGCCGCCGTAGATCAAGGCAAACTTCAGGTTCAGATACTTGCTTAGGGCTAGTGCATCCTTATGAATCTGAATCGCCAGTTCGCGGGTCGGCGCCAGGATCAGCGCGCGCGGGTTTTTGATTTTTTCGCTTTCGTCGTTGATCAGATGCTGAAAGGTCGCCAGCAGAAACGTGGCGGTTTTGCCGGTGCCGGTTTGGGCTTGGCCGGCAATGTCCTTGCCTCTTAACGATAAGGGCAGGGATTTATCCTGAATGGGTGTGCAGTTGATAAATCCTGCTTCTTTCAGACCTTTAATGATGGAGTCGGACAGCTCCAAATTGCTAAAACGCGTTTCCGTCAAATGTGTTTTCTTCATAGCCCGATAGGATAAACTAAAAAGCCGCGCGGTTGAAATCGATTGACAATTAAAGCGCGGCGAAACTATAGTCTTGACTTTGTAAACTAATGGAGAATGGCGTGAGCGACCTAGTCCTTCATGTATCAGACGCTGATTTTAATGAAACTGTGTTGAAAGCCGGTACGCCGGTATTGGTCGATTATTGGGCTGAATGGTGTGGTCCGTGCAAAATGATTGCCCCGGTTTTGGATGAAATTGCATCCGAGTATCAAGGCAAACTCACTGTTGCCAAGCTGAATATCGACGAAAACCCCAAAACCCCTCAGCACTACGGTGTACGAGGCATTCCGACTTTGATGCTTTTCAAGGGCGGCGAAGTGGAAGCGACTAAAGTCGGCGCGTTAACCAAATCTCAATTGGCTGCGTTTATCGATAGCAATCTCTAAATCAAGCCGAATCACCGGATTTATTAAAAATGTTTTGATAAGTCCGGTTATTGCGCTAGAATTTTCTGCGCTTGCTTCTTCGCATCCTGAACGTCCTTAATTAATCCAACAACTACCTTCCGCTTTAAACAGCATTCTGCTGTTTTGCATTTCTTTCATTTCCCTTAATCAACATGAATCTTACCGAGCTAAAACTAAAACAAGTCACTGAAATTATTGCGATTGCCGAGTCTTTAGGGCTGGAAAATATCGACAGAGCCAGAAAGCAGGAACTGATTTTTGCGATTTTGAAGAAACAGGCGAAGAGCGGGGAAGATATTTTTGGCGATGGGGTTTTGGAGATATTGGCGGACGGATTCGGTTTTTTAAGGACGCCCGGTTGTTCTTATTTGGCGGGGCCGGACGATATTTATGTATCGCCCAGTCAGATCAGACGTTTCGGTTTGCGCACCGGCGATACCGTCAGCGGTAAGATTCGCCCACCCAAGGAAGGCGAACGTTATTTCGCGATGCTGAAGGTAGAAAGCATCAACTTCGAATCGCCCGAGCAATCCAAAAACAAGATTTCCTTTTCCAACCTCACGCCGCTGTTCGCCAATAAACGTTTCCGCCTGGAACAAGGCAACGGTACCAGCGAAGATTTAACTGCCCGCATCATCGACTTGATCGCTCCCATCGGCAAAGGCCAGCGCGGTCTGATCGTTTCACCGCCGAAAGCCGGTAAAACCATGATCATGCAAAGCATCGCCCATGCGATTGCCGAGAATAACCCTGAATGTTACCTGATCGTACTGCTAATCGACGAACGTCCGGAAGAGGTCACCGAGATGGAGCGTTGCGTGCGCGGAGAAGTAGTCTCCAGCACCTTCGACGAACCCGCTACCCGCCACGTGCAAGTGGCCGACATGGTGATCGAAAAAGCCCGCAGGATGGTCGAACACAAGCACGATGTGGTTATCCTGTTAGACTCGATTACCCGTCTGGCCCGCGCTTACAACATGGTGGTGCCGTCCTCCGGCAAGCTGCTATCGGGCGGTGTCGATGCCAATGCGCTGGAAAAACCCAAACGCTTTTTCGGTGCGGCGCGGAATATCGAAGAAGGCGGTAGTTTGACGATTATCGCTACCGCATTGGTGGAAACCGGCTCGCGGATGGACGAGGTGATCTTCGAAGAGTTCAAAGGTACCGGTAACATGGAGCTGCACTTAGAGCGGAAAATCGCCGAAAAACGCATTTATCCGGCGATCAATATCAACCGGTCCGGCACCCGCCGCGAAGAGTATTTGGTCGATCCCGACGAACTGCAAAAAACCTGGATTCTGCGCAAAATTCTGCAGCCGATGGACGAATTGGCCGCATCCGAATTTCTGCTGGGCAAACTCAAAGATTTTAAAACCAACGCCGCATTTTTCGATTCGATGAAGCGTTAAGCGCGAAATTTCTGCCTCGACGAGCGGTGGCCATCGCTCGTCGCAAACTCGCTACACAATCTCCGCACCTGTTTTTATTCCCCCGTTTTATCCATAAAACACAAAAGCCTATCCTTAGTCTGATGCGCGGCCAGCAGCGCAGCAACACATTTGATGGTTATCGATGCGATTAATTTTGTTATATTGCGCGACGACCTTAAACGAGGAGTATGGCCTTGCGAACAACCAGCAAATTTTTTATGCAATTCGTCCGATTGGCGGGCCCCTTCTGGTGCTCGGAAAATAAGACCACCATCCGGACCTTATCGGCGTTTTTGGTCGCGTTGACAGTGGCGCAGATTGCGGTGTCGGTCATTATTACCGAATGGAGCGCCGATTTATTCGATGCGCTGGAACAACGCTCGATGTCGAGACTGTTTACGCAAGTCGGACTGATCGTACTAATTTTTATCGCCAATATGGCGATTACCGCTACCCATCTGGTTATCAAGCGCCGCCTGCAATTGAGCTGGCGGGGTTGGCTAACCGACAAATTGATCGGTCAATGGATGCGCGACGGCCGCCATTATCTGGTCACGCACATTCCGGGGCAGCACGACAATCCCGACGGCCGGATCGCCGAAGACATCCGGATTTCCACCGAATATGCCATCGATTTATTACATACCTTCTTTTACTGCTTATTGTTGCTGACCAGTTTCACCGAGATTTTGTGGACCTTGTCCGGTACGGTAACCCTGAATCTGGGCTTGATGGAAGTGCCGATTCAAGGCCATTTGGTCTGGTTGGCGCTGATTTACGCGGCTAGCGCATCGACTTTGGGTTGGTGGATAGGCCGGCCCCTGACCATGGCTACCGACAACAGGCAAACGGTGGAAGCCAATTTCCGTTTCGCTTTGGTCAAGGCCCGCGAAAATGCCCAAGCCATCGCCTTGATCCACGGCGAGCGGCATGAGAATCCGCATTTTCACCGCTTGTTCGGAAATATTGTCGATGCCTGGAATCAGCAAACCCACGCCTGGCAGCGTATAACCATGTTTAGCTCCGGTTATTCGATATTGTCGATGGCGTTTCCTATTCTGGTGTCGGCGCCGCGCTATATTTTAGGTACTATCAGTCTGGGCGCGTTGATGCAATCGGCGCAGGCGTTCCAGCAAATGGTAGCGGCCCTGTCCTGGCCGGTTGACAACATGGGCAAGGTGGCGGAATGGCGCGCCTCGGTCGAGCGGGTATTGGGCTTGAGCAAGGCTTTGGAGCAATTGGAGCGAGAAATCGCCAAGCCCGATCCGTATCGGATTCGTTTGGTGAAAAGCGACAAATCCGTATTGGCGTTTCGCGATTTATGCATTTCGCGTTTGGACAGAATCGTCTGCGTGTCCACTCTCAACGAAGAAATCAAGGCAGGAGAACGGGTGTTGATTGCCGGTAATGCGTTTTCCGGCAATAAACTGTTCAAAGCGATCGCCGGCCTCTGGCCATGGGGCGAGGGTGCGATCGAATTGCCTGACGATGAAACGATGTTCTTCATGCCGCCGCGTCCTTATCTACCGACCGGCACCTTGCGCGCGTCAATTTGCTACCCGTCCGACCCCTCCGCTTTCGATCCGCAAGTATTGGAAAATACCCTAGAGCTGGCCGGTGTGAAAGAGTTGAAAGAACAGCTCGATCAGGTTGCCGATTGGGAAAAGAATCTGGAGCGCGAACAGAAACAGCGTTTGGGGTTGGTGCGCTTGTTGCTGCACAAGCCAAAATGGATACTGATGCAAGAAGCCTTCGATTCGCTCGACCCTGAAGGCGAAGTGGACATGGTCAATCTGATGCATAAAAAGCTTGCGGATTCGGCGGTGCTGACCATCACCAAGCAACCCACCATCCAGGCCCTGTACAAGCGGCGGATTACACTCTGCTAACCGGCAACCCGCCATAAGGCCCCGTGTCTCGGGATTTTGCCATGAAGCCTGGTAAAAAACTGCGCGGGGTGAATTTGGGCGGCTGGCTGGTCTTGGAAAAATGGATGACTCCCAGCCTGTTTGCCGGGCTGAATGCCAGGGACGAAACCAGTTGGTGCGTCGAACTGGGCCGCGAGGCCAAGACGCGTTTGCAGCAGCACTGGCACAGCTTTATCACCCGCGCCGACTTTGCCTGGCTGGCGGAAGTCGGGATCAATGCCGTACGCATCCCTGTCGGCTACTGGCTGTTCGCGGCCGATTACCCCTATCATCATAGTTTCGGCGCGTTGCCTCATCCCTTTGTCGGCGGCGGCGTCGAGGTGCTTGATCGTGCTTTCGATTGGGCCGAGGAATTCGGTTTGCGGGTAGTGGTCGATCTGCACGCCGCGCCGGGCTGCCAAAACGGTTTCGACAATGGCGGCATCCAGGATGTCTGCGAGTGGCATACCCAAGAAGCCTATATCGACTATTCCCTGGAAACTCTGGAACGATTGGCCCGGCGCTACGGCAAGCGCCGGGCCTTGCATGGAATCGAGGTCTTAAACGAGCCGCGCTGGGATTTGGATACAAAATTGTTGAAACGTTACACCAGTGCCGCGTATTGGCGTATCCGCAGCCATTGCGCGGCCGAACAGGTGGCGGTGATATTTAATGATGGCTTCCGGTCGTTTCGCGAATACACGGGCTTTTTACAGCCGCCCGAGCATGACAATGTGATCTTCGATATACACCGTTATCAATGTTTTGTTCAGGACGATATCGACAGGGATATTTATCGGCATCTGCAAAAAGTCGTTTGCGACTGGAAATCCGAAGCCGACGAGCTCATCGGCGGCCTGGGTTTGCCGACCTATGTCGGCGAATGGAGCTTGGGCCTGGATGCGAAATTGGCGGCGCTTTGGGCCGAAGGGCCGTTCGATCATGCTCATACGGCGATGGACGACTTTCAATTCGATATTGCGTGTCGCGGCTATGCAGCCGCGCAGCTGGCCGTGTTCGAGAAATATTTGGGTTGGTTCTTCTGGAGTTATAAAACCGAGTCCATGCCGCAATGGAGTTTTCGGGAATGCGTAGAGCGCGGCTGGTTGCCGGGCAAGTTTGCCTGATGGCTGGAGAGCGATTGCTAAAATTTTTCGTATTTTAAGTGGGGAATTTGCGTTCTGGAACGTCTTACTAGAAAGGACATCATAGCTTCATGCCGGAAAGGCTTGGTTTAGCCCAGAGTGATGATTAGGTGTAAGTATGAAAACAAGACGATCTCGAACCAAATTGGACAAAATGTCGCCGGAAGCCTTGGATGCCAGCTTTCCGTCGGCCCGCTATTTTCAAGTCCACTTCGAATATCTGCACGAAACCATAAACGATTTAAAACAGCAGGTTAGCCACGCCAACCAGCAAATAGCCGAGTTGCAAGAACAGCTGCAAGCGCAGTCAATGGGTGAAATGCCAACAGTGAATTACGCCAGCGATACAAAGCCCGTAGGCAATTTGCGCCAGTCTTGATGGATTTAGGGTTGCTGCAGGTAGCCGTCACTGTTCTTTTCGACCCAACGTATTTGGCCGGATTCCAAGGTTTCCCGTTTCCAAAACGGCGCCTGACTTTTCAAGTTTTCCATAATAAAACGACTGGCGTCAAAAGCATCGCCGCGATGCGCGGACCAGACCGCCACCAGCACTAGCGTATCGTTGGGAGATACCTGGCCGATGCGATGGATTAGCAGCACGTCCAACAAACTCCACTGACTTTGTGCTTGGTCGACAATATGCTGCAATTGTTTTTCGGTCATGCCCGGATAATGTTCCAGGTACATGCCGCGCACCTCGTCGCCTTGATTAAAGTCGCGCATGGTGCCGACGAAGATGCCGGTGGCGCCGTATTTGCCGGCTATGTCGACCGCCTGGGTTTGAAAATCGGCGAGTTCTCGCCAGGGGTCGAAAATCTCGGCGCGGAGTTTGATGGTCATAATTTCAACCCCCGGTAACTGGCGGAAAAAACGCCACGTCGTCGCCGTCGCTAACTTCGGCCTCCAGACTGACATACTCCATATTGATCGCCGCCAATATCGTGTCCGGCATGTCCATGTTCGGATTAACCCGTTGCCAGACCTCGAGCACTGTCAGCGGCGCCTCGATTGTCAGCTCGTCGCAGCTGCGGCCAACGCGATCCTTCAAGCTTGCAAAGTAAAGCACTTTAATCGACATCTTTATTCACCCGGTAATACAATGCTTGGCTGATTTCACTTGCTTAGTATGCCATGTCCAATTCGCCGCTCACTCATTTTAATGCCGCCGGAGAAGCCCATATGGTGGATGTCGGGGATAAGGCCGTTACCCACCGGCAGGCGGTTTGCGAGGGTTACATCGAAATGCGGCCGGAAACGCTGGCTCTGATCGTGGCCGGTACCCACAAGAAGGGCGATGTGCTGGGAATAGCCCGTATCGCCGGGATCATGGCCAGTAAAAAAACCGCCGACCTGATTCCCTTATGCCACCCGTTGCCGATCAGCCACGTCGAGCTTAGCCTGCAAGCCCAAACCGACCTGAATCGGGTGTATTGTCAAACGACCGTCAAGACCACCGGCCAAACCGGTGTGGAAATGGAAGCGCTTACTGCCACCCAGATTGCCTTGCTGACTATTTACGATATGTGCAAAGCCGTAGATCGCGGCATGACGATTCAAGGGGTGCGCCTGCTGGAAAAAAGCGGCGGCAAGTCCGGGCATTGGCGACGGGACGGGGCTTAATCAGACTCTTCCCGTTTAATTATCCGCCTTCTTGTCAGGCGCGCGGTTGATGATTTTTTCGTCTATGACCTTGTGCAGCAAGCGCACCAATTCCGCCGAGCCGTCCGCGTCGGACTCCAGGTTATCCGCTTTGTTTAAGCTCGCATTGACGGTCACGCCTGCTGTTTCGTCTTTTAGCTTGATGTTGTATTCGGCTTCGTCGTAATTATTGTTGAACAAAGAACGCAACAAGCCGGTGTCCTTGCCGCTGGTGTCGGGATCGTAACGCACCCGGAAAAAATGCTCTTCCTGATTTCTATCCAGTACTTCGATGTCGCTGAGCTTCAGGGCCGTGGCGACCATTTCCCAAGCCCGGTCGGGGCGGGTTTTCAAGGTAAGCAGGGGTTTGCCGGCATCGTCGGTAAACGCAACCAAATTGGCCAGAGCCGACTTGGGTTTTAAATCGTCGACGGCTACCGCCGGCTGCGGATTGGTATGTTCTATCGGTAAAATCGGCGGCAGTTCCAGGTGATGGGTATCGCGGTATTTGTCCGGCGCATCCGCGCAAGCTGTCAGCAACAGGCAAGGCAGGCCGTAAGTCAGCGTTCTCAACAACATAAGGCTCACTCG
The DNA here is from genome assembly GCA_001644045.1 of Methylomonas methanica. GTDB lineage: Bacteria > Pseudomonadota > Gammaproteobacteria > Methylococcales > Methylomonadaceae > Methylomonas > Methylomonas methanica. Next base: position 23,937 of record LUUF01000099.1, on the reverse strand, counting down.
CAAAAAAAGCGTCTATGTTCCAGCACCGGGAAAGACAGGCGGGTTTTTTCCAGGCGACTTTTATCGATTTCGGCGCTGACGAAGCCAGGGCCGGTTTTGTAACAATCCAGCACCACGCCCCAAGGATCGATCACCATGCTGTGGCCGTAGGTTTGCCGGCCGTTCATATGAAAGCCGCCTTGATTCGGCGCAATGACGTAGCAGAGGTTTTCGATCGCGCGGGCCCGCAACAACACTTCCCAGTGCGCCGCGCCGGTTTTGGCGGTAAATGCGGAAGGAATGACCAGTATGTCCAGGCCTTGCCGAGCCATAGGCCGGAAAAATTCCGGGAAACGCAAGTCGTAGCAAACCGCTACACCTAGCCGGCCGAATGGGGTATCGATCACGCAGGAGGCGTCGCCGGCTTCCACGGAGTCGGATTCGCGGTATTCCTCGGCGGTATCCGGTACGCTGACATCGAACAAATGCACCTTGTCGTAGCGGGCGACACGGTCGCCTTGTTCGTTGTAAATCAAACAGGCCGCACGGACTTTGTTGGGGGCGGTGGCCTGCATCGGCATCGTGCCGCCTATCACCCAGACGCCGTATTTTTTCGCGGTGGCGGCCAGAAAATCCTGGATAGGGCCGGTGCCGTCCTGTTCGCTGACTTTAACTTTGTCGTACTCGTTCATACCCATGATGGCGAAATTCTCCGGCAAGGCCACCAGTTTCGCGCCGGCTTTCACGGCTTCGGCGATCTGTTTCTCGGCTTCGAGCAAATTGGCGCTGACTTGCGGTCCGGAGGCCATCTGGATGGCGGCACATATGGTCATGAGGTGTCCCTGTTTTTATATATTTTCGATAACGTTAAGTTTGGGGATGCTTGTCGGGCTGACATTGTAAACCGCTCATTTGCTCAGCGACTCCAGCCAGCCGCCGGTTAAGCCGCGCCAGGCTTTTTGCACCAGGCCGTCCTGATCGTGCAGCGGCGTAACCTCGACATTGCCCCAGGGCCCGGCAAGTTTATATTGCGAGCCGAAAAAATAACCTTCTTTGTAATCGTCCGTCACTACCTGGGTAATGATGGTGGCGATACCGCCGACGATTGTACCAGCAATAGGCACCGCCCCGGAACTCTTGGGTACCACAGCCACCCGGTGGTCCATGGTCTTTTTCACCAGGTCGGCGGTGCCGGCCACGCTGAGTTTTGCCGATACTGCGTCGATCAATAAATTGTCGGTATAGGCCAGACCGTTACTGATTTTAAAATCGCCGGTAATCTGATCAAAGGTCAGACCCTGCCGGTAGACGTCGGTAAAATCCAGACTCAAGCGTTTGGCCCATTGCTCCATTGCAATCAAGCCCAGCAAGCGGCCGAAGCCGGGCTCGATGCTGGAAATGCGGCCGTCGCTGAACTTGAGTTGCATTTGCCCGATCAGGTTGGCCGTCGAAAATTGCTGCGGGGCACCGCGCCAGCCGCCGTTGAAGTTGATTTCGGCGTGCGTGCCTCTTAAGTCGTCGGTAAAGCCCAGTTGCGACAGGAATAAGCCGAAACCGTTCATGTTTAGTTTACCGGTCAATTGCGTCGAGCTGCCGCCGACCAGTTTGATCCAATCCGCGCTGAAATCTATGGTGCCGGCCACGCTGGCCAGTTGCACGTGTTTGAAATGAATGCCGTTGATCAGCCGCTCGGTATGCAGTTTTAAGCTGCCCAAATCCACGCCGCGCCACAGCAGCTGTTTGCTGTCGATGTCGATCAAGGGCAAGTCTGTGACGACTTCTTCCGCCGCGTCGAAATTCAGGCTGTCCATTGCCGATAAATTCAGATAATCCATTTGCAGCTTGATGACATTGGCGCCGCCGCGTTGATCGGGTACCGTCAACTTGCCGCGCGCCATCGCGCTGTCCAGCGTGGCTTGCCAGGCCTGATTTACATGCTGTAGCCGGGATTTTAGCGCACCGATGTTCTGGCCTTGCCAGATCAATTGCTCGGTATCCAGAATAACTTCTTTCAACGCCGGCAAGCGTTGCTGTGTTTCGGTATCGGAGAATGCGGCAAGCGCGTCGGATAGTTTGAATTGCGGTTGCCTGATTTCCAGTTTCAAACCGGCCGGTTCGAAAAAGTCCGCCTGTTCCCGGCCGAAGACGATATGCCCGGAATGCAGCTGATTTTGTTTGCCGTCTATCAACAGTGCCGCGTTCAATTCCTTGCCGTAAGCGACTTTTAAGGGCAAGTAGGCGCTGCTGTTTTCGAGAGTAAATTGCAGATTCAGGGCTTGCTCTTGATCGGCCGATTTGGCCAGCGCATCCTGAGTATTGATCGTTACGCCCTGTAAATTGCTGTTTATGCTCAGCGTAGACGGCCGGGCGGCATCGTAAGGCAGCGTCAAAACGGTTTGATAGTTCAGGCTACCGTCGGCCACCTGGTTTTTCAGAAAACTGAATTGCTTTTCCAGGCGCTTGATGTCGGTCATGCCGTCTATCAATATTTGCGTGGCGCTAGCATCGCTTTGCAGTATGGCGTGTATCGGATAACCCAGGGTACTGCCCTCCAGGCGGTTGCTGCTGACCCTGTCTTCGGTAAAGCGCAGTACGCCGCTGATGTCGTTGACGGCAAGATCCACCGGTTTGACCAGCAAGCGGGCCCTATCCAGATGCGCATCGACTTTGACGGTGGTCGGCAGCGTTTCGTAGTAAGCGATTTTTAGATCGAGATCGACCCGGGTATTGCCTTCCGGGGCCAACACTTTGGCCAGCGGATCGATTTTGGCGCGTAACGGGGTTTTTTGCAGATACTGCAAACTGTGCGGTAACTTGCTTTGCACCTGGCCCAACACGTAAACATAATCGCTATTGGCCAGATCCGGAATAGAGACCACGGCTTGATTGATGTCGACGTTTTCGCTGTGGCCGCCATTGATCGCCACTTTCATATCCGCGGCGAGGAATTGCACGTCGGCGTGCACCGCGCGTAAATGCGGCCACAGGGCGTTGAACTGGATTTCGCCGTCGTCTATCGCAAACACCACTTCAAACCGGCCCGCGCCGTTGGTAAACGGAAAGTCAGCCAGCTTGCCCTTCAACAGCATTTCGCCCTTGTCGATATGGCCGCCGATAAAGGCATCGTCCAGCCAGGCTACCGCATCCTTACCCATGATTTTGGCTGGCAGGTACTGCGGTACTTTACTAATGTCTTTGAAATTGCCGAAGCGGGTGCGCATATCGATCACAGCGCTGTCGTTATTCTTCGGGATGCTGAGTTGCAGATGGGTTTGCGTGTGGAAGGCCGTGCTGTCCAGTTGCAGGTTTTCGCTGGCGATTTGCCAGTCGGTATCGGTTTGCCGCCAGTCGATCCGGCCTTGCAAGCGCGGGACGTCCAGACTGCTTCTAAACATTTGCGGCGCATTGAATTTGAGGTTTGCGCTGTCGAATGTGAGTTGTCCGCCCTGGTCGCCGGCAGTAATCGAGCCGCTCAGATCCTGTATTTGCGGCACCTCGCCTTGCGCATCGTTGCCAAGCTGGCTGAAACGTCCGTTAACCGCGTAGCGTTGCAGGCTGCCGTCGGTGAAGAACGCCAGGTCCAGTAAATTGCCGCGCGGATTGAGTTGTAACCATTTACTCAAATCGCTCTGCTCGGCCGGCAAAAACGGCGGAACGACATGCATCAAGGCTTGCAAATTCAACTGCTTGATTACGCCGCTCAGGTTGTCTTGCGCGTCTTGCTGCAGATACACTTCGCCATCCCGCCAGCGCTGATGATTCGCGAATATATTCACGTCGTAAGCGCTCCAGCGTTGCCGGCCATCTTGCTCGGTCCAGCCCAGATTGCCTTCGAAAGTGTCTAGTTGTAGCGCTTTGCCTTGCTGTCTGGCGATTTTGATCTGCTGGCCTTGCAGATAACCGCTGACTTGATACGGCAGGGAATCGCGCCATTGGCTCCAGATCCTCATATCGCCCGAGCCGGATTCCAAACGCAAGCCCAGTGGTAAATCCTCGATCAGCCAGGCCGGACCTTGCAGATTGTTGCCTTCCACGTAAATTTGGCCGTTAATCGCATTGGCCTGAAAGATATTGCCGTTAAGCCGCGCGGAAATGCGCAAGCTATCGCCGTATTGCTCCGGCAAGCGGCTGAGCAGATGGATCTCGTGGCTTTGATCCAGATAGTGGTTTTTGATCAGCAAATCGAATTGTTCGACGCTAACCGGTGGCCGATGTTGCTTCAGATCCTGCCAAGTTACCTGGCTTTGCAGAATCTCGTATTTACCGCCCTGTAACAGCCATAGCGGTTGTTCGCCGCTGCTTTGCAGGCCCTTGATGCTGAGACTGCCGTCTTCGTTACGCAGTATGTCCAGTTTGGCGCCCACCAGTGTCACCCAACTGGCGGCCATCGGGTCCTGGGTTAATAACCATTCCAGCAAATCGATACCGATGCGCACTTCTTGCAGGCGGATAGCCGGTTTCGCTCCGGCTTCGGCGCCTTCGATAGCAATTTCCCGCAGCAACAATTCCGGGCTGAAACCGCGCATATTCGCGCCCAGCCTGCCGATATGCAGCGGAATGCCGGTGGTCTCGCGGACCTTTTGTTCCAGTGCGATGCGGTAATCGGCAATATCGATCAAAAAAACCCGTACCGCGCTCAACACGAGGGCTGTCGCGATTAGCGACCAGAACAGCAGATGGCGCGTGGCCCGGGTGACGTGGTGAATAACCAAAATAGCCGCCTATAACAGCACCACGTCGTAGTGCTCCTGGTTATATTCGGCTTCGGCGCGGATTTTGATGCCGACTTTCAAGAACATTTCCAGCTCCGCCAACATATCAGCTTCCTCGTCGAGCAGCATTTCCACGACTTGCTCGGACGCCAGTACCAATATTTGCTGGACGTTGTATTGCCTGACCACGCGAATAATCTCCCGAAATACTTCCAGACAGATCGATTCCGGGGTTTTCAGGACGCCGCGGCCGCCGCAAGTCGAGCAAGGTTCGCAGAGAATGTGCTCCAGACTTTCCCGCGTACGTTTGCGGGTCATTTCCACCAAACCCAGCGCGGACACTTCGGTGATTTTGGTCTTGGCGTGATCCTTGTCCAGATTGCGTTGCAAGGCGGTCAACACCTGTTTCTTGTGGTCCTCGCTTTGCATATCGATGAAATCGATGATGATGATCCCGCCCAGATTCCGCAGCCGCAGCTGGCGGGAAATAGTTTGGGCCGCTTCCAGATTGGTCTTGAAGATGGTTTCTTCCAGATTGCGGCCGCCGACGTAGCCGCCGGTATTGACGTCGACGGTGGTCATCGATTCGGTCTGGTCGAACACCAGATGGCCGCCGGATTTGAGCTTGACCTTACGGTCCAGCGCCTTGCTGATCTCGTCCTCGACATTGTAAATATCGAACACCGGCCGTTCGCCGGAATAATGTTCGATCACCGAGACGATTTCCGGGACGAAGGTTTCTGCGAACTCGACCAGCCGCAAAAAAGTTTCCTTGGAATCGACGCGGATTTTTTCGATGCCGTCCTTATACAAATCCCGCAGGGTGCGAATGCTCAGCGGCAGGTCTTCATGGATCAAGGTTTTGACCTTGGCTTTGCTGCTTTTGTCCAGAATGGATTCCCAGAGTTTGTGCAGAAAAGTCATGTCGGAATACAAAATCACGTCTTCTACGCATTCGGCGGCGGTGCGGGCGATAAAGCCGCCCGGAACTTGATGTTTTTGCTGATAGGCTTCGATACAGGCCCGCAAACGGGTACGTTCGGATTCGCACTCAATGCGTTGCGACACGCCGGAGTTGCCGGCATAGGGCATATAAACCTGGTAGCGGGACGGGATGGAAATGTCGGTGGTCAGCCGCGCGCCTTTGTTGCCCAGCGGATCCTTCGTGACTTGCACCACCAGTTTTTGGCCTTCCTTTAGATAGTGCTCGATGTTTTCAGAGGCTTTTTCGGCCAGCTCCTTGCTGCTGAAATCGGATAAATGTAAAAACGCCGCTTTTTCCAAACCAATATCGACAAAGGCCGCCTGCATGCCCGGCAACACCCGGCACACCTCGCCTTTGTAAATGTTGCCGACCAAGCCTTTTTGCCGCACCCGCTCGATAATCAGTTCTTGCAGCACGCCGTTTTCGATCACCGCCACCCTGGTTTCCGGCGGCGTGACGTTGATTAATATTTCTTCGCTCATTGGATGATGTCTATGCCTGCTAGGCTTAATAATTGCGCGGTTTCGAATAGCGGCAAGCCCATTACCCCGGAAAAACTGCCGGTGATCGATTCGATAAACACGCTGGCTAGGCCTTGAATTGCATAGGCACCGGCCTTGTCGTGAGGTTCCCCGGTTTGCCAATAGGCAACGATCTCCTGATGGCTCAAGGGCCTGAAACGTACTTCGCTAATGCTGAGCGCCTGCCAGTGTTGTTCTCCGCGTAAGGATACCGCGCTATACACCTGATGGCTGCGGCCGGATAAATGACTGAGCATTTCAATGGCGTGCTGTAAATCGTCGGGTTTGCCGAGGATGCGGCCGTCGCAAATCACGCTGGTATCCGCTGCCAGCACCGGTAAATCAGTAGCGGTTGCCGCCAGACAGAGCGCGGATTTTTCCGCTGCCACCCGCTCGACGTAAGCGGCCGGCGTTTCGCCCGGCCACGGTGTTTCGTCGATGTCGACCGCCATGATACTGTGACGGATGCCGATTTGCTTGAGCAATTCACTGCGGCGCGGCGAGGCGGAAGCCAGGATCAGTTGTGGGTGCATGCGCTTAACGATGGTAAGGGTGATTGTTCAGCAGACTCCAGGCCCGATAGATTTGTTCAGCGACAATGACGCGGACCAAGGGGTGCGGGAAAGTCAGCGGCGATAAACTCCAGGATTCCTGCGCCATGTCGCGTACTTGCTGAGACAGGCCTTCCGGCCCGCCTATCATCAGCGCTACCGGCTGGCCGTTGCCCAGCCAGCGTTGCAAGGCTTGCGCCAGATTCGGCGTGGTCCAGGGCTTGCCGGGTATGTCCAGCGTCACCACGTGCGCCCGGCTCGGCAATGCCGCTATCATGCGTTCTCCTTCGTCCTTGGTTATCCGGGCAATGTCGCCGCCCCGGCGCTTGTCCGGGGCGATTTCCTTCAGCAGCAACTCGCATTCGCGCGGCAGCCGTTTGCTGTATTCATTATAACCTTGCTGCACCCAGTCCGGCATTTTGTTGCCAACGGCGATCATGTGTATTTGCATGGCGTTTACAGGAAATGCGCTCTGGGGAGGCCCAAATGAAAGCCCTGGACATAATCGACGCCCATCGCGCGTAAGCGGGTCAGGATTTCTTCCGATTCGACAAATTCCGCCAGGGTCCTCATACCCAATTGCTGGCAGAGCCGATTCAGATTTTCGATCAACACGCTGTCGACCTTGGATTCGACTATGTTGGCAATAAACGCGCCGTCGATCTTCACGTATTCGAAATGCAGGTCGCGCAGATAATGGAAGGAATTGTAACCGCTGCCGAAATCGTCCAGCGCGAAGGCAAAACCCTTCTCGCGCAAATTGCTTAAAAATTTGCGCATATTGGATAAATCGCCGATCGCTTCGCGCTCGGTGACTTCGAATACCAGTTTTTCCGGCGGAATGTGGTGGTGCAGGCACAGGTCTTCGGCGTATTGCAGAATGTCGCGGCGTTGAATTTCCTGCGGCGTCAGGTTAACGAATACGGTGGGCATTTGGCCGGTGGCGGCATGCTGCTCGGCCATGAACGCGGTGACCTTGCGCAGCATCACATGATCCAGATTCAAGCTGATACCGTATTTGTCGGCGGCATCGATGAACACGCCGGCCGGGATAATTTCGCCGTCTTCGGTAGTCAGCCGCGCCAGCGCTTCGTAAGCGTGCAATTCGCCGCTGGCGCACGCCATGATCGGCTGGAAATACGGCACAATGCGCTCTTCCTTTAAGGCCTTTTTCAATACTTCCGACAGGCCCAGCAACTTTTTGTTTTGGGCAATACCGGTTTCCAGACCGTGTAAGGGGCAAACGAAATTTTTGCCGGCGGCTTTGGCTTGATACAGGGCCAAGTCCATGCCCGCCAGCAAATCGGCAATGACCGGCGCATCTCTCGGAAAGGTGGCCACGCCGATCGAGATCGTTAGACTGATATGTTCCTGATAAGGCCCTTCGACCTTGTATTCGAAATCGTGCACTGCCTGCCGTAGCGATTCGGCGATGATCAGCGCGCTATGGCCGTCGGTGCCGGACAGCAGTGCGGCAAATTCGTCTCCACCCAAACGCACCAGCACATCGCCTTTACGTAGCTGCTTTTTCAACAGCTGCCCCAGGTGAACCAGCACCTGGTCGCCAATCATGTGGCCGAAGCCGTCGTTGACACCTTTAAAGTTGTCCAAATCCATGGATAGCAGCGCGAATTGATCGTTATGCCGGGCGGCGCGACCGAATTCGTACTCGAGGATTTCATTAAAATAGCGGCGGTTATGCAGGCCGGTGAGCGGATCGTGTTCCGCGTAATAGGCCAGTTCCTGTAGCGTGCGCGACAGGGTTTTGCTGGAGCCGACCACCATCACCATCACCGACAGCAATGAGCGGATGATGCTTTGCTCTTGAACCGTCAAGCGCAGCCCGGAGGCGTAACTGACCCCGAGGATGCCGCCGACGCCGACTTTTTCGTCCGGCACGCCGACAGTGATCGTTTCGATTTCCTCGAAATCGCGTTGCTGTTTAATGCCGGTGATGAAAAACTCTTCCAGTTCAATCAGGGTGTCGGCTGGAATTTTCAGCTCGGCCAGCAGGTTGTCAGCCAGGCGTTTACGGACGAAGATCTTGGTTTCTTCACTGTATTGGCCCAGGTAATACAAATAAATGCTGATACCGGATTCGTTGGTGAACGCGATAGAGAAAAAATTAAACGGAAAAAAGCCGTGAAATTCCAGCAAGATTTCTTGGATGAACTCTTTCCATTGCGTGACTTTTTCGTGGGAGAGGATGATGTTTTCCAATACCGCGGATTGCCGTTCGAACAGGCTTTTGTCGATCAGCGTCAGCTCCATGCGCTGTAACAGCTCGTGGGTTTCCGTGATCAGCGAGGAAATCATCCGGCAGTTTCGCTGCGCGTCTTTGTCCTGTTGCTGGTTAAGCAGCGTCAGACCGGCGGCAATGGTCTTGCAGCGCTGGGCGTGTCCGGCTACCTCTGCTTTCGCAGCTTCGTTGTCGGCCAGCACCGGCAGGCGCGCGGCCAACTTGCCGACCTCGCGTATCGCCAGATCGATGATGCCGCGCTCGAAGGTTTGCGTACGGTTTTGCGCTTCCAGTAATTCGGTCAGCGTACGGATGCTGTGGATATGCAGCGATTTGAGCTGCGAAGGTTTTTTATGCGGATAGTCCATTTATTCGAGATCCAGCAAATCGCTGCCGCACTGCAAATCGTACAACCAGTTTAGAAAATCGATTTTGGCTTGGCCGCGATAGACCGGGCCATGCTGCGGAGCGATGAGCTCCACGTCCAGCTTGCGCACCTGCTGCACCCAATAGCGCAAGGCGCGGTTGGAGGCCATGTAGCGTTTATGAAAGCCTTCGGCGAACGGCAAGTGTTTTTGGAAATCGTCAACAAAGATATCGCAATTATTGTTCGGTACCATCGAAGCACCGACATCGCCGGAAAACAGAATTTTCGAAATCGGGTCGTAAACATTGATCTGGCCGGGCGAGTGCAGGAAATGCGCCGGGACAAATTGCAATTGCAGGCCGGAGTGCAAGGTTACCGTTTCGCCCTGATCGGCCACGCCGACAAAACGGCGCATGCCGGAAATGCCGTAATGGGGCAGGAAACGCAGCCAAATGCGGGAGGCGTATATGCGCGCCGGCGTCAGCTTCATCCAACTGCTCAAGCCTCCGACAATATCCGGGTCCTGATGAGATAGCGCAATGGCTTCGATGTCGTCGGGATTCAGGTATTGCAGCATTTCGTTTAGCACTTGCGGCATCACGCCGAAACCACCCGGGTCCATTAAAGTGCCCTTGCCGTTATGCACGATCAGATACTGGTTGGAAGGAATGCCGTCTTCTTCGCCCGGCTCGCTTTCGTTTAGTAAAACGTAGCGGTGATTGCCGCTGTTGAATAGTGTGACATTGTTGCGCATGGTAAGGATTCCCCCTAAATCCCGTTGCTTTTTGGTTGGCGTAGGGTACACGAAGCCCGTGGGTTTGCGAAATCGGTTCCGTCGCCTAAGTTGTGAGCCGTTGGATACGGCGCGGTTTATTTCAACCGATTTTTTGTTGGATTGGCTTTTTTCAACCAAATGTCGTTAGAATGTTTGCTGTATTGGACTTTGACGATAACAATGGTGATGCTAAGCGCGCTGTTATGGACCCCGGCGCTGGGGGCAATATTGCTGGTACTGGTCTCCGGCCGGAACAGCCGATTGATCAGAATTGTAGCTAATCTATTCAGTTTGGCGGCTTTGTTGCTGGCCTGTTTGCTATTGGTCCAGTTCGATGCCAACGACACCGCACTGCAATTTAGCGAGTTCTATCCCCTCAACCCCAAGCTTGGCAGCGCTTACGCGCTGGGTGTAGACGGCCTGTCGATGCCGATGCTGGTGCTGGCGACCCTATTAACTTGTATTTCCCTGCTAGCCTCCTTCTCCCTGTCCGATAGCATCAAGGGCTATCACATCTCCATTCTGTTGTTGGAATTCGGCATGCTCGGCGTGTTCATGGCGCAGGACTGGGCGCTGTTTTACATCTTCTGGGAAGTGACCTTGATCCCGTTGTTTTTCCTGATCGACCGCTGGGGCGGCAAACGCCGGCATGCCGCCAGCCTGAATTTTGTGTTGTACACGATGGGCGGTTCGGTGTTCATGCTGCTGAGTCTGCTGGCGATCAGTCAGTACGATCTGGAAAACCAAGGTTCCTTGATGGCATCCATGGGCCAGGCCGCGCAAAACATGCCGGTGGTCGAGCAAGTCCTGGTGCTGCTGGGTTTTTTAATCGGTTTTGGCGTGAAAATGCCGATTTTTCCCTTGCATGGCTGGCTGCCGCTGGCGCACGTTGAAGCGCCGAGCCCCATCAGTATCTTGTTGTCCGGCATTCTGCTGAAAATGGGCGCCTACGGCTTGCTGCGGTGCGTAGTGATGCTGCCGGTCGCCGCCAAATTGATTCAACCGCTGCTGGTGTTTCTGGCCCTGTTCGGCATGATCTACGGCGGCTTACTGGCCTGGCGGCAGCGGGATTTGAAGGCCATGGTGGCTTACTCTTCCCTCAGTCATATGGGCGTAGTGTTATTGGGTATCGCCGCATTGAATCAAACCGGCTTCACCGGCGCGATACTACAAATGACTGCGCACGGCCTGATCGCCGGCGCGTTGTTTCTGCTGGTGGGCCTGCTTTACGAGCGCACGCATACCCGCAACATCCAGGATTACAGTTCGCTGGTGCAGGTCATGCCGCGCTTTGCCACTTTGACAACCTTGACCTTGCTAGCAGCCATGGGTTTGCCGGGCTCGGTGGGCTTTATCGCCGAACTGCACACGCTGATTGGCGGCTTTCAGCAATGGGGCGGTTTGATGGTGTTTTTTAGTCTCAGCATCTTGATCAGCGCCGCCTACGCGATGCGTACCATCGGTTTGCTGTTCACCGGGCCGGTTAAGCCGCAGATGCGCGACATTGCCGATTTAAAATCACTGGAACTGATGGCCTCCGGGGTGTTGGTCGGAGGGATTGTGTTGTTCGGTTTGTTGCCGGCGCCTTTGATTGAGTTGTCTACGGCGACGGTGGGGAAGATGTTGGCGGTCATGGGGGAGAGGTTGCCGTGATGTTGCTTTTTGCTGTACGTGCGGTCGCTTGGATAATGATGTGTCGCTATCGCGACGGTTTTTTGAAGTCGGTTCTCGGACCGACTGCCGAGCTACTTTCTTTTGCTCCGCCAAAAGAAAGTAGCCAAAGAAAAGGCGGCCCGAATGCCGCTTATTTCCTGTGCTCCTCGCTTTTGACAGGGGTTGCCGAAAGGAGCTTCCTGCCCCTTCGGCAACGCGATGCATCCTTGCATCGCCCCTTCGGGCTGATCCTGCCAAAAGTTCCGGTGCTCGGCGCGGCATACGGGATAAACACCCTTCCCAATTTTAAGGGGCGAAGCACATCGTTTGGCGTGTCAATGAATATGGAAGTGATTTGATCATGCACGATTCCTTATCAATTAGCGCATCTCCGCGCGACATCATCATAGACGCGATCCACCACCTGGATCATGTCCTGCCGGGACAGGCGCCGATTCACGATTTCGTGCATCACAATACCTTGCATGGCTTTCAGCATTTGCCGTTCGAACAGGCACTTGCGGAATTTACTCAGTTAACCGGTATCAGCTGCTATCTGCCGGCCGAACAGTTCCGTGAGTTTTATGCGCAAGGCCGAATCGACGATGACGATATTAATGCAGCGTTGGCACAGCAATTTGGCGCAGAGCTGGAAACCCCAGTTTGCACTGTCAATGGCAAGAGCATTACCAGGCAAAAGCTTTACCGGCTGGCTTTGCTGAATGATTTGTCAGCGCTGACACCCACGCAATTCGATTGGCAAGTGCGGGAGCTTGGCGTGCTGGACCGGCCGTCCGCCGGCGGCAAAACGGCTCGCGAATTGTGGAATGTCTTGCTTGCCAAGCTTGGCTTGCAGATGCTTGATTTGCATCCGGAAGATTTGCTCGATCTGTCCGCCGAGCAAATCCGGCAATGGCTGCCGGATACAGCAGATGCCGGTGCGGAACAACAGATGCGCGAAGCCGGCATGGAGAGTCTGGAAAGCCTGTTTGCGCGGATCGGCGACAGTTTGACCTTGCGCGGCTTGCTGTCGGCGTTGACTGGCAAGGATATTCTCGACACGGTGCGGCCGCAATTGATTCGCTTGTGCGCATCATTGCTGGACGAAGGCCTAGCTGCCTGGCGTTTACCCAAGCGGCAAGAACTGGGGCTGTATCAAGCCTGGCGCGAAAGCTTGGTCTACGATGCGCAGCCGGTTTTTCAGGAATTGCATGATTGGCAAGCCGTCTCGGCGGAACTGCCGGCGGACGCCGTCGACGCCATCGCGCAACAGTTGGCGGCGCTGACTGTCCCGGAGCAACGCTGGGCAGGGTATTTGCAAAGACTGGCCTTGGAACTGCCGGGTTGGTCGGGCTTGATCAACTGGCGACAAACCCATCCGGATTATCAAGCGGATGACGTAACCAAGCCCCTGTTGGAGGACTATCTGGCAATACGTTTAACCCTGGATCGGCTGTACGCGGAACAGCTGTGCCGGCGGCAATGGCATTGCGAGGCGCAACTGGACAAACTCCGCGGCTATTTTTCGAAAAACCTGGCGGAGTTTTCGGTCAGGCATACTTTATTCCACGGCCAATTGCCGGAGTATCTGGCGCTTGCGGCGCAGGCTTTACTGAACGACTCGACGCGAGATAAGCAGGCCTGGCAGACCTTAGCCGAACGGATTTGGACCTGGCAACTCAGCCCGCTGGCACCCTCGTCCTCGACTCTGAGTATTTATAACCAGGGTTGGCGGCTGTTTCGCGTTTGCCAATTGCTCGGCTTGACCTCCGGTGCGATACAGCATTTGGAACAGGCGCAACTGTTGGAATGCTTGGGCATTATCGATGCTTTCAGCGAAGCGGATCGCAGCACTATCTGGCTGAACGCTTACGAACGCCACTATCAGCAAGCGCTACTGCAGGCATTGTATGCCAATCATGATAGAGGGCGTTGGGCGCAACGTGACAGACGGCCCGAGGCGCAAATCGTGTTTTGCATGGACGACCGCGAGGAAGGCATCCGCCGCCACTTGGAAGAACTGAATCCGGCTATCGAAACTCTAGGGGCCGCCGGATTTTTCGGCGTGCCGATGAATTATCAGGGCCTGGACGATACCAAGCTGACGGCTCTGTGTCCGGTAGTCGTGGTGCCAGCACATAATGTTCAAGAATGCAGTCAACCCGGCCAGGAAAATGCCTTGGCCCGGCACCGGCAAGGCCGTAATCTGAAGCAACGGCTTGCCGATTTGCTCCATCACGGCTTGCGCCGCGATGCACTGCTGGCGTATCCGGTGATCAATGCCGTGGCACCGTTTACCTTGCTCGGTTTGCTGGCGAAAAGCTTTATCCCCAAAACTCAACATCAGCTGTTGGTTGCGGCGGTGAAAGGGATCGCTCCCGACGTGGCCTCGCAATTGCACTTTACCGCTGCCGACGCCGCGACGCCGGCCACGCCACAACAGCCGCGCCTGGGCTTTACCGACCAGGAACAAGCCGACCGGATCGCCGGGTTTTTGCGAAATACCGGTCTGACTTACGGCTTTGCCGAATTGGTGGTGCTAATGGGCCATGGCTCGATGAGCCAAAACAATCCGCATTTATCAGCTTACGATTGCGGAGCGTGCAGCGGCCGGCATGGCGGACCTAATGCCCGGTTGTTCGCGGCGATGGCGAATCGGCCCGAGGTCCGGCAGTTGCTGGCCGAGCGCGGTATCGTCATCCCAGACGATACCTGGTTTATCGGCGCCGAGCACAACACCTGCGACGAAGACATTACCTGGTACGACAGCGCTGCTGTACCTGGGGCATGCCAAGCCGCTTTGCATAAATTTATCGAGCAGATGCAACACGCACAGCGCATGTCGGCGCACGAGCGCTGCCGGCGCCTGGCTTCTGCGCCGCGCCGACCCGAGCCGCCGCAGGCTTTGCGGCATTTTCTGCAGCGCGCCGCCGACTTTTCGCAAGCCCGCCCAGAATTGGGGCATGCCACCAACGCTGCCGCATTGGTCGGCAGACGCTCGTTGACGCAAGGCGCGTTTTTCGACCGCCGCTTGTTTTTGATTTCCTACGATCCCAGCCAAGACCCGGAAGGCACCGTGCTGGAAGGCATCTTGTTGGCGGTTGGCCCGGTCGGCGCCGGTATCAATCTGGAATATTATTTTTCCACCGTGAATAACGAGCGGCTCGGTTGCGGTTCGAAAGTGCCGCACAATCTGACCGGCTTTTGTGCGGTGATGGAAGGTGCCGGCAGCGACTTGCGCACCGGTTTGCCCCGACAAATGATTGAGATTCACGAAGCGATGCGCCTGCAAATCATCGTCGAAGCCAAAACCTCGGTGTTGGAGCAAATTTATGGCCGGCAGGAAAGCCTGCGAGAACTGATAGGCGGCGGCTGGGTGCATCTCAGCGCTAAAGATCCTGACAGCGGCGAGATATTTGTGTTTCAGCGCGGCGTCGGCTTTATGCGCTGGCAGCCCGGTGACATGGAGCTACCACTACGGGATGACTCACCGGATTGCTATCGCGACGAAACCCAACCGGTCGCCCCCATGCTGATCAAACAGCCCGATTTAATGGGAGTTGTGTGAGTATGGCTGCCTACGTAACCCTTATTCCCTTGTTTCCGTTATTGGCCGCGCTGCTGATCGGCGGCCTGCATTTTTGCCGAATTGTCGACGGCGAGGCCGGCGAGAAAACCACGGCCCGGCTGGCCTTAACGGCTATCGGCCTGTCGGTGCTGACGGCCCTAGGTTTATTGATAGCCGATTTATCCGGCCAACTTCCCGACTCGGTGTCGTACGGTACCTGGCTGCGCAGCGGCACGCTGACCATAGACTACACATTAGCCACCGGCGGCTTCAATCTGATTTTGGCGAGTTTGTTTTCCTTGCTGCTGCTGGTGGCGATACGTTTCTCGGTGAATTACCTGCACCGCGAGACTGGTTTCTACCGCTTCTTTTTCATCCTGAATCTATTTGCGGCGGCGATGCTGCTGTTGGTGTTGTCCGGCAACGCGGTGTTTACCTTTATTGCCTGGGAGATCGCCGGGGTTTGTTCTTACTGGCTGATTGCCTATGCCTACGACCGCCCCATTGCCGCGCATAACGCCACGCGGGTATTTGTGACCAATCGCATCGGCGACGGCGGCTTTATTCTGGCCATTGGCCTGGCCTTGGCCTGGCTGGAAAATGCCGACTGGCAAACGATCAACAACAGCGCGGCCGATCTGGAAGCGGGCGACGCCACTTTGCTGGCCTTGAGTTTTGCCGTGGCGGCATTTGCCAAATCCGCGCAGATTCCGTTCACACCCTGGCTGGCGCGGGCGATGGAAGGGCCGACGCCGTCCAGCGCCATTTTCTACGGCGGGGCGATGATTCATGCCGGCGTGTTTTTAATCATTCAATTGCAGCCCTTGTTTGTGCAGGCGCCGTTGGCCATGCTGCTATTGACCGTGATTGGCGCATTGACAGCGATTTACAGCCATTGGGTGGGCCTGAGTCAGACCGATATTAAAAGTTCGCAGATTTTTGCCACGTCCGCGCAACTGGGTTTGATGTTTGTCGAATGCGGGCTGGGCTTTTGGACTTTAGCGGCCTGGCATCTTTGCGCGCATGCGGTGGTGCGTTGCTATTTATTGCTAACCGCACCCTCCATCTTGCACAACACTCATGGACAACCTATCCGGCCGGTGGCGCCGGCGCTGGCGAATTGCCGCTGGGCGTTTATCGCGTCCTTACAGCGCGGCTGGCTGGAACCGGCCATGGACTGGCTGTTGGTCAAACCGGTGTTGAGGCTGGCCAAGGATGTGCGCTATATCGACGAACATATCGTCGATACGGCCCTGGGCGCGCCGGCCCCGGCTATCAGGGCAGTGTCGTCCTTGGCGCAGTGGGAAGAACAGAAAATGGGCGCCAATCTGGATAGCCAGGAAGATAGTTTTGCGCAAGGCAGTGGCTTGGCCGGCAAACTGGCGCAATGGACCGCAGCCCTGCTGAACTGGTTTGAATATCACTTTATTCTGCGCGGCATCGGCCGCGATTCGATTCGGCTCGGTCGGCGTTTGGGGCATGCCGCCAACCGTTTCGAGCAATTATTGTTACAGCCGCGCTATCTGGCGTTGTTTGTGTTGATCACCTTGATGGTAGCGCTGGGATACCGATGAATACCCCTATTGTTTTCTGGCAGGCAGTGGCCGCTGTGCCGCTTTTGACTGTGTTGACGCTGGTGCCGCTGCTGGCCATGTTGGCGGTGGTGTTCGCCAAGCCGATTTATAGCGTGCGGCTGGCCTTTGGCGGCGCGTTGCTGAACGTGTTGCTGAGTATTTATCTATTGCTGATATTCGATTCGGAATCGCCCGGCATTCATCTTGCCGAACATTTTCGATTGCTGGGGATGAACTATCGGGTTGGTGTGGACGGTACCAATATTCTGTTTATTCCGCTGACGGCGATTTTAGGTTTGCTGGCACTGGTCTATACCCTGATCACCCGGCATCGTAACGACCGCCTGTTCATCGCCTGCCTGCTGGCCTATCAAGGCATTTTAATCGGCGCGTTTGCCGCGCTAAACACGCTGCAATTCTGGTTCTGGTGTTTGCTGGAACTGGTGCCTGTGGTGCTATTGACGGTGTTTGCCGGTACCGGTAAACAGCGCAACCAGGTGGTTAAATCAGTGTTGCAATACTGGCTGTCCGGTTTGGCGATGAGTCTGGCCGGCTTTATTTTGCTGAGCTTTGGACTGGCGCAAAACGGCTTGGAGTTAAGCTTCGATTGGTTGACCTTGAAGCATCACAACCTGGCAATTCCCAACGAAACCCTGATTTTTATCTTGCTGTTTTTCGGCTTTGCGATCCGCATGCCGCTGTTTCCGTTTCATGCCTGGTTACCCTTGTTGGCCGAGCACGGCACCGCCGCCAGCGCGGCAATTTTTCTGACCGGCCTGAAGCTGGGCATTTACGCCTTGATCCGTTTCATTTTGCCGCTGGTACCGGGCGCGGCCGAGCAATGGGTGCATTTTGTGGTCGATCTGGGCTTGATCGGCATCTTTTACGGCGCCTTGCTGGCGCTGATGCAGATCAATATGCGCCGGCTGCTGGCGTTTGCGGTGATCAGTCATACCGGTATGCTGGCGATAGGCGTGTTCTCCTTCAACGATTTTGCGCTGGAAGGCAGCATTCTGTTGTCGATAGCGTATGGTCTGGCCACGGCCGGCATGTTGTTCAGTATCGGTTTGATTTACGAACGCACCCGCACTTCGTTTTTGCCGCGCCTGGGCGGTTTGTTCGAGACCAATTCGACTATCGCCTTGCTGTTTTTGATTTCCGCGCTCAGCACCATGGTCATGCCTGGTACGCCGGGTTTCGATGCGGCGCATTTGCTGATCGAGGGCACCATCGAGGAACACGGTTGGTATATTGCGATTGCGATTTTGCTGGGTAACGTGCTGGGGGCGGCTTTTCTGCTCTGGGCTTTTCAACGGCTGTTCATCGCCCATCCCCAACGCGTCGTGCAGCCCTACGGCAGCATTCATCATCCGGTATTAAAGGAGCGGATTATCGCCGTGACCATTTGCGGCTTGCTGATAGGCACCGGTTTTTACACCACGCCCTGGTTGAAATTTATCGATCAGGAAGCCAAGGAAATCGGCGAACATTATCCGGAACATCACAGCCACCACATGAACGGCCCGCACCATGACTGATAGTTTTCCTTTACTGTCCTTGTGTCTGGCCTGGCCGCTATTGGGGGCGTTGTCGCTGGCATTTATCCGGGATAGCCGATTAGCCAAGCGCGGCGCAGTGTTGGTTGCCGTTGTGGAATTGCTGTTTACCGTTGCCGCGGCTTGGGTTTTCGATACAGCGCGCGGCGATTTTCAGTTACTGGAAGACTATCCCTGGATACCCGGACTTAATATTCACTATCAACTCGGCGTGGACGGCATCTCGATCCTGTTTTTGCCGATCACCGCCTTGCTGACTCTGATGGCCTTGCTGGCAAGCTGGAACAGCGTGCGGCAGTTAAACCGCTTTCAACTAGCGTTGATGCTGGCGCTGGAAAGCGTGACTATCGGTGTGTTTACCGCGTTGGATTTAGCCTTGTTCTTCTTGTTTTGGGAGCTGACCTTGCCGCCGATTTTCTTTTTGATCGGCTTATGGGGTATCGGTGCCGAACGGCGGCACGCGGCGATGAAATATATCTTGTATATGTTGTTCGGCGGTGTGCCCTTGCTGTTCGGGATTATTTTGTTGGCGATTAATCACGCCGAATATACCGGCGGAGCGATTCCGCAGGATTTGGCTTTTAGCCTGCCGGTGTTACTGAATACGCCGATACCTGAGGCAGCACAGGGTCTGATTTTTTTATTGCTGGTTTTGGGGTTTGCGGTAAAAGCGCCGCTGCTGCCGTTTCACACTTGGTTGCCGACGACAGCGATGGAGGCGCCGACTTTTCTTAGCGCCTTGTTGGTCGGCTTGAAACTGGGTGTTTACGGCATTATCCGTTTTGCGATACCGCTGGCGCCGCAAGCTGCGCTGGAGCATCGCTGGCTGTTGGCGATACTCGGTGCGGTGACGCTGATTTACGGCGCCTTGATCGCGTTGCAGCAAACCAATCTGCGCCGCTTGTTGGCTTATTCCAGCATTAGTCATGTCGGCCTGGTGATTGTCGGTATCGCCGCGTTTAATCTGCAAGGTTTGCAGGGCGCGGTCCTGCAGTTGCTGAATTTCGGCATCGTCGCCGGCAGCCTGATGCTAATCGCCGGTATGATCCAGCAACGCTTGGGTAGTACCGATCTGGTTCATCTCGGCGGCTTAGCCAAGCCCATGCCGCGCCTGACCGTCTTATTTTTTGTATTCGCATTGTCCAGCATCGGCGTGCCCGGTACCAATGGCTTTCCGGCGGAATTGCTGATGATTCTCGGCGCATTGCAAGCCTATCCGGCGCTGGCGATGGTGGCTTTGTTCGGCGCGGTATTGGGTGCGGCGTATATGCTGGGTTTTGTCAGAAGGGCATTCTTTGGTCCGGTTGTACATGACAGCGTCGCCAGAGCCCAGGATCTGCGCCCACGCGAGTTGGCACTGCTGGTCGTGCCGGCGCTGCTGGTATTGGCGATAGGCCTGTATCCGCAGTGGCTGTTGTCTTGGCAGGAAACCAGTTTGCAGGCATGGTCGCAGCGATTAAATGCCACCACGCAATTGATCGCCGAAGCGAGACACGCACATCGCCCCACGAGTTTAGGTATGCCGGCAGAGACAGATGGTTCGATATAAATTGGATTTAGTCTGATTCTGGCCGTAAAGCGATTGCCATATAGTTTCGATTCGATATAGTATTGCCGCATAAAGCTATGCTCTTTTGAACAATCCGTTCCGGATACGCTCTAGAACACGTAGTTACAAAAAAATAAGGACGCCAATTATGATTACACCTACGAAATTACTGCTTGAAAACAAAGCCTGGTCGGAAGAGGTCAGCAGAAAAGACCCGGAGTTTTTTGTACAGCTGGCCAAGGAACAAAAGCCGGATTTTTTGTGGATTGGCTGTGCGGATAGCCGGGTGCCGGCGGAGACAGTCGTCAACGCCAAGCCCGGTGAAATTTTTGTGCACCGCAATATTGCCAATCAGGTCATCACTACCGATTTCAATTGCCTGAGCGTCGTGCAATACGCTATTTCGGTCTTAAAAGTTAAGCATGTCATCGTTTGCGGCCATTACGGCTGCGGCGGCGTGAAGGCCGCCCTCCAGCCGCAAAAAGCCGATTTGGTGATCGCCAACAAATGGTTGCTGCATATTAAAGACGTATACCGCTTACACCAGGAGGAACTGGAGTCGATAGATCCGGCGAAAAAGACCGATCGCTTGATTGAGCTGAACATCATCGAACAAGTTTATCGCCTGGCTCATACCTCGATTATTCAGTCAGCTTGGAAACATGGTCATAAACCTACGCTGCACGGCTGGGTATACGGTCTGAACGACGGCTTGATTAGCGAATTGATCAAACTCGACCACAACACCCAAATCAATCCGATTTACCGTTACGCCGATTAGTCTTCGAGCTTTTGACATTACTGAGTAAACCAATGACATCTCAACTGAATTATTATTTGAAACATCTGCACCAGGACTTGCCGGCCAGCATCGTGGTGTTCCTGGTGGCTTTGCCCTTGTGTTTGGGGGTGGCGTTGGCATCGGGCGCGCCGCTGTTTTCAGGCATTATCGCCGGCTTGGTTGGCGGTATTCTGGTGTCCTGGGCCAGCGGCTCCCAACTCAGCGTTTCCGGACCGGCCGCCGGTCTGACGGTAATCGTGTTTGACGCCATCGAAACCCTGGGCGGTTTTGGCGGCTTTTTGCTAAGCGTGGTGATGGCCGGCGGTTTGCAAATTATGCTGGGTTTTTTAAAAGCCGGGGTGATAGGCGCATTTTTTCCGGCATCGGTGATTAAAGGCATGCTGGCGGCTATCGGCGTAATTTTGATCATCAAACAAACCCCGCATGCCACCGGTTTCGATACCAGTTTTGAAGGCGACGAAAGCTACATGCAGGAAACCGCCGAATCGAGCTTCTTCGAATTTTCCGAGGCGTTGGAGGGGATTACCCCCGGCGTTACCTTGGTCAGTATCGTGGCCCTGTTGATTCTGATTGTTTGGGATAGCGGCTTCATCAAACAATTCAAAGCGTTAAAGCTGATTCCGGGGCCGCTATTGGCGGTAATTTGGGGAGTCAGTTTCAACTCATTGGCGATGTATTTCGCCCCGGAACTGGTGATCGGCGAGAAACACCTGGTCTCGCTACCGGAATTGGGCAGCACCGCTAATTTTATCAACCAGTTGCGGCTGCCGGATTTTAGTTACTTTAGCAATCCCAAGGTCTACAGCATTGCCGGCACCATCGCGATCATCGCCAGCCTGGAAACGCTGCTCAGTCTGGAAGCGGTCGATAAACTGGATCCGCATAAACGGGTGGCGCCGACCAACCGCGAGCTCAAAGCTCAAGGTCTGGGCAATCTGATCAGCGGCTTGATGGGCGGGTTGCCGATTACCGCGGTGATCGTGCGTAGTTCGGCCAATATCAATGCCGGCGGCCAGACCAGAATAGCTTGTTTCTTCCACGGTGTTTTACTGATGGTCAGCGTGCTGTTTTTTGCCAAATATTTGAACATGATCCCGCTGGCCTGTTTGGCGGCGATTTTGCTGCAAACCGGCTTTAAACTGGCCAAACCGGCATTGTTCGTGGAGTTTTACCGCAAGGGCTGGAACCAGTTTGCGCCGTTCGTGATTACCGTTGTGGCGATTCTGCTTACCGATTTACTGCAAGGTATTGCAATTGGTATGGCCTGCGGGTTCTTCTTCGTGTTGAAAGCCAATTTCCATGCCGCGATCACATTGACCCAGCACGGCCCGCATTACTTGTTGCGTCTGCATAAGGACGTCTCGTTTTTGAACAAGGCTTTGCTGCGTAAATATCTGGATGAAGTACCTAATGACGTCGAATTATTGATCGACGGCACCAAAGCTCAATTCATCGATTTGGATATTATGGAAACCATCGCGGATTTCTTGCAGGCGGCGGCGGATCGCAATGTCGCGGTTGAAATTCAGGGTTTTAGCGTTTCCTGCCCAACCTCGTCTTCCGGGCATTAGGCCCCGTAAGTTTTTATCAGGCTAGGCAGCGAGTCCGGCCTGACGGCTTATCCTCGGCTTGCTCTCGAATATGGGGCAAGCCGAGGAGTACGGCGGTAGCTTTTTCGGTAGACGACGCGCGTGTCTATCGCAATCCCTTGTCGGAACACTTTTCAATCCACGGCGTTATTTTTTGGGTGCATGGTTCATCAGGACGTGGACTCTGTGGCCTTGGCTAAATTTGCCGATATTACGCAAGTCTCAGGCTTCGACGCGAGCCGGTTTGTTATCTCTCGATAGCCCATATCCACAAAAATTTCTTAACTCGACAGCCTGGGTTTTGTCGCGGGGCTTTATAGCTCAGCCTAATCTTTTCCGGTTGCCAGCCCTCGTCTTTTCTCTTCGCAAGGCATCGGCGCTTCTATTCCAGTCTGCCAATCTTCGCTTACCCACGCGTCGGCTTGTTGCTTAGCTTTGGCTTCGCTCGGTTTTAGTAACTGCTAAACTTCTTAAAACGACGAAGATGATTGAGGTGGTGAGTATGTACGAATCCATTGGCAAGCAAGATTTTATCGCTACTCGTGCGGGGGATAGTCAGCCAATAGAACCCAATTTATGAAAACCAAGTACGAAGATATAGCCGATTTACGCAACCAGTTATTAAATGCCACCCTGCTGGTTTCCGGTGTGGTAGGTATTCCAAGTGTCGGAATATCTCTGTCGCGAGCTATGTTCATGGGCTGGAAGCCGGTCATGGCCGTTCAGATGTTGGCAATAATCACTTTATGGTTGCTATGGTTGGGGCGCAAACGCATTTCCTATGTCGCCCGGGCAATATCGCTGCTGGTTATATTTTGGATAGTCACCTACAGCGGACTTTACCAGTTTGGCCTGATTGCCAGCAGTAAATTGTTCGCACCGCTGAATACCTTATTGTGCGTGTTCTTGTTCGATTTTCCGATTGCCGGCTGGCTGATAGCAATCAATATTCTGAGCATGGCTTTGCTGGGTTTTGCCGCTACTCAGCATTGGGTCAGCTTCGATGTCGATTACCAAGTGTATGCCTACAATCCGTTGCCTTGGGCGAATGTTGTTTGGAATCTTTTCTCGTTCAATAGCATCATTGCTTTTTTGAGTTGGCAAATGCTCAAGAGTTTGAAAAGCAATGAAGAGCAAGCGCGCGCTAACGCCGATTATCTGCAAAAGATCACCGCGAATGTGCCGGGCGTGATTTATCAATATTTGCTGCGCGCCGACGGCAGCTCCTGTTTACC
Source organism: Methylomonas methanica (assembly GCA_001644045.1). Lineage (GTDB taxonomy): Bacteria > Pseudomonadota > Gammaproteobacteria > Methylococcales > Methylomonadaceae > Methylomonas > Methylomonas methanica. The sequence goes on along the minus strand of LUUF01000099.1, from coordinate 282 downwards.
TTATGCCAGCAGAAAGCTCTACGATTTGATGGGGGTAGAGCCGGAACAAGTGCTGGACGATGCCGAACCGCTATTCGCCGTTACGCATAGTGACGATTTGCCGACCATCAAACATCTGATCGTTAAATCGGCGCAGCAATGCGAGGTGTTTCGGGCGGAGTTTCGCGTGCAGCATCCCGAGCACGGTTGCCGATGGATAAGTTGTCATGCCACGCCGGAGCGGATTGAAAACGGCGCCACGCTCTGGCACGGTTTTTTTACCGACGCTGAAAATCTTGGAAA
>LUUF01000098.1 GCA_001644045.1 Methylomonas methanica | reverse complement strand
TTTCCAAGATTTTCAGCGGCGGTAAGCCAGATTTAGATGAACTTCTTCACACAGGCGGCGCTCGGAACGAATCCCAAAGCAGTAGCCGAGAATCAACATGCGGATCATCAACTCGGGGTCGATCGATAGTCGGCCTATTGGACTGGAAAATCCCGCTAATTGTTGACGGAACTGGCCTAAATCGAGAAGGCGGTGAATGCCTCTGAGTAGATGATCTTTCAATACATGGTTTTCCAGACTGAAATAGAAAAACAGTTGCTCCTGTATCCCGGATTGTTGTCCCATCATGGTGGCACCTCTCGGTCTGATCGGAGTTGGGCCTTATTTCGTCGGAATGGCTGGCTGGTTTGGGGGCGAATATGCGGTCCGCGCTTCCAGCAAGGCGAAATCACAGTGCGTTGCCAGACAATCGGCCAGGCGCTCGATACCGGCTTCGCGCAAGGCGTTGAAATCCGGCGCTTGAGCTTGGCGACAGCCTGCCCAATGCAGCAGGGCGTCGCAGGCTTCGGGCAAATCGAATAAACCGTGCAGATAACTCCCCGCCACCTGTCCGTCGGCCGAGACGGCGCCATCGTTGCCTTCCGCAAGCGAAAATAAGGGTTGCGACAACGCAGGGCCGCTACTGACGCCCAGATGAATCTCGTAGCCGGCTACGGGCGTAGCTTGTCCATAAAAGGTGCCGGCGGTTTGTCTCAAGCATTTTTCGGGTTGTAAAACCGTCTGCATATCCAACAAATCCAGCCCGGCGGACTGCCCGGTCGGACCTTCCAGCCCCAGCGGGTCGTCTATGCTCTTGCCCAGCATCTGAAAGCCGCCGCAAATCCCCAGCAGCTTGCCGCCGTAACGCAGATGGCGGGCAATAAACGTGTCCCAGCCTTGTTCTCTAAGTCTAGCTAAATCGCTACGTACGGATTTGCTGCCGGGCAGTACGATCAAATCGGCCCCGGCTACCTGATCTGGGCTTTTCGCAAAGCTGACCTGAACGCCGGGATGCAATTGCAGCGGATCGAAATCGGTATGATTGCTGAAACTGGGCAGATGCGGCACGACGACATGAAAAGCCCCGGTTTGGCCCTGTTGGGCATGCCGAGTGGATAAGGCGTCTTCGGCTTCTAGATAGAGATCGTGCAAATATGGCAGCACGGCCAACACCGGCTTACCGGTTCGCTGTTCCAGCCAGTCCAAGCCGGGATGTAACAGCGCGATGTCGCCGCGAAAGCGGTTGATCACAAAACCGATCACCCGTTGTTGCTCGCTTGCCGAGAGCAATTCCAGCGTGCCGACCAAGTGTGCAAACACGCCACCGCGATCGATGTCGGCGATTAGAATGACCGGACAATCCACCGCTTCGGCAAAGCCCATATTGGCAATGTCGCCGGCGCGTAAATTGATCTCTGCGGGACTGCCGGCACCCTCGACGATCAGCATCTGGTATTGGGCGCTCAAGCGTTGCCACGATTCCAAAACCGCTTGCTTGGCGACTTTTTTATAATCGTGATATTGCACGGCTGACTGGTTTTGCAGGACTTTGCCGTGAATGATCACTTGCGCGGTGGTATCGGTATTGGGCTTCAGCAGCACCGGATTCATATCGCTGTGCGGCAGCAAACCGCAGGCTGAGGCTTGCGCGGCTTGCGCGCGGCCGATCTCGCCGCCGTCGATGGTGACTGCGCTATTCAGCGCCATGTTTTGCGGCTTGAATGGCGCGACGGCGATGCCTTGACGCCGGTAATATCGGCACAGTGCAGTCACCAATGTGCTTTTGCCGGCATCTGACGTGGTGCCTTGCACCATCAGCGCTGGAAACGGTGGTTTAAGACGCATCGGGCCAGCCGTTTTCGTAGACAAATGCCGATAAGGGTTGCGGCGTTGCCCAGTTTTCCAGTTCCAACATCGGTTTGGGGTAAAACTCGGCAACATGGCCTAGGCAAAGCACCGCAATCGGTCGGCTGCTGGCCGGCATTTTCAATAATTGCGCCAACGCGTCGGGATCGAACAGCGATACCCAGCCCAGGCCCAGGCCTTCCGCGCGGGCAGCCAACCACAGGTTTTGAATCGCGCAGGCCGCCGAAGCCAGATCCATCTCCGGCAGTGTCCGGCGGCCGAAAATGTGTTGTTCGCGCCTATCCGGCAAGGCCACGATCAGCAATTCGCCGCAATCGAGTATGCCTTCCACTTTAAGTTTCATAAATTCGTCGTGCCGTTCGGCCAGCGCTTCGGCGGTGAGCCGGCGTTCCTGTTCGACCAGCGCGTGAATATCACTACGTAAACTGCGATCAGTGATGCGGATGAAGCGCCAGGGCTGCATCAAGCCGACGCTGCCGGCCTGATGCGCGGCCTGCAACAGGCGGGCCAAGACCTCGGCATCGACCGGATCGGAGAGAAAATGCCGCATGTCGCGGCGTTCGGCGATGGCGCGATAGACGCCGGCACGTTGTTGCACGGGAAAACGGTGCCCGGCTGAGGCGTCTTGCGGTTCCAATTTGTGCTCGGCAATTGCTGGCGACAGTGGCGGTTGCTGTGTCATGGCAGCATAGAGGCCATTAGAACGGCGGCTTCCGTTAGCTCGACCGCCGCGCCGTAAACGTCGCCGGTTACGCCGCCCAAGTGCGACAAGGCGGCTTGCCGCAGCCAAAATAATAGGCCGCCGGCAAACAGCACGGCCGGAAAACCTAAAAATATAGTAGCGATCGATACGCAGATCGCGAACACCCACTTCGTCTGCGGCCTTGGTAGTTGTTGTAATAGTGCTTCGGCCAAGCCTTGCGGGCGAACATAGTCTGCGGTCAGCATCAAACCCAGGATGGCGGCGCGGCCTAAAACAGGGGCTATCAACAGGGGGGCGAAGCGGGTTTGTTCGAACATGGCGGTCAGAGCGGCAAATTTCAGTATTAAAACCAGCACCAGCAAACTAACCGCAATCGGCCCGGAGGCCGGGTCTTTCATGATTTGCAGGCTACGCTGTTTATCGCCGTGGCCGCCGACCCAGGCATCGGCGCAATCGGCCAGACCGTCCAAATGCAAGCCGCCGGTCAGTAACACCCATGCGGTCAATACTATTGCCGCCAGCAGCATGGGCGAACTGCCGGCAAACAGCATAGCCGGCAGGCTTAATAGTATACCCAGCAGCAGGCCTACCGCCGGATAGTACAAAACCGAACGTCCCAATAAGGGAGCGCCAGTCTCGTAGCGATAACTTACGGGTATGCGGGTCAGAAATTGCAAGGCGACTAGAAAAGCATCCACGGCTATTTCAGGTGACGTCCCTTGGCATCTTTGTAGATATGGCCGGTGGCAATCAACACGCCTTCTATGAAACCCCACATCACGCCAAAGCCGCCGGTTAGCAGCGTTACCACAGCCTGGGTGAGGCCGAGAAAATAAAAACCCAGATAAATGCGATGTAAGCCAATCGCACCGAACGCGATGCCCAGTAAGGCTGCCACTATTTTGCTTTTGACCGGCTTGGCTTCCATCAGATAAGCGCCGACCAGGCTGACGTCGGTGACTTTGCCGTTGTCGTGATCGAAATCCACGTCATCGCCCGTTTTTGGCGGCGCTTCCGAGGTCCATTGATCGAGATGGAATTCGTAGAATTGACCTTCGTATTTGATCACGCCGGTCTGGCATCTTTCATCGTAACTTTCTATGTGTCCTAGCATGTTGTTTACCAAATCGTTGTTATATGTTTTTTATTATTATGTGCAGGCTGTCATCGCAGGCAGCTGCTGGCTGGAAAGCAAGCTCGACGCATTAGCCAAGCTCATTTTTCGCCGCTCATGATACGGGAAAGCCCAAGGCCCCGCTATTGCACCTGAAACAGATTGCTGACGGATAGACTATTTCAAGTAGTAGAGACTTGCGCCTGACTGAATGTGGCCATTTCATTGTGTAAGCTGCAGGCCATTTGCAGCAACGGTACCGCCAATACCGCGCCGCTACCCTCGCCCAGGCGCATCTGCAGATTCAACAACGGCCGGGCATTTAACGCTTGCAGTACCCGCCCATGGCCTTTTTCCGCCGAGCAATGGCCGTAAAAAAACCAGTCCACGCAGCCGGGATTGATACCCATCGCCAGCAAAGCCGCGACACTGCTGATAAAGCCATCTATTAAAACAGGCAAACGCTGTTGGGCGGCGCTGATATAGGCAGCGGTTAGCGCGGCGATTTCGAAGCCGCCCAAGGTTTTTAAAATATCCAAAGGTGAGTGCAAAACGGCTTGGTGGCGCCGTAAGGCCGAGTCGATGACGCCGGCTTTGTGATCGATTTGTCCGGCATTCAAGCCGGTGCCGGCGCCGGTAATGTCGGCGGCCGGTATCCGCAAACTGGCGGCCGCCAATGCGCTGGCGCTGGTGGTATTGGCGATGCCCATTTCGCCGCCAATAAACAAATCAGCCTGGTTCGCCAGGGCTCTTGCGACGGCAGCTTGGCCGGCGGCCAACGCGATAGTTAACTGGGCGTTGTCCATCGCCGCCGCCTGCTTGAAATTGGCGGTGCCTGCGCCGGCTCGATGGCTGATGACATCGGCTAAAGCCACTGGCTGTAATAGCCCGACATCGACGACTTCGAAACACGCATCGACATGGCGGGCCAGCACATTCACCGCCGCGCCGCCGGCTGCGAAGTTTTTTACCATTTCCATCGTCACCACTTGCGGAAACGCCGAGACGCCTTCTTCGGCAATGCCGTGATCGGCGGCAAATACGCTGACGTGAATTCTTTCCAGCCTGGGCCGTTCGTTGCGCTGCATTGCCGCCAGCCTTACCGCGCAGTCTTCCAGCAAACCCAAGGAGCCGGGCGGTTTGGTTAATTGCGCCTGTCTGTCCAAAGCTTGTTGGTAATAGCGTGCATCGGGCGCGGTAATCGGCGCGGATAAGCTGTTCATAAATTGAATTAGACGTTTTTAAGGATTTGCGGTAAACCGGCGGTGACCAGCACCACTTTGTTGCTAAGTTGCGCGAGTTTTTGATGTAAAAAGCCGGCTTCGTCGACGAAACGACGCGTCATCGCGTCGGCGGCCACGACACCCAATCCTACTTCGTTGCTGACCATGATCACGCGTTGCCGGCCGGCCGCCAGCACTGCGCATAAGGCATCGACGTGTTGCCGATAACGCTGCTCTTGCAGATTGCCTTGTTTGTCGAATAAGGCATTGCACAACCAAAGCGTCAGGCAATCGACCAACAAGCAGTGTTGTTTGCCGGCATATTCTCCAATCACATCGGCCAATGCGACGGGTTCTTCTACCGTCAGCCAGTGCTGAGGACGGCGTTGTTGGTGATGCCGGATGCGGCTGTGCATCTCTTCGTCGCCGGCTTCGGCGGTGGCAATATATACCACCGGTAAACCGGAGGCCAAAGCTTGTTGCTCGGCATAGCGGCTTTTACCGGAGCGGGCGCCGCCCAAAACCAGTTCAATCATCCGCTAAACGCACCGCCAGTACGTCGCATTTGGCGTGATGTAGCACGCCGTTGGCGGTTGAGCCGAGCAACAGGGCAAAACCGTGGCGGCCGTGCGAACCCACTACGATCAAATCGGCCTGATTTTCTTCCGCTACCCGGACGATTTCCAGTTTGGGGCTACCCATTTCCAAAAACTGTCGTTCTACGGGTACATGCAGTTTCTCGCCCAGCTCGCGCAATCGTTTCTTAGTGGCGTCCATCAATTCCTGGGTCAAATCGACATCGAACGGAATGATAGGGCCATAAGCAGGATCGGTAATCGGCAAATTATCGACGACATGTACCAAGCTCAGTTGCGCATTGTTTTGCGCGGCGATTTGCCTGGCTTTTTCCGCGACTTGATCGCCGTGTTCGAAAAAATCGGCAGCCAATAAAACATGTTTATAAATCGTCATACATCCTCCTAATCGCTAGCGGCAATCTCGGTAAACAACAAGGTCATCACTTGTGTGGAAATCAGTATATATAAAAAAGCCAGCGCCAAGCCGAACATTAACGGTCTATCCAGAGCATGCCGGAAAATATTGCCATTGACCAGCCAGTGCCAGCCCATCAGCACTATCATCGCGATATATGCCACCTGACTGATCTGGGTATTCAGGCTGGCGACCGCCGGAATGGCGCACAAACTAATCACCACATCGGCGCCCAATAACGCGGTCAGGGTTTGCGGAAAACGGGCGGTTTTGCCGGAAAAATACAGCAGTGGGTAGCAGAAGCCCACCATCAATACGGTTTCCGCGGCAATCTGCAACAAGGCGTGCGACCAATCGCTGTCCAGCAGTAAAATCAGCAGATTAACCAGCAAATAGGGTATGAACATCAGCCGCAACAGCCAAGGCGAGGCCGGTACATCCTGCGGCCCTTTGCGCAGAATGGTAATCTCAAAAAACAACACTATCAGTTGATACATGTTCACTCCGCTTGTTGTAAGTTTTCCTCCGCTGCCAGCCAATCCATCTCGGCTTGTTCCAGCGCGCTATCGATTTGGCCTTTCCGGCTCAGTAACTGCTTTAATTGTTCTTTATATTCCTCGGCATAAATGGCCGGGTCGGCCAATTGTTCTTCCAGATCGCGTTGCTGTTGATGAAATTTTTCCACCGCCGCTTCGGCTTTTTTCACTGCGTCCAATAGCGGTTTTAAACGCTGCCGTCGCTCTGCATCGAGTTTACGCTGATCCTTGCGCGATACCCCGCCGGCATTGTCGGTCGCTGCCGGCTCGTCGCCTGCTTTTTTCTGCTCGGCCAGCCATTGCTTGTAATCATCCAGATCGCCGTCGAACGGCTGCATCTTGCCGCCGGCCACCAATAACAGCTGGTCGGTCACCGAGCGCAGTAAATGCCTGTCATGCGAAACCACGACGAGTGCGCCTTGATATTCCTGCAAGGCCACGCTCAGGGCATGGCGCATTTCCAAATCCAAATGGTTGGTCGGTTCGTCCAACAGCAGCAAGTTCGGGTTTTGATAGACCAGCATGGCTAGTACCAAGCGGGCTTTTTCGCCACCCGAAAACGGTCCGACCGGATCGTTGACCTTATCGCCTTGAAAATCGAAACCGCCCAAAAAATTGCGTAAATCTTTCTCGGTAGCTTGCTTATCCAGCTTCTGCAGATGCCAAAGCGGGCTTTCTTCCAGGTTCAACAATTCCAGTTGATGCTGAGCGAAATAGCCGATATGCAAATCCTGCGCGGTCTGTAGCTTACCAGTCAATGCCGGCATTTGCCCGGAAAGTACTTTGATCAAACTAGACTTGCCGGCACCATTGGGCCCGAGCAGGCCGATACGGTCGCCCGGCGCAATCGACAGGCTGGCGTTTTTGATGACTACCTTGTCGCCATAGCCGATGTCGGCCTCTTCGATTTTTAACAGCGGATTGGGCATTTTTTTCGGAGGCGGAAAGCTAAAGCCGAACGGCGAATCGACATGGGCCTGAGCGATCAACTCCATCCGCTCCAAGGCCTTGATTCGGCTTTGCGCCTGCCTGGCTTTGGTGGCTTGCGCTTTGAAGCGATCGACAAAGCTTTGGATATGCGCAATTTCGCGCTGCTGCTTTTCGTAGGCGGTTTGCTGCTGGGCCAGTTTTTCCGCGCGCATACGTTCGAAGTCGGAATAATTGCCCGTGTATATTTCGGCTCTGTTTTGCTCGATGTGGACGATATGGTCGGTGATGGTGTCCAGAAAGTCGCGGTCATGGGAAATCAACAGCAAGGTGCCGGGATATTTGCTTAACCAATCCTGCAGATAAATCACCGCATCCAAATCCAGATGGTTGGTCGGTTCGTCGAGCAGTAACACATCCGAGCGACACATCAGCGCTTGCGCCAGATTCAAACGCATGCGCCAACCGCCGGAAAAAGAACTGACCGGCCGGCTTTCCTGTTCGGTGCTGAAACCCAGGCCGTTCAGTAATCGCGATGCTCGCGCCTGGGCGGTGTAACCGCCGACATGATCCAAGGCCGCATGTAGCTCCGCCAATTTGATGCCGTCATGCGCTTGCTCCGCCGCATGCAGTTTTCCCTGCAATGCGCGCAACTCTCTGTCGCCGTCCAGCACATAGTCGATGGCTGAACATTCCAAAGCCGGGGTTTCCTGGGCGACATGCGCGATTTCCAGATTCGGCGGCATGGAAAAATCGCCTTCGTCGGCATGTAATTCGCCGCGCAACAAGGCAAAAAGACTGGATTTTCCGGCCCCGTTGGCCCCGGTCAGGCCGATTTTTTGGCCCTTATGTATCGTGAAAGAGGCCTCGCTAAACAGCAAACGGTTGCCGCGACGGATGGCGATGTTTTTGAAATTGAGCATGATGGTGAAAAGTTGGCTGGGTGCGACGCCGCACAATAGGGGGAATTTTAGCGCGGGAGAGGGTTGCGCGTCTTTTGCAGTTTACGTCACGGCACCGAGCTTGCTATTTAGGCGTTCTTTGCGGAGCTGGGCGCCAATCTTTTTGACGCGAGGGGATAGTAGGTAGGAAATATAAACAGAGTCGGAAATATTTTTGGGTTGTCCCGGTTTCGGATCGCTTATCGTCAACCGGGACAATGCCATCGTTTAGCCGGGGAAGGCTAAAGGTAGCCCTCCCCGAGCATTTACTTGTTACCAGGACAAACTGCGCGAAATGGCACCGCTACCATCGTACAAATAGCCACTCTTGACTACCTTGGTGACGGTGAACGCACAAGTACCTTTACTGTTGCTGGGCAGCAGCGCACTGCTCAGGCTGGCCGTGCCTTTCGTGCCGGTAATGGCGTAGCTGGTTCCGGTCACATTGGTTTTTGTAGTGCCTGAGGTGACTGAACCGCTCCAAGTGCCATAAATACTGGCGCCGGTAATTGTTGATATTCCGGATTTAACGGCAATGTCGGCAACGCATTGCGATTTACCTCCGCTTAACAATTTGCGAGTCACTACGGTGCTGGCCACTTTCATATTGACTGCCACGACACTTTGCGCCGCCTGAATACTTTGGCTGGTGCTGGTTTTCAAGCCGCTACTATCGGTGACTGTCAGGGTTGCGGTGTAGGCGCCGGGGGTGTTGTAGATGTGGCTGACCGAGGCGCCGCTGGTTGCGGCCGAGCCATCGCCGAAATTCCATGCATATGAAGAGATTGAGCCGCTTCTGGCGCTAGAGCCGGAACCATTCAAGGTCACGTTTAACGGTGCGTCGCCGACAGTTGGCAGGGCGGAAATTACCGCTGCGGGCGGAACTGCAGCCACAACCGGATAGTTACCGGTAATTTGATACTGGCCGAGGCTGCCGTAGTCGGAGTAGCCAGTGATTAAGTCGCCTTTACCAACCCCCTCGATTCTCAGGAAATATTTTCCGGCGTTGAGCGAAACGTTTAAGGATGCGGCCAAGCTATCCACAGGATTGGCTTGGGCAACGGTATTGCCTTGCGCGTCAAGTAACTTTAGCAACACATCCAAATTGGGAGCGGTTGTATCAGGCGTGACGTTGAACTGCGCGCTTCCGCCACCGGTTGAAAACACGAAAACGTCGGCGTCCGTAGTGCGTTCGATGATGCCATTTTGCGAAACCGCGCTGGAGTCGCCGGCCAAAGGCGCCGCACCGGCTGTCGTATCGGCGAAGTCGTCGGGCCGGACTGCCGCGCCCGCCGCGTTAATCACCGCAAGATCATCTTGCAGATTGTTGGCGCCCGGATACTCACCTTTACTCCATTGCGAGACGGGTTTGTAGTAACCCACGCCCATGATCGGCGCCCAGCCAGTAGCGCCGCTACCTTGGCCGGTATAGTAACCGGTGGTGGCATTACCGTCATGATTCAGGTTTAAGTTATGCCCAACTTCATGCGAAATGGCCTCGGCAACGTATTTGGGGTAACCGTTGCCCAATTTGTCGAAGAACACCCAGGCGGGCCGATAGCGTTCCGGGTAGGCCGCTGAATAGTAAGAGAACACATTGACGTAAGCCACGCCGCCGCAAGTTTGGTTGCAAAGTTGCGGCATGGACCGGGTCACCACGGCCCGAGTGCCATATTGAATATCGCTGGTGCTAGTGCGTCTCAGGGCGTCCAAGGTGGGTTCCTGAGTAGTAACGTCAACATCGAATGGGGCGTAGTCTTCCGCCACGCGCTGCCATATCTCGCGGATGTTATTTAATTCCGCGCCGCTGAAAGCGCCTGGGTTGCCGTCTATATCATAGGCTTGCGCGTTAAGCGTGGTCGTACTCCAAGCGGTGTTCGTCGCTACATGACCATTGAAATCCAAATAGATGACTCGATTCGAACCAGGCTTACTGTGCAGAGCGAATGGGTCGGTAGTTGCGATGCTTGCCGTACCGCTACCCGAGCTGGTTACCGTGGCGGTTTCTTGTTCGCCTTGCCCTTGAGGAATTTTGGTATGTTCATCGATATAAAGCAGGCGGCCGCTTTCATCGATCCAGGCCGACGAATCGGTACGCAATATATCTTCCAGGCGCTCGCCGGACATGTCGTAGGCTTTGGCGACATCTCCGAGCTTATCGCCCAATGCATCGATAGCTGCCTGACCATTCTTTTTCTCCGTCAGCGTAATTTGCGGGAAAGCCATTTCGGTTTCCGCTTCGGCGAGGTCGGCAATTTTGGCCGCGGAACTATGCGATTTTGCTCTGACGACTTCGAACGGGTTTTCCATGCCTGATCCGTTTAAACCGGAGACGAATGCTTGAACTCGGCCATCGGCCAGCAGGGTCAAACCATAGTTGTAGCCAACCAATGCGCTTTCGGCTTCTTGTTGCGAAGAGAAGTACAGTGGCTCTGAGGAAATGCCGGCAGCGGAGGCGGGTAATTCGGTGCTCAAGTCATTTTCGATTGATGCATTTTGTTCAATCGGTGGCGTGGCGCAACCCACTAAAGTGGTCAATACGGCGGATGCGATAAATGTCTGTTTGTTCATGATGGACTCCCGTGCGTGGAAAGATCACTGTACCTATTCCAAATGACGGCAGATACAGGCTAATAATTCTGTTGGTAGAGTAAACAACAAGGTGCCGAAAAATTTTGAGATCAGAGTGGCGTTTATAAAAAAGAAGGGAAAAACTAAACGCACCAGACACCGCGGAGTCTTTATTAACCCGGCCATTAAATATCGTTGCTTTCGCGCGGGGAAGCTCAGTTGCTACTTTGGATTAGTTGCGCTTACTAAGGGCTCATGTATTTGGCGTGGTATTCGCGGGGATGGTCGCTAAGGAACGAATGGACCCGTTTAATACTATGCAAAAGGCTAGCAGAATTTCAGGCGGACTCAATACTAACTAAAGCATTTTGTTTTTATGCAAAGCCAGGCATCCGCTAAATAGGCACAGGAAAGACTTATATTGTCTAGACTGATCAGTGGCGATGCACTTATCGTCGCCGCTGATTTTTCACAAGGAGACTAACACATGAAATTGCCCGTCATTTTGCAATTAATCGCTGCAACAGTATTGATCTTTTGTTCCCAGCTTTGTGCCGCGGATACTCTAACCACTGCCAGCTATGTCGTTACGATCACCAGACACTGCGAAGAAGGCGACGTAAGTTGCAATAATGTTAGCTATCACGGCGTGTCCAAAAAAACCGGAAAATCGATAGACCTGAAAGGTAGTGCCAAGCACGCAATGTGCGCTGACGGTGTAACACCTTGCCAATTTCTGGGTTATCAATTCAAGACCGGCAATATCAGTTATTTGGTTTTGGAATCCGGTGCGTTGAGAGTGGTCAAGGGTGACAAAGACGTGCTGGTGGACGAAATGGGCGAATGGACTTATTAATCGTTTTTGCTTGCAGACAAGCTTAAGGATAGGGTGTGTCGAAACATTCAACCCAGCAAACTAAACTTTAACTGTCAGCAATGGTCGGAAGAGATATTTTCAATCAAGCCAAGAGGTGAGTTATGTCGTTAAAAAACGAATTTGAAAGTTTGCTTGTTAATCTGGATTCGGTTCGCGAGGAGCTGCAGCTAAAGCTGCATCTAGCCTCAATGGAGGCGAAGGATGAGTTTGAAGAAGCGGAAAAACAGTGGCTGCAGATCAAAAATAAAGCTGCGGAAATTGCCGACGAGTCGATCGAAACCTCCGAGGAGTATATCGCCAAGGCCAAAGTTGTCGGCGAAGAGTTGAAGGAAGCATATCAACGCGTCGCCAAACGCCTGTCCGAGTGAGCTGCGTAACAGCAAAAGCCAGCGTTTTCTAAGTTGGTATAAGCGTGGCAGGTCAGTCAGAGGTACCGATGCAAGCATTGCCGCTGGCGGAAGTATACAAGTTGCTGGAGCCGGGGCCGGTGGTTTTGCTGACCACCGCAGATCGGGGGCAGATGAACCTGATGACCCTATCCTGGCACATGATGGTGGAATTCGAGCCGCCTTTGCTGGCTTGCGTGGTTAGCAGCAGCGATTATAGTTTTACCGCGTTGCGAGCCAACCGGGAATGCGTGATCGGGATACCGGCAGTGGAGTTGGCCGCCAAAGTCGTGCAAGCGGGCAACACCTCCGGCCGGAATGCGGATAAATTTGCGCTAGTCGGGCTGACGCCGCTCCCGGCCAAGCAGGTCGCGGCACCGCTGATCTCGGAATGTTTCGCCAATCTGGAATGCAAGGTAGTCGATAGCCGGCTGGTAAACAAATACAATTTGTTTGTGCTTGAGGTGATCGAAGCCTGGATTGACCCCAGCCAGAAGAACCCCAAAACCTTACATCATCAAGGATATGGCCGGTTTGTGATCGACGGCGACACTATCGAGTTGGCATCGCGAATGCGCTAATAGGCACAATCGTCATTTCAACCATAATTCTCCCCTATTACGTCAACTATCCGCGACTGTGGTTTTGCCAAGCGCCGATCCGCAATTTTGACAATATTGTTGATCATCCGAAACCGCCGCCCCGCATCCGGGACAAGTATTGGATGTCCGGGTTTTATGTCCGCATGCGTTACAAAAATGAGCGCTTGCGGTAATTTCCGAGCCACACTGCGGGCAGGCCTGTTTTTGCGGGGGGATAAATCCTTCAGCCAGCTTGGTAAAGGTATCGACCAAGTAAGCGGCATGGCGATAAGCTCTAACCACAAACCAAATGCTGACGCTCACGATCAAGATGATCGCGCTGCTGTGATAAATCGTTCTACCCAAGCTATCGACGAATGGCGCCAATAACTCCCAAAACAAGGCCTGCACCGTAATCACAAGCAGCAGCGCGGTTAACGGTTCCGCAATGCCTCTGGCAAACGACAATGTACCGCCGCTATTGGGAATGGCGTCTATGACGTAGCCGGCAAAAAAATAAAATAAGATTAAGGCCGCTAATCTGGCCAGAAACCAGACCACAGCCGCGGCCTTAAATACCCCGGCTACTTCCAGTTCCGTCATCACCGGCACTAGCGTAATTAACTTGCCTATTATTAGGATGCTGGCAATGGTGATAAATAGTTGAGCGGCCCGCTGCCATGCGTTATTCGCTGAGGAAATTAAAGAAAACATACGCGTTCCAACTCCTGTTTCTGGGGGACTGAATTTGAATCGATGTATCGAATGAATTTTATTGCTCGTTTACCCAGCGGCGGCCCTAATGAGCTGGGCTTGAGTGGGGTAAGTAGAGAATATCACACAAAAAGCCGCTAATCCGCGCGGACAAGTAGCCTTTGATAACGGCTTGTCGGTCTTATTGACGAATCGTATTTCTTTGCTGATAACCAAGCCGGACGATATTTCCAAACATTTTTTCCACTGACTTGCTATTCCCGGCTCATCGATACGGTCGAAAAATGCTTTTTTTGCCGTATCTAAAGCCTTTACGGTACTATTCAATAGTAATCCCTAGTTGATTTACCCTTCCCCTAAGCCACATGCCCCCCGAACAATTCCAGCAAAAACTCTTCATCTGGTTTGATATGCACGGCCGCAAGGATTTGCCTTGGCAACTGGACATCAATCCCTATCGAGTCTGGGTGTCGGAGATTATGTTGCAGCAGACGCAAGTAGTCAGCGTGATTGGTTATTTCAATCGCTTCGTCGCTAGATTTCCGACGGTGCAAAGCCTGGCAAGCGCGGAGTTGGACGAAGTATTACAACACTGGTCCGGGCTTGGCTATTATGCGCGCGCCAGAAACCTGCACAAAACCGCGCAAATCGTTGCGGACAATGCCGGCGTATTTCCGCAAACAGTGGCAGAACTCAGTGCCTTGCCCGGCATCGGCCGCTCCACTGCGGGGGCGATACTCAGCATTGCCTGCGGACAAAGCCAGCCTATCCTGGACGGCAATGTCAAACGAGTGCTGGCGAGGTTTCACGCCGTGCATGGCTGGCCTGGCGACAATAAAGTCGCCGCACAGCTTTGGCAAATTAGCCAGCACTATACGGCAAGGGAAAGAGCCGGAGACTATACCCAAGCGATGATGGACTTGGGGGCGACGCTTTGCACCCGTAGCAAACCGTTATGCGAAATCTGCCCGGTTGCTGCCGGTTGTCAGGCCAGGCAGTTGGGCTTGGTAAAACAATTGCCTGGCTCCAAGCCCCGCAAGGATTTACCGGTCAAACAATTGTATTTTCTGCTGCTACTAGACCAGGAAAACCGAATATTGCTGGAAAGGCGACCGCCGACCGGCATTTGGGGAGGGCTATGGAGTTTGCCGGAGTTTGCCGATCCGCAGGCTTTGCAAGGCTTGTGTCTACAAGGCAATTATCGCATCCATGCCTCGCAAACCTTGCCTGGCCAGCGCCACAGTTTTTCGCACTATCACCTGGATTACATTCCGCTGCTCGCGAAACTGGAAAACCCCATAAACAATGTGATGGAAGGCGAGCGGGCGGTTTGGTATAAAACCGCCGAGATTAATACTTTAGGTTTGCCGGCGCCGATCAAGCGTCTGCTGCAACAATATTTCACAGAGGATCACAATGACGAGAATGATTAAATGCGTAAAACTGGGCATCGAAGCAGAAGGTCTGGATTCGCCGCCGTTTCCGGGTGTCAACGGCCAACGCATTTTCGATCATGTATCGAAACAGGCCTGGAAGGACTGGTTAGCGATGCAAACCATGATAATTAACGAACAGCGGCTGTCCAGTTTCGATCCGGCCGCAAAAAAGATATTGGAAACCGAGCGCGAGAAATTTTTGTTTGCCGGCGGCTTCGAATTGCCGGAGGGCTATGTGCCTAAGAAGGATTAGTATCGTTGAAGCTAGACGGGTTGAGTTGTAGGAGGCATCCCGGCGGTAGCGTCTGAATAATTTTTGTATAGATTTTGATTATTTTAAATCGTGACAAAGGTTTGACAAATAAGTTTGGGCTGGAAAGCTGTGGATGAATGTCAAAACTATTGTCCGGAGAAAAATAATGAACGCAACCGTAGCCCCACAGATACAAGCTTTACGTGCCACGCTCAGCGACCAAGCCCTGATAGGTAAAATAGTTGATGCGTTGTATGCAAAAATGTTGGATGACTACCGCATAAACCGCTTCTTTTTCACCCGGCCTGCTGCGGAGCAGGCTGATGCCTTAAAGGCTTATTTAAAGGTTTACTTCAATAGTTTCAATAGTGCCGACGAGAAGGTATTAGACGCATTGGATGCGTACTTTACGACAGCGTTTGCCCGTACCAATGCAAAGCCTAGCTTGGTTACCGGCAACGATTTTGCGTTCCTGCTGGATATTGTTGGTGGGCAAGAGATTAGAGCCATTACGCTGTTAAGCCCCGCGCATTGTTTTTTGATCAAGCTAGGTCCCGACGACTTTCATTACGACATTGTGATGGAACATTTGGCCGACGTTTTAAAACAACTGAATATCGCCGAAGATCTTGCTTATCAAATGCTGGCTTTGGCGGAAAAAGGCAGAGATGGTCTTTTGGCTAGAGGCGCAGAAATTAAGAAGGCCGCCTGAAATAGTTTTAGTAGTTCTGGAAGCCCTTTTAGGCATGGACGCTATATGAGCCATGCCTATGGGCAGTGAGATAAAGCGGGAGAGGCCAAGAGAACTGATTACCCATCGTCCTTGATCATCGCTACCAGGAAATCCGTATAGCTCTGAATGGCTAAGCCGGTGCCAACCGTGCTTGCCATGTTGGCGAGTAATTTACTGACTATGCGTAAGAGTTTTTCAAGCAACTTATGGCCGCCGATAATTTCTATGCCGTATAGTAAAAACTCATTTAAAAAGTGATTCACTACGGCGAGTTTTAAATTTAGTTGGGTTCCCAGTAAGCCTTGCGCCAGTAAAGTGTGGGTATCCGCACGTTGCAAAGCGTCTTTTAACGCCGAAAAATGCGGATTAAGTTCATTCCAGGCTTTTTTGTAATCATCGCGAAATTTCGGTTGGAAATATTCGCCGTTATCTACCACCTGTTCTAAAAACCGTTGCAGCGTATCAACGAAATTCAGCAATCTTTTTCTGTCGTCTTCGCCAACCCCAAATACAAACTTTTCCACTCGCTGTTCCTTACTTCAAATGCTTGCTGCCGACATAATGTCCGCGTTTTCACCGAAAAAATTTTGCAGGCTGGCTTTTAACCCACTCACGAATTTTGCGCCTCGCAAAACAACGGCTATTTCTTTACATACAGGTCGGTAATCGTCCCTTCTATCATTTCCGCGGCAAATGCAAAGGTTTCCGATAAAGTAGGATGCGGATGGATGCTCAGGCTGATGTCGGTAGCGTCCGCCCCCATTTCCAAGGCCAGCACCGCTTCGGCGACCAATTCTCCGGCACCAGGTCCGGTAAAGCCGGCCCCGAGAATGCGGCCAGTGATCTTATCTGTGAGAATTTTGGTAATACCTTCGCTACGGCCCAGCGCCAATGACCGGCCGCTGGCGGCCCATGGAAATACGGCCTTATTGAATTCCACGCCCTGTTGCTGCGCTTGGGTTTCGGTCAGGCCCATCCAGGCTACTTCCGGGTCGGTATATGCTACCGAAGGAATAGTCAGCGCATCAAAACCGGCTTTGTGGCCGGCAATGACTTCAGCGGCGATTTTGCCTTCGTGCGTAGCTTTATGCGCCAGCATCGGATTGCCGACGATGTCGCCAATCGCAAAGATATTGCTGACATTGGTACGGCCTTGTTTATCGACCGGGATAAAACCGCGTTCGTCGACGTTCACGCCGGCCTTGTCGGCATCGATCAATTTGCCGTTGGGGCGGCGGCCGACCGCCACCAATACCGCGTCGAACACGTCTGATTCCGGCGCACCCTTACCTTCCATCGTGACTTTGATGCCGGCATCGGTAGCTTCCATCGCCTTGACGCTGGTTTGCAACCACAGGTTTGCATATTGTTTTTTGATTTTGCGTTGCAGCGGCGTGACCAGATCCTTATCACAGCCGGGGATAATTTGATCCATTAATTCCACGACACTGATTTTCGAACCCAGCGCATGATAAACGGTCGCCATTTCCAAGCCGATGATGCCGCCGCCGACGATCAATAGTTTTTCCGGTACCGATTTTAATTCCAATGCATCGGTCGAGTCCCAAACGCGCGGGTCGTCATGCGGAAAGCTGGGGATTTTGGTCGGTTGCGAGCCGGCGGCGATGATGGCGTTGTCGAAAGTGACGGTTTGTTCGCCGGCCTCACTGGTCACGGTCAAACTGTTGACCGTCGCAAATTTACCCACGCCGTTGATTACGGTGACTTTGCGCTGCTTGGCCAACTTGCCCAGGCCTTGATTCAGGCTTTGGCTGACGCTTTGTTTCCAGCTGCGGATTTGGTCCAGATCGATGTTTGGCTTGCCGAAACTGACGCCGTGTTCGGCCATGGCTTCCGCTTCGTGAATTACTTGCGCGGTGTGCAGCAGTGCTTTGGACGGAATGCAGCCGACGTTCAAACAAACCCCGCCCAATACCGGGTAGCGTTCGACCAATATCACTTGCTTGCCCAGATCGGCGGCACGGAACGCGGCGGTATAGCCACCAGGGCCGCCGCCCAAAACCAGCACTTCGGCATGCGTGACAGAATTGCTCATATCCCTACTCCTACAATAACAGCCGGCGAATATCGCCCAGATAAGATTTCAATGCTTCCATAAAACGCGCACCTTCGGCACCGTCTATCACTCTATGGTCGTACGTAATATCCAGCGGCAACATCAATTTCGGTTCGAAGGCCGAGCCGTTCCAGACCGGCTGCACTTTGGAGCGGGTTACGCCCAAAATCGCCACTTCCGGAGCGTTGACGATAGGCGTAAACGCCGTGCCGCCTATGCCGCCCAGGCTGGAGATGGTCATACAGCCACCTTGCATGTCGGCCGGTTTCAATTTGCCGGTTCTGGCTAGTTCGCTCTTCTCTGCCAACTCATTGGACAATTGGAAAATACCTTTTTTATCGACATCGCGAATCACTGGCACCACCAAGCCGTTCGGCGTATCAACGGCAATACCGATATGAAAGTAACGTTTGAAAATCAGCTTTTCGCCGTCCGGAGACAGAGAGCTGTTGAAGGACGGGTATTTTTGCATCGCTGCCACCAACGCCTTCATGATGAAAATCAGGCCGGTGACTTTAACGGCGTCCTTCGCCATGCTGGCGTTGACCGATTTACGGAACTCTTCCATCGCGTCGATGGCCACTTCGTCGTGATACGTCACCAATGGCAGGTTTAACCAGACGCGCGTGAGGTTTTGGCCGGTCAGACGCTTGATTTTGCTGAGCGGTTTTTCCTCGATTTCGCCGAATTGGGTGAAATCGACGGCTGGAATTGACGGTATGCCCGCACCGCCGCTGCTCGAACCGCCGGAGGCCATGACTTGCTTGACGAAGTTTTTCACATCGTCTTGCAAGATACGGCCCTTACGGCCGCTGCCGGTTTGAATCTTGCTCAGGTCCACGCCCAATTCGCGGGCGAAGAGTCTGACGCTAGGTGTGGCGTGCGCTTTAAAACCTTCACTGCTAACCGAGACCGGGGCGGCAGGAGCTGCGGCTGGTTGGGCGGGTTCTACTTTTGGAGCTTCCGCAGCCGGAGCTGGGGCAGTTTCGACTGGGGCAGGCGTTGCCGCCGGGACCGGTTCGGCGGGAGCCGCAGCGGCTGCCTCGCCTACTTCAAGCGTGGCGATCAATGTGCCTTCGGAGACTTTATCGCCCGGTTTGATATGTACGGTCTTGATGGTGCCGGCCGCGCTGGACGGTAAATCCATCGTCGCTTTGTCGGTTTCCATCACCGCCAGGGTTTGTTCCACCGTGACCACGTCGCCGGGCTTGATCAGCACTTCGACGATGTCGATTTCAGGGACGTTGCCGACGTCGGGGACCTTTATTTCGATTACAGAACTCATATGTCGCTTTCCGTTAAATCAACCAGGGAGCGGTTGCGTCAGGGTTGATGTTGTATTTGGCAATCGCTACCTCGACCTTGGCGGCATCGAACTCGCCGGCTTGCGCCAAGCTGTGCAAGGCGGCGACGGTAACGTGGTATCTGTCCACTTCGAAGAAACTCCGCAGCTTGGCGCGGGTGTCCGAGCGGCCGAAACCGTCGGTTCCCAGTACCGTGTAAGAGCGTTTCACCCAGGGGCGAATTTGTTCGGCAAATACGCGCATGTAGTCGGTGGCGGCGATGATCGGCCCCTTGGTGCTATCCAGGCAATGCTCGATATGCGTAGTACGCGGCTTTTCGGTCGGATGTAAACGGTTCCAGCGTTCGCAGGTTTGACCGTCGCGGGCCAGCTCGGTAAAGCTTGGGCAGCTCCAAATATCGGCGTCCACGCCCCAGTCATCGTGCAGCAGTTTGGCGGCTTCGATGACTTCGATAAAGATGGTGCCGGAACCCAGCAATTGCACGCGAGGTTTTTTGCTGTTCGGGCCTTTTTTGAACAAATACATGCCTTTCAGAATGTCGGCTTCCGCACCTTCGGGCATGGCCGGCTGGTCGTAGTTTTCATTCATCAGGGTGATGTAGTAGAAAATATCTTCCTGCTCGACATACATGCGGCGCAAGCCGTCCTGAATGATCACCGCCAGCTCGCAGGCGAAGGTCGGGTCGTAGGAGTAGCAGTTCGGCACGGTAGCCGATATCAGATGACTATGGCCGTCTTCGTGCTGCAAGCCTTCGCCGTTCAAAGTGGTTCTGCCGGCGGTACCGCCCAGCAAGAAGCCACGGGTACGTTGATCGGCCGCGGCCCAGATCAGGTCGCCGACCCGTTGGAAGCCGAACATCGAGTAATAGATGAAGAACGGAATCATCGGCACGCCGTGGGTCGAATACGCAGTACCCGCCGCGATCCAGTCGCACAGACCGCCGGCTTCGTTAATGCCTTCCTGCAATACCTGGCCGTGTTTGTCTTCCTTGTAGAACATCAACTGCTCGGCATCTTGCGGTGTATACAGCTGGCCGACCTGCGACCAAATACCCAGCTGGCGGAACATGCCTTCCATGCCGAAGGTGCGCGATTCATCCGGCACGATAGGCACCACTCGCTTGCCGATTTGCTTGTCCTTGACCAGGATGTTCAGGATACGGACGAAAGCCATCGTGGTGGAAATTTCGTGACCTTCGCCGGTGCCTTCCAACAGGCCTTTGAAGGCCGACAAGGCCGGGATTTCCAAGGGATAGGACTTGGTGCGGCGGGCCGGCAAATAACCGCCCAGATCGACGCGGCGCTGGCGCAGGTAATTGAGTTCTGTGGAGTCTTCGGCGAAACGGATGTAAGGCAGATTGATCAGCTCTTCGTCGCTGACTGGCAACTGGTAACGGTCGCGGATGTATTTGATCGATTCCATGCTCATCTTTTTCTGTTGATGGCTGGTGTTTTGCGCCTGTCCCGAATCGCCCATGCCGTAACCTTTAATGGTTTTAGCCAGAACCACGGTGGGTTGACCTTTGTGGTTCACTGCGGCATTGAAGGCGGCGAAGACTTTAATCGGGTCGTGGCCGCCGCGATTCAATTCCCAAATATCGCGGTCGGTGTAATCTTTCACCAGCTCCTGCAATTCCGGGGTGTTGAAGAATTTTTCCCGGACGTAGGCGCCATCCTTGGATTTGAAGGTTTGGTAATCGCCATCGACGCATTCCATCATGCGTTTAACCACCAGGCCGTCTTTATCGCGGGACAGGATGGCATCCCAACGCCGGCCCCAGATCACCTTGATCACATTCCAGTTGGCGCCGCGGAAGTTGCCTTCCAACTCCTGAATGATCTTGCCGTTGCCGCGCACCGGGCCGTCCAGGCGTTGCAGATTGCAGTTGACCACGAAAATCAGATTATCCAGTTTTTCCCGGCCGGCCATGCCGATCGCGCCCAGCGTTTCCGGTTCGTCGGTCTCGCCGTCGCCCAGGAAAGCCCAGACTTTACGGCCGTCGGTGTTGGCAAAGCCGCGGTCTTGCATGTAGCGCATGAAGCGGGCTTGGTAAATTGCCATGATCGGACCAAGACCCATCGAAACCGTGGGGAATTGCCAGAAGTCCGGCATCAACCAGGGGTGCGGATAGGACGACAAGCCGTTGCCGCCCACTTCCTGTCTGAAACTGTCCATTTGCTCTTCGCTCAGACGGCCCAGCAAAAAGGCGTGGGCATAAGTGCCTGGCGCGGAATGGCCTTGCGAGAAAATCAGGTCGCCGCCATGTTTATCGGAAGGTGCGCTCCAGAAATGATTTTGACCGACGTCGTATAAGGTGACGGCGGAGGCGAAGCTGGCGATATGGCCGCCGACATTGGTGTACTTGTTCGCGCGCAGTACCATCATCATCGCGTTCCAGCGCACATAGGAGCGGATGGTACGCTCGATGTCGGTATTGCCGGGAAATTTGGGTTGTTGATCGATCGGGATGGTGTTGATGTAAGGCGTATTGGCCGAGAACGGGATGTCCATGCCGGCTTGTCTGGCGGTACTGAGCAGGGTTTCGATCAGAAAACTGGCGCGTTCGCCGCCTTCTTTTTCTATCACCGCTTGCAGCGCCTCCATCCATTCTAGGGTTTCAGCAGGATCAATATCGTGTTTGGCGGCAATATCGGTATTGTTGGTCATTACGGAGCCTTGAAAAACGTTGGATTAGCTTGAAAAGGATACCTGAAATGACCGGTTTGAGCATGTGTTTTTTGCTGGAACTATTGGCCCAGTTGGATCGAGTCTTGGGGAGGGACTCGATCTCAATCGGTTTAGATGGCTACAAAATAGGTGGCGGAAGTGTATTTATAAATGAAGAAGTTTGTGATTCCGAACGTCGTTGATGACCAATTTATTACCCGCCCCTGATCGAAAATAGGACGGGATCACGCAAGGCTTTAACCTTTCTGGCGCTGACGCCGCAAAGTTAGTCCGCCAAGCAGCATTGCGCCGCTCAAAAATGACCATACCGCAGCAGGCACGGGCACTGCGGACGTTGTTATGCGTCCATATAATTGTGCCGTCGAATTGCCACCTTCGGCGGTTTCGAAATTTCGGCTGTTTTGAGTACCTTCGGCATTAAATCCCAAGAACTCAAATATGTATTGCGTATTTCCTATTGTTGTTAACAATAGTTTGCCGTCATTGGATGATGGGTTGATAGCTATGATGTCCGGGCACCCGTTTACGTTGCATCCCGAATTTGGGGTGTCGTTTATACCGATATCATAGGAAATAGTTTTCTCGCCAATTGCTGTAAAACTGAGCTTTATATCGAGTCTTACCGAGCTTATTGCCAAATTGGTGGGAAACGTTGCATTGTCGTAACGTAATGAGCCAAGTTCAAAGGGTGCCGGGCTGCTGGTATCGAAAGACAGTCCGTCGAAAGCCAGCTTTGATTTAATTGAACGCCCGCCCCAAGTGAAGTCGGTTTGGTCAGCAAATACGTTTTTTCCAGAGCTGTAAAAAACATTGGATGTATTTAATGGGGGTTGAACATAGTCGCCAAACGCGGCTGTCCCTGTTCCAGAAAAAGCCACCGTAGACGCTTGGGTTGATGAGGCCCAAATCAACAGCGCCGCTTGAAGAAGGCCAAGTCCTTTAAAAGTTTGTTTCATATAGTCAAGTCCTAAAAAGTTATTAAAAATTATACGGTCTGTTGAGGCTCGCCAGTGTTCAGAACATCAGGGCGCTGGGTAAGTGTTAAAAATGCGCTGGCGTAATCTCCCTCAGCGTCTTGAATTTTGTATTCAAACTTGTCAGTAACTTCAAGCAGACTAGCGGGATTGCCTTTTGATTCGTAACGATAGTGACCGTCGCTACGAATATCCAGCCAGCCGTTGTCGGTTTCGAACGTCAACACACTATTAATCGGCAGGCTTTCGAAGCTTTGTGTTTGATTACCAAATGTGACGCTACGCAAGGTGGTCGCGCCAAAGCCATCAGCACCGGAACTGTCATTGGCAATCGTGTCGCGATTACCTCCATAGTTGAGAATAACGCTGTCACTTAAAAACTCGCCGAATTTTAGAGTTTCGTTATCGTTGTAGGCGCTTGGTGTATCGTCATTGATCGCCACCGTAAGCGTATTATTGCTTTGTGTGCCATTGACGTCGGTCACGGTAAAAGAAAAAACGTCGGTTATGCCGTCGTTGCTGCTACCTTCGATGCCACTGCTTTCGATACCGCTGCCCTCTATGCCGTGACCTTTTGTTGTATGTTCCGCGGTACGAGTAAGGGTATAGACATAGCTTCCATCCGCCGCAACTTTAAGGACACCAAATTCGCCATTTATGACTGTGTCGACGTTACCTGAAATGGCGGTATCAACTGTTCCCGCCTGTACTCCGGTGACTTCTGTTAAACCGTGTCCTTGAAAATCAAGTTTGCCGGTTACTGTCTCGCTACGTTGGTCTTCATGTGAACCTTTAATACCGCTGGCGGCCAAGTCGGTGGGCGCGGAACCGTCAACCAGCAAATCTAGTCCCGACTCGCTCACTGATGCTGTTGCGGCGTTCGAGGCAATATCGTTATCCAAGATGGTCGCCACTGCCGAATCCGACGCTGATGTACCATTGCCATCGCTAATTGTGGCGGTTAGCGTGAAAGTTTCATCGGGTTCGAATATACGGTCGTCAATGGTGATGACACGGACATAGATCGTGAAATCACCGGATGAGCCCAAAGGCAGTTTATGGTCGGCCGGAACATCCAGCCAGGGGCCATCTGGGCCGATTCGATATTGGTAAGTTTGGGCATTGTAATCGCCGTCGCTTGCATCTGCTGTAGCCGGATTGGTGTCACCATTGGCAAGCGCCAACTCCAAAACGCTTCCGGCCGTTACGCTTGTTAGATCGACTTTAAATTCCGCGATACTGCCTTCCGGAATACTCGGACTGGTAACCGAAATATTGACACCTGGCGCTACCAGGCCTATTACCGATCCGCCCGAAACTGCTTGAGGGTTTAATATCAAAACTTCCGGCACAATCGGCGGAAATGCGACATTGGGCCCTGTGGTATCGAAACCATTGGTAACCGGTGCCACCGGATTGAGATATTCGACGGTAACCGGAACATGGCCTTCGTTGCCTGCCCCCGGTGCGCCTCCCGCTCCCGGTGCGCCGCCGGCGGCGGTAGCTGCAGCTATTGCGGTTGGATCGGCGCCGGCTAGTAAGGCGGCTTGAATGTCTTCGGCGGAGAGTCCGGCCGGTTGTTGGCTTTGCGCGGTCTGGGAGGGTTCGCCTTGCTCCTGCATGGCTGCGCCCAGTTGCATGCTGTCGTTGCCGCCCATGTCAACATAGGAGCCGTTGGCAAGTTGTACCATCACCGTGCTGCCGGCGGCAGTGGTCAAAAGATCGGTTGGGTAGACGCGGTCGCCCACCTGCAAAATTCGTTTACTGCCGTCGGCGGCTATTGCGGTAACGGTGCCGGTTACGATTTTAACGATACCGATTTCTTGGGCCATGCTCTGCTCCGGAGATTATTTCAATAAATAATGAGATCTAGAGCACGAATAATAAGCTAATTTCAACAAGTTGACATAGTACCTTGGTTCGAAATTTGCCGAGAGGAGTCGTTAGGAACTGCAAGACAGCATGGAACAGCCGGCGCGTTGCTTAGCCCAATCCGGCCGTTTAGCGGCAAAACTCTCCTTATCCGGTTGTTCGGCGTACGGGTTGCGCAACACTTCGAGCAATTCCCGTACTAAGGCAAAATCGCCTTGTTCGGCCTGGTCGATTGCCAACTGCGCCAGATAATTGCGCAATACGTACTTCGGATTGACCGCGTTCATCGCGGCACTGCGCTCCTGCTGTAGTTTGCCGTCGCGTTGACTGCGCAGGCGATAGATTTCGAACCAGCGCGTGGCTTGCTCTATGCTTTCGTCATTTAATGGTTCGTAGTTGGTGCGCTGTAACATCGCTAAAAATTGCGCTAGCGAATCGGAGCCCGCGCTTACATCCACATCGGCCAGCTGCCGATAAAACAAGGTCATATCGGTTTCGGCGACTTGTAGTAGCTGCGTTAATTGATTGACCAAAGCGTCGTCCTCGCTTGGTGCGAATGCTGTCAAACCCAGTTTGGCCGCCATCATCGCCTGCCAGCCGGCATCGAAGGTTTCGGTGTAGGCCAATAAGGCTTGCTGCAAGCTTTCCGCACGCATAATCAAGGGATACAAGGCGTTGGCGAGTTGAACCAAATTCCAATAAGCGATCTTCGGTTGGTTACCGAACCGGTAGCGGCGACCCTGGGCATCGGTAGTGTTGGGCGTCCAGTCCGGATCGTAATTTTCCAGCCAGCCGTAAGGGCCGTAATCGATGGTTAAACCCAATATTGACATGTTATCGGTGTTCATTACTCCATGCACGAAACCGACCCGCTGCCAGTGCACGACCATCTCGGCGGTTTTACGGCAGACTTCTTTAAACCAATTCAGATAGACAGGAACCGACGGTTCGCCCAGTTCCGGAAAATCGGTGCGGATGGTGTAATCCACAATTTTTTTCAGCGAGTCGATGTCGTCGCGCGCGGTGAAAATTTGAAAACTGCCGAAGCGGGTAAATGACTGCGCCACCCGGCACACCACCGCGCCGGCCTCTCTTTGCGGATTGCCGTCGTAGAACATGTCGCGCACGACTTGCTGGCCGGTCAGGATCACGCTTAGCGCGCGGGTAGTCGGTACGCCGAGATGGTGCATCGCTTCGCTGCACAAAAACTCGCGTACCGAGGAGCGTAATACCGCCAAACCGTCTGCGCTGCGCGAGTAAGGCGTTAAGCCGGCCCCCTTCAACTGCAGGGTGTAACGTTGGTTGCGGCTATTAACGACCTCTCCCAAGTTGATGGCCCGGCCATCGCCGAGTTGACCGGCCCAATGGCCGAATTGATGGCCGCCATAGCACATCGCATAAGGTTCCATGCCTTTTGCCAGTCGGCTGCCGGCGAATACCTGGGCAAAGTCCTCCGATTCGCAAGTCTCGACCGTTATGTCCAAGTCGTTCGCCACTTCCCTGGAATACGCTAGTAATAGCGGTTGTTTAGCCGGAGTCGGCAAGGCGCGCGAATAACATGCTGCGTAGACTTGCCGGCGGAAATTGTCCGGTTCGGGATCACCAGGCAACTCGCGGACAAAACGATTGTCGAAGTTCAGATTATCGAGGGCTGAATTGTCGTTTTCGGTAGGCATGATGACATCTTATCGGCGGCTAAAAAATTTTCGAATCGCGGCTGGAACCGGCTAAGATAAGCCACTAACAGCTAGTTTATATCAATCAACTTTTCACTCAGGGAATACAAATGAAAAACTTTCTTGCAAAACGCGGACCACGCGCCTTTGGCTTTAGTTCACTACTGTTGGTCGCAAGCTTGGCGACGACTCAATTGACCGGCTGCTTTACCGTTGGTCAAGAGTTCTCGCCGGTCAGAGTACCGGAAATCAAAGTTGGTCAGACCCGCAAGCAAGATATTACCGAAATGTTTGGTACCCCTTGGCGCACCGGCATGGAAGATGGTAAGCCTACCTGGACTTACGGTATCTACAAATATGCCTTATTCGGCGGTAACGATTCCCAGGATTTGTTGATTCGCTTCGATGCGCAAGGCGTGGTGCGTTCTTATACCTTTAGCTCCACCCGCAAATAATTGCGGTGACCGGTGCTTGCGCGTCGACTGTTAGCGCTTTCGTTATTGCTGGTTTCCAGCGCCGGCGTAGCGAAAAAACTCTATAAATATCAGGATGCCGAAGGCAATTGGTATTTTACCGACCAGGCGCCCGCGTCTAATCAGCCGGCAGAAGTCAGGCAACTAAAGGCCGCCAGCCCGAAACGCGTTTGGCTGGAAAAAACCACCGATCAACTGCGGCCGAGTTTTTTTGCGCTAAATGCGTATCCGGGGCCTATCGAATTGGCCGTTGATTGGCGCGAACGGGAAAATGTCAGCGCCAACCCGGATTTACCGCGCCGCTTCGTGGTTGAATCGGGGCAATCAGACAGCTTGTTTTCGCTTATTCCCAACGAACGGGCGGGGTCTTATAGCGTCAATCTGCAATACAGCTATGTGATCGGGCGGCCTTTGCCGGGCTACGTTAGTCAAACTCTTTACAAACCGCCCTTGCCGGCGGGCGGGCAGTTTCAGATCACCCAAGCTTTTAACGGTCCTTACAGCCACAACGATCAACAAAATCGTTATGCGGTAGACATCATGATGCCGGTCGATACGCCGATTTACGCGGCTCGCGGCGGTATCGTGCTGGAAGTGGAAAACGATTACACCGGCAACGGCACCAGCCAAGCCTATGCCGACAAAGCCAATAGCATTCGGATCCTGCATGAGGACGGTTCCATGGCGATTTATGCGCATTTGGCTCTGGAAAAATCTCAAGTCACGCCAGGAATCCGGGTGGCAACAGGGCAGTTGATCGGTTATTCCGGCAACACCGGCTTGACGACCGGGCCGCATTTGCATTTTGCGGTGCAGATCAATCGCGGTATGGAACTGATTTCCGTACCGTTTCAATTCGCCGACGCGGCAGGTCTGGCAGTGGAGCCGCAGCTTGGCCTGTGGTTATATGGGCCCATGCCGGCAATCGGCAATTAGCGAGTGGCTTCGGGTCTGAAAAACCGGAAGCAGCCGCGACCGGCGCATTTTGCTTGGTACATGGCGTGATCGGCGTTTTTCATCAGGGTATTCGCGTCCAGGCCGTCATCGGGATAGATGGCAATGCCCACGCTGGAAGAAATATCCAGTATGTGTTGTTGAATCACAAACGGCTGGCTCAAACTGGTCAAGATGTTTTCCGCAACCAGCCCGGCCGCTGATTGCCGGTCCAATTGACTCAGCAAAATCACAAACTCGTCGCCGCCCAAGCGCGATACGGTATCGGTTTCGCGCTTTACGCAGGCCTCCAGTCGATTTGCCACTTCCTTCAACAACAAGTCGCCGACATCATGGCCGAAACTGTCGTTGACTGGCTTGAATTTATCCAGATCCAGATAGAGTAAGGCCAGCAAGCTGTGTTCGCGTCTGGCCTGAGCAATGGCCTGATGCAGGCGGTCGATCAACAGCGTGCGGTTGGGCAGGTCGGTCAGTGCGTCATAGTGCGCCAGGTGATGGACGTGTTGTTCTATCGCTTTGCGCGCGGTAATGTCCATCATCGTGCCGACATAATGGGTGATCGTGTCATCGGCGCCTTTCACCGCGCTGATGGTTAGCCATTCCGGAAATATATTGCCGTTCTTGCGCCGATTCCAGATTTCGCCTTGCCAGACGCCCTTGTTATCGATTGAATTCCACATCTCCGCAAAAAACAGCGCATCGTGGATGCCGGAATTGAGTAAATTCATATTTTGGCCCAGGCTGTGTAAAAA
>LUUF01000097.1 GCA_001644045.1 Methylomonas methanica | reverse complement strand
TGAATTGTGGGGAGAGTAAATGTGGGTGACCTGTAGAACGGATGCCGATAGGCAATGAATATAACTATTATCGTAATGTAAGGAGAGATATATGCCGTTAGTTCCCGCTTTTTGTGATACGTGCGGAACCGTTTTTAGTTCAGGCATTTTTATTGAGAATTGTGTTGGTGTTACTTTATCTGGAAATCAAGCAGGACCATGCCCAGTGTGTGGCGGAATGGGGCATGTCTCCGACGGAGTGTTCAATTTTATCGGAGATACTATTGAAATACTTTCAGCTCCCGGACGGACTATTCAGGAGCTCACTAGGCTAACCGAAATTATTCGCGATGCGAAGGCAAAATCTCAATCAAAAGACGTAGTCGCAGCCAAGATTAACAAAGAAATTCCGGGACTTTCTTTACTTGCTAAGCTTCTTCCAGAAAATAAGTCTGATTTATATGGCTTTTTGAGTATTGTACTTACAGTTATACAAATGTCAGCTGAGCCTGCAAAGCCTTCAACACCGAATATAACAATTAATGTTACGCAAGTAATTGAAAAAATTGTGCAACGAGAAAAAACACTGAAGCCAAATGTCGTAACCCATAAGAAAAAGAAGGTTGGTCGTAATGAATCATGTATTTGTGGTAGTGGAACGAAATTCAAGAAATGCTGTGGAAAAATTTAATAAAACAGTCTAATCGCTGGGATTTTAGCCGGGTAGGGTGAGCACGGTTTTTGTGCCCACGCGGGATTGCCTGTTTGTACAAATAATAATTCGCTATCGCGAAACTTGATTTAACGCCGGTTCGCGAACCGGCAACCGCGATACTTTCGCTGCGAAAACCATCCCTGGTTTTCGCCCTTCGGGCCAGCCTGTCGGCTGTTCAAATTCGCTCCCGGCGAATTTGTGCTTGTCCAAAGAAAAGTATCCAAAAGAAAAGACACCCGAACGCCGTCTGTTTCCTGCGCTCCTCGCTCTTGTGCCCTGTGGGTATTTGCCGAGAGTTTTCGGAAGGGGCTTCCTGCCCCTCCGAAAACGAGCGGCATCCCTGCCGCTCCCCTGCGGGACGATCTCGCCAAAAGCTCCGATGCTCGGCGCGGCATACGGGAGAAACACAAAACCACTTCACGTTTGACTGGTTACCAAGCTCCGGCTTGGTTACTCGGTCTTGGAAGCTCTAGCTCCCGATCAAACCGACGAAAGCTGGAGCTTTCAAGATGGCGTTCCCAAACTGGAGTTTGGGAACCAGGGCAATATCACAGGGCTGTACGTCCGACTAGCAAAGCGTAATCAGGCGCATGATTTTATTGAAATGAAGGGCTCTGAGCTTCTAATGTTTGGTCTATGCCGGGTTGTGACATGTCTTCTTGCGTTTCGGTTACTGGTTGATCGGTTACAAGGTCTTTGGAGCCGACATCGTTTTGTTCGCATTTACCCTTCAATAATTCGATAGCGCCTGGCCAGCAAGACGCTTCGACGTAAGACTTGGCATACCAAAGAAAGGCTACGCCGGAACAGTCTTCATGGACAATCTTGGCTGGAACGCTTACATCGTTGTCATAAACTCTTTCAACTTTGCAAAAGTAAACGGGTTCAGACCACGCTGTGTTCGTGGTTAGGCATAAAAGCGCTAGAGCGGATGTTTTTTTAAGAAAGCTCATCTTTTTATCCAAAAATGCTAAAGTGTAGATTCAATATTCGGCTTTACCATTCCAAATGTCAAAATTTAAATCTGGTTTTCAATTGCATCGACGCCAATCGCTATAAAAGATGAAAAAGTTTTTGAGGTGAACGTGAAGATACTGTTTTTGATTTTATCCTTATTGATTTTACCAGCGTGTTCAACGCATCAGCTCAATACAATTTCTGCTGAAAAAGTGTCTAGTTATGGCAAGGATATTACGGTAAAAGTCACAGGCGCAAATGCGGATATTGTCGATAAACTCACCCGTTATATTCAGGCTAATCTTTTAACCGCAGGATTTAATATAGTCGCCGATGATAATGCCACACACCTGGATGTTGCAATTTCAGACTTTGATCCGGGTAATGCGGCATTACGATTGACGGTAGGCTTTGGCGCGGGCCGCGGTTCGTTGGTTTATAACGCTAAATACACAAAAAGCGGTATGGTGTTAATCGATTACGATGGTGCCGAGCGTTTTACCGGATTGGAATTCTCACCTGGCACAAAGTACGAGACATTCCGAAATTTTGGTGGCGAAGAAACGTCGACCTTAATTTTATTGGAAGAGGCGTCAAAGCATATTGTTGAACAGGCAACGACAAACCAAAAATAAATATTGAGGAATAAAAAATATTAGAGTTTCCCTTAAGACGAAAGAATTTATGACTGTGTTTTTATAATCTGTTCGGGGTGCTTTGTATGAATAAATATTTAACGATAATATGCCTGACCATCGCGTCATTCCAAGTTAATGCATCAACTTTAACTTGGAATACAATTACCGGATATGGCCCTACTCTTGGAAGTTTACAGTCAGGCCAATATACGCCGCAAGATCTGTTTGGCATCATAACCGACTTGTATATCGAAACCAATGTCCTTGATGACTGGACCTTCAGTTTACATAGTACTAGTCAGGTTAGAGTTACAGCTAATTCACTGGAAACTAACACCGGAAGTCTTTTATACGGCGTAAATCTGGATGGCAACCGATTGGATAAAACTGGCGGATCGGCCAATGAAAGTTGGCTATTTGACAATATCCTGACGGCCGGCTCTCACGCGATTAATGTTATCGGCATAGCAACATCCTTGGATCATACCAGTGGCTATCAAATCAATGTTAGTGCCACTAATACAGTCGTTCCTGTCCCTGAGATTGGCTGGACGTTAAGTTTTTTTCTGTTTTATATTTTTCATCACAAGCGCGGTAGAGTGGGGCGCAGTTTTTGCGCCCACACGAGTTGATCGCTTGGCGAACAGTGGTTTGCTAAACGTTAGGCGAGTTACTTATTCAACAAGACGTCGCGCTGAGTGGGTAAGTATGTTTCCGAAGGTTTTTCCTGGTCCAACCGGCCAGTAGTGCGACGAATGGCCAGATGAGGTTGGGAATGGGTACTGGACTGGCTTCGATATGATAGAGATAGCCACCTGTGAACTGTGTCGGTGTCGTCGGTTGATGGCCGTCGAAAACGATTTTATCGCCTAATAGTTGACCGTTAAGTGCCGAGACCGCACCGGTATTGGTACCTGAGCAACTGGAGTCTGGGCTTAGGGGTTGCGAACACGCGCCGTTGCTGCCAAAGAAGGCGCTAAATCCAAAAACGCTGCTATAGAATCCGGGGAATTGGAAGTCGTTCGGCAACCCACTAGTGGTGAGCTGAGGATTGACGAACCGCAACCAGTCCGAGGTATACAGATAAATGTCTTGATTTCCCGGATCTTCACCGCCTTGCTGATAGGTCCACCAATAGTGGAGAAACTCGACATCGAAGGTGCCTGCAAGAGATCCCGCTTGGGTTGGTTGCGAAGTAAGATTGCCGTTTTCGTCGAAGTTTAATACACCGGAGGAATAACTTAGCTCAGAGGTATTGCTATCTATCGCGTAATGTCTGGTGACCGTATCGATTCCGGAATCGACTATCACGATGGCCTGTACTTTGGCGACGGGCGCTAAAATCATTGCTAGCGCGTATAAAGCTGGCTTCAAGCCATTAAATCGCATATTCATGTTCTATATTTCTCCATGTTTTCTTGTAAATACAGGGGTGGTTGTTTTAGGCGACTCAGGATGGAGTATAGATTTTGATGGCTCGGATCGTCAATACTTCTGAGAATTGATGTTAAGCATTTGGGCGGTTTATTTCCCGGCTTGAGATGCAGTTGAAAAGTCGGCCGGGTACCGGTGGTGTTTTCATAACACAGAGTATCAAGGGTAAAACCACCGATATTTACGTGGCATTGTCTGATTGATTTTTCGAGGTTCGGCGAGGTATTTCCCCACTTAGGTATGGGAATACCTGCTCTATCTGATGTGTGCTGGTGGGTGGGTCAGGGGGCGCGATAGCGTTCCCTGACTGGGAAGGCATATAAAAACCGTGTGAAGAGGTATAAAAATATCCGGAAGGTGCGGTAGTTAGTCCGGAAGGCACGGGAAAATGTTTTGGGGACGCGGTCGACGGCGCGGGATGTGCGGTTGCACCTCATGGCGGTATGTTCGAATTCTTTGAAGGCACGCCTTCCAGGTATTTATGTATCGTCCGCTTCTTGGGGAATGCCTTCGTGTTCACTAGATGTGCGTCCAGAGCCATTGCGTACGGCGTTAACTCAATGAGAAATCTCAATATTCAGAATAACCGCACGATCAAGGCAAATTTGTATAACCCATAGGAATCATTCACGCCGGCTACGAAACAGAGTAGGATGCAGCGAGTTTTATTTTGACTGGTTACTCGAATTTACACCGGGGCGGAGATTATGAAATACATCGTAAAACAAATTGCCGATGACTTTATTTTTGAAGAAATGGAGCTGGCTAGAAAGCAGTTTGTCGAGGCACTGAATTACACCATGGAAAGCGCCACGATCTTTTTTGATAGGACTTCCACCAATCCGCTGGATTTTTATATCGCTTACGATTTTCAGCAAAAACACGGCGACCCGGTCGTGTATGGGTTTAATCTGCGCGATGAAATGATCCGGATTTTCAATTTGGACGACAACAAAACCCATGCGTCTAAAACGGCCTTGGCAATCAGTCAGCAGTTGAAAAAATTGGCTGAAGAGATTGAAGAACGTTACGACCCAGAACCCACCAAGACCATTGCCGAAACGCAAGATAAAAAAGATACGCAATATGCCAGCGGCATCAATCGCTCCTACCGCGATGTACTGAGAGAAGCGATAGAACAAGACCGGGCCGAGCAATTGCGGAAAGCCGAGTCGGAGGCGTCAACACCTGACGACGGCTACCAACGGCATACCATTTTATTGGGCAGTAAAAGTGCGGCTAAATCGTAAGGTTGCTAAAGTCGGGGTTTAAGTTGTTTATTGAGGCTAACGGATGGTCTTGATGGTGGCGCATCGGTTCAATTAAGCCCCCCATTTTGCTTAATTGTCATTCCTAGCCTGTTTTTCCTATCAAATTCCTAGCTAAATGCTCAGTTGAAAGTATTTTAAATACATGATTTATTCCACAATAATTGAGTTTTTAAGCCACGGCAATGTTGCAGCGTATGACTGCGGATGGGGGCTCCCAGTATTTAGCCCATGGCTTTTGACGTTACTGCACATCCAGTTATGCTGAATCGGAATAGCTGGATTGTTTGGGCGAACGGTTCGTTTTTAATTCAACTAAAAATAGGCGAACCGTGATTTTTTAACGTAATAAGGGGGAGTTTTTATGTTAACAAAATTGTTAAATTCATCTGCAATAACAACTGGTCAAGTGATCTCTCGTAGTTTGCGAACCGGGCCAATTTGCCTGGTGGCGAGTATTCTTTGTTGCCAGCCGGTTATGGCACACGATGCAGACTCGCGTGAAACTAATCTTGGCAGCCAATGGTGGCAGTTCATGAGCTCGATTCCGGCATTCGAAAATCCACTGTTAGATCAGACGGGAGCCAAATGTCTTGTCGGTCAACGTGGGGATATTTGGTTTTTGGGTGGCTTGATGGGGGTAACGCCTGAAGGTGAAGTAGCGCAGGGTGGCGGTGTAGTGACACGTAATTGTTCGATACCGCAAGGCAAAAAGCTGTTCTTTCCGGTTATCAACAGTGTAGTTTTCGATTCTCCCGATATTTGTGGGCAGGGTAGTGACAGTTTTAGCTATGAAGATATGAGAGAGCAAGTATCAAATCAGACCGACGCCGCTATTGATATGAAGGTGACGCTGGATGGTAGGGAGGTGCGCAACCTAAAACGTTTTAGACCGCAACCAATTGATATTTCCTTACCGGAAAATAGTGCGTGGGATGCGCTATGCCGGGCATTTGATTTAGGTGGCGTACCTGCTGGCATTTATGCCGGCACTCAAGATGGATATTATTTGACACTGAATCCTTTGCCGGTTGGCCAGCATCAGCTAAAGATCCACGGTGCATTGAAACCGCCAAACGAGTTTACGTTGGACATCGTCTATAACCTGAATGTTGTTGCTGTGCCATAAAACTCACTTTTTATCATTCCGGTGCTGAATTGCTTAGTTTGCAAATAGGTGTTTCGCTGAGGCAAACCCACCTGCGGACACGCCGTTTGGCGTATCCGCAGGAGCAATTTAGGAACCGAAACAGGTTTAAGCACGCATTTTGCTTTTTGTATGCCGAGTACGCCCGGCAAACCTGACGGGAATAAGGTAACAACCATCGGTCACATCCTTATACCGACAGCATCCAGCCGTTAGCATAAAAAATTTCAAATTCATTAAACATCACAAAAAATCTGCCGAATTTGATTTTGCCCGCGCCCGTTTCATTGAGGTCGGCTACGGTACCGTCGCCGTACCAGTTACTATGAATGACATCCCCGATTTGTATTTTTTCGTAGGTATTCATGACACACCCTTTTATTATTTAATGACACAGTTCAGTCAGCATAAAAAATGCCAAAACTGTTGAATTAAATTGGGTTTATCTCAGCTGGCTGCCAAGCCTTGTGGAATAAAGCCTGAGCGTGTAGAGCTTAGTGTGGCTAGGCATAGAAAAACCGGTTTCCAGGTTGAATCGATACGGAAATTCGTCACCGATACGATATATAGTAAAAATTTCCGACACTTTTATTGGCCCCAGGCGGCTTTCAGGCGCAGAATCTCCGGCATGATCTGCATAAACACGCCCAGCAAGCGCGGATCGAAATGGCTGCCGGCCATGCTTTGCATGGATTTTAAGGTCTCCTCTAGCGGCCAGGGTTCTTTATAGGGGCGTTTCGAGGTCAACGCGTCGAACACATCGGCAATCGCCACTATCCTCGCCGACTCCGGAATCGCTTCGCCGGCCAAGCCCAGCGGGTAGCCGCTGCCGTCCCATTTTTCGTGGTGATGGCGGGCGATTTCGGCGGCCATTTTGAATACCGGATTGTCGCTTTTATTCAGGATGTCGTAGCCGATTTGCGAATGCGACTGCATGATGGGCCATTCCTCTTCGTTCAATGCTCGCGCGGCTTTTAGAATACCGTGCGGAATGCCGATTTTGCCAGTGTCGTGGGTGGGGGCGGCCAATTCCATCATTGCGACTTGCGCTGGCGTCCAGCCGGCTGCGCGGGCCAGCGCAGCCGAATACGCGGCCATGCGCCAGATGTGATCGCCGGTGTAAGGGTCGTTATAGTGGCCGGCATCGCCGAGCATTTCGATGGCGGCGCGGGCGAGTTGGTCCAGTTCGTCCACCCGCACCAGCGATAGATGGGTTTGCACCCGGCGCAGCACGATGGGGCCGGAGACCGGTTTTTGAATGTAATCGACCGCGCCGACATCGAAGCCGCGCGCTTCGTTTTCCATTTCCCCCATCGCGGTGACGAAAATCACCGGGATTTTCGCGGTCAACGGATCGGCTTTTAAATGCGTACACACTTGGTAGCCGTCCATGTTCGGCATCATGATGTCCAGCAGAATGATGTCCGGTTGATGTTCTTTGGCGGCGGCCAGGGCTTTTTCGCCGTTAATGGCAAACAGTAGTTGAAAGCGATCTTTGAGTATCTGCTGCAGCACTTTTAAATTATTCGGTTCGTCGTCAACCAGCAGCACTTTGTAGCTGTCTTTCATTGGGTAACTCCCTTAAGCGTGATCGCTAATTTATCCAATAAGAGTTTAACTTGGGTTTTCGCCCCGTCGAAATCGAAACTATCCACCTCGAAGCGGATGGCTTTCAGCTCGGTTTCGTCGAGAAAGGCGCCCAGTTGTTGCAGAATAGGTTCGACGTGGTCCGGATTCAATGCGTCCAGCGCGGTGTTTAATTGCTGTAACAGACTGCCGACCTGCTCGGCATCGAACGCTGCGGTGGACACCGGTGCCGGTTTAGTCGGCAGTTTTAGCTGGTGTATGGCTTGGGCTGCGGCGTTTAGCGCAGCGTCCAGCGTACCGATCAGTTGCACAATATTTTGCGGATTCCCGGTTTTGAATTGCGCGTCAATCTCGGTAGTCAGACTGGCGATAACCGATAGTGCCAAATTGCCGGCCACGCCTTTTAAAGCATGGGCGATCCGCCTGACCGCCTCCGGATTCTCCGGATGTTCTTGCAGATTACGTAGTAATTTGGTGCCGTCCGCGCCATGTTGTTCGGCAAAATTTAATAAGGCATCGGCGTAAATCAATGGGTCCAACCAAGTTGCCAAGCCTTTTTCGTAATCGGCGACGCCGGCCAACGGCGTAAAGTCCACGGCAATTTTCGCCGGTTCGGCGATGTTGATGCCGGTATTGGCGATGCCATGGCCTTTGGGTACCAGTCTTTCCATCTGCGTTAATAAATCGTCGACATCGATGGGTTTGCCGACGATGGTGTCTATGCCGGCGTCCAGCGATTCGCGGCGTTCGTGGCTCAACACGCTGGCGGTCAAGGCCAGAATCGGGATATGGCCGCCGCCGGGCTTTTCCAGCTCGCGAATTTGCCGGGTAGCGGCGATACCGTCCAGCACCGGCATTTGCAGGTCCATCAGGATCAAGTCGTAGTCGCCGCTGCGAAAGGCATCCACTGCTTCCTGGCCGTTTTTTACCCAGCTGACTTGGTGGCCCTGCTGTTCCAGGCGTAAGCGCGCCAAGGTGGCGTTGGCTTCTATGTCTTCCGCCAGCAATACCTTAAAGCGGCGCGGCGAAAAATACGCCACGGTATGTATCGAGCTGACGTCATACAGGCAGTTCTCGGCGCTGGCCGATTCCGGCATATGCACGGTGAAATGAAATACCGAGCCTACGCCCCATTGGCTTTCCACCCATATGCGTCCGCCCATCAGCTCGACAATTTGCTTGCTGATGGTGGTGCCCAGCCCAGTGCCGCCGAAACGGCGGCTGGTGGTGGTATCGGCTTGCGAAAACGATTCGAAGATATGTTCGGTTTGTTCCGGGGTCATGCCGATGCCGGTATCTCTGATCGCAAAATGCAGCATCTCCACGCCTTCCGCACGCTTGATAGTCACGTCTATGCTGCCGGTATCGGTAAACTTTACAGAGTTGCCGACCAGATTCAAAATCACTTGCCGCAAGCGGTTCGGGTCGCCGACGAAATGGGTGGGTAAACCGGCTTCTATCACCAGATCGATACGCAAGCCTTTTTCGGCGGCGCGTAAGCCCATGATTTGCAGCGCTTCTTGCACCGCAAACGGCAGGTTGAAACAGACTGATTCCAGTTCGACCTTGCCGGCTTCGATTTTGGAAAAGTCCAGAATGTCGTTAATGACGCTCAGCAGATGCCGGCCGGAACTAAGGATGGTTTTTATGTGGCCGCGCGTATCGCCGGACAAATTTTGGTCTTGCAATGCGACTTCGGCAAAGCCGATCACGGTATTCATCGGCGTACGAATTTCGTGGCTCATATTGGCCAGGAAATTGGCTTTGGCTTTCGCGGCTGCTTCCGCTGCTTCCTTGGCCAGTCTCAGTTCCTGTTCGGCTTGTTTTTGCAGGCTGATGTCGGAAATAAAGCCGACAAACAAATGCCGATCTTCCGAGATAATGCCATGACCAACCGCCAAATTGGCCGGGAAGCGGCTGCCGTCCTTGCGCTGGGCGATGACTTCCCGCTCGATGCCGAGAATTTTGGCCTGATTGGTGGCCAGGAAATGTTGAATGTAACTGTCGTGCGCGGACGCATCCGGTTCCGGCATCAGTAGCGAGACATTTTTACCGACGATTTCGGCGCTGGTCCAGCCGAACAGTTTTTCGGCCGCAGGATTGAACATCCGAATCAGACCGCTGCTGTCGATGGAAATCACGCCGTTCACCGCGGTTTGCACGATGGCTTTGACCTCTGTTGTCGCCATCGCCACCAGTTCTTCCAAATGCTCGCGGTATTTCAACAACTCGGCTTCCGCCGCCTTACGTTCGGTAATGTCGGTGATGGAGCCGACCATTCGCACCGGCCGCCCCTCGGCATCGCGTAACGCGTCGCCGCGATCCAGCACCCAGCGATAGCTGCCGTCCTTGTGCCGCAAGCGAAGTTCGGTGGTGTAGCGCTCGTTATGCTCCAAATGCTTACGGAACACTTCGCTGGCCCGGTGTTTGTCGTCCGGATGAATCAATTCGAAAAAAATCGATTCCACATTGGGTAATTCGCCGTCGGCATAACCCAGAATCTTGTTCCAGCGCGGCGACAAATAATATTCGTGATTCAGGATATTCCAGTCCCAGATACCGTCGTTAACCGCCCGTTCCGCCAACATGTAGCGTTCCTCGCTGGTGCGCAGGGCTTGGGTGCGCTCGGCTATTTTCGCTTCCAGATTATGCTGGGCATCGGCCAGCGCATCGGTCATGTGGTTAAAGGAACTGGCCAGTTCGGCGATTTCGTCAAGACCGCTGACGTCGGCACGTACCGACAAATCGCCGTCGCGGATGTGTCTGGCGGTGCAGGTCAGGCGGGAGATGGGCCGGACGATGCGTCTGGCCAGGGCGTTGGCGATTATTGTGGTCAAGCCGACGAATGCCAGCACGGTAATCAGCATTTGTTTTTCCAGCGTCTGAATCGGCGATAGCGCTTCGGCTTGTTCGATATGCGCCATGATGCAGCCGCCGCCGGTTTCGGGAATATAGCGAAAACCATGGATGACCGGGCGCTCGCGGTAGTCGCTGTCCATCATTTCCGCGTTTTGCCGGGCCAAGCAGCTTTGCATCGGTTGCGCCGAGATCGGATGGCTATTGCCTTGCATGCTGGAATAGCGCGGCGTGGTAACGAAAAAGCCGGCGCTATCGGCCAGGAAAGATTCGCCGGATCTGCCGAGATCGGGGTGGGCCGCAAAAATGCTTTGGATCAGGCTAACCGGATAGCTGACCAACAATTGCCAGGGCAACTTGGCGTCCTTGGCAAGCACGTAATAAAAACGCGCCTGCTCGGGCAGCGGTTTGCTGAAGCCGGCTAATTGTCCGGGTTGAAAATCTTTTAGATCGGAAAGTGCTACAGGCTGCTCGCCGACGCTAACGGTGCCGGAGTTGGTGTCGCGCCGGAAAAAAACCGCACCGGCGGCGCCTTCGGTGACTAAATAATCGTTTAAAAAATCGGTGGCGCAATCGCGGTTCAATTGATCGGCAGCCACGCATTTCATCAATACTTCGGCCAGGAAGGCATGAGCCCGGGTGTCGGCGCGCTGCAGCACCAGTTTGAGCTGTTCGTGGCGGCTTTCCGCGACGCGGCCGACAATCTTAAAGCGATCCGTGCGGATATTGTCGATGGCAAATTGATAGGCCATGTAGCCGACCGATAAAGTCGGCAGCAGGATCAACAGCAACAGCAGAGCTATCAGGCGTTTTTGCAGCATGTTGGGCCTCACGGTTGGCAAGAAGGTCAGCCGACGTTATGCCATGGATGGTGGCGATGCGGCAATACCTTACGCCAATCGACACCTTCATGCAGTTAAGATTCCTTAGCGCTGGGAATTGTCAAATTGTAGTGGGTGGGAGGCTTCGGAACCGAAGAGCCGATGTGATCCTGTTGGAGGCTGTCGTAAAAGGTAGGTTCATCAATATAGCGGACGAACCACTATACGAGTATCCCAATTCACTCCAAAGCCTCATTAATCCTTAGCTCTTGATAAATATAGCACGAAAACTACTACATTTAAGCGAATGACCACCTTTGCAATCGCTCTTTCGTATAGTGCCGTAGCGTTCAGTGAACAGCGAAGGGAGTCGATGCCCGCCGTGATTCGACAACGACACCACCCCCTATCCTTGCCGGACATCTTCTCCTGAAACACTTGCTCGCAGCTAGCACCGACCAGCATATAAATCTGAAGCTCGGGGTGTTGATCATGGGTGGAGACTCTGGCGTTGCTGAAGCGCATCAAACCCTCCTAATTTGTACATTGATACCGCACAGGTATTCATCCTCAAACGCTTCACTTTCCCTGAGTGAGCGATTAATATCGGCCTCTGCGTGTTTCTTTAGTGATTCATATAAGCAATATGCTGGTGCAAACTGCGGGACTTCTTGGAGTGCTTTCTCGGCTTCATCATCATCTTGAGCGCGGCTAGCTGTAAGGAGGTCGTTTGGTCATCGGTAGATGTTCGCGCATAGCCTATTTTGCTACTGACATATGCAACATGCAACCCCCTATTTTCATTGGCTCGACTGTCATTTTCAGAAGACGACTGCACGAAATATCAGAAGTGGACCGCACTACTGAGGTTTTAGGTGTTTAGGAATGGAAAGTATTGTTAGCATCCCATCCTGCGTAATTTTTGGAATAGCGTTGGCAAGTAACCGGTATCTTCCAAACAGACTGGCAAAAAACGATCCAGGCTGTGTAAAAACG
>LUUF01000103.1 GCA_001644045.1 Methylomonas methanica | reverse complement strand
CTTTTTTTTTGATTGAATATTGCCGTTCGCAAAATGTTTAAGTTTGAGCGCAGTAACAATAAATCGGTTTGCTGTTGCCGGAAGCGGCTTTTGATGTCGAAATGCAATGCAGCTTTTCTACAGTTGAGCCAGAAGCGCTTTCAAAGACAATAAATCGAAGGCGCCGACTTTGTGCATGATGATCACGCCTTGCCTATCTATTAAAAACGTCGTTGGGGTCAATTGCACGTCACTAAAAGCACGCACAAGACTGCTGTCTATATCCAGCGCAACTGCATAGGGTAACTGTCTTTCTTTGGCCAAGGCCTGTACACGGCTAGGCGGATCGTAAGGCATTGCCACCGCGATGATTTGCAGGCCTTTTTCATTAAACTGCTGATGCAACGCGATCAGATCCGGAATTTCTTCGATACAGCTAGGGCAGTCGGTCGCCCAAAACGTTATCAAAACCGGCTTGCCTTTCAGTTCGGCAATTGTCAGTCGTTCGCCTTTTAATGTTGTAAAAACGGCATGTGGGGCGAAGCTTTTTGTATAAGTCAGCCACCAGGCGACTGCGCCAAGTAAACAGATAACCGATAGGACGCCAAGCGCCGATTTTATTCTCATAAGTAATAGACTTCGGTTGTTTGTTGGGAACGCGCATTACGGCGATTATAGCAAAGCTGCTAGAATGCCGGCTTTATCCAATAATCCAGTCATGGCGATGAAAAAGATACTAATTTCAGACAAGCTTGCGGAAGATGGCATTAATTTCTTAAATGCCCAGGAAGGTATACAGATACACATCCAAACCGGCTTAAATGAAGACGCGTTATGCGAAATTATTCCGGAATACGATGCGTTATTGATTCGCAGCGATACTCAGGTGACGGCTAAGGTTTTAAAAGCCGCGACTCGTCTGAA
Organism: Methylomonas methanica; assembly: GCA_001644045.1. Taxonomy (GTDB): domain Bacteria; phylum Pseudomonadota; class Gammaproteobacteria; order Methylococcales; family Methylomonadaceae; genus Methylomonas; species Methylomonas methanica. The sequence goes on along the minus strand of LUUF01000103.1, from coordinate 106,301 downwards.
AGTAGTCGGGCGCGCCGGCATAGGGGTCGATAACGTCGACTTAAACGCCGCGACCGAGCAGGGTGTCATCGTGATGAATACGCCTGACGCTAATGCCACCACGACGGCGGAACTCGCAATTGCACATATGTTTTCCTTGAGTCGTAACCTACCGTTTGCCAATCAATCGGTTAGAGAAGGCAAGTGGGAGCGCTCCAAGTTGATGGGTGCTGAAATTGCTCATAAAACTTTGGCAGTACTGGGTTTTGGTACCATCGGCCGGATAGTTGCTCAAAGAGGCAACGGTTTGGGAATGCGCGTGATCGCTTATGATCCGTTTGTAGCGCCGGATGTTTTTGCCATACATGGCGCGGAAATGGTCGACTTGGAGACCCTGGTTAAACAAGCCGACTATTTGACTCTGCATTGCCCCTTGCTGGAAAAAACCAAAAACATCATAGGCCGAGAACAATTGGCGATGATGAAAAAATCTGCGCGCTTGATCAATTGCGCGCGCGGCGGCTTGGTTGACGAATCGGCATTATACGCTGCCTTGAAAGAAGGTCGGATCGCCGGCGCGGCGCTGGATGTGTATGAGCAAGAGCCTCCCAAGGATTCGCCGCTACTTACGCTGGACAATGTGGTATTTACCCCGCATTTGGGCGCATCGACCAAAGAAGCGCAAGTGGCTGTCAGTGTCGAGATCGCCCGTCAGGCGGTTAAATATTTGCAAACCGGTGAAGCCGTAAATGCTCTGAATCTGCCTAGGTTGTCTGCAGAAGAGCTGACTAAGGCTCAGCCATTTATGAACTTGGCCAATATTCTCGGCAAGGTTCTGGTTGGCCTGATCGATCAGCCCATTCAGAGGTTGGAAGTGGCGGTATTCGGTAAGGCTGCAGAAGTGAAAATTCGGCCGATTTCCGCTGAAGCAATGGTCGGTTTGCTGGGCGGACAACTTTCCACGCCGGTTAACCGCGTTAATGTCGAGAATATCGCCAAACGCCAGGGGATTGCGCTGATTGAGTCGCAGACCGAGGAATCGGAAGGCTATCAATCCCTAATCAAAATTACCGGGCACTGCGCCGATAAATCGGTATCCCTGGCGGGTACGTTGTTGGGAAATCAGCATCCGCGCTTGGTCAGCATCAATCATTTCGAAATTGAAGTAGTGCCGGAAGGCGCGCTATTGATTACTCGCCACGATGATAAACCGGGCGTGATCGCCGCGATCAGCTCGATCCTGGGTGTCGCCAATATCAATATTACCCGCATGCAAGTCAGCATCGCAGACGAGCAGCAACTCGCGATGATGGTCATCAGCGTTTCCAATCCCTTAAACGATCAGGTGTTGAAATCAGTTTGCGACGTACCGGCGGTGCATACGGCGAGGCAAATTGCGTTATGAGTTTTGAGGTTATTTGTTTCGACTGCGACAGCACGCTGAGCCGGGTCGAAGGTATCGATGAATTAGCCAGGCGTAACGGTTTATTCGAACAGGTTGCGGCTTTAACCGATGCGGCTATGAACGGTGAACTCGCTTTGGAGGATGTCTACGCGAACCGACTGGATTTGATCAAGCCCGACAAAGCAGCGATAGACTGGTTAGCCAAATTATATATTGCCGAAATGGTCGAAGGTGTCAGTGAAACGATCAAAACCTTGCAGGCTAATAACAAGTTAATTCACATCATCAGCGGCGGCTTGCGGCAGGCGATACTACCTTTGGCGGAGCAGCTGGGGATACCGGAAGAGTATGTGCATGCGGTGGATGTGCTGTTCGACGAAGACGGTAATTATCATGATTTTGCCCGGCATTCGCCCTTGGCCGTCAGCGGCGGCAAGGCGCGGATTTGCCGGCGGCTGAGGATGCATCATTCTTCCTTGGTGATGATAGGCGATGGCAAGACCGATCTGGAAGCTAAATTGGCCGGTGCGTATATGATCGGTTTCGGCGGTGTAGTCCGCAGACCCTTGGTGGAAGAACAGGCGGATAGCTACGTCGTCGATGCTTCGCTGGCGGCGATATTGCCGCTAGTGCTATAAGCAAGGGTCGATAAGCCGGCGGGACGATGGTAAAATTCCCAAATTTTTAGAAGATTCAGAGAGATAGAATGGCAGGGCATAGTAAGTGGGCTAACATCAAGCATCGTAAAGGCGCGCAGGACGCAAAACGCGGCAAGATTTTTACCAAACTGATTCGCGAGATTACCGTGGCGGCAAAAGGATCGGGTGGCGGTGATCCCTCCAATAATCCGAGTTTGCGTACCGCCATCGATAAAGCGCTCGGTGCTAACATGAAGCGCGATACCATCGACAACACCATCAAAAAGGCCATAGGCGCGGTCGATGGCGTGGTCTACGAAGAAGTGCGTTACGAAGGTTACGGTCCTGGCGGCACGGCGGTGATGGTTAATTGCTTGACTGATAATCGCAATCGTACCGTCGCGGATGTCAGGCATGCGTTTTCCAAGGCTGGCGGCAATTTGGGTACAGATGGCTCTGTGGCTTATATGTTTCGCAAAGTTGGTATCATCAGCTACTCCAACGCATTCGATGAAGACGCGCTGATGGAAGCCGCCATGGAAGCGGGCGCCGAGGATGTGGTTACCAATGATGGTTCTATCGATGTATTTACCACGCCGGAGGACTATATGGCCGTCAAGGAAGCGATGGTTGCTGCCGGCTTCGAGCCGGAAAATGCCGAAGTGACCATGCACGCCGACGTCAAAACTGAGTTGGATAGCGAATCCGCCGAAAAAATGCTGAAGCTGATCGACCGGTTGGAGGATCTGGACGATGTGCAGGATGTTTACTCCAATGCCGACATCAGCGACGATATCATGACTGCGCTCGATGCCTAATCACACTATTAAATTACTCGTACCAATACACTGTTGACCAGAATTTTAGGTATAGATCCCGGCTCGCGCATCACCGGATACGGCGTGGTGGAGTCGACGCCGCGCGGTATTCGCTACGTAGCGAGTGGCTGCATTCGTATTAAGTCCGATGAATTTCCCGAGCGCTTGAAACAGATTTTCGATGGCGTTAGCCAGGTGATTGAGTTGTACCGTCCCGAGCAAATGGCCATCGAGCAAGTGTTTATGCATAAAAATGCCGATTCGGCCTTGAAGCTGGGCCAGGCACGCGGCGCCGCTATTTGCGCCACACTGAATCGAGATTTGCCTGTGTTCGAGTACGCTGCGCGGCAAGTGAAACAGGCCTTGGTGGGCAAAGGTAATGCCGATAAGCTGCAAGTTCAGCATATGGTGAAAATTTTGTTGAGTATTCAAGGCGACATGCAGATCGACGCTAGCGATGCGTTAGCTATTGGCTTATGCCATAGCCACTATCAGGAAACCGCCATGCGCTTACAGAAGGTAAGTTCGTGATCGGTTTTTTACGCGGAAAATTGATTCACAAAGCGCCGCCGCAATTATTGCTGGATGTACAGGGCGTCGGCTATGAAGTGGAAGCGCCGATGAATACCTTTTACGACCTGCCGGCGCTGGGCGAGGAAGTCAAGTTGCATACCCATCTGGTGGTACGGGAAGATGCTCATATCTTATTCGGCTTTGCCACCGAAAACGAACGCATGCTATTCAGAACCTTGATCAAGGTCAACGGGGTCGGTCCGAAGCTGGCGTTGACGATATTGTCCGGGCAAAGCACCGAAGAATTCTATCGTTGCGTGCATGATAACGATGTAAAAGGTTTGGTACGCTTGCCGGGCGTCGGCCAAAAGACGGCCGAGCGCTTGATTATCGAAATGCGCGGCCGCTTGCCGGAATTGAACAAGCTATCGGCATCTATTGATCGGTCGAGTTCGCTTCCCGGTTCGGCGGCCAGTCCCAAGCAAGAAGCTATCAGCGCGCTGTGTGCCCTGGGTTATAAGCCACCGGACGCGGCGCGGATGGTGCAATCGATTGCTACGGAAGATAAAAGCTGCGAGGACATTATTCGCCTGGCGCTACGCGGTGCGATTAAATGATCGAAAGCGACCGCTTGGTGACGGCGCAGGGCAATAATGACGAAGAGCGTGTGGATCGGGCTATCCGGCCTAAGCGTCTGAAAGACTATGTTGGGCAAAAAGAACTCCGCGAGCAAATGGAAATTTTTATCCAGGCGGCGGTGACGCGCTCTGAAGCTTTGGATCATGTCTTGATCTTCGGCCCGCCCGGCTTGGGGAAAACCACGTTGGCCAACATCGTGGCTGCGGAGATGAATGTCAATATTCGCCAAACCTCTGGCCCGGTGCTGGATAAAGCCGGCGATTTGGCGGCTTTGCTGACCAATCTGCAAGCGCACGATGTATTGTTTATTGACGAAATCCATAGACTCAGCCCGGCGGTGGAAGAGGTGCTGTATCCGGCTATGGAAGACTACCAAATTGATATTATAATAGGCGAAGGCCCGGCAGCCCGCTCGATCAAGCTGGATTTGCCGCCGTTTACGCTGATAGGCGCCACGACCCGAGCCGGTTTGTTGACATCGCCTTTACGCGACCGTTTCGGTATTGTCCAACGCCTTGAATTTTACACCGTCGATGAACTGGCCAGCATTGTCAGTCGCTCGGCGAAAATGTTGGATATTGGGATGGACAGTGGCGGGGCCGACGAGATCGCCTGCCGTTCGCGCGGCACGCCAAGGATTGCCAACCGACTGTTGCGCAGAGTGCGGGATTTTGCCGAAGTCAAAGGCAACGGTACCGTGACTCGCGAGATTGCCAAGCAAGCCTTGGATATGTTGAAAATCGACCAGCAAGGCTTCGATATGCTGGACCGGAAATTATTGATAGCCATGATAGAGCATTTTCAAGGCGGCCCGGTTGGGCTGGACACGCTGGCTGCGGTCATCAGCGAGGAACGCGGTACCGTTGAAGACGTTTTGGAGCCTTATTTATTGCAACAAGGTTTCATCATGCGCACGCCCAGGGGGCGAGTAGTGACTCACAAGGCATACAGCCATTTTGGCTTGCCAGCGCCCAAACAGCAGCTCGGCAGCGATGACATTTTGACAATTAATAATTCGTTAAGAGACGAATGAAAGAATTCAGCTGGCCGGTGCGGGTATATTACGAAGACACGGATGCGGGCGGCGTGGTGTTTTACGCCAATTATTTGAAGTTTTTTGAACGCGCCCGAACCGAAATGCTGCGTAGCCTAGGTTTCGAACAGGATAATCTGTTAGCTGAACAAAACCTGATTTTTGTGGTCCGTTCGGTGAAAGTCGACTATTTAAAACCCGCCCGCTTCAACGAGCTGTTGGACGTTAGCGCAAAAGTCATTGAACATAAAAAAACTAATTTTACCTTTGAGCAATCGATTACCCGGCAACAGGACGTGTTATGCACTGCTGAAATTCGAATTGCCTGTCTTGATGCGCAAAGCATGAAGCCCAAACTTATTCCCTCTGCTATTTTGGAACATTTAAGCTAATGAATACCGATTTATCCATCCTGACGCTGGTCAAAGAAGCCAGTATCGTCGTGCAGTTTGTTATGTTCATTCTGTTGTCGGCATCTGTTGCGTCGTGGACCTTCATCTTTTTCAAGCGTAAAGAGTTGAAGCAAGCCATAGCCATCACCGACGATTTCGAAGAGGAGTTTTGGTCTGGCGTCGGTCTGGCTGAACTGTACAAAAAAATGTCCAGCGACCGTTTCGAACCGGAAGGCATAGAAAAAATCTTCCTGGCTGGTTACCGCGAATTCGCGCGGATGCGCCAGAAGGGCGATGTCGAACCGTCGGTACAGGTAGAAAGCGCGCAGAGGGCAATGCGTATCGAATTGTCCCGCGAGTTGGATAGGCTCGATGAGACCTTGCCGTTTTTGGCGACAGTCGGTTCCACCAGTCCGTATATCGGCTTGTTCGGTACGGTGTGGGGGATCATGAACTCGTTCCGCGCCTTGGGCGAAATTAAAAATGCTACATTGGCGAATGTGGCACCCGGTATTTCCGAAGCCTTGATCGCTACTGCGATCGGTTTATTCGCGGCTATTCCGGCTGTTATCGCCTATAACCGCTTCTCTACCCGCTTGGATCGCTTGGCCGGCCGTTACGAATTATTCGTCGACGAGTTCGTGGTATTACTGCAAAGACAGGCGCACAGCAAATGAATGTAGGCGGCAGCAATCGCAGATCGCGTAAAAAACGCGGGGTCATGGCCGAAATCAACGTCGTTCCTTATATCGACGTTACCTTCGTGTTGTTGATGATATTCATGATTACCGCGCCGCTGGTACAAACCGGCGTCGATGTCGAGTTGCCACAAGCCGAGGCCGAGTCTGTCGATTTGCAGGATCAGGTGCCGGTGATCGTATCGATCAAGAAAGACGGCAGTTTATATGTCGACATTGGCAACGGCGATGAAGAAGCCGATACGCCGGTCGATGTCGATACCGTTAAAACTAGAGTCGCGGCGGTATTCAGAAATAATCCTAAAGCCCAGCTCTACGTGCGTGGCGATCACGAAGTGGATTACGGCAGTATCGTCAAGGTGATGGTGGAACTGAAGAAAACTGGCGCCCCCAAAGTTGGTTTGATGACCGCACCGCCGCCAGACAGCAAATAAACACAGCCATGAAAAGTTTTAAACCCTCGCTTGCGCAGGCGGTAGCGCTACATATTCTGATTGTATTGTTGTTCAGTTTTAGTTTTCTGACCGAGACTGACGACGCGCAAATGTCGCCGCCGGCGGACATCATTGAAGCGACTGTCTTGGATGGTGCGGAAATCGATGCGGAAGCCGAGCGCTTAAAGCAGAACGAAGCGAACAAGCAGCAAGCCGAACAACAGCATCAAGAGCAACTGGAAAACGCCAGAAAAACCGAAGAGCAGTTGTTGCAGCAAGCAAAAAAACAACGCGTGCTTGAAGAACAAAAAATCCAGGAAGCAGCTGAAAAGCGCAAGCAAGAAGCATTAGAAGAAAAGAAATTGCAGGAACAGCTTGCAACCAAGCGCAAGGAAGAAGAAAAAAAGTTAGAGGAGGCCAAGGAACGGCAAGCTCTGGAGCAGAAAAAAGCCAAGGAAGCTTCGGAAAAACAGAAACAAGCCGAGTTGGAACAACAGAAGGAAGTAGCGGAAAAGCAAAAGGAAGCCGAGAAACAAAAACAGCTGGAAAAACAAAAGCAGCAGGAAACGGAGCGCGAAGCCAAGTTGAAAGAGCAAAAGTTGGCGGAGGAAGCGCGCGAGAAACAGCAGGAAGCCGAAATCAAAAAGCTGGAGCAGGAAAAGAAGTTACAGGAACAAAAAGCGCTGGAGCAACAAAAGAAGTTACAGGAACAAAAAGCCCTGGAACAGCAAAAGAAACTGCAGGAGCAAAAGAGCGAAGAAGCCAAGCGTCAGGAACAAGCAAAGCAAGCGGAAGCCAAGTCAAAGGCGGAAAAGGAAAGGCAGTTAGCTGACGAAAAAGCCAAGGCAGAGAAGGAAAAGCAGGCCGTGCTTAACGCCGAAAAAGCCAAGCAAGCCGCCGAAGCCGAGGCCAGAGCCAAAGCGGAAAAAGACAAACAACTAGCCGCCGAGAAAGCGGACAAAGAGCGTCAAGCCAAAATAGCGGCGGAAAAAGCCGAAAAAGAACGGATGGCGGCCGAAGCGGAAGCCAAAGCCAAGGCTGAAAAAGAACGTCAGGCCAAACTGGCTGCGGAAAAGGCTGAGAAGGCCGAGAAAGAGCGTCTCGCGGCGGAAGCTGCGGCAAAAGCCAAGGCCGAACAGGAACGCCAAGCAGCGATAGCGGCGGCCGAAAAAGCGGAAAAAGAACGGCAAGCTGCGGAAGCCGCTGCTGCGGCTGCGGCAAAAGCTGCATCGGATAAGCAAGCCGTAGACTCAGCCAAGCAGATGATAGCGCGCAAAGTGGAAGGCGCCTGGACGCGGCCCATCAACGCGACGCAAGGCTTGAAATGCACAATTCAGGTAAAATTGCTGGCTAGTGGCGATGTGATGGACGCTGTAGTAATAAGCAGCAGTGGCGATCCGATTTTTGACCGGTCGGCGGAAAACGCAGTGAGAAAAGCGTCACCTCTCCCCGTTCCGCAAGACAAGGCACTTTTTAATGAGAAATTTAGAGTTTTTACGTTTGACTTTAAACCGGAATAACTAGTAAACGGAAACGAGAGAATAATGTTGATCCCAAGAGTTTTAATTGTCAGCTTGCTGGCGTCCTTGCTTACTGTCGCTCATGCGGCCGGTTTAACGATAGAAATCACCAAAGGTTCGCAAACGGCGGTGCCCATCGCCATCGTGCCGTTCGCCCAACAAGGCTCTATCGGCAATGTCAAATTGTCCGATGTAATCAGCTCCGATCTAGGCGGCAGCGGGTTCTTCAAAACCTTGTCGGAAGACGACATGCTGACCAAGCCCAGCGAGCCGGAGCGAGTTAATTTCAAGGATTGGCAGGTACTGGGCCAAGACTATATGGCGATAGGTCAAGTGGTCGGCAATGGCGGCAGCTACAATATCCAGTTTCATCTGTTCAACGTGCATAACGGCCAGTTGTTGATGGGCTATCGCTTGACTGCCGGCGCCAACGAATTGCGTCGCGCCGCGCACCATATTAGCGATCTGATTTACGAAAAATTGACCGGCCGCAAAGGTGCGTTCAATACCCGGATTGCTTATGTGACCAGTGTTCGCCGCGGTAACGGCAAGCAGTTTATGCTGCAGGTCGCCGACGCCGACGGCTATAACCCGCGTACGATTGCCGAATCTCCGGAGCCGATCATGGCGCCGGCTTGGTCGCCGGACGGTAGTAAAATCGCCTATGTATCCTTCCATACCAAGCGTTCGGAAATTTGGGTGCAGACGCTGGCGACGGGACAACGGGAAAGCGTTTCCTCTTATCCTGGTATCAACGGCGCGCCGGCTTTTTCACCGGACGGTAGCCGTCTGGCGGTTACGCTCTCTAAGGACGGCAGCCCCGATATTTACGTTTTGAATTTGGGTAGCCGCTCGTTGACGCGCTTGACCAACAGTTTATCAATCGATACCGAGCCGACCTGGTCGCCGGACGGCAGCTCTATCCTGTTTACTTCCGATCAAGGCGGTAAGCCACAGCTTTATCTGATGCCTGCCTCGGGCGGCAAGGCCAGTCGCGTGACATTCCAGGGCGACTATAATGCCAGAGGCCGTTTTTCCGCCGACGGCAGAAGTCTGGCGATGGTAACCGGCAGTGGCGGTGGTTATAAGATTGCGGTCATGGATATGGCCTCGCGCACCGTGAACGTGCTGACCGAGGGGAATCTTGACGAATCACCCAGTTTTGCGCCTAATGGCAGCATGGTTTTATTTGCCGCGAATCGCGGCGGTCGGTCGGCCTTATCGGTGGTGTCTACCGATGGCGCGATGCAACAGAAATTGGCATTCGAGAGTGGCGAGGTCCGTGAACCGGCCTGGGCACCTTGATTGCAAGCGCGATAGCCCTCACACTATCGCTACCTGAGTTTTACTTAATATTTGGAGAAAATTGATGAGATTTAACAAAACCTATTTGGCTTTAGCCATGACTGCGATTTTGATAACAACTGGCTGTAGCTCAACCGAAGAAGAAGGCTTGGCCGATTCTACTCAAGGTACAGATGCGTCAACTAGCGGTTTGGCCGATGGATCCATGTCCGGTAGCCAATTCGGTTCAGGTAACGGCAGCAGCTTTGGCTCCGGTTCCGGCGCAAACCTGGGTCCTGAATTTAGCGATCCTAACAACCCGTTGTCTAAACAAGTGATTTATTTTGAATTGGATAGCAGCCAAGTCAAACAAGACTATGTGCCTGTCGTGGCGGCGCATGCACGCTATTTGGCCTCGCATCCCAACCAACACGTAATTTTGTCCGGTCATGCCGACGAGCGCGGTTCCAGCGAATACAACATCGCGCTGGGCGAGCAACGTTCTAAATCAGTAGAGAGAATGATGCGTTCGCAAGGTGTCAGCGCGAGCCAATTGGAAGTGGTCAGCTACGGCGAAGAAAAACCGGTTGTGTCTGGCCATGATGAATCAGCTTGGCAACAAAATCGCCGCGTGGAAGTTGGCTATCAATGAGTAAGCGTGCGCTTCTGATACTGAGTCTCGGTTTTGGCTTAAGTGCCGAAGCCGCTGCTGCGCCTAGCGGTGCCGGTTATCCGGCCGCAAATGCTTACGCGCAGCCGGCCGCTACCGACAATGCTATTTTTGAGGTATTGGGCAGATTGGAGCAGTTACAGTCCGAAGTGCAACAATTGCGCGGCATGGTCGAGGAGCAATCCCAGACCATCGCCGACTTGCAAAGAAAACAAAGCAATATGTACTCCGATCTTGATGATCGGATGCAGGCTCTTACTGCGGGCGGGCAAACGCCGCAGAGTCAATCGCCCGCGCCAGCTCCTGCCGATACGGCTGCGACTGGACAAGCGGCGGTTACTGCTGCTCAACCTTCCGCGCCAGCGGCCCCGGTTGCACCAACTCCGGCGCCAGTCGCAACTGCGACGCCAGCTCCGGTTGCGCCCGTAGCGGACAACAAGCCGGCGGCGGCACAAGGCAACGAAAAGGAAAGATATCAGTCGGCTTACGACACTTTGCGTAACGGCCACAATGCCCAAGCCATCAAAATGTTTCAGGATTTGCTGAAAGATTTTCCGGCCGGCGAGTTTGCCGACAATTCTCAGTATTGGTTGGCGGAAGCGTATAAAATCAATCGCGAATTCGATGCGGCCCGCGCCGCGTTCAATAAGGTGGTCAGCCAATACCCCAATAGCTCGAAGGTCCCTGATGCCTTGCTGAAACTGGGTTATATCGAATTCGATCTGCAAAACACCGCAAAAGCCCGTGATTATCTGACGCGAGTGACTACCAGCTATCCCGGCACCACTGCCGCGCATCTGGCGGAAAAAAAGCTGGCGCAAATGCCGCAATAATCCGGCGTTCGGATGGATCAAACGCTACGTATTACCGAAATATTCTATTCCCTGCAGGGTGAGGCGAATACGGTGGGGTTGCCTACCGTATTTATTCGCTTGACCGGCTGTCCCTTGCGCTGCTCCTATTGCGATACCGCTTATGCCTTTACTGGCGGCGAGAAACTCGGCATCGACGATATTCTCCTGCAAGTTAGTCGCTACAAAACCCGCTATGTGACGGTAACTGGCGGTGAACCTTTAGCTCAACCCGCTTGTAACCCTTTGATGGTTCGGCTACTCGATGCCGGTTACCAGGTGTCGCTGGAAACCAGCGGTGCCCTGGATGTGGCGGCGGTCGATAGCCGGGTGAGTAAGGTCATGGATTTGAAAACGCCGAGTTCCGGCGAATTGGAGCGCAATCGGTATGACAATATCCAGTATTTAACCCTGCACGACCAAGTCAAATTCGTGATTGCCGACGCCGCCGATTATCAGTGGGCCAAACAGCAACTTGAGCTATACCGCTTAGTCGAACATTGCGAAGTACTGTTCTCGCCGGTTATGGATGTGATGTCACCCACCGAACTGGCCGAGCGCATACTCACCGACCAGCTGCAGGTTCGGTTTCAAATTCAACTACATAAATTTCTTTGGAACGACGCGCGTGGAAAATAACAGCAGTTCCAGGCCGGCAATCATTTTGTTGTCCGGCGGCCTGGATTCCATTACGGTGTTGGCGCTTGCCAAACAACAAGGTTTTACTTGCTACGCCTTGAGTTTCGATTACGGTCAGCGCCACAATGCCGAATTGGAAGCTTCGAGGAGAATCGCCAAGCATTACCAGGTTGCCGATCATAAGATCATCAACCTCGGATTGAGCGCAATCGGCGGTTCCGCGTTAACCGATGCCCGGATCGATGTGCCGACTTCGCCGCAAGCCGGCATTCCGGTGACTTATGTGCCGGCCAGAAATACCATATTTTTGGCGTTTGCTCTGGGTTGGGCGGAAGTGGTGAAGGCGCACGATGTGTTCATCGGAGTGAACGCCGTCGATTATTCCGGCTACCCCGATTGTCGGCCGGAATTTATCAAAGCCTTTCAGGATATGGCCAACCTGGGGACCAAGGCCGGGGTGGAAGGCCATAAAATTCAAATTCACACGCCGCTGATAGCACTGAGTAAAGCCGAAATTATTCAACAAGGTCTGGCGCTTGGCGTCGATTATGCCGATACCGTTTCCTGTTATTCGGCGGATATCAAAGGCCGAGCCTGCGGCGTGTGCGATGCCTGCCGATTGCGGGCGGCCGGTTTTCAAAGCCTGGGTGTGGCCGATCCGACCCATTATCGACCTAAATAACCGGGGTTGACGCGCATTTATTAGAAACTCAAATAGCACGGGTATTTATTTGTCGGCTAAGCTATAAATAAATTTATCGTCCTTCCGAGGGTCTTCTAGTATGCAAGTCAATCAAGCCAAGTCCCAGTTTGTCGCCGTGGCTTCCATCGCCGCCGAATTGAGCGCGGTGATGGAAGTGGCCAAGGAGATTTCCCTGGCGGCAGCCAATGCCAAAGCCATTGCCTTTCGAGCCGGAGAAAAGGCCAAGGGCTTCCAGCCGATCACCGATTTCATTAACGAATTGGCCAAGGATACGATCGAATTGGTCAATAACATCAACGAATATGCTTTCCACCTTTATCGCCTGACGGTCAACGAACAACGCATGACCGAAGCCTGTAAGCGCTTCGAGAAGGTCGAACAGCTAGCTGCCGGCGCTCGATATGCAGACTCCTTGACGACCTCGTTGCAAGAAGTCAGGCTCAGAACTCAGCTTTGTCATCGAGAGTTTATTCTCCAGGTTTCGGAATTATTGATTAAATTGGCGGATGTGATGCATCCGGCCAGAGCCGCGCGGGTGATTGCCGCCAACTCCCGCATCGAGGCTTCGCAAGCCGGCGAGTATCTGCAAAGTTTGCAGGCCGTAGCGGAGAGCGTCGACAATGCCGCGCAAATAATCAACGACAAAGTACACAAGTGTCGGAGTGCATTGACGATTATTAACGTCGCCGAATAGCGCCCATCAAACCCAGTATGGCCAAGAGGTACAGTTAGCATGAGAATGACCAAAATTTATGAGGGCGCCTACCAATGGATAATGTTGGGCCGCGACGTACATAAGCCCGAGAAAATTATCGACACCAACCAATATATGGTGAGGACCGCCAATCGTTGTTTATTGATCGATCCGGGTGGCATAGAACTATTCGCACCGATGCTGGCTGCGGTTTTGCACCACGCGCCGGTCGAAGAAATAACCGATTTGTTCGCATCGCATCAAGACCCGGACATTATTTCGTCCTTGGGTTTATGGGATCAAGCGCTACCCAATGCTAAGCTGCATGCCGCGGCTTTGTGGGAAGGTTTTTTAAGACATTTCGGCTGCGAAACCATCGAATACGTGCCGATACCCGATCATGGTGGCGTGATCAATCTGGGCGCTATCGAATTACAGATCATACCCGCACATTACCTGCATGCCTCCGCCAATTTCCATGTTTACGATCCGCACGCCAAAATTCTGATGTCAGGCGATGTCGGCGCGGCGCTGGAAGCACCCGGTATGCCGGTTTTTGTGGAAAACTTTGATATGCATATCGAGAAAATGCGGTATTTCCATCAGCGCTGGATGCCGTCCAATCAAGCAAAACGGGCCTGGATCGATCGGGTCAGGAAACTGGATATCGACATCTTGGCGCCGCAACATGGCCGGATGTTCAAAGGCGATGATGTGAAGCGTTTTCTGGATTGGTTTGAGGCCTTACAAGTGGGGATTGCCGTATAAAACAAGCATTTGCCGAAAATTGGGTTTATAATCCAGCCATTACGAGCCCCCGTCGCGAGATGGGGGTTTTTTGTTAGTGAGAGTAGTTGAGGTATCTCATCAGGCATGGCGCAAAAACTTTATATACAGACTAACGGTTGTCAAATGAACGAATACGATTCCGATAAAATGCGGGACGTATTGATGGTATCGCACGGTATGGAATTGACCGATATTCCGGAACAAGCCGATGTGCTGCTGCTGAATACTTGTTCGATTCGCGAGAAAGCTCAGGAAAAGGTGTTTTCCGCGGTTGGGCGCTGGAAAAAAATCAAGGACAAACGCCCTGGCGTGATTATCGGCGTCGGTGGCTGCGTGGCCAGCCAGGAAGGCGCCGCACTGCAAAAACGCGCGCCCTATGTAGATATCGTGTTTGGCCCGCAAACCTTGCACCGCTTGCCTGAGTTGTTAAACCAAGCGCGTAGCGGTGGCAAGCACGTCGTCGACATTTCTTTTCCCGAAATCGAAAAATTCGATAATTTACCCGAACCGCGTGCGGAAGGTCCCAAGGCCTACGTATCGGTAATGGAAGGTTGCAGTAAATATTGTACTTATTGTGTCGTGCCGTACACGCGGGGTGAAGAAGTCAGCCGGCCGCTCAACGATGTGATTGCAGAGATTGAGACACTAGCCAGGCAAGGCGTGCGCGAGATCAATCTGCTCGGTCAAAACGTCAATGCTTATCGTGGCGTGATGGAAGACGGCGATGTCGCCAGCTTTGCGCTGCTGTTGCATTTCGTTGCCGCCGTCGATGGTATAGACCGTATTCGCTTCACCACTTCGCATCCCTTGGAATTCACCGACGATATTATCGAAGCGTTTGCGGAGATTCCGCAGCTGGTCAATCATCTACATTTGCCGGTGCAAAGTGGCAGCAATCGGATTTTGGCCGAGATGAAGCGCGGCCATATGCGCGAAGATTATCTGGAAATCATGCGCAAAATGAAGGCGGTACGGCCGGGCATTAGTTTGTCTTCGGATTTTATCGTCGGTTTTCCCGGCGAAACCGAGCAGGATTTTCAAGATACGATGGATTTGATCGAGGAAGTCGGATACGACCTGTCCTACAGTTTCATCTTCAGCGCCCGGCCGGGTACGCCGGCGGCTAATTTTGCCGACGACGTCAGTATGGCGGTTAAGGAACAACGTCTGAAGCGCCTGAAAGACCGACTGAACGAAATGTTCATGGCTATTTCCGAAGCGATGATTGGCACCGTGCAAAGCGTGCTGGTGGAAGGCATCTCCAAGAAAAACCCGCTGCATCTCACCGGCCGTACCGAAAACAACCGTGCCGTCAATTTTGCCGGGCACCCGCGCTTGATCGGGCAATTTGTCGATGTGTACATTGCCGAAGCCTTGCCCAATTCGCTGCGGGGCCGCCTGGTGGAATCGTCCATCGAAAAAATTACTCAAACCGCCTAGTGTTGACCGCCAGCCATTTTTCGCAAGAAATCACCCTGTTACCCGCCGATGCGCAACGCTTGTCCAATTTTTGCGGGCAGTTGGATGCGCATATCCGCCAGATTGAGCAACGTTTGCAGGTAGAGATCGCTAATCGCAGCAATCATTTCAAAGTGACGGGCGTCGATACTGCCGTCAAAGCGGCTTGCGCGGTGATGCAGAAATTGTTCGAGCTGACCGAGCGCGAGGAAATCACCCCCGAGCAAGTGCATTTGAGTTTACAGGATGCCAGTATCGACCAGTTACTACAGGCAGCGCCGGCAGTGAAATCGGAGCCGGTGACGATTAAAACCAAACGCGGTGTGATCAAAGGGCGCGGTTTCAATCAGCAGGACTATCTGCGCAAAATCGTTTCGCACGACATCAACTTCGGTGTCGGTCCCGCCGGCACCGGCAAAACCTATCTGGCGGTGGCTTGCGCGGTTGACGCGCTGCAAAACGAGACCGTGCGGCGGATTATCCTGGTACGGCCGGCAGTGGAAGCGGGCGAGAAATTGGGTTTCCTGCCGGGCGATATGGCGCAAAAAGTCGATCCTTATTTGCGGCCGCTGTACGATGCGCTATACGACATGTTAGGCTTTGAACGCGTCGAGAAATTACTGGAAAAAAATGTCATCGAAGTGGCGCCGTTAGCCTTTATGCGCGGCAGAACCTTAAACGACTCCTTCATCATTCTGGACGAAGCGCAAAATACCACGGTCGAACAGATCAAGATGTTTCTGACCCGGATCGGTTTCGGTTCCACCGCAGTGATTACCGGCGACGTCACGCAAATCGATTTGCCCAACGAAAAAATGTCCGGCTTGAAGCATGTGTTGAAGGTGTTGAAGGATGTGGAAGGTATCAGTTTTACCTTTTTCGGCGTGCGCGATGTGGTCCGGCATCCTTTGGTGCAGCGGATAGTCGCCGCCTACGAACACTACGAAAAAGAGCACACGCCCTCAGCTTAGTGTATGAATTATATCGATATGCAAATTGCTACGTCGGCGCCTCATCCCGAACTCGAGCAGTTTCAGCAATGGGTGGACGCCGCGTTAGCAATCTTTGAAGATGGTGCGGACTGCGAGTTGGTGATTCGTCTGGTCGACGATGCGGAAAGCGCAGAGCTGAATCAGCAGTATCGGCACAAGAACGGGCCCACCAATATCTTGAGCTTTCCGTTTGAAGCGCCGGCTGGCATGGACATGGACTTGCTGGGCGACTTGGTGATTTGTGCGCCGCTGATTGCGCAGGAAGCAGCGCAGCAAAACAAATTACCCGAACATCATTGGGCCCATATCACTGTACACGGCGTACTGCATTTGCTAGGGTATGACCATATAGAGGATCAGGATGCCGAACAAATGGAAGCATTAGAGATTGAGATTTTGAGCAAACTAGGTATAGCAAACCCTTATATGGAGGATGGAAAGCAATGAGCGATGGTAACCCCCCGAGTAGTCAACCCCATAAGAGCTTGATCGAGCGCATCGGTCATTTTCTGAGTGGGGAACCGCAAGATCAGGAAGACTTGCTGGAGATATTGAGAGAATCGCAAGAAAAACATCTTTTAGACTCCGACGCATTGGCCATGATGGAAGGCGTGATGCATGTGGCGGAGATGCGGGTCAGAGACATCATGATTCCGCGTTCGCAAATGGTGGTCGTTCCCAGGGACGCGGAACTCGAAACCATTTTTCCTTTAGTCGTCGAATTTGCCCATTCCCGTTTTCCGGTCATCGAAGAAGACCGCAGTAAGGTGGTCGGCGTTTTGCTTGCCAAGGACTTGCTGGCTCATGCTTTGCGGGATAAAACCCTGAAAGTCGAAGATGTGATGCGTCCGGTCAACGTGGTGCCGGAAAGCAAACGTTTAAACGTGTTGCTAAAGGAGTTTCGTACCGAGCGCAATCACATGGCCATAGTCGTCGACGAATACGGTAATGCCGCCGGTTTGGTGACGATCGAAGACGTACTGGAGCAAATCGTCGGCAAGATCGAAGACGAACACGACGACGATGAAGTGCAGGAATTTATTTCCCAGCGCAGCGAAAAAGAATTCATCGTCAGCGCGCTGACGCCGATCGAAGAATTCAACGACTATTTTTCCGCCACGCTGGAAGACGACGAATACGATACTCTCGGTGGATTGATCGTGCAGCGGCTCGAGCATTTTCCGAAGAAAGGCGAAAAAGTCGAGCTGGAGGATTTCTGTTTCGAAGTATTGCGGGCCGACAATCGGCGCGTACATTTACTGAAACTGAAGATCAAATAAGATCGCTTGCAGTGCTTTTGCTGGTTCCGTGCCGGATGAGAAGTTCCTCGAACTTCATTGCGGACAAGGGTTTGGAGAACAAATAGCCTTGACCGTAGTCGCAGCCGGACTCGAGCAACAATTCACGTTGTTGTTCGGTTTCTATGCCTTCGGCGATAACCTTCATACCCAGCTTGTGCGCCATCACGATAATTGCTTCGCAGAGTACCTTGTCGCTGGAATTCGGTGACAAGTTGCCGACAAAAGACTGATCTATTTTCAGATAATCGATATCGAATTTCTTCAGGTAAGCCAGCGACGAATAGCCGGTGCCGAAATCGTCCAGCGATACTTGAATGCCGGCATCTCGAAATGCCAGTAATTGATCCTTCACGACATTGCTGGCGTCCAGCAGCAAGCCTTCCGTAATTTCCGCTACGATGCTTTGTCCGGGTAGTTCAAGGGTTTGCAAGTGTTCCAGCCATGTGTCGCGGGAATGGCCGTCGTAGAACTGCACCGGCGATTTGTTGACGCTGATCTGAAAATCCGGATGGTACCGTTTACGCCACTGTTTTACCTGGCTCGCCGCTTGTTTAAACACCCAGTCGCCGATCTCGGCAATCAGGCCTATATCTTCGGCGATATGTACAAATTCGGCGGGGCTGACCGTGCCGCGCGTCGGGTGTTGCCAGCGTATTAATGCTTCCGCTTTATGGATGGCACCGGAGCCGAGTTCCACGACTGGTTGGTAATACACTTCAAACTGGTTTGTCTCCAAGGCATTGCGCAAATCTTCGGCAATTAGCATGCGCGCTTGCGCGGCTTCCTGCATCGACGGCGTGAAATAACAATAGCGATTGCGGCCCTGGTGTTTGGCGGCATACATCGCCTGGTCGGCATTCTTGATCAAGGCATCGATTCTCTCGGCGTCCTTGGGGTAAAGCGTGATACCGATACTGGCCGAGATGTACGCCACTTTGGTTTTCAGCTGAAACGGCTCGACCAGTCTTTGCAGGATATTATTAACCACACGTTCGACGTTGTCGGCGTCCTCCAGTTCGCCGAGGATAACGGTGAACTCGTCGCCGCCCAATCTGGCGACGGTATCCGAGTCGCGTACGCAACGCAGCAGCCGCTGCGAGGCATCTTTTAGCAATAAATCTCCCATGTCGTGACCCAGGGTATCGTTAACTTCCTTGAAGCGATCCAGATCAAGCAATATCAATGCTACCTGCAAACCGCTGCGATGCGCTTTTTTGATTTCTTGGTCCAGCCTGTCATGGAACATACGGCGGTTGGGTAGGCCGGTAAGCGGATCGAAATTGGCCTGGTTCCAGATTAGTTCTTCCGATTGTTTCTTTTGAGTGATGTCGGAAAATAAAGCCACGCGCCGTTGCGGCAGGCCATCGACGCTAAATATGGTATTGATGGTCAGTTGCTCGGCGAATATCTCGCCGTTTTTTCGCCGATTCCAAATTTCGCCTTTCCAGTAACCGCTGCTATTGATGGCTTGCCACATGGCTTGGTAAAACTGTTCGCCTTGTCGCTGCGAGTTTAGAATGTTATGGTTTTTACCGATGACTTCGTCCAGTGCGTAACCGGTCAACTCGGTGAAGGCCGGATTAACATTGATAATCATGCCTTGCGCGTCGGTCACGGCCATCGCTTCACTGCTGTTTTGATACACTAACGAAGCCAATTGCAATTCTTCATTGCTGCGGCTGCGGTCGATTGCGATGCCGGCCAGATGCGAAGCCTGTTCAATCATCTGAATATCTTCGGCGCCGGGTGCCGCGGGGTGTCGCTGGTAAATAGCGAAAGTGCCCAACAATCGGCCGGACGCGCCACGGATCGGTTCCGACCAGCACGCGCCTAAACCAGCCTGAGCCGCAAGCTCGGTAAAAGGTCCCCAATACGTATGGTTCTGAATATCTTCGACAATGACCCGCTGGCCGAAATAGGCTGCGGTGCCGCAGGAGCCCACGCCGGGGCCTATATACAAGCCGTCCACGGCGGCGTTGTAGAAGTCGGGCAAACGCGGTGCCGCGCCGATAAATAATCGGTTGCCTTCGCTATTCAATAACAAGATCGAACAAAGTAAGTCCGGATTTTGCGTCTCCACGCCCAACACCACTGCTTGCAGGATTTCCGGTAATGCCGCGCCTTTGGATAGCAATTCCAGCACGTGATTATGGGCGCGTTCGCGATTAGCCGCTTGTTGGCGATCGCTGATATCCATGGCAATGCCGATGATGCCGACCGTTTCCTTGTTGATATCCTGCAATTGGGTGCGGGTTATCTGTATGGTATGCCGTTTGCCGTCGGCAAATTTTATTTGTTCAAGTGATTGATGCGGTTGATCCGCTTGCGCCAAACACTCTTGATCGGCGGTAAGAAAACGGGCGGCGATCTCCGCGCCGAACAGCTCGGCAAGCTGCTCGTTAGCAATGAAGCGGGCTTCCGGCAGGCCAAGAGCGTCGCAAAAAGTTTGATTCACAAACAAAAAGTGCCTATCGAGGTCGGCCAGCCAAATACCGACCGGCGCATTGTCGAGAATAGCGTGCAATTTGGCTTCCGAGGCATGTAACTCGGCTATCTGCGAGTTTAATTGCTCGGTCATCGACATGAAGCTATTCGCCAGGTAGCCGATTTCGTCGTTACGATGCGTGGGTAAGCCGGTTAGCGGGGCGCCTAGCTTGAATTGGCCGATGGCGGTAGTCATCGAATTTAGCGGTTTGGCCAGCACTCTGGCCAGCAGCAGCGAAATTGCACTTGCCAGCAGGCTGAACAACAACGTAATTTCAATTACTCCCACGCCGAGAGCCTTGCTTTCCACCAATACGTTTTGCAGCGGCGTATACAAGCCCAGCATCACGAAGCGCCCGCTACTTGCCGAACCCAGCGGCAGCTTTACAAAAGCAGCCAGAGACGAAGCGGCCAGGCTTTGCGTATCGCTGGTTGCGAATGCCGAGTGTTGTTGCTTACCTGCCAGAATCGCTTTTATGTCCGGAATATCGTCCTGAATCAGAAAGCTGCGGCCGCTCTCGAAGCCAAAGGTTTTGGCGTCGTCCGGGTGAATCAAGTAGTCCCCTCTATCGTTGCTGAGCAACAATTTGATATCGTCGGAAATATTGCTGCGTACTTGCTCGAACAACCCATCCAAGTCCACATTGATGACGACTACGGCGATGGTGAAGTTCGTCGATTTTATCGGCATCGCTACCCGCAGCGTGGGTTTGCCAAACCCCTGGTGGGCGCCTAATTCTTGGTTTAAATTGATTTCGGAAACGTAGTATTGGTCTGCGGGTAGCGGTACGGTTTCGAATACATAAGGGAAATGGTTTTTCTCTTGCAATTGCGCTTCGGCAATGACTTTGAGGGTGTCTCGGTCTCTATCGACTCTGACCAATTCCTTGCCGTAGTGCCGCGTGTCTATCAAACGGATTTGACTGTATTCGGGGTGAGCGTTCAGCAAGCTAACAAAAATCTCCGCTAATTGATTTTTGCGTATCGGCAACTCGGTGTTGGGCTTCGCCGAGGCAATGTCGGTGCTAAGCGGCAGATTGGCCAGCAATTTTACATTGCTGGCGGTGGCTGCCAACGCATCGGCAAAGCGGTGCCCCAGGCCTTGGGTGTCGTTGAGTAACTTGTCCTTGGCCGTTTCCACCAGCATGACGCGGCTGCGGTCGTATACGTAGTAACCGGTCAGGCCGGTCGATAGCGTGCCTAGCAGCGCCAGCCAGAAACCCAGTTTTATGCCTATGCTGGAGCGCACTCAGAAGGCCTCGGGTGCTTCGCCGGAAATGATTCTGTCCCATAGCGTTTTGCGCGCCAGCGGATTGAGTATCGGCTCCAGCCAAATGATGGGCTTGTTTTGGGTGCTGTCGTTCAATGATGCGGTAATGGTGTTTGCCAAGCCGTGTTGCTGGGTGAGTCGTTCGCTGACCGCTTTTTCCAGGGTGTAATTAATCCATTTTTCCGCTAATTCGGGGTTTTGGCTATTGCGGGTGATTGCCCAGCAATCCAGCCAGGCTAACGCGCCTTCGCGCGGAATCACATAACCGATGTCGGCGCCTGCTTCGCGCAGGGCTTTCAGTTGTTGGGTGCCGTAATTGCCGAAAATCAAGGCTATATCATACTTGGCGAAAAGCCTGGTCGCTTCTTCGGCGGTCGCATAAAAGGTCAATACATTGCGCCGCAACCTGACCAGTTCGCGAGTGGCTTGTTCCAACTCGGGGTCTGTCATGCGGAATGGATTGGCCACGCCCATCAATAAGCCGACCAAGGAAAAACTATGATTGCTGGTGTTAAAAGCCAGCACTCGGCCCCGATACGCAGCGTCCCACATGGCCGACATGGATTGTGGGGCAGTCTTGACCAGTTTGCGGTTGTAGATCAGCCCCATTTCCGAGTAGGTGTAAGGAACGGCGTAAATATCGTTCTGCCGAACCAAGCCGGGAATGGCTTGCAGGTCTTGGAATCGCTGTAATTGCTGGGCGTGGTTGGGGATATTCGCCATTCTGATCGGTCTGCTTAGACCTTGATCGATATAGCGCTGTAATTCCGCGGTATTGACCGCAAACACATCATAGCTGCGGCTATTGATTTTCTGCCAAAGGTCGTCGTCCGATGTTACCAGGGTCAGCTCGATTGCGACGTCGAACCGTTGTTCGAAAGCCGAA
Organism: Methylomonas methanica; assembly: GCA_001644045.1. GTDB lineage: Bacteria > Pseudomonadota > Gammaproteobacteria > Methylococcales > Methylomonadaceae > Methylomonas > Methylomonas methanica. Next base: position 84,211 of record LUUF01000103.1, on the reverse strand, counting down.
ACCACTTCGTTGTCGGCATAACCGTCCCAAGTTAGCACCCGCAGTGTTTCTCTGGCGTACACCCAGCTGGATGTTGCCAGACATATAATCGTTAGAAAATATGTAAGAACGGTCGCGGAACGCTTGGCAATGATGCTCATAAGGCTGTCGGCATGAAGATGTCGGGCCATCATAACCAATTAGTATGCGCTTGCCGCCAATTACGATACTTATATTATGTTACCGCGCACAAAACTCGAAAATAATTTCGTGACCAGGGGGCGGCGGATTGTTTAGTCGGCAGTGACAGGCTCGAGTTTGGCCGATCGGGATTAATCGGCTGAATCAACTTTGATTAGAATGCGTAAAGCATTTTGCTTGGTGCGGTGGTTGAAACTGTTGAAGCCACGACTGTCGGATTGCTCGGTATCGGTATTGCCGGCAATTTCCACCCATTCGCCGAGATTGGCGCGTAAAGTGGTGTGAGCGGATTGGGTCTCGAGATTGCCGTTGCGTTGAAAGCTATCCGACCATGGTTCGACATCGAGAATGACCTGATTGCCGGCCAAACGCGGGGTAACGGCAAAGCCGGTACTGGCTTCAATCATCTGGGTGTCTGTATTTACCGAACTACCATAAACCGAGTTGTAGACGCTGTAATTATGTACTGGCCGTACCTCACCGGTTTTAATATGGGCGGGTTGGCCTTCCAGCGTACGCAATTGCTGATGTTGCTGGCGATTCCGTAAGTCCTCTGTATTGCCCATCATGCCGCGCATGTGGATGGTGTTTGGTGTCGCGGCAATAGCCGCTTCCGCGTTCAATTCGGCTGCGGTTTTGCTGCTGGTTTGCAAAACGCTGATTAATAAATTGCTGAGCCGGGCATCGAGTTTTTGGATGAGCGCTCTGATTTTGCCGATTTTGGCGGGACTGGTTTTCACGATCAGGCTGGAGCCGTTATCGATGACGCGATCTTCGGCATCCAGTAAAGGCGTCAATAAAGCTTGCACTTCAGAAGCGGGACGGTTGACGAGCGGGATGACTTCCATCGCCGACTCGTCGGCAACCGCGAGGCCGGCCACCAATATCAGGCCGGCCAAGCAGGTTTTAGATTTCATTGTATAGCGCGAGATATTGATTCGCGCTGTTTTGCCAGGAGAAATCCTTGACCATCGCGTTACGTTGAATTTTCTTCCAAACAGGTTGGTTGTGGAATAACACCAGGCTGCGTTTTATGGCTTCTATCAGCGCTGCCGCGGAAGCGTCGTTAAACGAGATGCCGCTGGCGGTGCCGTTGGCGATGCTTTCCGGCAACGCATCGATCACGGTGTCCGCCAAGCCGCCGGTTTTTCTGACGATAGGTATCGTGCCGTAGCATTGGCTGTACATCTGGTTCAAACCGCAAGGCTCGAAGCGCGAAGGCATCAAGAAAATATCGGCGCCCGCTTCGATTTGATGCGCCAAACGCTCATCGTAACCGATAGTGATGGAAATTCTTTCCGGATACAGGCGAGCAAACTCCTGCAGGCGGTATTCGATGCTTTTATCGCCGCTACCCAATAACGCGAATTGTAGGGGTAGGGTGGTCATCTCCTGCAGGCAGCTGAGTACCAGATCGATGCCTTTTTGCTCGACCAATCGACCGATTAAGCCGAACAACGGTGTTTCCAAATCCACCGGCAAGCCCAGCTGTTGCTGCAATGCCGTTTTGTTGACTTGCTTGTCTTTAAGCTTGTCGACGCTGTAAGGCTGAGCAATATAGGCATCGTCGGCCGGATTCCAGACTGACACGTCGATGCCGTTCAGAATGCCGCGCAAGTGGCTTTGTTTATGCGCCAACAGGCCTTCCAAACCATAACCGAACTCCGGCGTCTGGATTTCCTGGGCATAGGTGGGGCTCACCGTGGTAATCCGGTCGGAATAGCTCAGGCCGCCTTTAATGAAGGACAGCATGCCGTGGAATTCCAGGCCGTCCGGATGCAGCAATTGCCCCGGCAGATTCAATTGGGCGAAGGTGCTGCCGGGGAACAGGCCTTGGTAAGCCATATTGTGAATAGTAAAAATCGTCGCCGGCGGGTTTGGTTCCAAGGATAGCAAGGCCGGTACCAAGCCGGTTTGCCAGTCGTTGCAATGCACGATGTCGGCGTGCCAATTTAAATAAGCCCGGTTGGTCGCCACTTCCACGATGATGCGGCAGAACAATGCAAAGCGTTCGCCGATGTTCGGCCAAGGCCGGCCGGCTTCGTCGAGATACGGATTGCCGGGAAAATTGAAGAACGGCGGATAATCGACCAGCCAGACGATTACGTCGCTGTCCGGCAAGTGAGTTTCCAATAGATTGACGTCGCAATTGTTGACTCGGACGGTGCACAGATAACGGCCGGGCTCGCAGTTCTTGATGCCTTGGTAATTAGGCATGATGATGCGCACGTCCTGGCCCAGTTCGGCCAGGGCCAAAGGCAGGCTGCCGGCGACATCCGCCAGGCCGCCGGTTTTGATCAAGGGATGGGTTTCGCTGCTCGCGAACAGAATTTTTTTCATGACGATTAAAAACTACATTTTCAAAATAATGCCGGCCAGGGGCGGCAAGGTTACTGAAATGGAGTGGTCTTGATTCATCCACGGTTGCGGTTCCGACAGTACCGCGCCGTTGCCGGTGTTGCTGCCGTCGTAATACTCCGAATCCGAGTTGAAGATTTCGTAGTAAGTGCCTGGGTTAGGCACGCCGATCCGGTAGCTTTCGCGAGGCACTGGAGTGAAGTTCAGGATCACGATCAGATCTTCATGCGCCGATTTGCGTCGGTAGCTAATGATGGATTGTTGATAATCGTGGCAATCTATCCATTCGAAACCGTGATGATCGAAGTCGTAGCGGTGCAGGGCCGTATGGCTGGCATAAAGCTTATTCAAATCCTTGACCAGGGTTTGCAGGCCTTTGTGATGCGGGTAATCCAGTACATACCAATCCAAAGTGCGGTTGCAACTCCACTCGGTGCCTTGGCCGAATTCGCAACCCATGAACAACAGTTTTTTACCGGGATAGGTAAACATCATCGTATATAGCAAACGTAAATTGGCGAAGCGCTGCCATTCGTCACCGGGCATTTTGTTCAGCATCGAACCTTTGCCGTGCACCACTTCGTCGTGCGAAAACGGCAGTACGAAGTTTTCGGTGAATGCGTACAGCAAGCCGAAGGTCAGCGAATCGTGATGGTAAGAACGATGAATCGGTTGTTCCTGCATGTAATGCAGAATGTCATGCATCCAGCCCATATTCCATTTCATCGAGAAGCCCAAGCCGCCGGTCCAGGTGGGACGGGTCACTTGCGGCCAGGATGTCGATTCCTCGGCCATGACCACCGTGCCGGGATGCTGCTCATGAGTGACGGTATTCATATGGCGCAGGAAGTCGATCGCTTCCAGGTTCTCGTTGCCGCCGTACATGTTCGGGATCCAGTCGTTCGCATCGCGCGAGTAATCCAGATACAACATCGACGCCACCGCGTCCACACGCAGGCCGTCCAGATGGAATTCCTCCAGCCAGAAGAAGGCGCTGGAGAGCAGGAAGTTTTTCACTTCGTTGCGGCTGTAGTTGTAAATCAACGTGCCCCAGTCGCGGTGCTCGCCTTTACGCGGGTCTTCGTGTTCGTAAAGCGGCGTACCGTCGAAGCGGCCCAGTGCGAAACTGTCTTTCGGAAAATGGGCGGGGACCCAGTCCAGAATCACGCCGATGCCGTTTTGATGGCAGTGGTCGACGAAATAACGGAAATCGTCAGGGGTGCCGTGGCGGCTGGTCGGCGCGAAATAACCGGTGGTTTGATAGCCCCAGGAAATGTCCAGAGGGTGTTCGGTAACCGGCAATAGTTCGATATGGGTAAACCCCATCTCCTTGACGTAATCGACCAATTGTTCGGCCAGTTCCCGGTAATTCAGGAAGTTGCCGCGATGGTCGCGCCGCCAGGACCCCAGATGCACTTCATAGATCGACATCGGTTCATGCAGCCAGTCGTGTTGCGGACGTTGATCCATCCAGCTGCCGTCCTGCCAGGTGTAACTGTCTTCGGCGGTGACGATAGCTGCGGTTTGCGGGCGGAATTCGAATTGCTGGCCGTACGGGTCGGTTTTCACCAACAGTTGGCCGGTGTGGCGATTCAGTATCTCAAACTTGTACAGGCAGCCGACAGTCAAGCCTGGAATGAAAATTTCCCAGATACCGCTGCTGCCCAGGCTACGCATCGGATGGCAGCGGCCGTCCCAGCGGTTGAAATCGCCGATTACGCTAACCCGCTGCGCGTTAGGCGCCCAGACCGCAAAATGCACGCCCGGAATATCTGCTACGCTGTGCAGATGCGAGCCTAGCTTTTGATAGATGTGCCAATGCCGGCCTTCCGCGAACAAGTGCTGGTCGAACTCGGGCAGTACCGGGCCGAAGCAGTACGGATCATATTGCTGATGTTCATGGCCGTCCTTATCCGTCCAAAACAACTGATAATGTTCCGGGATAACTTCCTTGCCTGGATGGTATTCGAAAAAATCGGTATCGGGGATGCGTTTGAACTCAGAGCCCTTGGGGCTGATTCCTACGGTTTCCGCATAAGGCAAATACACTCTGATAACGTTGTCGCTGCCTTGGTCATGGCGGCCAAGCACGGCGAAAGGATCGTGATGCTTTGCTTCGGTGAGTTTGATTAGTTCTGAATCAAGCGTGTTAGTTTTGCTTGGCTTGTTCATTTTGCAATGCCTCAGTTATAGTTAGTTATCGGTTGGCAGGGATAGCAATTTTGGTAATGACCGACTTTTCAGCATCAAATCGCTTGAGTTTTTACTTTTCCGTGAAGAGTAACGATAATGGCTCTACGCGGCAAGTGGCAGGTCGAGAAATCTGTTAAATGTCGGTTAAAGTCGGATTTTGGCGGTCAGCTAATTTAATTGAAAGAGGATACACATGTCAGTCGTCGATACACATCAAACGGAGAGACGGGTAAACGATTTAACCCGCAACACCATCGCGTTAATTCTGGCTGGCGGACGCGGATCGCGGCTGAAGGACATGACCGATTGGCGGGCCAAGCCGGCGGTACCGTTTGGTGGTAAGTTCCGCATCATCGACTTTCCGTTGTCCAATTGTATCAACTCCGATATTCGCAAGATCGGTATCCTCACCCAGTATAAGGCCGATTCGCTGATTCGCCATATTCAACAAGGCTGGGGTTTTTTGCGCGGTGAGTTTGGTGAATACGTTGACTTGATGCCCGCGCAGCAACGGCATGACGAACATTCCTGGTATCAAGGCACCGCCGATGCGATTTATCAAAACATCGACATCTTGCGGGCGCGCAATCCCGAGTTTGTATTGGTATTGGCCGGCGATCATATTTACAAGATGGATTATTCGGTGATGCTGGCCGATCACGTCGCCAACAAGGCGGATCTGACTATCGGTTGTATCGAAGTCTCGCTGGAAGACGCCAAAGCGTTCGGCGTAATGCATGTGGACGAAAACCGTCGGGTGAAGGCGTTTGTGGAAAAGCCCGAGAATCCGCCGGTCATGCCCGGCCGGGAAAACACCGCGCTGGCTTCCATGGGTATTTATATTTTCAATGCCGGTTTCTTGTTCGAACAATTGATTAAGGATGCCGATACCAAAGGCTCCAGCCGCGATTTCGGTAAGGACATCATTCCGTCGGTAATCGAAAAATACCGGGTCAATGCCTATCCGTTCCTGGATTTGCAAAGCGGTCAACAAAGCTACTGGCGCGATGTGGGAACCATCGATGCTTACTGGGCAGCCAATATGGAATTGGTCGGCGTTAAACCCGATATGAATCTGTACGACAACACGTGGCCGATCTGGACCTATCAGGCGCAAACGCCGCCGGCCAAATTCGTGTTCGACGACGACGACAGACGCGGTCAGGCTATCGATTCCATGGTCTCCGGCGGTTGCGTGATTTCCGGCGCCACGGTGCGCCACTCCCTGCTGTTCTCCATGGTGCGGGTCAATTCATACAGCTCGGTGCAGGATTCCGTGGTATTGCCCGAGGTGAATATCGGCCGACACTGCCGAATTACCAAAGCCATCATCGAAAAAGGTTGTCAAATACCGGAAGGTACCGTGATCGGCGAGGACAGGGCGGAAGACGAAAAACGTTTTCACGTCAGCGAGGGGGGCGTGGTGTTGGTGACATCCGACATGCTGGGACAAAGACGGAACTATGTCCGATAAAAAGCTCAAGCTGGTGCTGTGTTGGCACATGCACCAGCCGGAGTACCGCGACATGCAGAGCGGCGAATTCAAGCTGCCGTGGACTTATCTGCATGTGATTAAAGACTACGTTGATATGGTGGCGCACCTGGAAGCCACCCCGGCGGCAAAGGCGGTGGTGAATTTTGCGCCTATCTTGCTGGAGCAGATCGAGGATTATTCCAATCAGGTCAGCGGCTATTTGCACGACAGAATCGCCATCAAAGACCCCTTGTTGGCGGCTTTGGTCGAACCTTCCGTCTCCGCCGATCCGGAGAAGCGCTTAAAATTGTTGCGCGATTGCAGGAAAGCCAATCGCGAACGGCAGATCGAGCGCTATCCGGCGTTTCGCAAATTAATCGATATGGCCGATTGGATTGAGGCGCACCAGGATTCAGTCAATTACCTGAATGCGCAATTCATTTCCGACATTTTGGTCTGGTATCACCTGGTCTGGATGGGCGAGACCGTCAAGCTGAACGATAATCGCGTCAAACGCTTAATCGAAAAGGGCAGCGGCTTTAGTTTGCATGACCGGATCGAGATTGTTGAAATTATCGGCGACCTTTTATCCAAAGTTATATACCGTTATAAAGCCTTGGCCAGAAAAGGCCGCATCGAACTGTCGGTGACGCCTTATGCGCATCCGATCATGCCGTTGATGCTTGAGATAGACAGCGCCCGCGAAGCTATGCCGGGCGTAATCTTGCCCGCTATTAGCCATTATCCCGGCGGTGAAGAGCGCGTGCGTTGGCACTTGCAAAAGGGTTTGGCGACTTTCCGGCATTTTTTCGGTTTCGAGCCGCAAGGTTGCTGGCCGTCCGAGGGTAGTGTCAGTCAGCGGACTTTGCAGGTGTTAGCTGATTTTGGTTTCAAATGGGCGGCCAGCGGCGGCAACGTTTTGCATAACAGCATACGCGCCTGCGGGATTGGCGAAGCAGTTAGTGTACATAGGCCGTTTAAGCTGGGTTCCGCCGAGATAGCCTGCTTTTTTCGCGACGATGGTTTGTCGGATTTAATCGGGTTTGAATATTCGAAATGGCATGCCGACGATGCGGTGGCGGATCTGATCCAGCATCTGGAAAACATTGCCGACTACGAAAAACAATCCCCGCTGGTTTCGATAATCATGGACGGCGAAAATGCTTGGGAATATTTTCCGGATAACGGGTATCATTTTCTTAGTGCGCTGTATAAGCGGCTGAGCGAACATCCGCGCATCGAATTAACCACTTTTTCCGAATATCTGGATAGTGCTGCTCCTGAGGCTGGATTCTTGCCGAAATTGGTTGCGGGTAGCTGGGTGTATGGTACGTTTTCGACCTGGATTGGCGATGCCGACAAAAACTGCGGCTGGGATATGCTGGGCGATGTGAAAATCGCCTTCGATAAAGCCGTCGCCAACGGCAATCTATCCGAGCAACAACTGGCTGTCGCACAGGTGCAATTGGGCGTCTGCGAGGGATCGGATTGGTTTTGGTGGTTTGGCGATTATAATCCCGGCGAAGCGGTCAGCGATTTTGAAAAACAGTATCGGCTTAACTTGAGCAATCTATATCGTTTGCTGGGCGAAGAACCTCCGCCGTATCTGGCCTTGTCGTTCACGCAAGGTAGCGGTAGTCCTGCGATGGGTGGCGCAATGCGGCGTGGTAATCAATTATAAAAATAAACGGAACAAACAACATGGGTGCTCTCTTGGATAAACGCCGCGCAGGTGTTTTGCTACACATAACATCGTTGCCGGGCCGTGGAGAGTGTGGCGATTTAGGTAAGGAAGCCTTCAATTTTGTTAATTTTCTACACGATATAGGCGCCACCGTCTGGCAGACCTTGCCGCTGGGCATGCCGCATGGCGACGGTTCGCCTTACCAGTGTTTGTCGGCGCATGCCGGCAATCCCGCCTTGATTAATATTCAATGGCTGGCCGATAAGGGCTGGCTGCAAACCACGGATCGCTGCGGCGATTGTCATACCAATGCCGAATACACCAAGAGTTGTCTGGTAACCAAGGCGTTTTATGGCTTCCAAAGCTTGGCGGATGCGGAGCAACAACACGACTTCAAACAGTTTTGCGTGCAAAAGGCCGATTGGCTGGATGACTTTGCGCTGTTCATCGCCTTGCGTAATGTGTTTGGACATAAAAGTTGGAATCAATGGCCGGATGCGTTGAAGCAGCGCGAGCCGAACGCGCTGAACGAATCCAAGCAGTTGCTGAAGGCTGTAATCGAAACCATCAAATTTGAACAGTATGTATTTTTTCGGCAATGGCATGAATTGAAAGATTACGCAGCCAAGCATGGCGTACTGATGTTTGGCGACATTCCGATATTTGTGTCTTACGACAGCGCCGACGTTTGGGCGAATCGGGCTGTATTCAAACTTAACGATTTGGGGGAAATGGATACGGTGGCCGGCGTACCGCCCGATTACTTCTCCGAGAATGGCCAACGCTGGGGTAACCCGCACTACGACTGGGATTATCTGCAGAAAACCGGCTTCAAATGGTGGTTGGACAGGATTAAATCCCAGTACGAAATGTTCGATATTTTGCGAATCGATCATTTTCGCGGCTTGGAGGCGGCATGGGAGATTCCGGCCAGCGAGAATACTGCAATCAACGGGCGTTGGGTTAAAGCGCCGGGTGCCGAATTGCTGGCGGCCATTCAGGAGCAATTTGCCTCTTTATCCTTGGTGGCCGAAGACTTGGGTATCATCACCGAAGAAGTGGAAGCCTTGCGCGACGATTTCGATTTGCCGGGCATGAAGATTTTGCAGTTTGCGTTTGGCGACGATAGCCGCAATCCTTATTTGCCGTGCAATTATCAGAAAAACAGCGTGGTCTACACCGGCACCCACGATAACGATACCACGCTGGGTTGGTTCGAGGGGCTTAACGACGGCGAGAAACAGCGTATTTACGATTATCTCGGCTGGTCTAGCCTACCCATGCCCAGCGCCTTGATTCATGCTGCATTCGGGTCGGTTGCCAATCTGGCGGTGATTCCGATGCAGGATATTTTGAAGCTGGGATCGCCCGACCGGATGAACACGCCAGGCACAACCGAAGGAAATTGGCGCTGGCGGTTCGATTGGTCGCAGCTAACCGATGACAAAGCCGGACATTTTGCCCATTTGGTTAGATTGTTTGGGCGCTAGACCTTAAAGGGCATTTCAATCGTCGTCTTTTTTGCCGGTTTCCGCGGGGATCGGCAATACAGCGATGTTGTAACTTGCGATGATGGCTTGAATTTTGTCCAGGTTTTTGTCGATTAATTCATTCAGTTGTTGCTTGCGTTTGTTGTCGCCTTGACGCAAGCCCATCGCTATCGAAAAATCAAATTTCAAGCCGGGCGATGATTGCATGGGTATCGTAATATAGCTGCCCTTGGGGGCTTGTGACTGCACATAAGCGGCCATCGGTCCCCACAAAATCACCATGTCTATTTTTTTTGTGCGTAAGTCTTTCTCGATTTGCATAGCGGTGTTGTGTTCGCTGTCGCCCGTCATGCTTTGATAGGGGACACCTTGCTCCAGCAAGCCGCTTTTTTGCAGCCACTCAGTGCCTGGGCCACGGTCGAACATCGCTATTTTCAGTTTCTCTTGTCTGTCCAAGGGAAGGTTGGCTAATTGCGGGCTGTCTTTAATGTCGTCCCAGCCGCGGCCTTTGGCAATTAGTAGTACATAAGTTGAGTGAAAGTAAGGTTTGCTGGTGTCGGTAAGATCGTAACCGGCTGGCACGCCCATCACCACGTCGCATTTAAAACCTTCGCCGTTGTCGTTCTCGGCTTTCAGTGTGTTGCGAATAAAGCCGATTCGTTCCGGTAGCCAGGTGTATTCCAGTTCCTGTCCTAGTTGCTCGGCAAAGAGGGCAGCAATTTTGTTTTCGTAGCCGGTTTGTTCCTTGGTGGAATAGGGCGGGTTTAACGGATCGGCGCAAACCCTGAATTTGTCTTGGGCGTTCACGGAAATAGTGGATACAGCCAAGGTCGCCGTCATTATTAGTTTTGAGGCGGTTGAGAACATTTTCATCGCAGTTTCCTTTTAGCTGGGGTCTATACGTAAAAAAGCCTTGGCCGATTACTCGGCCAAGGCTTGCTTTACTGAAATCTAACGAGATAGATCTTAGTTAGGCAGAGCGAACACGGTCAGTGTACCACCCAATTTGGTGTAGGAGCTCAAGCTTCTGTAAGCACCAACCGCACCCAAACCTTCTGAGCTAGATGCTGATGTGCCGTCGTCGATACCTGCTGCGATACCGATACCAGCCCAGCCACCGATACCTGACAGAACGCCAACGTATTGTTTGCCGTCAAATTCCCAGGTATTTACGTTGCCGATGATGCCTGATGGGGTTTTGAATTTGTACAATTCTTTACCGGTTTTAGCATCAACAGCTTTCAGGTAGCCTTCCAGGGTGCCGTAGAATACCACGCCGCCAGCGGTAGCAACTGAACCTGACCATACAGAGAATTGCTCTTTGTTAGACCAAGCGATTTTGCCTGTTTTAGCGTCATACGCAGTGAACTGACCCAGGTTGGTGGTGCCGTCTGGTTTACCGGTCAGCACGTCAGCGCCAGCAGGCATCATAGACAGCGTAGCACCTACATAAGGTTGGCCTGCTGTGTAAGAAACTTCAAACGGTTCGTACTCCATGCACAAATGGTTGCCCGAGATGTAGAACAGGCCGGTTTGTGGAGAGTAAGAAACAGGTTGTTGGTTTTTAGAACCCAACGCCGCAGGGCAAGTACCTACAGTGTTGACGTCTTCGCCGTGGTGTTCGGTAGAGAACTCAGGCACAACTTCTGGACGACCTGATTTCAGGTCAACGTGAGTTGCCCAGTTAACTGATTTGTCGAATTTTTCAGCAACCAACAGTTCGCCGGTTTCGCGGTCCAGGGTATAACCGAAGCCGTTACGGTCGAAATGCACGATAGTTTTGTGCAGTTTGCCTTTCACTTCTTGGTCAACCAGAACGGTTTCGTTGATACCGTCGTAGTCCCACTCGTCATGTGGAGTCATTTGGTAAACCCATTTAACTTCACCGGTGTCGGCGTCACGAGCCCACAAAGACATGGACCATTTGTTGTCGCCTGGACGTTGTACAGGGTTCCAGGTAGATGGGTTGCCTGAGCCGTAATAAACCAGGTTCAGTTTAGGATCGTAAGAGTACCAACCCCAGGTGGTGCCGCCGCCGATTTTCCATTGGTCGCCTTTCCAAGTGCTGGTGCCTGAATCAGCGCCAACAGGAGTGACTTTGCCGTTTTCCCAAGTGGTGGATTTACCTGGTTTCAACAGGGTGTCTTTATCAGGACCCATGCTGTAGCCTTTCCATTCCAGTTGACCGGTACGGATGTTGTAAGCTGCCAAGAAGCCGCGAACACCAAACTCACCGCCGGAAATACCGGTAATGACTTTATCTTTAACAACCAATGGCGCGTTGGTGTTGGTCATACCCAGTTTCGGGTCGCCGTTTTGTACGCTCCATACGCGTTTACCGGTTTTGGCATCCAGTGCAGTCAGAACGGTGTCTGATTGTTGCAGGAAGATTTTGCCGTCGCCGTAAGCCAAGCCGCGGTTAACGGTATCGCAGCACATCACGGGGATGGTTACGTCGGCATCCATGGTTGGGGTGAATTCCCAGATGACTGCTTTGGTTTTTTGGTCGATCGCGTAAACGGTGTTAGGGAACGGAGTGTGGATGAACAGAACGCCGTTAACAACTAAAGGACCACCCTCGTGACCACGCAGAACACCTGTAGAGAAAGACCAGGCTGGTTGCAGGTTTTTAACGTTTTGAGCGTTGATTTGCGACAGTTTGCTATAACGAGTGCCGGCGTAGTCGCCGCCCCAAGATGCCCAGTTAGCAGGGTTTTGGGTTAATTTTTCTAAGTCGTCGTTAGCAGTAGAGACAGTTGGTGCAGCAAGTAAAGTAGCTACAGTCGAAGCAAGCAGCCAGTTTTTTACAGGCTTCTTCATATGTTTCCTCCTGGTAATCTGTTGATGAGACAGAGTACGGTTTTGTGTTGTTAAGACTAATATTAGTTTTAAAGCTCTGTTTGGATGACTGCCCTTTAGGGCTTGTTCGGCTATAGCCGAGCGCAGAGGGAGAGCCACACCAGACGCGTAAATTGAAGGATTTTTTCCTAAAAGTCAACCGGAAAAACTCGCCAGGGATGGCGGTGAAACAATAATCTCAAGTCTTATAATGCCTTAGCATTTCTTGGCGATTCGACTACCCCGAAAAACAAACACCCAAGCCGCCCAAGCCACAGTATCCGGACGGGTTTTTAGCCAGATATTGTTGATGATCTTCCTCGGCGTAATAAAAAATCGGGGCATCGCGGATTTCGGTGGTTATTTCATTAAAACCGGCAGCGACTAACTGTGCTTGATACTGTTGTTGGCTTGCCACGGCCGCTTGATATTGGTCGCCGTGGCAATAAATAACGGAACGGTATTGGGTGCCGACATCGTTGCCTTGCCGCATACCTTGGGTGGGATTGTGAGACTCCCAAAATATTGCCAGTAAATTTCGATAAGTAATCGCGGCCGGGTCAAACACCACCAACACCACTTCGGCGTGGCCGGTTAGACCTGTGCAAATTTCCTGGTAAGTCGGGTTGGGCGTAAAACCGCCGGCATAGCCGACTGCGGTGCTGAATACGCCGGTTTGTTGCCAGAATTTACGCTCCGCACCCCAGAAACAGCCCATGCCGAACACGGCTTGTTGCAGATGCGCCGGAAATGGCGGATGGATAGGATGTCCGTTGACCGCGTGAACTTCGCCGCTGTCTATGGCTTGCTGGCGTCCCGGTAAGGCTTGTTCGGCGCTGGGCATTGCGGTTTTTTTGAATAGAAAAGACATAAGTGCATCCCGAGGTCGAATGATGGGGTAGTGCGGATTATAATCGCGGCTCAGTTAAGAGGAATCAACTAAATCATGAAACAACAAGATTGCTTACGCCGCTTTATTTTTGAAGAACATGGAGTGCGCGGCGAATGGGTTCGGCTGGAACAAAGCTGGCAACAAGCCAAGCAGCATCAACATTTGGTCAACGATGCCGTCGATGTGCAAATGGGGCAAGCCTTGGCTGCGGTGGTTTTGCTGTCGGCAACCATCAAGTTTAAAGGCGCGATGATCATGCAGATTCAGGGCGGCGGCGATTTGAAGGCCCTGGTGGCGCAATCCAGCAACGAAAGGCAAATCAGAGGCTTGGTGCGCAGCGAGACCAGTGTGGCCGGCGCGAATTTGCAGGAAATGATAGGCGAGGGCGGTCGACTGGTGTTGACGGTGGAGTCGGAAAACGCCGAGCCGTATCAAGGTATCGTCGGCGTCGAAGCGGAAACGCTGGCCGATGTATTGAGAACTTATTTCACGCAGTCGGAGCAACTCGATACCCGTTTGTGGCTGTTTGCAAACAAAACCCATGCGGCCGGCCTGTTCATCCAGGAATTGCCGAGCGGCAATCGGGATAAAGCCGATTGGGAACGCATTGAAATACTGGCCAGCACCGTTACCGCCGACGAACTGTTGAGTCTGGATTGCGAAGATTTATTGCATCGCTTGTTTCATCAAGAGAAGGTCAGAGTTTACGAACCGGAAGCGGTGGAATTCAAATGCAATTGCTCCCGGCAAAAAATCGGCGGCACTTTAGTCGCATTGGGGCGGTCGGAATTACAGGCAATTTTGCAGGAACGCGAGGACATCGAAGTCGATTGCCAATTTTGCGGAGCGCAATACCATTTCGACAAGGTTGACGTGGAGAACCTGCTGACCAATCCGGCAGCCGAAAACAATACTAACTCGCCTACCCGGCACTGAGGGTGATATGAATAAAATTAACCGCTTTTTTCGCCTGTTTCTGGCTTTTGCCTTACTCAGTACCATGACCGGTTGCTTGCATTGGTTGCACGCCTACCAAACCTATTTGCAAATGGACGAGTTTGATCGTTATTTTGCGGTGACATCTAAAGACGATTTCACCGTGCATTTCAAACAACCCAAACTGTTGAGCGAAGATTTTGTGTCGCTGGCCAAGCTACGTGCCAGCAGCGAGGAACACACAGGCGACGGCAAGCGCTGGCGCTATTGGTTCCGCAAAATAGACAAAGACAGTAAGCTGATTGCGCCGGAGATCAGTTTTTATCTGGATCTGGCCTTTAATAAGGAAGATAAAATCACCGACTGGACTTTCTCCAACTTGTTTTTACAAATCGCCCCACCGGAGTTTCTGGAAGCGTCGTTTCGTTCGCTGGGCGGTGCGGAAATCAACGAAGAGAAAAAACAGTTGAGAGCCAAAGCCGATCAGATGGAAAAAATCGCCGCGCTGTTACCAAAAAAAGCCACGGTGATTAAACAATTGGGCGAACCGCTGGAAATTACCGATGAAGAAAAACAGGAAGTCTATCTTTACCATTTTCGGTTGGATGCCAAGAATATCGAAGAAGGCTACGAGGATAGGGCTTTGAGTGAAGTCAGGCTGATGTTCGATAAGACCACGTCAGAATTGGTCAAAATGTCGGGCCGATTTGCCGGTTTAAAAATATCGATCAACTACAGAAATTTTCAGGAAGAGGACGATAAAAAAGTGGCAGGCTTGTGAGCTAAATCGGCAGGCATAAAAAAGCCCACATAAAGTGGGCTTCGTCCGGTCTTATTTTTTATATTGATTGGACGCCTACCGTTGAACAGTAGGTTAATTTCTTGCGTTTATTGTTTTTATTATACCGGATTAACGGTCGCCTATCCCCCCCTCATTTAACGATCAGGATTCTTTCGAATCGTCTGCGCTTCGCTGAAAGTGGGCGAATTCTATTGGATTAAAATCTCGCTGTCTACAAAAAAGTGTGACAATTTGTCGCACATTGATTTTATGGGCATTTAGCTTGGTTTTTCCTCGAAAAATACGCCTGTGCCTAAAGTGCGAGCCGCCTGATGTTATGGAATAGAGGGCGGAAATTGGTGCGTAGACGAATCCATGCTTCGCTACCTAATAAGGCTAGCCGAGTAGCTACCCTGTTGTTTTAAGGACAATGGCTCACCTTGACTAAGTCGGATCGCAAGGTAACTTCCCGGGAGTGGTGCTGGTGATGTTCAGGTTTAGGTCGGGAGATAGCTAAATTTGACTTATTAGTGCCACTGCGAACAAATGGCGGTATTTATTTTTTTGCAGTTGGTCTTACCAACGCGAGACCTTAGTTAAATACCGCACCACTCGAATTGGCGACGGTCCTCGCCCCTTAACGCTGCGACCAGCCGGAAGGTGTCTCGACAAATTGTCCCGGTGCCGCTTGGCCTATGACTTTCTGCGCCGTCAGTCGGCCCACTTCCTCCACCGCAACACCATTTTTTGCGGCTATGCGTTGGTACTCGGCCAGACGTTGGGCATTGATGCTCTTGACCAGTGCTTGTATCTCGGCCGACGCATCGGGTTGAACCAAACCCAGGAAACCGTTCATTTGTTCGCCCACCAGCCCTGCCGATTTTGCCTGGGCCAGATCGGCTGCGTTAACCGGCAAGGCGATCAGGCATAAGCCTAGAAACAACGGCGCCAAAAGTGACAGCAAATTTTTGTTTTTCATTACTCGCTCCTTTAAAACAAGCCTTTCTGGCTGGTAAGCAATTCGTCTACGTCTTTTTCCACTTTCAAACGGATTTCGTGCTCGATCTTGACGTTCATATTGATTTCGATCGGTTTATCCGGCGCTTCCAGTCTGACGGAAGGCGAACACCCCGTCAGGTAGATGCTGCCGCACAAGATGGCCGCGCTACTTGCAGCTTTCCAGTTCATTGATTCCTCCGGTCCGCCGGCGGCGGTTTGGGTTGTTGATCCCCGCTTGGGGGCTTCGGCGATTTCTCAACATCAGCCGGTTTGGCGATGGCCTGCTCCAGAATGGTCCGTTCCAAATCCCCGGCTAAAATACCTTTTTGCAAGAGCTCGGGAAGTTGGCCGCTGATATTCAGGTTGAAGGCCAGCGGATGGCCGGATAATACTTCCGGGTTACTGCCTTCCAGGCGTAAGCCCAAATGATATTCGCCGTTCGGCCGATAATTTACCTTGGCTTGCAAATGTTGGTAAACCAGGTTGCGTAGCGCCTTAAAGGCAATATTCTGATTATCGGCCGGTCCGACATAGCGTAACACACCCGGCTGCGTGCCGCTGAGGCTGCCGTCTTGCACGTCTATGGTCCCCGCCGATAGCTGCAACGGCAGTTCGCCGGCTATCGAACCGGTTCCGGAAATATTCGGGTAATGCAGGCTAGTCAAAAGTTGCGACAGATCGACTTCATGCAGTCGTAAGGTCAACAGTATCGGCGTTTGCTCCAGCCGGATTTTGTCCGGCATCAATTCCATCGTGCCGCCGAATAGTGCCAGCTTGGCTTGGCTTAGTGTCAGTTCCTGATCGAGATAGATGGCCTTGACACTAAGATTATGCGCTATCAAATCCTTACCCAATCCCAACGTCGGCACTTCGACGGTCAAGTCCACCGTGCGATCCGCCAACTCCGGTATATTCAGCCCGATGTTGCCGTTCTCGATTTTCGCCGCACCGGCCGTCAAGGCCAAATCCGTAATAGTCAAATGCGCCGTTCCGGAAGTATCTTGATTACTTAGCTTGTGCATTTGCAGGTTCCCTCCCACCTTGCCGCCGGCAACCGTCCAACTGGCCGCGATGGCCGGTAACCAGGGCTTGATCAAATCGAATGCCTCGCTGGCAGCTATGTCCAGGTGGCCGTTCATATCGATTGTCTGCTTGTTCGTCATCGACAAATCGATAGCAACCAGTGACTGTTTATTTCGCTGCAGAGCTACGTCAGCTTGCAGCGTGGCAAAGTTGTCCGGCGTTTTGGCGCTTGCACTCAACTGTGTGGCGCTTAGTAGCGGGCTTAATTTGGATAAGTCGTATGACTGGGTTTTTGCCCGCAAAGTTTGCGGTATCAGCAAGCTGCTGTTAAACCACTCGATCAGCGAAAGTGCGCCGGCATTTAGCTTGATTTGCTTGGCGGGGCCATCCAGTTGTCTGGCATTCAGTTCGAGTATACTGCCGCTCGGTAGCCGTTGGACGTTGAGTTTGGCTGCGCTAAAACCGGGATCGATTTTTAGGTGAATGGATTGTCGGGCATCCTGAAACCTTGCCTCGACGGCATCCGCCGCGCCGTGCGTAATGTCCGCTTGACCGGCGAAGCTACTCAAGCCCCAAGGCGTGTCGATGTCAATTTCCAGTCTCGCGATGCTCAATCGGTCTAGCGGTAAACTGATGGGGCCGTTTTCCGCAGTGTTGCTTGCGGATTGGGCGGCGGGCCGGTATTTAAGTTTCAACGCGGCGTGGCCGATGCTGACGTTGTGGATGGTTCGCTTTTCCAGATCGTAATCGGTTGCGACGTCCTGCATCGCAACCGTTAAGTCGCCGACCGGCGTCGCCAGGCCAAAGCTGATTTCCGTCAGCTTGGCATGCTTGGAGTCAAACGATAGCCCCGATAGCGAGGGTGAGCTGAGCGCGCTTTGTTTCAGCGCCTGTTGCAATAGCAACTCTACTAAAACCGAACGCTGCCACCATAGGGCCAGGCAAAACAACACAAGCACCAGCAGCGTAATAGCAACCGTGCGCAACCATGAGCTGCGCCGCTTCAACTCTGTTGGGGCGGGAGATACGGTCATGTATTGCAATCGGTCTGCCGTCTTGCTAACCGGCAAATGGCGGCTGGGAGTTTGGGACGATGGAAAGGCAAAATCGGTTGCCCTCAGCCCAAAAGCTCGGTAAAGGCATCGACTTGCTCCGCCTGCGTCGCAAAGCTGGTGACCAAGCGTACCAACACTTCCCGGTCAGCCACCAGATCAGGATTCGCGCGCGGTGGATTCCAGGGATAAAACACTGCTCCTTGCTGTTGCAGACGGTCGGCATGCGCTTGGTCTAACACGGCAAACACTTCATTGGCTTCCGCGTGCCAGGCCAGTCGGGTATGTTTCGAGTTGGCAATGCCGTTTTGCAAACGCGCCGCCATCGCGTTGGCGTGGCGGGCCAGCTCCAGCCAAAGTCCGTCGTCCAAATACGCTTCGAACTGACAGGCGATAAACCGGCTTTTAGACATCAGCTGCGCGGCGCGTTTGCGGATAAACGGCAAATCTTTAGCCTGTGCCGGATTCATAAACACCAACGCTTCCGCGCACCAGCAGCCGTTTTTGGTGGCGCCGAAAGACACAATATCCACTCCCAGTTTCCAGCTCATTTCCGCAGGGGTTAGTTGCAGTGCTGTCAGTGCGTTGGCAAAACGTGCGCCGTCCATATGTAAGGGTAGTTGGTACCTTTGGGCAATGTCCGCAATAGCGGCGATTTCCTCGGGCTGGTACAGCGTGCCGATTTCGGTCGCTTGCGTGATGGAAATGGCCATGGGTTGACCGGCATGCACAAAATTGGGCGGAAAACGTTCGATTTCCGCTTTTAGATTGTCGGGATCTATTTTCCCGTTGTAGCCGTCCACCGGCGCCAGCCGTGCGCCGTGAGTAAAAAACTCCGGCGCGCCGCATTCGTCTTCCAACATGTGCGCTTCGCGGTGACAAAACGATACGCCGCCCGGACGGTTGACGGCGGCCAGTGCCAGCGAATTGGCCGCCGTGCCGGTGCTGACGAAAAATACCGCTACTTCGCGTTCGAATAGCTCGTTAAACTGGCGCTCGATTTTGCGATCCAGTGCGCTGGCGCCATAGGGTTCCGAAAATCCCGCCGAGGCTGTCAACAAGCTTTGCGAGATGGCGGGGTGCGCGCCAGCCCAATTATCGGATGCAAAATTCATGGTCGGTATCATGGCTGTAATGTTTATTGTGTTGGCGGTCTGCGTTAGCTATGCACGGTATGAACTATACCAACGATACCGCAATCCGACACGTAAGCCTGGCTTTCGTTCGGCGTATTCCCGGAAAATAGCGATTCTTGAGGCACTTACTACCCCTATGCAAAACACCATACACGACCTCGTGCTTGAAGCCACCGGCGCTAATGATGCGTTTCAACTTGAAACCATTCAAAGCCTGTGGAGCGGCTACGGGTATATCTTGCGCTATGGCTTAAGCGGCTGCGACAGTGCTAGCGTGATCGTCAAACACGTGAAACTGTCTGCGCAAAGCCTGCAAACGCCGGGTTCCAATGAAGATTTGTCGCATCGGCGTAAAGTACGTTCTTATCGGATTGAGACAGCCTGGTATCAAAGTTGGGCTAGACATTGCGACGCGGATTGTCGCGTGCCGGCTTGTCTGGCATTCGAGATGTTCGGAGAAGATATAGTGCTGGTGCTGGAAGACCTGCATCCAGCGGGATTTCCGCAACGCCGCTCGCGGGCCGGCGAACGGGAGATACGCACTTGCCTGCATTGGCTGGCAAATTTTCATGCCACGTTTATCGGCGAAAAGCCCACGGGTTTGTGGCCCACCGGCACCTATTGGCATCTGCAGACCCGGCCCAACGAATTGGATGCCTTGCAGGATATTGCCTTGAAAAATGCCGCGCTGGCGATCGATCAAAAACTGCGCGATACGCCTTACCAAACCTTCGTGCATGGCGACGCCAAATTGGCCAATTTTTGTTTTTCGGCGGACGGCAGCCGGGTCGCGGCGGTGGATTTTCAATACGTCGGCGGCGGTTGCGGAATCAAGGATGTCGCGTATTTTATCGATAGCTGTTTAGGCCAGGACGAGTGCCAGCACAGGGAGAGCGAATTGCTGGATATTTATTTTCAGGCTTTGCAACAGGCGTTGCGGCGTAAACAAAAACCCGTCGGTGCCGATGCCGTCGAGCAAGATTGGCGGGCGTTGTATCCAGTGGCCTGGACCGATTTTCACCGCTTTTTAAAAGGCTGGAGCCCCGGCTATTGGTCGCCCAACAGCTATAGCGAACGGCTGGCGCGGCAAGTTATTGCCCAATTATAAACCCCCAGGAGAACCGATGCGCTTGTCGACGGACGATCTGTATTTACTTGGTCAATGCGCCATTTCGGCGGCGATGCAGGCCGGACAATTGATTGCCAGCCATGCGCAACGAGCCGTCGCGGTTAATACCAAGGATGGCGGCACCAGCCTGGCGGCTCAGGTGGTGACGGAAATCGATCATTTGAGTCAGGACATCATATTGCAAAGTTTGCGGCCGACCTGCGCGCTATACGATTTGGCTTTATTGTCGGAAGAAAGTCCAGACGACGGCGCGCGTCTGCAACAGGATTATTTCTGGTGCATCGATCCTTTGGACGGCACCTTGCCTTTTATCGAAGGCGTGCCGGGTTATTCGGTGTCCATCGCCCTGGTGTCGCGCGCCGGGCAAGCGCTGATCGGCGTGGTTTACGATCCCTTGACTCAAACGCTTTATCGCGCGATTAAGGATCAAGGCGCTTGGCAAAACCAACAAGGGTTTAAGTCGGCAACGCCGACGCAAACGTTGACTTTCATCACCGATAAAAGCTTTGCCCAAGATCCTTTGTATCACGCTACGCAGGTAGAACTGGAACGCATTGCCGTCGAGTTGGGCTATGCCGGCGCCAATCTGCGTTTGCAAGGCGGCGCGGCGCTAAATGCTTGTCAGGCGCTGACGAAGGCGCCGGCGTGTTATTTTAAATTTCCCAAGCCGGAGAAGGGCGGCGGCAGCGTCTGGGATTACGCGGCCACTGCTTGTTTGTTCCGGGAAGCCGGCGCGCCGGTCAGCGATATTCACGGTAATGCGCTGGTATTAAATCCGGACGGCTCGACGTTTATGAATCATTGCGGCGTGTTGTATAGCTCCGACCAAGCTATCGCCGAGAGCATGATTCGGTTTTATCGGCAGTTGCGCCAGGGATAATTGCTTCTGCCGCCGCTTCAAGGCGTTGATTCGGTATCTCTTAGCAAGGAAACAAGTTCTGTAGATGGCGCTTGTAAAACCGGTTTTTGGAGCGGGCGTTGAGAAAAGCGGCGAACAGGTGTTCGGGCACGTGGCAAAAATCCTGAGCTTGTTGGTCTTTGAACGACACCCGCAATTTATGGGTTTGTTCGTCGTAGCCGATCACGTCGATAGTGCTGGATTTAACTGACTGCATTTGCATAGTAGCCTCCCGGAATTTCATGCTAAAACTGTGTCGGTGAGGCATGGCTAAATACGAATAGTTCAATCGGCAATTACTTATCAAGATTGCGGTAAACGCCTCAGCAAACCGCATAAGCTTTCTGATTTTTTTAATCACTCGTTTGGAGACGTAACGATGCAAACTGTTTTAATCACCGGTGCCAATCGCGGCTTGGGTTTGGAGTTTTGCCGGCAATATGCCGCCGCCGGGAATCAGGTCATCGCGGCCTGCCGTAACCCGGTCAAGGCCGAGCAATTGGCCGCGCTTGCCAAACAATATCCGCAGATTCAGATCGAGACGCTGGATGTAGCGGATTTCAATCAAATCGATGCATTGGCAACCAAGCTATCCCACCGCAAAATCGATGTATTGCTGAACAATGCCGGCGTTTACGGCGATCAAGCCGGTCGCGGTTTTGGACAACTGGACTACCAAACCTGGGCGCGTGTGCTGGCGGTCAATGTGCTGGCGCCACTCAAATTAGCCGAAGCATTTTTGCCCCATGTGCAGCGCAGCGACAAACGCTTGATCGTGGCCTTGAGCAGTTTGATGGGCAGCATGACCGACAATACCAGCGGGGGCAGCATCCTGTATCGCTCCAGCAAGGCCGGTCTGAATGCGGCATTGAAAAGCCTGTCCATTGATTTGCGGCCAACAGCGGTGGGCGTGTTGATTCTGCATCCGGGCTGGGTCAGAACCGATATGGGCGGACCGAACGGCTTGATCGACGCAGAGGAAAGCGTATCCGGCATGCGTAAGGTGATCGACAATTTCAGCCTGGCCGATACCGGTAGTTTTGTTAAGTACGACGGTTCGGCGCTGCCCTGGTAAAACTAAGGTTCTAAGTTTTTCACATCCCTAAATCATCCTGATTGTCCTTCGCGCACTGTTTGCTCTGCTGTAAGCAGTGTGCGTCACCCTTGCTTGGCTCTATGTCGGCGTCACTAAATAGCGATTCGAAACTTTATTGCTTGCTTAAAAATTTCGATTCGCTATTATTAGTTCGGCGCTGGCAAGATCCATGTCTATACCGGTTGCTCAAGTGCGACGCCTAAGAATCGCATCGTTTACATTGCGACGACTCAAGAGGAGGGGTTTATGCAGACGCCCAATAAATTACTGCTGGAAAACAAAGCCTGGTCGGAAGCCATGACCGGCAAACAACCGGATTACTTCGTGAATATGGCCAAGGAGCAACATCCGGAATTTTTATGGATAGGCTGTTCGGATAGCCGCGTACCGGTCGACACCATCGTACATGCCCAACCCGGCGAAATATTCGTGCATCGCAATATCGCCAATCAAGTCATCACCACCGATTTCAACGGGTTAAGCGTGCTGCAGTACGCGATTAACGCATTGAAAGTAAAGCATGTGATCGTCTGCGGCCATTACGGCTGCGGCGGCGTGGAAGCGGCCTTGCGGCAGCAGCGCGGTGATCTGGCCATTGCTAATAAGTGGTTGACGCACATCAAGGACGTTTATCGTTTGCATCAAGACGAACTGGATAACCTGCAACCCGAAAATAAAGCCAACAGATTGATCGAATGGAATGTGATCGAACAAGTTCAACGTCTGGCTCACACCTCCATCGTGCAATCGGCCTGGATGTCCGGCCAAAAGATCAGTTTGCGCGGCTGGGTTTACGGCTTGCATGACGGTTTGCTGAATGAATTGATACACATCGACGACACGGCGCCGATTCACGACATCTACCAATACGCCCATTAAGGCTCCCAGTTATCCGCACGGAGACCGTCCATGAAAATGCAATTAAATTATTACCTGAAACATTTACGTCAGGATTTTTCAGCCAGCATCGTGGTATTTCTGGTGGCCTTGCCCTTGTGTCTGGGAGTCGCGTTGGCTTCCGGCGCGCCGTTGTTCGCCGGCGTTATTGCCGGCATGCTCGGCGGCATCGTCGTGTCCTGGTGCAGCGGTTCGCAGCTCAGCGTCTCCGG
This sequence comes from Methylomonas methanica, assembly GCA_001644045.1. GTDB lineage: Bacteria > Pseudomonadota > Gammaproteobacteria > Methylococcales > Methylomonadaceae > Methylomonas > Methylomonas methanica. Next base: position 60,943 of record LUUF01000103.1, on the reverse strand, counting down.
TCCGGCCGCCGGCCTGACTGTCATCGTGTTCAATGCCATCGAAACCCTGGGCAATTTCAAGGCGTTTTTATTGAGTTTGATGTTTGCCGGGATTTTCCAAATCCTATTCGGCTTCGTCAGGGCCGGGATGATTGCCGCGTTTTTCCCAACCGCGGTGATTAAAGGCATGTTGGCGGCTATCGGCATGATTCTGATCATCAAACAAACGCCGCATGCGACAGGTTACGATGAGGGCTACGCGGCGGACGAGAGTTATATGCCGGATACCGCCGGGTCCAGCTTCATTGAGTTTACCCACTCCCTGCACGGCATTTCGCCCGGAGCGACCCTGGTGGCTTGCGTGGCCTTGTTGATCCTGATTTTTTGGGAAAGTGCGTTCATCAAACGATTTAACGTATTACGGATGATTCCCGGTCCGCTATTGGCGGTGATTTGGGGCGTGTCATTCAATGCCTGGGCGCTGGCGTCGGCCCCGGAATGGTCTATCGGCGTAAAGTACCTGGTGTCTTTGCCGGAGCTTGGCTCCACCAGCAACTTCGTCAACCAGTTGCGCTTGCCTGATTTCAGCTATCTCGGCAATCCCAAGATTTACAGCATCGCGCTGACTCTGGCTATTATAGCCAGTTTGGAAACCTTATTAAGCGTAGAAGCGGTGGATAAGCTGGATCCGCATAAACGCGTTTCGCCGACCAACCGCGAATTGAAAGCCCAGGGCTTGGGTAATCTGCTCAGCGGTTTGATGGGCGGCTTGCCGATCACCGCCGTGATCGTGCGGAGTTCGGCCAACATCAATGCTGGCGGTCAAACCCGGCTCTCCTGTTTCTTCCATGGGGTGCTGTTGCTGATCAGCGTATTGTTTTTTGCCCATTTTCTAAACATGATTCCGCTGGCCTGTCTGGCGGCAATTTTGCTGCAAACCGGCTATAAGCTGGCCAAACCCGCCATGTTTTTCGAGTTCTACAAAAAAGGTCTGAATCAGTTTGTGCCGTTTGTGATCACGGTGTTCTCGATTCTGTTTACCGATTTACTGGAAGGTATCGCGATAGGAATGGTCTGCGGTATTTTTTTCGTATTGCGGGCCAATTTCCATGCTGCTATCACCTTAACCCAGCATGGGTCCAACTACTTGCTGAGGCTGCACAAGGACGTGTCTTTTTTAAACAAAGCCTTGCTTCGCAATTATCTAGGCAGTATCGCCGACGATAGCGAATTGATCATCGACGGCGGCAAAGCCCTGTTTATCGATCACGATATTCTGGAGACTATTGACGATTTTCTGCAAGCGGCGCCCGATCGCAATATCGACGTGGAACTGCATGGATTCAGTCTGGAGTCGCCCGGGATAGCTTATCAAGAGGCGATCACGCCCAAACTGATGAGGGTGGCGAGTCCAGCCTGAGCTGTTAGCCGCTTGATAGTCCGTTAAACCGCTATATCCGTTTAGTTCTTAACTTGCTGTTGTACCCGGTCTGAATATCTATCAGACCGGGTTGCATTTCGTTTGTCATTGAATAGCTATGGATCGCGCAAATACATGCAAAATTGTTGGGGGCCTGCTTGCCGTTTTCTGCATAACGGTGGCTGATGCGCGCGGCGATGAGCCTAGCCTGACCAGCGTCAAGCATCTGCGCGAGCTATTGATACCTGACGATTCCGATCTAGCCGACTGGTTCAAGCAGGCGGATTTGCATTGGGGCGGCTGGCTGAATACCGGCGTTAGCTACAATGCCAATCAGCCGGCCGATCGCTTTAACGGTACCGTGAGTTTTTCCGACCGGGCCGACGAACTGCAATTGAACCAGCTCTACCAATTTCTGGAGCGTAGCGTCTCGACCAATGCCAACGAATGGAGCTGGGGCGGTCGCCTGGATTTCATCTTCGGTAGCGATGCGTTTTATACCCGTTCGATGGGCGATCCGGGCGATCACTGGGATGCGCATTTGTTGCATGAACGCCTCTATGGCATTGCCTTCCCGCAAGCCTATCTGGAATTTTTCGCGCCGCTTGGGAACGGTTTGAAGATCAAACTGGGCGAGTTTTACACGCTGATCGGTAACGAAACGGTTACCGCGCCGGACAACTTTTTTTATTCGCATTCCTATACGATGCAGTTCGGCGAACCGTTTTCGCATACCGGCCTGCTGGCCAGTTATTCAGTTGATGAAAATCTGGAACTAAAAGCCGGCGCGGTGACCGGCAGTCCTTACGCCGGCTGGGACGGCAGCTTTCAACATCGCTTGGAGAATTGGGGCTTTATCGGCGGCATCAATTGGGTGAATCCAAAAACCGGTACTTCGCTGGCGCTGAGCGGTTCGCACGGCAGTTTGAGCGAGTCGGCGGCAAGGGATGTCAATTTGTACAGCGTGGTATTGAAGCAGGACATTGGCGAGCGCTGGCACGCAACCTTGCAACACGATTACGGTTGGATCACCAAGATGGCCGGCGTCGAAAGTGCGGAGTGGTATGGCGTGGTTGGCTATTTGAATTACGATCTATTCGATGACCTGGGTTTGGGCCTGCGCCTGGAATGGTTTCGCGACGACGATGGTGCCCGGGTTGGCGTGCCGGCCCGCAAGCCGGCGCTGGCCAGCGCACCGGCCAATTATTACGCCGCCACCGTCGGCGCCAATTGGAAACCCTTGCCGTGGCTGACCTTGCGGCCCAGTGTGCGCTACGACATCAGCGACGGCTGGCGGGCATTCGATGTTGGGGTAAGCCATCAGCAGTTATTGGTTTCGACGGATTTGTTGCTGACTTTTTGACGAACCGCGATTCATTAATTTGACGGATGGGCTGCAAGCTACCAAGCCCATCCGGGGCTTAAGAAAAGCCTATTTGCCGCCATTCCTTCTTTGCGTCATTCCACCGAGTAGGCCTAAGGCCGAAGCAAACAGCCAAACGGCGCCTGGCAGCGGTACCGGAGAAGCTTCTATGTGATAGTTATAACCCGCTCTTATGGTATCTACCGCCGCGAAACCGTCAATGCTTATGGATTGATTGCTCAGTGTTCCGGACCAAAAAGACGGATTCAGACTAGGATTCGTTACGCAGGAAGCGATGAGGCCTGATGGGACGGAACAACCGAGAGATTCCGGCTCTGACTGAAATGCTGTGTCGCTAGTCATGACACTAAAGAAGCTGGGAAATTCGAAGCTATGAGTTGCGCCGTTCAGCGTGATATTGGCGTTGGTAAACAATATCTTGTTGGTAATTTCGCCGCTTGCCGGCGTTGAAGTAGGGCTTGCCGTACTTTGATAGCGTTCGACGTCAAATGAACCGGATATGCTGAACGGCCCAAAGTTCTCGCTTGGCTCCGAACCATCGGCGCCGATCACGATGAAGGAGGGTCTGTAGATAGCCGAACTCCCAGTTGCGTTAATAACGTAATGAGCACTTGCAGTTTTGATGAAATCCGTTCCGGCAATTACGGTGGCCTGCGCCGAGCCGATCGCCATCACGCCGACTAACAGGGCGATGCCGCGTGAAATATCCAAAAATCTAAACATGAGTTCTCCTTGAATTGTTGAATTGTTGAATTGGCAGGTTTCCTAACCTTCGGCTAGGCTGCGCGGATTCTATAGAGGCGGGTAGTCTCAGTCAAACAAATAAACTGTGTGGCCTGAAGGTTTTTGTCGTTTACCAGGTTGCCGATAGTGCCTCATGCAAAAGCTTTTAAATGCACGTCCAAAAAATCGATAAACACCCGGGTTTTGGTCGGCATCAAGCGTCGGCCGGGAAACACCAGCCAAGCCGTGGTTTGCGGCAAACACCATTCCGGCAGCACCCGCACCAGTTCCTGGTTCGGCACGGAAATGCTGGCGTAAGAGTCCGGCGCGGCGACGATGCCTTGATGTTGTGTGGCCAGCTTTACCAGTAATTCCGGCGAGTTTGCCTTGATGCGGATCGGTGGCATGCCCAGCCATTGCTGTTCGCCCTTGTTCAATTGCCAGGCCGGCGCTTCCCGGTTGCCGGCCAGCAGGCTGAGGGCGTCGTGTTTCAATAAGTCCTCGGGGTGCTCAGGTGTGCCGCGTTTTGCCAGATATTGTGGCGAGGCATACAAGCCCCAGGTTTGCAGATGCAGCCGCTTGGCCGTCAAGGTGGCGTCGTCCGGCAGATCGCCCATCCGAATCGCCAGGTCAAAACTCTCGCTAAGCAAATCCACCCGCCGCGCGGATAAATCGATTTCCAGGGCAATGGCCGGGTAGGTATCGCTGAATTCGGCCAGCAGCGGCGCCAAGAATAGATTGGCAAAGTCGTTGGGCATCGAGATGCGCAGCACGCCGCTGGGCTGGATTTGCCGGTGCTGCGCCAAGGCCATCGCCGCTTCGATTTCCTCGCTGACCTGCCGGCCATGTTGCAGCAGGCGCAAACCGAATTCGGTCAGATTCAACTGCCGGGTGGTGCGCTGCAGCAAACGCTCGCCCAGCTGTTTTTCCAGATTACTGATGCGCCGCGAGATGGTCGATTTGGGCAAACCCAGCAATTCGCCGGCCTTGGAAAAACTGCCGGCATCGGCGATTTTGGCGAATAGCCACAAGTCGTTGGGTTCTATCTGCATTATTGTTCCTCCAATGGAACAATGTTATCCATTTTCCGGTCTTCTGCCCAATATTATCCAGGCGTATAGTCAACCCAACTTCAAACACATTTGGGAGACTTAAATGAACATTCTGCAAATTAACTCCAGCATCCGCGCCGAAAATGCTTATTCCAGCCGTCTGGCCGATAGTTTGGTTGCCGGGCTACGCCAACAAGCGCCGGCGGTACAATTGGCGGTGCGCGACTTGGCGAAAACCCCGCATCCTTTGCTGGATGAAGCGGCTTTGATTGCGCTGAGTACCCCCGCCGAGCAACGCAACCCGGCGCAAGCGCAACGGGTGGCGCTGGACGATGCGTTGATAGCCGAAATTCAACAAGCCGACGTCGTGGTATTAACCGCGCCGATGTATAACTTCGGCATTCCGGCGCAACTGAAAGCCTGGATAGACGCTATCGCCCGCGCCAGAGTGACGTTTCAATACACCGAAAACGGCGTGGAAGGCTTACTGAAAAACAAGCAAGTGTTTGTGATTCAAACCGCCGGCGGCAAGCATAGCGGTACCGAGACCGACAGCCAAAGTACATATTTGCGTACCGTGTTGGGATTTTTGGGCATGACCGATGTCACGTTCATTTATGCGGAAGGTTTGGCGATGGGCGGCGATGCCGAACAACTGGCCTTGCAAGCTGCCGCTAGCCAGATTGCAGCTTTGGCTGCCTAAATATCAACCGAACACAGGAGATCAGCCATGAATAATGAAACACGCAAAACCGATGTGGTACACCGTTCGCGCGGTATCGAACAACTCGTGGTTGGTCACGCCACGTCGGATGGTGCCGGTGTGAAATTGACCCGCGTGTTGGACCAAGCCTTGCAGCAGCGCCTCGATCCGTTCTTGATGTTGGATGCCTTCGGCAGCGACAAGCCTAACGATTACATCGCCGGCTTTCCCAATCATCCACATCGCGGCTTCGAAACCTTGACTTATTTGGTCACGGGGCGGATGCGGCATAGCGATAACGCCGGCCATCAAGGTTTGCTGGAAACTGGCGGCATTCAATGGATGACGGCCGGGCGCGGGATTATTCATTCGGAAATGCCCGAGCAAAAAGACGGCTTGTTGGAAGGCTTTCAATTGTGGATCAATCTGCCCGCCGCCGAGAAGATGCAGCCGGCGGGTTATAAAGATGTGCAAAGCGAGCAGATTCCGGAATTGCTTACGGCGGACGGCGTCAAGGTGCGGGTGATTGCCGGCAGCAGCCATGGCGTAATCGGCGCAATTCAACGGCCCGATACCGAACCATTATTCCTGGATGTGCATGTGCCGGCCGGCACAAGTTTCAGTCAATCGCTACTCACTGGACATAACGCCTTCTTCTACGTGTATCGCGGCGAGGTGGCGGTGGCCGAAAGAACAGTTTCCGCGCAACGCATGGCGGTTCTGAACAATGGCAAAGAAGCGGATGGGGTGATCGTGCAAGCCAGGCAAGACAGCCGTTTAATCCTGGTTGCCGGCGCGCCGCTGCGCGAGCCTATCGTCCAACACGGGCCGTTTGTGATGAACACCCGCGAGCAGATCGAACAGGCGATAGACGATTATCAGGCGGGCCGTTTTAACGCAGCGGCTTAGGCGGATGGAACACTTTATGGGAGCAGATACGATGAATATGGCCAAGCCTGACAACCAAAACCTGGCAAGGATGCCGGCCTTATTCATCGGTCACGGTAGTCCGCTGAATGCGATTGAAGATAACGAATTCAGTCGTGCTTGGGCGGCGTTGGGACAAACGCTGCCCAGGCCCAAGGCTGTTTTATGTATCTCCGCGCATTGGCAAACCGAGGGTGCCCGTATCACGGCGATGCCGCAGCCAAGGACTATTCACGATTTTTATGGTTTTCCGAAAGCTTTATTCGATTTTGTCTATCCGGCGCCCGGCAGCCCGGTATTGGCGATGCGTATTCACGAACTGATGCCGTCGATTGTATTGGATCAGGATTGGGGTTTGGATCATGGCAGCTGGTCGATTTTGTGCCACATGTTTCCAGAAGCCGATGTTCCGGTTATGCAACTCAGTTTAGACCTGAATAAATCGCCGGAACAGCACTATCAACTGGGCAAAGCATTAGGTTGGTTGCGAGACGAAGGCGTATTGATCGTCGGCAGCGGCAATATCGTCCACAATTTGCAGGCGGCGATTTGGCGGGATACCGCGCACGACTGGGCCGTGGCGTTTGCCGAACGGATTAAACAATTGCTTATCGACGGCGATCATCGCGCCTTAGTTAGATACCGAGAGCTAGGTGATGCAGCCTTGGCCATTCCCACGGACGAACATTTTCTGCCCTTGCTGTATATCCTGGGTTTGCGAGACGAGGGCGAAAGTCTGGGTTTTTTCACCGATAAAACCACGCTGGGCGCTATCTCGATGTTGTCTGTCCAGGTTGGGTAGCCGTGTAGAGGCGCAAAGTCTTGTGTCTCTACACGGCTATTTCCAAGCAGACAGCACTTCATTTGCCGTCTGCTTTAGCCGCAAACTCCTTGACCAAGCTGGTAAATTGCTGCAACTGTGCGTCGATTTTGCCGTTGAACGAATCGCCTGGAAATTGGCCTTGCGCGTCTGCCATGCCTACGTCCATGTCACTCAATAAACCCAGTGCATCATCGACCGTGGCGACCTGATAAATATGGAACTGCCCGGCTTGCGCGGCATGCACCACATCCCAACGCAGCATTAAATGCGGGATATTGCTGGCCGGGATGATCACGCCCTGGCTGCCGCTCAGACCACGAGCCGCGCAAATGTCGAAAAAGCCTTCGATTTTTTCATTCACGCCGCCGATAGGTTGCACCTGGCCAAGCTGATTCACCGAGCCGGTCATCGCCAGATCCTGGCGTAGCGGCACTTGCGCCAGCGAAGACAGGATCGCGCACAACTCCGCCAGCGACGCGCTATCGCCTTCCACGTGGCCGTAGGATTGCTCGAACACCAGGCTGGCGGCCAGCGAAAACGGCCGGGTACGGGCGTAGCGAGAGGCGATAAAGCTGGACAAAATCAGCACGCCTTTGGAATGAATCGCGCCGCCCAGCTCGGTTTCCCGTTCGATGTCCACCACCTTGCCGTTGCCCATGCGGGTGGTGGCGGTGATCCGCGACGGCTGGCCGAAACTGAATTCGCCCAGTTGCAAGACCGACAAGCCGTTGATCTGGCCGACGACCTTGTCTTCGGTGGCGATCATGATGGTGCCGCGCTGAATGGTTTCGTAAAGTCGTTCGCGGATTCGGTCCAGCCGGTGATTTTTTTCGTCGATGGCTTGCTGCACATCGCTATTGGCGATCACGGTATGGCCGTTTTCGCCGGCCCAGTAATCGGCTTCGGTCAGTAAATCCTTGATACTGCGCAGATGAGTGAGCAGTTTTTCCGAATCGTCGGCCATCCGCGCGCTGTGCTCGATGATGCGGGCCACGGCTTGCTGGCTGAGCGGCCGCAGTTTTTCCCGGCGCGCGATAGTCGCCAGTAGCCGGGCGTATTCCAGGCTGTTGTGCTCGCGGTCGACGTGGCCGGCAAAGTCCGCGGCGACTTTGAAGAAGTCCTGAAACTCGGGGTCGTAAAAACTCAACAGGTAATACAGCAGCGGATCGCCGAGCAGGATGACCTTGATGTTCAGCGGGATAGGCTCGGGTTCCAACGAGGAAGTGCTGATCAGGCTCAGCGCCCGTTCCAGCGATTCGATGCGGATTTCGCCGGCTTGCAAAGTGCGTTTTAAGGTTTCCCAGGCATAGGGTTGCAATAACAATTTGCGCGCGTCCAGGATCAGGTAACCGCCGTTGGCTTTATGAAATGCGCCGGGCTTGATCATGGTAAAGTCGGTAACCAACGAACCCATTTGCGCTTGGTGGTCGATGCGGCCCAGCAGATTGCCGTGGTTGGGCAAATCCTCGCAAATCACCGGCGCGGCGCGTTTGTGATTCAAATCCACCATCAGATTGACCTGATAGCGCTTGAACGGATTGGGATCTTGCGGCAATTCCATGAAGGACAGTACCTTGTCGCTGTGCGGAATAAAGTCGCGCACATGGTCGATGATGTCTTGTTGCACGGCGCTGAGATAATCCAGCACCGCTTGGTGCTTGGCGTATTTGTCTTTCAGATCGTCTATCGAGTGATGCACCGCGAGCTCGGCCACTTCCCGGTTTAGGGCTTGCAGTTTGCGCTTGGTTTGCTTGCGCCATTGCGGAAATTTTTTGATCGCATCCTGCACCTTTTCCTGCAAGGCCAGCACGGTGTCGTGAAACTGGTGCTGGCGCTCTTTATCCAGCTTATTGAATTGCTCCGGCGCGTAAGGTTCGTTATCGTCGTTGGCCGGCAGGAAGGCGTAGCCGTTGGCGGTTTCCGTGAAAATGATATGGGCTTGCTCGGCTTCTTCGCGCAGCTTGTTCAGTACTTCGATTTCCCGCTGCCGCGATTCGTTTTCCAATTCGCCGGCTCGCGAGCGGTACTCGTCGCCGTCAAAGGCCGCCGGAATGCCGACGCTAAGTTCGTCGATCAGCTCGGCCATGTCTTCTTGAAACCCTTTGCCCTCGCCGGGTTCCAGCCAGATTGCCTTGGGTTTGGCCGGTTGCTTGAAGTTGTGTACGTAACACCAATCCGACGGTACCGGCTGGCGACAGGCTTCGTGCTCGGCCAGTTGCTTGATAGTGGTCAGCTTGCCGGTGCCATCCGGCGCCATCGCAAAGATGTTATAGCCGGGTTTATCCAGACGGATGCCAAACTTGATCGCGGCTATCGCCCGTTCCTGGCCCAATACGCTATCGACATCGTCCAACTCGTCGGTGGTCTTAAACGGTAACTGTTCGAGCTTGCAAGGCGTGTATAACTGCGCCGGGCTTAGCGGTTTGATTTTCATGGGGTTGCATCCCTGTTCGTTAAAGACGCGGAGTTTGTTTAAGTTTTGAGTCTTATCGATTAGGTTTCGATTAAGCCGTAAGCATGTTGCAGGATTAACAAAACCAGGTCAAATTGTTGATTGGTTTGTGAACTGGCAGCGGCGATTGACCCACATTCAGCGCCCGGAGTGGCCGGTATCGGTATTAGGGAATAGAATTTGCGGTTTAATCCACTGTTGGGCGTCAGCGATTGACCTCAAGTTCGCCTCATAGCAACCCAGTATCAAAAAATGTCAAAGCAATTCACGCAGCGCAAATCATCCGACCGTCACGCGGGCAACGATACGGCGGCAGCCGGATTGGAAGTGCGGGAATCTGCGGTGGGCTGGCCCGATTATGAGCTGCTGGATGCGGGCGACGGCAAGAAACTGGAACGTTGGGGCGAGGTGGTGACGATACGCCCGGAGATTCAAGCGCATTTCAAGCCGGGTTGGTCGTGGTCGGATTGGCAGGCCGGGGCGGACTGGGAATTCGAAGAGCTGTCGTCCACCCAAGGCACCTGGAAAAGGTTGCAGCCGCAGGCATCGGAACACTGGCAGATTTCTTATCAACAATTACGCTTCGGTTTGAAGCTAACCAAATTTAAACACGTGGGTTTGTTTCCGGAGCAGCAAGCCAACTGGCGGTTTATCGCCGAGCAGGTCAAGCCCGGCGACAAGGTATTAAACCTGTTTGCCTACACAGGCGCGGCCTCGTTGGTTGCGCGGGCGAATGGCGCGGAGGTGGTGCATGTGGACTCGGTCAAGCAAATGCTGGATTGGGCCAACGACAACCAGACACGTAGCGGGTTGAGCGACATCAAATGGGTACTGGAAGATGCATTGAAGTTTGCCAGGCGCGAATTAAAACGCGGCAACCGCTACGACGGCATCATCATGGACCCGCCGGCCTGGGGCTTGGGCGCGAAGGGCGAAAAATGGAAATTGGAAAATCAGCTGGCCGACTTGATAGAAACCGCGCGCGGCTTGATGAATCCGGGCGCGTTTTTAATCCTGAACACCTACTCGCCGAAGGTGGAATTGGCGGATTTAGCCAATGCCGCCGGGCCGTATTTTGCTAAAAATCAAATCGAAATAAAACAACTCTGGATGCAGAGCAAAACCGGCAAGGCCTTGTTTTACGGCAATTTGCTGCGGGCGATGGCTTGAGGGCTTAGCTGCTTTGACGCGTAAAAAACGGCCGAGTTGCAAAAACGCTGTCGGCAAAGCGCTTGCCTTGCCAAGCCAGGCTGCGTTTCAACACAAAATCGAAGCGGAAGGGGTGATATTCCTGAAGTGCCAGTAACGGCTCGACGGCGTCTTCGCTCAGCAAGCCGGCTTTGGCAAACGCTGCGGGCGAGATCAACGGCAAAATCCCGGTCAGCGGATAATCCGAACCATACAACAAGCGGCTATGCTAGGCTGTTTCCGTCAGCAGCGTTTTGATCACTTCCATGTCACGATTGCGTAATACAATCGCGGAAATATCCCCAAACAGCCTATCCTGCCATTGCTTCTCGGCCATCAACCTGGCAAACAAATCAAAGCTTCTGACTTCCCGGCCGTCTCCATCCACGTCCGTGCCCAAGGTGGCGCAATGGGCGATCACGATCCGCACGCCGGCATCCAACGCCCGCCGCAAACGCAGCGGATTGCCGAACAAAGGTTGGTCGGCGCCGTGCAGCGCGTTCTCCTCGCCGCCGTGGGTGATGATCGGGATATTCAATTGCGCAGCTGCCTTATAGAACCGGTCACATTGTGGGGATGCCGGGTCTATGCCCATCGCCGGCGGCAGCCATTTCACCGCCCGCGCGCCATTCGCGGCGGCTCGTTCCAGTACCTTGACGCAATCCTGGCGGTAGGGATGGATGCTGGCCACCCATTCGAAGCGTTCCGGATAGGCGTGGGCCAGGCTTTGGGCGTATTCGTTGGGGACAAAAAACGCCGTGTTGGCGTGATCAGGATCGCCGCTGGCGCCGTGCGCGCGGTCGAAGGCATACAGCATGGCCTTGGCGCCCTTGGGCGTGGTGTTCATCAACGCGCGCAGGCGTTTTACAAACGCATTGTCTTGGTCGGTATCGGGAATACAGGCCGCATTGGCGTAAGCCCAATGTTGCAGGGTTTGCACCGGGTGCCGCAGCGGCGCGTGCATATCCGGCGTTTGCGTAATGCCGCTACCGCCGTCGCCCGAGCCGACTATATGGGTATGGCAATCCCACCAGTCGGCCGGATTGATGCCTTGCCAGGCCGCGGTTTCAAGGGCCGAGGCAGGCGTACCGGCCGGATCGAGACACTGATTGTTCAGCCGAAACAGCGCCGATGCCGGCATACTGGCGGACGCCAAGCCGGCTGCGGCCAGCTTTAGAAAGCGGCGGCGGGAGCGACTATCGATGGCGATTGAATTGCTAACGGAAAATGATTTCATGGCGGTAGATATAACTTGAAGCGCTTTGTAAAGAATAGACACTCCTTTGGCAAATAAAACAAGGACAGTGGCACAAGTTGCCAACCACTAAAGAAATACTTTGTTTTGCATGGTTTAGGCCCTTAAAAGCAAATCCCGAAATAAGGTGTGATTAGCGAAAATAAGCGAATGAATAGCCGCCCACGCTTTCATCGGATTCTGTCTATACTTGCCGGAACATAGCATTATCCCTAGATAAATGCCTTTCTATAACTAAAGACGCGAAGGTGTCTGTCCGCCAATATCGTTCAATGAAACATCTAGAGCCATTGCCCAAATCCGCCTCGCAATCGCCGGGAAAGCCAAAGCCCGCCGCTTCTTCGAGTATGTCGAAGATCAAGCTTTTTATGGCGGGAATGTTGTTGGTTGCCGGCCTGGGTTACGGGATGACAGCTATATGGGGTACGGTGTCGAGCGATAGTGTCTCCAAGGCAGAGCAAGCGACGCTGGTAGCGGAATTTGCCAAGCTTAAGTCTATTGATGTTGAACCTGTCTCTGTTCAGGATACCGATACCGCTCTAGATTCGATGCAACTCCAGCCTCCTCAACGCCAACAGTTGCAAACTGCGTTGTTGAATCGAAGCACGTCATCAGCAACCGCTATGCCAAGGTCACAAGTTAGCGAGACCGGTTTGGTTTGGATCACTCTATGGGATTTTGCCGCGGCTGACGGCGACGTTGTACATGTCTCGTCAGCCGGATTCGAAATGGATATTGTCCTCCAAAAAAGTCAGACTCGCATCGCCGTGCCTGTTGACTCGTCGAAAACCGTCAAGATCAGCGGTGTGCATGATGGGGGCGGAGGAATTACGTTAGGTGTAAAAAATGGTGCAGGCATGGTTTCCTTGCCGGTATTGCAAGCTGCTCAAACCCTGACAGTACCCGTGTCGTTTTAATTTGATCGGCATGCTTAACACTCTGAATCGCTGGATGCCGGCACTATTTGCGATCATGACCTTCGTCATGTTGTTTCAGTTCGTCGAAGATCATTGGCCCAAAACACCGCTCATCCCTGTCGTTGTGTCAGTGCTGCGCGCCGGCGTATGGTACATCGTCGCCTTCGCTTCACTCGGTTGGCTGCTATTGCTATTAGCCTGGATGCACGATCGCTCACGATTACCCACATTTCTTAAAACGGAACTTCTGATGGATATACTCGATAGACTGACCAATAAGAAAATCATCGAAGACGGTTTGGCCGAACAAGACAACGCGACATTTATCGATGCCGAGAGCTTGTCTAATGCCTTGAAGCAACGTGTCATCGGCCAGGACGCGGTTTGCGACGATATGTCTTCGCAAATTCGCCGACGGCTGGCTTTGTCGCAGCGCGGAAAACCGGTGGGGGTGTTTATGTTCGCCGGGCCGCCGGGGACCGGGAAAACCTATCTGGCTAAAGTGCTGGCTAAAGAGCTGGAGCGGCCCTTATTGCATTTCGATATGACGCAGTTTGCGTCGGGTAGCTATTCCCTGTCGCAACTGTTTGGCATGACCAAAGGCTATGTCGGCTCCGATTCTTACGGCAAATTGACGGCCGGCTTGCGCGATACCCCAAACGCCGTCGTGTTGCTCGATGAAATCGAAAAGGCCCATCCCGATGTGCTTAAAGCATTTCTGACCGCTTGGAATGACGGGTTTGTTACCGAACGCTCCGATAGCCGGCAGATTTCCACCACGTCAGCGATCTTCGTCTTGACCAGCAATGCCGCTACTGACCGGTTGACGGAACTTGCCGATACTTATGCGCAGGATCCCGACACGATGCGCGTTACCGCGGTTGAAGCGTTACGCGAAGCTCAGTTTGCCCCTGAAGTGTTAAACCGGCTGGATCGTATTTTCGTGTTTCGGCCATTGCAGGGCTTGGACGTTGCCCGTGTCGCTGCATTGGAAATTGAAGACATGATACGCGGCTACGGGCTGGAAATCGTCGAGCAGGGCATAGAGCCGCAAATTATCCTGACATTGATGGCGCGATACCGAAAACTGGGCAAAAACAGTTCGTCTCGAGATTTGGTAAGGGCTATCGAAGAACAATTGGCGGATTCGTTGATCGAGGCTAAGAAGCAAGGTGTGGCGCGCATAGAACTGGGTCTCGATGAGCAGCAGCGTGCAGTTGCCTATGCTAAAGGATAACCGATTACACGCATATGATTAGCGAAGAAGGACTGTGGGCGCGCTCCGCCGCTTGGCGCTGGACCTTGGTTATAACGTGTCTGGCGACAGCGATGGCCATTCTATTGGGGCCATGGAATGCGCCGTCTAAGTCGTCGGCAAAGTCCTCCGCAAGCTATAAACCGCTTGGTCAGGCGGCCGCGCCAACATCAGGCCAAAGCTCGCCGGTACCCGCCGCGACAGCGCGCAATGGCGTTTGGCATGACGAAACCTTCGATGTCGTTGTCTCACCGCCGGTTGCTAGGTTCCCACCGGGGACGGAACTTCATGTCATCGGTGTCTACGAAGGTGCGTCAGCCAACGGTGAGCAGGAGCAGCCCTGGTGGGCCAAGTGCGTTGGCGATAAAAGCAATTCCTCCGCAATGCTGGCGTGTCATCAGAAGTATGCGGGACAACACACCCAAAAGACCGTTACTGTAACGCTGGCTCGATCGTCGGTGCCGAACGTGATTGCTTTGATGGCCTATGAACCGGTCAAGTGGAAGATTATTGGCGCGGAAGCCGCGAATCTGCAAAAAGTCATTCTGGCCGGCTATCACGGTCAGGACGTCGAAGGCGTGCCGACAGACGTGCCGGTGGATGTATATTCAGGCGATTCTTCGCCTTGTCAAACCTGCCGCCGGCAAGCAGGTTATTTCTATGCGTATAAAAACGACACCAGAGAGTATACCCAGGCCGATGAAAAACTACGGGTAATTACCGGCCTTAGCCCGACGTCGTTTCAGGGTGCCTATCGTTCCGACCGTTTCTACATCAACAGTAGTCCGCAGACTTCACAATTGGGCAAGCCGGCTGGCAAGGTCAAAAGCCCTACTGATTCGATTACCGGTCAGGTGTTTATCGATGAAGCCGCTATCGGCAATACCAATCTGCCGCTGCCCGAAGGAAGCTGGCAAGGTTTGCTGTACGTTCAAGCGCCATCAAACCGTGGGAGTGACGATTTAGCGGTTTTAATTAGACTGGAGCAGGATCAACTTGCCGAAATGATTGTGGTGCGCGCTCAATTTGTCAGCGATGGCCAGGGGTTCTCGCGCCATCTGGCTTGCGAAGCCAAGGAAATACATGCGGGCGGCGTAGAAAGTAATGAAGCGTTCGGTTCGCAAGCTTGTTACTGGGTGAACCACGACACCGATCCCTGGATTCAGCCAATATTTGCATTAGCGGCAAACCGACTAGTTGCCAGGGGTATCACTTTGCCGGCTTTGTTGGTGAACGCCGCATTCCACAAAGCCGACAAACACTCGGCTCTGACCGGCCAGTATTTTGCCAATCCAGCGGTTAAAGGGATTATTTCGCCGAAAACCCACTGGGATGCGAGCCCCTGGCATCCGAATCACGTAAAACAATTTCCCGACAAGGCGGCGTTTATTCAAGATAGAGTGCAGTGGGCATCGAGTTGGTTTCAAATTTTTAAAGCCACTCGGCCCTAAGTTGCAATACTTGCCGCTTGGCTTGCATAGCGTTTGACGAATTTGACCGGGTTGTTTGGCTGCAAATTGAAAGGCTGGCCTATTACATCAACCCCAAAACCCGATAAGCCCCTTTGGTGTTTAGAACCACGGTGACTGGCGCGCCGGTTTTATTTTCCCAATACCAACCGTGCGAGCCTTCGAAGGGTGCGCTTAATGAGCCACTGGATTGGCTGTCGGTGGTTTCCTGGTAGCTTTTGAAATAACCTGTCTTGTCGCCCTGCGGTTCGCCGTGAAAATCAAAATACAGCGCCGCGCCGCCGGTGGTCCATGAATATTCCAGAGCTGCGCCCTTGGCCAGATGGAATTTGTATTCCAGGCCTTCGCCGGCCGGAACCACGATTTTTACGGTATCCTGCCACTGCGAGGCCGCCGCCGGTTGCGCCGCGTTTATCGCCTGTTGTGGTTCCGCGCAAGCGATTGCTGCTGATTGATTCGAGGTTTCCCTTGCAGTAGATAAGCTGGTCAAGCCGGCCATTTTCCCAAAGCCAGTCGGGTCTATGCCGTATTCGGCCGGCAACACCGTCGTGACGAGCACAACGCCAGCTAATAGCGTTGCCGACAGGCTGGCGATGGTCAGCGATTTTATTGACTGAACGGGTGGGTTGCTATCTTGCATCGAGTTATCCATGGATGATGTAGCCTGTGATTTGGTAGCCGAATAGAATCAAGCCGCCGGACATTAACAAGGTGTTGGTGGCGGTGGAAAAGGCGTAATAACTGCGGTGGCGGCGCCAAAAGTCCAGCGCGATCAAGATAAATAGCAGGGCTAGGAACTGGCCGATCTCTACTCCCACATTGAACGCCAACAAATTTTTCCAAAGCCCGGCTTCGGGCAGCGAAAAATCCTGCAATTTGGTCGCCAAGCCAAAGCCGTGAAACAGGCCAAAAATCATCACCGCCCATTGGGTATTGGGCTGAAACCCCAGCAGGTGCTGAAAACCGCCCAGGTTATCGAAGCCTTTGTAAACAATCGACAGGCCGATGATGGCGTCGATCAGAAATGGATTGACCGAAATGTGGCTCAGTACGCCGAACAGCAGCGTCAAGCTGTGTCCCAAGGTGAACAGGCTGACATAGATCAATACGTCGCGAGTGCGGAATAAAAAGAAGATCACGCCCACCAAAAACAATAAATGATCGTAGCCGGTGACCATGTGCTTGGCGCCGATATACAAAAACGGGCCGATGGCGATGCCTTGGTTGGCTAGCAAAAACCGTTCGGTATTGGCATCGACGCCGTGGGAGAAGGCGGCGGGGCTGATTATAAATAGAACTAGCGATAAGCCTATCAGCCAGGTCTTGCCAGGGGTTGTGGACGTCATGTTTAAAAAATCCAGGTTCAATTGCGGCCGAGTATATCCGACTCGGCGGCTTGGGTTAAACCCCGAATCTGTTGGTGGACAAGCCAATCACAATATGCCGCGCTTAATTTTTTATCCGCGTTGAACCTTTGCTAATTTCCGGTAATTAACAAGGTAATTACCCAGTGCGAAACGCCGAAAGTTGCTTGAGTCCCCTTTGGCGCGAGCCAATCACCGGTGAAACGTTCGAAAGCAAACGGTTAACCATAAAAACAGCAGGCCACGATGATCCGAATACATCGCTCTTAAGCGCTTCAAATCCCGATTAACTAATTACCACCAGCCTTGTTCCAAGGCAAATCAAGCACCAAGGAAATTTTATGAACAGTTCAAAAACCAGTCCATCCGGCAACTACATGGCCCTGGCTGTGTTGTCCGCGCTGGTAGGTTCGCCTGCCTGGGCCAACACGATCAACGTTACCAATCTGCTCGATGTAAGTGCTGTGGCTGACGGCAGTTGTACGCTGCGCGAAGCGGTGGCCAACGCCAATAGCGATAGCGACACGACCGGCGGCGATTGTCCGGCCGGCACCGGTGCCGATACCATCACCTTTGGCGTGAACGGTACTACCGTTTTGAGCAGCACCCTGACTATCACCGATGCCGATGGGCTAACTATCGATAGCTTGGGCCGTAGCGTTACCTTAAGCGGTGGTAACGTCGTGCGCGTGTTTTGGGTGACACCAGGCGCCGCATTGACCCTAAAAAGTCTGACCGTTGCCAACGGGTATGCCGACCCGGCGGGCGGCGGTGTGTACAACCAGTTCGGCAGTCTCACCGTTTTGAATAGCACCTTCGTCAATAATACAGCCACCCGCACCGGTGGCGGCATAGCTAACTATTCGGATACAAACACCGCAAATCCCAATCCGGCTGGCAATCTTACGGTGGTTAACAGCACGTTTTCAGGCAACAGCTCGGTTTTCGGCGGAGCCATTAAAAACTTTGGCTTCTCGGCGACTATCTTGAACAGTACGATTGTTGGCAATTCGGTTCATCTGCCCGTTTGCCCGCCCGGCTTCATTTGCGCGATGGAAGATAGTGGCGGTGGTATAGACAATGCCGGTACTCTTAATTTGCACAATAGCATCGTCGCCGGTAACACGGCGGCCGTGGGCGCAGCCGACATCGGCGGCTCGCCAACGACAGCCAGCTACAACTTGATTGGCTTACCCGCCGATGTTTACTATCGATGGAACGGCTTGGGTCCGATCGTGCCGTTGCATGGTAACAACGGCAATATCACCGGTGCAGACGCCAACGCAATCGTCGCGTCCACTCTGGCCAGCAACGGCGGCCCAACCCAAACCTTGGCCTTAATTCTCGGCAGCGCCGCGATTGATGCCGCCGATAACGCGCTGTGCGCGACTGTACCGGTGAGCAGTCTGGATCAACGCGGCGTGGCCCGCCCGCAAGGTTCACAGTGTGATATTGGCGCTTTTGAACTGGCGGTTCCGGTATCGGCGGATCTGGCTGTTACGACAACTGCCAGCCCGGCGATGGTGCGCGATAGTCTGAGCTGGACGATTGTCGTTAAGAATAACGGTACAGCCAATGCCACGGGTGTGAAGCTAACCGATATCTTGCCGGTCTCCGGCTTGTCATCGATCTCCGTAACCGCATCGCAAGGCAGTTGTGGCGCGCCGGCCAGCGGTAAAATTACTTGTAATTTAGGTAGCCTGACTAATACTGCCAGCGCTATTGTCACCGTTAAAGCCGTTCCCACCGCTGCCGTTACGTTGAGTAGTCAGGTAAGTGTGCTTGCCGACCAAAACGACAGTCAACCTCTGAATAACAGTGCCGCGCAAACGGTTACGGTTCAGCCGCTATTGTGTAACGGTCTGGTGCCCACCATCGTCGGCACCCCCGGCGCGGATACTCTGGTCGGTACCAAACGCCGTGACATTATCCACGGCCTAAGCGGTAACGACACCATCAGCGGCGGTGCCGATAACGACATCATCTGCGGCGGCCTGGACCAAGACCTGCTGAAAGGCGATGCCGGCAACGACACCCTCAATGGCGAAGCCGGTACCGATAGCTGCGACGGCGGCATCGGCACCGACACCGCGACTAACTGCGAAGTTAAAATCGCGGTTCCGTAGGCTAAGCCTGAGCTTGAAACATTGAAATCATCCCCTTCTTCGGAAGCGGATGATTGCATAGTGGGTAGGCTGAGTAGAACAACGCGAAACCCAACGGAAATCTTCAAAGCCGGTTTTTTTGCCGGCTTATTTTTTGGGTATGGCAGGATGCCGATTGCCCAGGTGATCGATGTCGTCCAAGCTCATAATCGGCGAGTACATTAAATCGTTAATATCGCTGGAGCGCTCCCAACCCAAAACCATTTGGCCGATGGCGCGTTTGGTCATTTTCACGACGCGCGATTCAATATGCTGGCGGCTGCTGGGCGAATTTTCCGGTTCCGGGTGCATGCGTGCGGCGGAAACCACCGAACAGCGGCATACCTTGTCGTGATAGGAAAATTGGAAACGAAAATTCCGGGCGCGGCTGTTGATGTCGCGGTTGGTCAGAAAAATAAAATAGGTATTATTGTCCGTTTCCGGCAAACGCTGCATCACGGTTTTGGCCTGCTCGAAGATGTCTTCCGCCGCGAATTGCTGGGTGCCGGACATTGGCATCAGGCCTTGCGTGCCCATCGCCACAGTGCCCTTAACCCACAGGCCGAATTCCTTACTCAAATCCCTGCCGATTTGCGTGGCAACATCTTCCGAGAAATCGTTCAGCGGAATCAGATAAACATTCACGGGACCGGTTTTTTCGGCCGCGGCCGGCGGATAGAGAGAGGCTGTTGATATAGATTTTGGAGCTGGAGGCGGGTCGGCTACGGCTAATGGCTGGGTATATGGAGAGCTTGTTGTGCAGCCGGCCAAGGTAGCCAACAAAGTAACCGCCAGCGATGAAAGTTTCATTTGGCTATCCTGAGTTTATGCATAAGCTGCGTAGGATGTACGAAAATCTCAATAAAGGCTAGATGATGTTTGGAGCGCAGGCTCAATCACTTTCTTAGGCCCTTGCTAAGGTGTTTAGCCCGGTGAGTTTACCCAGTTCTCTACTTGCAAGCCGGATACTCGTAAAAATTCGCGTTCATTGTTGGTGACTAAAATCCAGCCTTCCGCCCTGGCATGAGCCGCCAACCATAAATCGTTATTGCCGATGGGCTGCCCTATCTTTTGTAACGCCGAACGCATCTGTCCGTAATGCTCGCCTACTGATTCCGGCAAGCCATACACCGGAATCAAACCGGTAAGTTCGTTAATGCCGGCTATCGCCAACACGTCTTCGAATATATCGAGGTGTACTACAATCGCAAACGGCTTCATTCGAAGCTGGGCTATATGTCCCCTGAAGCTTTTGAACTTAAATTTGTCGCTTGTTATCAGCGGAGCAGGGAAAATGTATTAGCCAAGCTGGACGCGCCGCAAACGGCTCGGCGCATCCATTCCCAAACAACTCTACTCGTTGTCCTGGCAGCCAAAATGGTATTGGTAATCCGCCATCGCCCGTCTGATTACCTCATGAGCTTCTTCGCGGCCGTAGACGTGGGTGATTTCACAGATGCTTTGTTCGCTGGGTAGATGTTTGTAGGTCAGGAAGTAGTGCTTCAAACGGTTGATATACGATTCCGGGCAGTCGGAGACGTCGCGCCATTGCCGGTAGAATTCGTCGCCTTTCATCACCGCGATGATTTTGTCGTCGGCCTCGCCGCCGTCCAGTAAACGGAATCCGCCGATCGGGATGGCCTGCAACAGGATGTCGCCGTGGGTTACGCTACGTTCGCTCAACACACAAATATCCAGCGGATCGCCGTCGCCCTTGCTGACCGGTTTGCCGGATTGGGTGGCCGCGTATTCGGCGATCTTTTCCGCGCAATAACTGCGCGGAATGAAGCCGTATAGGGTGGGAATCATGTTGGAGAATTTTTGCGGGCGGTCGATTTTCAGATAGCCGCTGTCTTTGTCGATTTCGTATTTAACCGTGTCCGACGGCACGATTTCTATGAAGGCGGTGACGATGTCCGGAGTGTTATTGCCGGGATGGATGCCATGCCAGGGGTGGGCTTTGTGTTTAATATTCATTTAGGATTTTAGGCTTGGGGGAATAAAGTTATAGGGATATTTACCAGAATGGGGACAATGTGCAAGCCAATCAAGCTTAATGCCGGTATTTGATTGGGCTTGCGTTACGAGTCGTTGCGTTTGTTTGTCGAAATTACTCTTCGGCGGCGACAGGCGCGGGTTTGAGTTTCATGTCTTTATTCAAGCGTTGCAGGCGCTTGATCATTTCTTTTTTCATCTGTTCGCGGCCTATCGAGTGCTTCAGGCTGCTGCCCATACCCGCTACTTGATCGGTGGAGCTGCGGATGGAATAAAACACCAGCGTGCCGTCTTTATAGGGCAAGCCGCCCGCTACCACGTGACTGGAATTGTAGGAGTGACCAACGTAAAACTGCCGGGAAACCACAATGCCGCCGGTTTCGCCGATAGCGATTACTCGATGATTAAGCACGGCGGTGGGCCGGTCTTCCACCCGTCGGTTCAACCACAAGAACTGCTCGCTGGCATTGGCCGGCAACACAGCGGGGTAGTTCAACCAGGCTTGTTGCAGCTCAGGAAAATAACGCGCCCAGGCCTTGCTGTTCACGGCGTCGTTGCGAAGTTCCGCGGCCGGGTCGGCTGTGCCGCCGTCGCGGCTGTAGGGGGCAATGCCGGCCAGGCCGCTCTTTTTATAGGCTTGCAGGCGTTGCAGCAAAAACTCGCGGTATTTTTGGTTGGCGGTTTTCAGTATGGTTTTGTTGTCGGCGTCCTCCAGTCCGGCTTGCAGGCTTTTCAAACTGTCCAGTTCGGCTTTGGAGAGGTTAAATTCGTCGCCCGGCTCCGCTTCCAGAAAGGCTTTGGCTTCGTCCAGCTGCTTTTCGGTAAAGGCGAATTTCTTAAAACTGTCGACGCTGGCATTATTGTCCAGCATCCCGGTAGCAACGATATCGCTCTCGCCGGCATTGAGTTTGCCCTTTTTGATGTAATCGGCCAGTTGCGGCAAACCCACCGGTAGGATCATCGCCACGCCTATGGCAAGTTCCTTTTGACTGGTTTCGCTGACGTCATAACCGACGATTTCGCCGCGTTCCAATTGCGGAATTTGCGCGGCGCTAATCCCGAAGTTTTGCAGGGCTTGTTGCGGGCTGGGCGCGTCCTGGGCGAGAGTCGGTTGGCAAACCAGGGCGGCGGCGACCAGTAATATGGCGGGTAAAGAGGATTTGTCGATTCGCATAAAAACTCCGTTTTTGATAGGCATTCGTGTGGGTAGTATGAGGCTTTGGTCGAAGGTTGCCGAAAGCGTTCATTCCGGAAACTGTTGTGCATCGCGCCACTTATTTGTCCGAACCGAACAATTTGGAAATGCTGGAATCGCCGCGTCCGGCCGGTTTTGCCGCCGTTGTTGCTGGTGGCGTCGGTGTCGGTCGCTGATCTTCCGTGTCGAATAGCTGCGTAAATTCAGCTGCGGGCAGCGGTTTGGAAAACAGATAGCCTTGGCCGTAGTCGCAGCGGGCGGCACTTAGCAATTCCAGTTGCTGCCGGGTTTCGATGCCTTCGGCTATCACTTTTAAACCCAGTTTATGCGCCATCACGATGATCGCTTCGCACAGCGCCAGATCGCTGGAATCCGCTTCCAGATTGCGGACAAAACTCTGATCGATCTTCAGGTAGTCGATGTCGAATTTTTTCAGATAAGACAAGGAGGAATAGCCGGTACCGAAATCGTCGATAGCGACCTGAATGCCGGCATCGCGGTAGGCGTACAAATGGTCGCGGACAATATTGTCCGCATCCAGCAATAGGCTTTCGGTAATTTCGATGACGACGCATTGGCCGGATAAACCCAGCTCTTGCAAGTAGTCTATCCATTTGTTGTCGCCAAGATTGCTGCGCGTAAATTGTATCGGCGACTTGTTAATACCCATTTGTAAATTCGGGCGATATTGGGCACGCCACTCGGCGATTTGTTTTGCGGCCATCCGAAATACCCAATCGCCAATATCGACTATCAAGCCGGTTTCTTCCGCCAACGGAATAAATTCCGCCGGGCTGATCATACCGCGCGTGGGATGTTGCCAGCGAATCAGCGCTTCGGTTTTATGCATTTTGCCGCTGCTCAGTTCGATTATCGGTTGATAGAACAAGCAAAATTCCTGATTGGTCAGTGCTTGGCGTAGGTCGCTGGTCAGGCGCATCCGGTTTTGCGCGGTTTGCTCCATCTCGCTGGTGAAGAAATTATAACGGTTGCGGCCCTGTTGCTTAGCGTAATACATGGCCTGATCGGCATTCTTGATCAATTGCTCGGCTTCCAGCGCGTCTTGCGGATAGAAAGTAATACCGATGCTGACCGAGATGTAGGCCAATTCCTCGCCCAAACGAAACGGTTCGGCAAGCTGGTGCAGAATGGCTTGCGCGACGCGGTCTATGCTGGTCTCCGAGTCCAATTCGCCCAGAATGATAGTAAACTCGTCGCCGCCCAGCCGGGCCACCGTATCGACGTTACGCACGCAGGCCAATATGCGCCGCGCGGTTTCCTGCAACAAAATATCGCCCATGCCATGGCCCAGGGTATCGTTGATCTCCTTGAAGCGGTCCAGATCCAGCAACATTACCGCCAAACTGTTTTTATCGCGATGGGCTTTTTTGATTTCCTGATTCAAGCGATCCTGGAACATGCGCCGGTTGGCCAGATCGGTGAGTGGGTCGAAATTGGCTTGGCGCCAGATGGTTTGTTCGACATGTTTTTGCTCGGTAATTTCCGAAAACATCGCCACCCGGCGTTCCACTTCGCCCTGTTCGCTGTAAATGGTGTTGATCACCAGCCATTCGTGGTAAATATCGCCGTTTTTGCGTTTATTCCAGATTTCGCCTTGCCAGTGGCCGGTTTGTAACAGCGAGTGCCACATGGTTTGATAAAAATCCGGATCGTGTCGGCCCGACTTCAGAATGTCGGTGGATTTCCCTATCGCATCCTCCGCTGTGTAGCCGGTCAGGCGGGTAAACGCTTCGTTGATCGCGATGATATGATTATCGGCATCCGCGACCATTACCGCTTCGCCGATGGCCTGATAAATCATCGCCATCAACTGCATTTCGTGTTCGAGTCGTTTACGTTCGCTGATGTCCAGAACAGACACTAGGATGTAACGCCGGTTGTCGATGTCGATAGGCGTCAAACTGATTTCCACCGGAAATTCCACGCCGTTGCCGCGTATCGCGGTTAGCGAACGGCTGGCGCTCATCGGCCGGGCTTTGTTTTCCAGTAAAAATTGCGCGCGCTGTTCCGGGTGTTTGGCGCGGGCACGTTCAGGTACCAGGGCATCGACAGTCTGGCCGATCAAATCTGTCAATGCATAGACAAACACTTTCGCGGCGGGTGGGTTGGCGAGTTTGATGACGCCGTTTTCCCCGACTAATAGCGTCGCCTCCGGCGAACCATCGACGATCTTGGATAATTGCAGCCATTGCAGTTGTTTGCGTTCGGTGATGTCGGTTTGGGTGCCGATCATGCGCAAAGCCTTGCCATTCATATCGCGGCTGATCACCAAACCGCGAGTCAGAATCCAACGCCATTGTTCCTCGCCATGTTTGACCCGGTGCTCGTTGCTGAAGCGCTCGCTGCGGTTTTCCAGATGCGTTTGTAAGTCGGCCATCATTCTGGCGCTGTCTTCCGGGTGTATCGTGGCTTCCCAATTGCGGTAATCGTTGTCCCTATCCTGTTCGTTAAAGTTCAGAATTTCCATGCAGCGCGGCGACAGAAACACTTTGCCGTTGGTTAGATCCCAATCCCAGACCCCGTCGCCGCCGCTTTCCAGCGCAAACTTCCAGCGCAACTCGCTTTCTTGCAATAATTTTTCCGATTGTTTGCGTTCGCTGATGTCCGTGGAAATGCCGCATACCGCGTAAATTTCGCCTTGCGCATTGCGCAGCGGAAATTTATGCGACAAATAGGTATGGATTTCGCCATCCTGATGGGGGAGTTTTTCTTCGAATATCTGCGCCTGGCCGCTATTTAATACCTGTAAGTCGTGCTCCCGCAGCTGCTCGGCTTGGTCGGCGGGAAACAAATCCATATCCCGCTTGCCTTTGATGTCTTTGTTATTAACCGCGAACAACTTTTCGAATTGGCGATTGATCAGCAGGTATTGGCCTTCCAAATCTTTGCTGTAAATTACCGTGGGGGTGTTGTCGAGAATGCTTTGAAAGCGCAGTTCGCTGACCGACAGGGATTTGCCGAATTCGATGTTTGACGATTCGTCCTTAACTAGCTCGATGACGCCGACAATTTGCTTGTTATCGTCACGCAAAGGCATTTGCATGGAGCTGATCCAGCGGCCGTCATTGGCGGGGAACGGGGGATGGTGAATTGTTTCTCCGTGCAGGGCTCTTTGAATGCCATGCGGGATTTCCGTTTGTTCCAGCCAGGGGAACAGCTCGATCGGTGTTTTCCCTAGACAGTCGGCTTGGGTTTGACCGCTAAGGATTTCCAGAAAGCTGTTCCATAACTTGATACGGCCATGCAGATCGTAAACAACCACGCCTTCCTGGATGGATTGCAAAATATATTGATTGAAATCGCCGAGATCTTTGGCTACTTGTTCAGACTGCTGGTAGCGCTCGATGGCCAGCGCCAGGGAAATGCCGACGCTGGACAGCACCAGCAAAAATGACCATTGCAGCAATAAGCCGGTTTCACTGCTGTCGGCTGCAAAAAAACCTACATGAAAAATCACGCCGAACATACTTTGCAGCATTACCATGCTGATCAGTAACAACGTGCCGTGTAAGCCAAAACGCAGTGCGCCGTAAACCAGAAAAGCGAACATATAAAAAGCTTTGCCGTAATGGCCAAGATGCAACGGCCAGTCCAGGAAAATCATTTGTCCCGCCAGAAACGCTGTTGTTACATAAAGCAAGGCCCGCCAAACTTGATACGGATTCCAATCAAAACTTGGCGGTTGCCGCCAGACCAGAATAAGAGGCGTGACTATTGCAATACCCAAGACATCGCCCATCCACCAATGCGCCAGATTGGTCGGCCATTGCTGCACCGTTATTGCGCCGAAATGTAACAAGGTTAAGGAGCCCACCATTGCCGCGACGACCGAAGCCAGGGTGCCGGCAAACAGTATGCGCAAGTAGTCTTGCGGTTGTTGCAGTTTGCGAGTCTTGCCCAGCAAATAGCAGCCGCCAAGTGCTTCAACGGTATTGCCGCAAGCGATAGGCAAGGCCTGCGCCAGCGGATTGCCTGCCCACAGGCTGCCGATCAAGGCGCCCAGGAACACGCCGGGCCACAATTTTTTACCGCCGAGCAACAAGGCTGCCAGTGCGATGCCACCGGGCGGCCAGATGATGGATATTACGTAATTGGTGGCGAAAAACATCAACACCAGTTTCGCAACAAGCGCGTAGGCGGCAGCTAGGCCGATAAGGCGGACTAGTTCTACATTGGAAAAGGTCAAAAAACGGCGCAAGAGATTACCTTGATTTATTAAAAACTTACAAATAGACAGACAAAATATTCTGTTTATCTCACGAAATACAAGGTTTTGTCACGGGCTAAGTGTTCGTGTTTCGGCACGCACCCAAACGGATGAAAGTTAACGGTGCTATGGCTTAGCGCGCGTTTCATCTGAGTCCGTTCGTGGTTTTTTATACACCCAAATTTTCAACTTCCACCGCGACTTTCAACTCGTGGTTCTGACCGCCGAAAATTACCCCTTTTAACGGTGTGACGTCGCTGTAATCGCGGCCCCAGGCCACGGTGATGTGCCGGTCGCCCGGCAATTGGTTGTTGGTGGGGTCGAAATCCATCCAGCCCAGGTCCGGCAGGTACACCGAGAACCAGGCATGCGAGGCATCGGCGCCCACCAGTTTTTTCTTGCCGGGCGGCGGCAGGGTTTCGATATAGCCGCTGACATAGCGGGCCGCCAGACCTTGCGAGCGGATGCAACCTATGGCCAGATGGGCAAAATCCTGACAGACGCCGCGCCGGTGTTGCAGTACGGTGGTCAGCGGCGTGGCCAGGTTGGTGAATTCCGGGTCGAAGGTGAAGTCGCGGTGAATACGTTGCATCAGATCGTGTATCGCTTCGATCAACGCCTTGCCGGGCGTGAAGGAGGCTTGCGCATAACCGGCCAGCTCGGCATCGGCAGAGATGAACGGCGAATCCAATGCAAATTGCCGGGCCTCCAGTAGCGGCTCGCTTCTGTCGTTCCAGAGCGCTTCCTTGACCAGTTCCCAGCTCATGCCGTGGTTGAAGTCCAATTGCACCGATTGCGCAAAAATCTGTACTTCGCTGCTGGCCGTGACCACAAATTCCCGATGCGGCTCGCGAATGGAAAACCAGGCTACTTGATTGCCGAAAAAATCGGTGCGGGTCCGATAGTCGCAGGGCAAGGGATTGATTTTCAGCTGCGAGCTGAGCAGTTGCTGATTCGGACAGGGGCGCGGCTGCATCCTGACTTCGTTGTAGGACAAGCCCACGGCTTGTTGGTAACGGTAGGTAGTGGTATGGGTAACCCGATAACGCATGGTGACTCCCTTAGGACAGCGATTGCGGCGCATCCCCGTGGCGGAAATAGTTGGCGGTCAAGGTATCGGACAGCGCGGCCAGCAGTGCGTAAATTTTGCTCAGTTGTTGGTCCAACGCTTCGCGAATGCCGGTTTCAGACACGCTCAACAAATCTTCGATGTTGGCGATATTCAGAATGCAACTAGCCTCTAATAATAGCCGCTCTTCGGCGCTAATACGGCGCGTGCTGGGTTCGCGCGGCAGTTTGCCGACATGTTCCTGCAAACGGGCGATTTGATAGGCCAGTGAGCGGGGGTTGTTGGGGTCCATCAGCAGCAACTCCAGAAACGAGGCCAGCTCCAGATTGCTGCGGTAATGCTGGCGATAGCAAATCAGGTTGTCGCTGGTATCCAGCAGAGATTCTATCAGGCGGGTTTCCGCCGCTTCGCTTTGCGGCATCGCAAACGCGGTTCTCAGTACCGAAACCAGCTGCAAACCGCGTTCCAGGCGCCGGCCGATGTCCAGAAACAGCCAGCCGTTGCCGCGCGTCATACTTTCCATGACCAGGCCGCTGAATGCCGAGAGCGTGGTGATCAGCTGGTCCATTTGTTCCTGCATAGACCATAAACCGGTTTTACCCAGACGCCGCGCCTCGGAAACCTGTTCTTCAATTTCGTCGATGACCCGCCAGGTATCCGACGACCATAAATCGCGTACCGCGTAACCGGATTGGGTCATGCGGTTTACCGTATTGGCCAGGCTGCCTGCCCGGCTTTCGTCGGCGACTACCGCCAGTAATTCGGCTTCGGGGGCCTGCAACAAATTTTCGTTATCTTCGGCGAAAAAACCGGGGTAAGTACCGGTCATGCTGGTGACGCAACGCAGCAGGGTTTCCAGGCTGAGCTGATAGTCTGGGCTGTCGCGATCAGGGTTGCTGAACAGTTTTTTTATCGTGGCGCGCAACAGGCGCACGCCGCCTTCCGCGCGTTCCGCATTGCGGCCCACCCAGAAAATATTGTCCGCCGCGCGGCTGGGTAAGGCATTGCCGTGGCCGGTCAGGCTATTGCCGCGCTTGGCCGGAATGGCCGGATGCTGCGGTTCGGTGGCAACCACCCAGGTATCTTTACTGATGCCGCCGGTTTGATTGCTGATCATCATATTGCCGTACTGCGGCGCGCTGCGGCTCAGGCCGCCCGGCATCAGGGTATAACCGTCCGCACGCGCCACCATGAAGCAGCGCAGCAGGGTTTGCCGGGGTTCGTAGCCGCCGGTGACCAGCGCCGGTACGGTCGAAAAGCTCTCGTATTCCTGGCCGACGTAAAGTGCCGGGCGGGCCTTGATGCGCGCGCGCCAGTCCGCTAATTGCGCACGGCTGAGTTGATGGCCGAACACCGAGTGCTCGCCAGGCTTGCGGTATATCGGTTTGATGACCAGGCGTTCCAGATTGGCGAGCACGTAATTTAACTCGCGGGCTTGGCCGCACCACCAGGTGGCGATCGAATTTAACTTTAGGGTTTGGCCCAGGAAGTATTTGGCGATACCCGGCAGGAAGGGCATGATGCCGGGGTTCTCCAGCACGCCGCTACCCAGCGGATTGGCAATCGCCACATTGCCGCGTCTGACCACTTCCAATAAGCCGGGGACGCCTAGACGCGAGTCCTCGCGCAGTTCCAACGGGTCGCAGTAATTGTCGTCCACCCGGCGCAAAATCACATCCACCCGCTGCAAGCCGACCAGCGATTTCAGCCAGACATAACCGTCGCGAATGGTCAGGTCGTCGCCTTGTACCAGCGGGTAACCCAGATAGGAAGCCAGATAGGCGTGTTCGAAGAAGGTTTCGTTCAGCGGGCCGGGAGTGAGGACCACCACGCGCGGGGTGTCGGCGTCGCCGGGGGCGATGGCATTCAGGCCGGCGCGCAGGGACTGGAAGAAACGCGCCAGGCGATGGACGTGAGTATCGCGGAACAAGCTGGGCAAGACCCGCGACATGGCCAAACGGTTTTCCAGCGCGTAGCCGGCGCCCGATGGCGCTTGCGTGCGGTCGCCCAGCACCCACATCTTTTTATCCGGGCCGCGCGCCAGGTCGGCGGCGCACAGTACCAATTGATGCTGGCCGGGCAAGCGAACCTGGTCGCAAACGCGCAGAAAACCGCCGTGGTTGTATATCAGCTCCAAGGGCAACAGGTTTTTCTTGATGAGCTGACGCGGGCCGTACAGATCGGCCAAAATCAGGTTCAACAGTTCGGCGCGTTGCAGCAGCCCTGCCTCGATATCGAACCACTCGTCGCCGGATACCAATAGCGGTATCGGGTCGAGTTGCCAGGGGCGGTTGATACCGTCCGGGTCGCCGTAGACATTATAGGTGACGCCGTTTTCGCGCAGCAGCTTTAGCGCTTCCTGATGGCGTTGGCCGACTTCGCGGGGACCGAGCTGTTGCAATGCCTGCATCAGATGCGCCCAATGCGGCCTAACCCGGCTAGTCTCGTCCAGCATTTCGTCGTGGATGCCCTTGTCGAGGCGGTACCCCGGCGCGAAAGCTTCTGGTGTACTTAAGGTTTTCATAGGTTTAGTTTGCCGGTTTACCGGGTATTGCGCAATTTATCAAAGCCGATCTCGTTTATTTATGTTTTCCAAGCCGGATTTTTCGCGCCGCTGCTGATTCTGACGAGACTTCGGTTTGATGCGTAGTTCAAGAAACCCGCAAGAAACATGCCGTTACGTAAAGAAAAAGCCGAGAGCATGGCCGGCCGCATGGATTAGGCCGCTCTGCCTTGAGGAGTCCAATATAAAACATTCGCTCGATTCAAGCTTCTGAACTAAAGGGTATTTCCGAGCACGAATGGCTAAATAAACCTGGCGCGGTCGAGCAAATACTAAGCGGGTACGGCTAGTAAGCTTACAACTTGGCATTGCTATTGCTTTATTTCAATTAACGCATTAGAACCGGTTTGCGTTGAAATGGTGCGGCAGTTTTTGCACCAACTCTGCGCGGACTCGCACCATAAAAGCAACGTTCAAGGATGTATACAGCATGGTTACACCAACAATTTGGGCGGATTACAGCGCCGACAAGGCCTACGACGAGATGATAGCCGCGGGCGGCAGGCCTCGCGATGCCTGCGCCAGTTTGAGTCAGTACTTACAATCTTTGGGCATGGACGCCATCAAAGGCCGGCTGTCGGCAGCGGAAGCGGCCATCATGGAGATGGGCATCACCTTTACCGTCTACAGCGACGAAGGCAATATCGATCGAGCCTGGCCCTTCGACATCATTCCGCGCCTGATCGATTTTCAGGAATGGCAAGCGGTGGAGGCCGGCCTGAAACAACGATTGAAAGCCTTGAACTGCTTTATTAACGATGTCTATAACCAGCAACAGATTATCAAGGATGGTCTGGTGCCGGCGGAGCTGATCAACAGTTCCAGCAATTTCCGCAAGGAATGTTTAGGCATGCAGCCTAAGTTCGGTAGCTGGGCCAATATCTGCGGCAGCGATCTGGTGCGGGCCGGCGACGGCAAGCTATACGTGCTGGAAGACAATCTGCGCGTGCCGTCCGGCGTCTCGTACATGATCGAAAACCGGGTGATTACCAAACGGATATTTCCGGAGTTATTGGAAAATTTGAATATTTTGCCGGTGGACGATTACCCGACCCAGTTGTTCGAAATGCTGGCTTCGCTGGTGTCGGACGCCGACGACACGCCGCAAATCGCGGTATTGACCCCAGGCATTTACAACTCGGCTTATTTCGAACACGCGTTCCTGGCGCAGCAAATGGGCGCGGAATTGGTGGAAGGCGGCGATTTGTTGGTCAAGGATGACGATTGCGTTTACATGCGCACCATTAAGGGACTGGAAAAAGTCGACGTGATTTACCGGCGCATCGACGACCTGTTTCTCGACCCTGAAGTGTTCCATAAGGATTCGGTATTGGGTGTCAAAGGCCTGATGCGGGCCTGGAAAGCCGGCAATGTCGCGTTGGCCAATGCGCCCGGCGCCGGCGTGGCTGACGACAAGGTGGTCTATGCCTATGTGCCGGAGATGATTCGCTACTATTTAAACGAAGAACCCATCCTGCCCAACGTGCCGACCTACTTATGCAGCGATCCGGAGCAATGTGCGTATGTGTTGGCGCATTTGTCTGAGTTGGTAGTCAAGCCGGCTAACGAGTCCGGCGGCTACGGCATGCTGGTCGGGCCGCATGCCACGCAAAAGGAGATCAAGCAATTTTACAAACTGATTCAGGAAAATCCGCGTAATTACATCGCTCAGCCGACCCTGGCTTTATCGACTTGCCCGACCTTATGCAGCGACAAA
Source organism: Methylomonas methanica (assembly GCA_001644045.1). Lineage (GTDB taxonomy): Bacteria > Pseudomonadota > Gammaproteobacteria > Methylococcales > Methylomonadaceae > Methylomonas > Methylomonas methanica. The sequence continues at coordinate 29,121 of LUUF01000103.1, read as the reverse complement.
CTTGAGCCGCGGCATATCGATTTGCGACCATTCATTTTGCAAGGCGAAAACAGCTTCGTCACAGCCGGCGGTCTGACGCGAGTGGCGTTGCGGGCCGGGTCGCTAGTCGTGAACTCTTCGCAGGGCGGTGGCAGTAAAGACACTTGGATTATCAACAGGGAGCAATAAGATGTTATCGCGATCCGCCGAACGTTTGTACTGGATGGCTCGTTACCTGGAGCGCACCGAAAACACCGCCCGCCTGATCAGCGCCACGATGCATTTAATCTACGACTTGCCTTACGGGGTGGAGATGGGCTGGCGCAATCTGCTGAACATTTGCGGCGTGGAAGAGGCGTTTTATCAGCGTTTTAAAAATCCCAGTGAGCAGAATACCACCCGGTTTTTACTCGCCGATATGAACAACCCCGGTTCGCTGTTGGCGTCCCTGTCGTTTGCCCGCGAGAATATCCGTACCAGCCGGGAACTGATGCCCGACGAAGCCTGGCAGCAGGTCAACGAGATGTATCTATACGCCAATAACAATCTGGACAGCCTGTCCAATCGTCGGGGTAGGGCACTGTTTTTGCAGGAAATCATGGCGGGTTGCCAGCGCTTTACCGGTTTCATGGCCGGGGCGATGAGCCGTAGCGATAGCGCCCGGTTTATCTGTATCGGCCGTAATCTGGAGCGTGCAGACATGACCAGCCGGATTATGGACTTCGGCACCGTACTGCTGGCCGAAAATCGCAGCACCAAGATGCGCGAGTACGAAACCATTTTGTGGATCAATGTCTTGAAGTCGCTGAGCGCGGTGTTGATGTACCGCAAGCACGTCCGTAATCGGATTAACGGTGAGGATGTGTTGAATTATCTGTTGAAAAACCCGGACTTTCCCAGGGCCATAGTGCACTGTATCGAAGAGATCACCTACTGCATCAAGCGCTTGCCGAATGCCGCCGAGCTATTCCCGCAGATGGAGCAATTGGAACAAGAGATATTGGCAATCGACATTAAGCAGACTACGCCGGAGCAGTTGCATCAAGTACTGGACGGCTTGCAGAGTAAATTTGACGATTTACACAAGCAAATCGCGGCAATGTGGTTTTTGAATAATCTCGGTGACGAATTGGAAAAAAGTTGACCACTCTGCTAGCAAGACGATTGTCGGCGCCGACCAATGATTGGCGTTTTGCGGCGTATTATTAGCGCAAGCAAGTCCGTTTGAAGGTTGCGGGCGTTGGATTGCTGCTGACCCAAACCCCAAGTTTGCTATATCATGGAAGCATCGATTTTTAAAACTAAAAGGGGGAGGGTTATGGATAAGCTAAGGGCGCTGGGTCTCGGGCCGGTTGGGCAAGACGAACAAGTTGTTAAGCAACAGTTGCATCTTTATATCAATCTGAAACTGGCTTCGTGCGGGCAGCCGACTTGTATCGATACCGGGTCGGCGCAGTTTATGGATACCGCCCAGGACTTGCTCAACAGCTACCTGGAAAAAAGCCGGCTACTGGCCAGTTCCTCCCTGTACCCCGCCGATAGGCGTATTCAAGATTTCCTGGAGCGTTATTGCGCGGATTTGGGCTTAGCCAAAATCCCCAGTTTGCCGACCATGACCTTCGAGCTGGATAAGCATGGCGTTGCGCGCGAATTGTCACTACCCCTGGGCGAAGAAGAATTCCGTTCCGAAATCGTTTCCAGCTTCCGGGTTAAACAAGGTATTTTGCATAACCCTGCCAGCGACCGGCGTACCACGCAAGGCTCGTTTCATGTTGCCGAAGGCGGCTTGCCGGTGCCTGGCGACAAGAAGCAGGTGCCCAAGCTGACCTTTGCCTTGATGCTGGGCGAGGCGCTCAATCCGCCGGACGATTTGATGGTTCTGCCGTTTACCGCCCACCAACCCAAGCCGGCGCGGATGTTTGCGTCGCTATTGATGCGGCCGGTAGTCTGTCCGGAAATTCCGGGTGTCGCCGCCGAAAAATCCATGGAAATTCGCTTCTTTGCGCCGGGTAATCTGGTCAGCAATCTGGATTTCGTCGAGAGTATATTCGGCAACGGCGGTAATCCGGCCTTGCCGGAATGCGATGCGGCCCTGGATGTCGAGCATTGGTCCGGCCACAGCGGTTGCGTGATTTTGGCGCCGCATTTAACCAAGCTCACTAAGAAGCAGCTCGGCTTGCCGCATTGGGACGAAGCCAGCGATCGCCAGCGTGCCGACGGCATGTGCTGGCAAGGTCCGGCGGAGTTGTATAACGAAGGCCAGGCCTTTAAACTCACCGCCCGTGACCGCAGTGGTGTGATCGTCACCTTGCTGGCCGACAACTATTACGGTTATTGCAAGAAGGAAGTCAAAACCCAAATCAGCTATGCCGCTAATTTGTTCGGCTTGGCGGAAGAGGAACATGCCGGCGGCGCGCTGGCGTTTCGCCGCATCAATCACGGCGATGAGTTCGGTATCGGCAGCTTGACCCGCGAACCGGGCTACGATTTCGACGAGATGACCTATCACTACGGCGCGATCATGGACGTGCATCCGGAAGGCTATGCAGTGGATAGGCATTTTCCGGAAATTATCTACGTCCCGCAGGATTTGCGGATGAGTCTGGCAACGCAAAAAATTACCTGGATCAGAAACGGCCAAAGCCACAGTATTCGTTTGCAACCGGGCAAAATTTATGTACAGCCCAACGGTTATAAAATCGAGATGTGCAAGCATCCCGGTGCGCCGTCCTGGCGCTTGGTCGGCACCGTCGCGGAAGGTACTTTTTGCCACAAGCCCTGTACGGTGTCCGGCGGTGGCAAATCGGAGATTTCCAAATCCATCGAGGACGCGGCGATCTACGGACCGCTGTTTGTGGACGATTTGCAGCACGATCTGGATCGGGTGCAGGCGATTTTCGATAAAGACTATACCGGCCGTTTCTTGCCGGGGTTCGAGCGCGAAGACCGCGGCCCCAGCCGGACCGTGCTCAGTTCGGAGCGCAGCCTGGGTTCGGTGATCAAGTTGTTGACGCCGTCTCCCAATCACACTCGGGAATTCAACGACTGGCTGCGGTCCATTCCGCCCAGCATCTTGGCTTTGGTGTTTTTGATCAAGCGCTTTTACCGGCCGGAATGGGGTAATAACTGGCGCGACAATTTATCGGTGGACGTGATCGACGGCGCACCGGGACATGAGTTGAAACTGAACCAGCGTAAGATCGTTGCCACTTATTTACGGGTAGGTTTCGATCTGGACGGCGGCTGGCGCACCTTCAAAGTGCGGCAAGACTATATTGCCTGCGAGAAAGTGCAGATGGAAGACGATATCAGCGCCTCGGTCGTGGTGCCGACCGAGGCGGTGCGCGCCTGGCTGCCAGACGAGGGTTATGAAATGAGCCTGAAACTGGTCAGCAACTGCGAATATCGGCTGTTCCAGCGCCCGGACGATGCAATTATTCCCGGTTACGACAAGCAGACCGAGCTGAACATGTCCGGCCCCGGCAATTTCATGGCCAATTTCGAGCCTTTGGATCATGAGCAGTTGTCGGCGATCGTGGAAGATGTGATGACTTTTTCCAAATTCACCGCGCCGATGCAAAAGCTGTTAACTGACGCTTATCAGGATGGAAAGGGCTTTGTGGTGTGTTCCGCGCATCCGCGTCTGGTGAACGGCAAGCCGTCGAAAAACCCGCGTTACCTGGAAACCCGCGTCGATGTTGTCAAACCCTTACGCAAATATGTGGCCGAACTGGGCGCGCGCTTGCATCGCAAGATTCCGCTCAATCAACCGCTCTGCCATCCGGTGGATGCGGTATTGACCGGGCGCCGCAACAATCCACCCGAACCGGGCATCCGCGCGCTGGCGGTTTACAATCCGATTCATTATCAAGAGTTGCCGGAACTGTTCATGGACTTTGTTTGTTCCTTGACCGGCAAGTCGCCGTCTACGACTGGTGCGGGCAGCGAAGGCGCGCTGACCAAGGGGCCGTTTAATGCCTTGCGCGGCACCGCCGATCTGAATAATGCGTTGGTATCGTTCATTTTGACCGGCTATCCCGGCTTTTCCAGCTCGGCCGGGTTTATCGGTCCGGATACCCGCGTCGATCACGACATCAGTTTGTTGATTCCGGAGATCTGGGCGCGGCTGTCGCGGGAAGAACGCCACCCGGCATTTCTGTTGGAACATGGCTATCTGGAACCGTTAAACGACTTCGAACACAAGGGACAAATCGTCTTGGCCAGTCGCTTGGGTTATCGCATCACCAGTCATTTCGTGCATGGTTTGATGGGCAAGATTTTCGATAATCCGTATGCGGTATTTACCGACGAGATCTTGCAGCCCGAGCGCCAGGATCTGGAGGTGTTTGTGGATGGCATCAATAATATCGTCGAAACCCAGCAGCGCGTTGCTCAGCAATATCTCGAAGACGGCAGCATAGAAGACGCCTGTCCGCCGCTGTATGCCTTGCTGCATATCATGGCCGACGGCCACTATCAGGGCAAGGATGCGCATCATCCGGAGATTCGGGCCATGTTTACCCGCGATTATTTACTGGCTTCGGATTGGTATCGGGAACGGCTGCATATCAAGCAGCAGCGCGAAATTGCCTTATGGCAGCGACATGTCGATTATTTAGGCGGCTTCTTGGAAGAAAGCAGTCACCAGACTTTGATCGACGAGCTGAAGTTGGTCGAGCGGCATCGCCAGGCGCAGCAGAAATTGGCGGAACTGGCCTCGTCGGCTTATTTAGAATCCTTGGTCGGTACCTTAGGAGCTGATCCGCTGGCACCATACACCACCGGCGCGGTTTAACTCGTCTACACCAAAAATAAGGGATACCGGTCTCGCGGCCGGTATCCCTTTTTATTTTATAGCGCGGTTTATTGATTTAACCTTTGCGTTTGGCTTTGGTTTTGCCTTTAGGATTTTCGTGGGCGATCAGCGAACGGGCCAGTTTACGCAAGCCGTTGGACGATACTTCCAGACCCAGCGGCGAGCCTATCGATTCCAGCTCGTACATCAAGTCGGTCGCGGCAATCAGGGTCACATAGCGCAGGCTGTTATTGCCTGGCAGTTGAGTGGATGCGTTGCGCAGCAGCGGGGCGAGTACGTCCCAGGAGCTGTTGAAGAACTTGCGTACCGGATCGTTTTCCGCGACATATTCCGCAGTCAGGCCTTGTTCAAAGGCGACGCCGGCTTTTTGCAATACGTCGCGCAAGGTCGCTCGGCTAGCGTCCGCGTCGGTATTGATAGGTGCTTTCTCGATATTTTTTTCCAACGATGCTTGCCAGCCTTGCCACAGGCTGCGCCATTGTTTCAATTCCGTTTCGTTCAAGGCCGGTGCTGCTTTTAAGCCGCCGGCATTTTGGTTGGTGGCGGTGTAACCAACGTTGATTAAAATACCTTTCTCATCGGCTTTGACTTGATTGAAGCGCAGGCTGTTGATGGTGTCGTGCAATTCCTCGCTGTCCTCGGCGGCTATGAAGGGCAACAGGGTTTTTGCGATGTCCGGACGAGATTGGTTTAAGTCGATTTTCAGGGCGGCCAGCTTGGGCTCGGCGGCTTTTTTGATCAACGATTGCAGTTGGGCGATATTCAACGGCTGGCCGTTGCGATCGAAGGCATTCAGTTGGGTGACCGGGAAGCTCAGTACGTTGCCGGACGCATCCAGCGTCGGTTGTTGCAAGGTTTGCAAGATGCCGGACCATTCGATCAGCGTCATGCACTTGCCGCCCAGCGCGGTGCCGACGCGGGCTTGTACATTGTTCTGGATTTTCACCTGGCCCTGCTCGCCGCTGATTTGCGGATGGTCCAGATCGAGAAAGCTACATTGCTTGCCGTCTTTCCAGGCCCTTACCGATTGATCAGGGCCGTCGTAGAGCTGGCTAACCAGCACACTTTTGATTAAACCGTATTCCATCGGCACCGGAATATTGATTTCGCGGGCAATACCGGTCTGTGCGGTCAGCAGCAAGCCGGTGGATAGTAACAGGGCACGCATTTTTGACATGATTTACTCCTTAACGTTGTCGGGCGCAGGTTGATTAAGCGCGGCCGTGCCGCGATATGCGGATGAAATAGGGTAGCGGCGGTCACGGCCAAAGGCTCTGGGCGTGATGCGGATGCCGGGCGGCGATTGCCGGCGTTTGTATTCGTTTCTGTCGACCAGGGAAATGGCTCGCTGCACATCGGCAATAGCGAAGCCTTGCGCCACGATCTGGTCCGCGGATTTATCCTGTTCCACATACAACGCCAGGATCGGATCAAGTACTGCGTAGGGCGGCAGGGAATCTTCGTCTTTTTGGTCGGGGGCCAATTCAGCCGACGGCGCTCGGGTGATGACGCGTTGCGGAATGACCGGCGACAAGGTGTTGCGGTATTCGGCCAATTGGTAGACCAGTAATTTGGATACGTCTTTCAGCGGCGCGAAACCGCCGGCCATATCGCCGTAAAGCGTGGCATAGCCAACGCTCATCTCGCTTTTATTACCCGTGGTCAGCAGCAATTTGCCTTGTTTATTGGAAAGCGCCATCAACAGCACACCACGGCAGCGGGCCTGGATATTTTCTTCGGTCGTGTCTTTTTTGCTGCCGGCAAACAGCGGGGCCAGCATTTCGTTGAATGCAGTCACCGCCGGTTCTATGGGCAGCACGTGATATTTGACGCCCAAGGCTTCGGCTTCCAGGATCGCGTCCTGGTTGCTCATATCTTGCGTGTAGCGCGATGGCATCAGCACGGCTTCGACATGATCGGCACCCAGTGCATCAACCGCCAAGGCCAGCACCAGTGCAGAATCGATGCCGCCGGACAAACCGAGAATCGCCCCCCGGAAACCGTTTTTACGCACGTAGTCCTGGATGCCCAACACCAGCGCCTTGTATTCGCTCACCACGGGTTGATACAAATCGGCGGTATCGGATTTTTGCGGCTGCTGATTGACGAACTCCACTATGTTCAGTTGTTCTGCGAATTCGGCCGCGCGGAATACTACGTCGCCGTTGCGGTCTGCGACAAACGAAGCGCCGTCGAAGATCAGTTCATCCTGCCCGCCGATTTGATTCACATAGACCAGCGGAATCCCGGCTTCTTTGACTTGCGTGCAGATGATGTCCTCGCGTTGTTGCATCTTGCCGGCATGAAACGGCGAGGCGTTCAGGGTCAGAATGATGTCTGCGCCGGCCGCGCGGTTTTTGGCAATGATGCCGGGTTGCCAGATGTCTTCGCAAATCGTCAACGCCAAACGGCTGTCTTTAACCGTAAACAGGCAGCTATGCTCGCCGGCTGTGAAGTAACGTTGTTCGTCGAACACGCCGTAGTTGGGCAGGGCCTGTTTATGGTACTCGGCGAGCGTTTCGCCGTCGCGTAATGCCACGGCGGTATTGTAGAGTCGGCCATCCAGTTGCCTTGGATAACCGATGACAACCGTTATGCCCGCTATCTTCTCGGCGATTTCGGCAACGGCTTGTTGCGCCTGCTGAATAAAATCGGGACGAAACAGCAAGTCTTCCGGCGGATAGCCGGTAACGCACAGCTCCGGAAATACGACCAGGTCGGCCTGCTGCTGTTTGGCTTGTTCGGCGGCAGCCAGGATTTTACCGGTGTTGGTTTGAATATCGGCAACTGTTAAGTTCAGTTGGGCTAGAGCTATTTTTATCGACATTATTTTTTGGAAAAACAATCCCGCATCGCTACACCAATATCCGAGGGCGAGCTGACCATGCTGACGCCGGCCGCTTGCATCGCCGCAATTTTACCTGCCGCAGTGCCCGCACCACCGGTGACAATCGCACCTGCATGGCCCATGCGTTTACCGGGCGGTGCGGTTTGGCCAGCGATGTAGCCGACCACCGGTTTCGTGACATTCGCTTTGATAAATTCCGCAGCCTGTTCCTCGTCGCTGCCGCCGATTTCGCCGACCATCACGATGCCGTAGGTATCCGGGTCATCCTGGAAACGGCTCAATACATCGATAAAATTCATGCCGTGAATCGGGTCGCCGCCTATGCCGACGCAGGTGCTTTGACCCAGGCCTTCGCGGGTGGTTTGATGCACCGCTTCGTAGGTCAAGGTGCCGGAGCGGGAAACGATGCCGATCTTGCCGGGCAGATGGATATGGCCGGGCATGATGCCGATCTTGCATTGGCCTGGCGTGATCACACCAGGGCAGTTCGGGCCGACCAGCAGTGAGCTAGTACCTTGCATCGCTGCTTTGACCTTGAGCATTTGCAGCACCGGGATGCCTTCGGTGATGCAGATAATCAGTTCGATGCTGGCATCGACCGCTTCCAGAATCGCGTCGGCTGCAAAAAACGGCGGCACATAGATCATCGTTGCGGTGGCGCCGGTGGTTTTCACGGCTTGTTCGACGGTGTCGAATACCGGCAAATCCAGATGTTTGGAGCCGCCGCGCCCCGGCGTGACGCCGCCAACCAGTTGGGTACCGTAGGCCAGCGCTTGTTCGGAGTGAAAAGTGCCTTGTTTGCCGGTGAAGCCTTGGCAAATGACTTTAGTGTGTTTGTCGATTAAGATGCTCATGCGACGCCCTCCGCCAATTTAACCGCCTGTTCGGCTGCGCTGTTCAAATCCTCCGCCGCGTATAGGCCCAAGCCCGAGTCTTTCAACATTGCCAGCCCTTGTTCGACATTGGTGCCTTCCAGCCGCACCACCACCGGGATCGTTAAGTGCATTTCCTCGACCGCGGCCAGAATGCCAGCAGCGATCACATCGCATTTGACGATGCCGCCGAAAATATTCACCAGTACTGCCTTGGTGGTGCCGTCGGATAAAATCAATTTAAATGCAGCTTTCACCTTGTCTTTATTGGTACCGCCACCCACATCCAGGAAGTTAGCCGGCGCGCCGCCTTTCAGCTTGACCATGTCCATCGTTGCCATTGCCAGTCCGGCGCCGTTGACCATACAGCCTATGTTGCCGTCCAGCGTGATGTAGTTAAGGTCGAATTGTTTGGCTTCCGCTTCCTTGGCGTCTTCTTGCGAGGCATCGCGCATCGCGGCGATGTCCGGATGCAAGGGAATGGCGTTGTCGTCGAAATTGATCTTGCCGTCCAGTGCGACCAGTTTGCCGTCATCGGTTTGGATGAGCGGGTTGATTTCAATTTGGCTGGCGTCCTTGGCTAAAAACAGTTGATACAAGCCGTTCATAATGGTTTGCAGCTGGCTTTGCTGCTCTTTACCCAAGCCCAGTGCAGCCGCTACCTGGCGGCATTGATAAGGCTGGAGGCCCGCTGCGGGATGCACCGGCACGCGGACGATTTTCTCCGGCGTTTCGGCGGCAACCGCTTCGATGTCCATGCCGCCGGCGGCTGAGGCTATAAATATCAGTCGTTCGCTTTCCCGATCCAGCAACAGGCTCAAATAATATTCTTGGCTGATTGCCGAGGCTTCTTCCACCCAAACGCTATTGACCGGCAAGCCGGCGGCATCGGTTTGATGGGTTACCAAACGGGTACCCAGCATGGCCGCGCTGTAGTCCTTCACTTCGTCCAGGGTCCGGGCAACCTTCACCCCGCCGGCTTTACCTCTGGCGCCGGCATGGATTTGGGCTTTAACTACCCAGGCAGGAGTGCTCAATGACTGCGCGGCTTGTTGCGCTTGTTCCGGCGTGGTCGCCACGGCGCCTTGCGGCGCGGGGATCGCAAACTCTTTGAAGAGTTGTTTCGCCTGATATTCGTGAATATTCATTTAGTGCTCCATGGATGGCTTAAATCGCGGCGTCTCAAGTTGGTGCTATGATTGAACTTACAAACATTCTAACTAACTCTGCATAAAAAACACGGGCAATGCTTTCTTCATCGGTCGATACTATTTATCCCTGCCCTTTTTCCAAAGGGTACGGCATTCCCGTTCGGCAAGCGTGGTTGATGTTGAAGATTTTTGCACTCTATCGGTTCATTACCGCCAGCCTGTTCGTAATGCTGTTTTATTTGCGGTTCGGGCCGTCGTTATTGGGTTCCTACGACGCGTCATTGTACCAGTTCACCAGTATTGCCTATCTGGGGATTTCGCTGTTTGCCGCGCCTGTCGCATTTCGACCGCGTTGGGCTTATGCCAGTCTGGCACAGTTATTTATTTTTACCGATATAGTCTTTATTACCTTGTTGATGCATGCCAGCGGTGGCATCGGTAGCGGCATCGGAATCTTGCTGGCTATCTCCATAGCGGCTGGCGGCTTATTGATAGGCGGGCGCTGCGCGATGTTATTCGCGGCCTTGGCCAGTCTGGCGATTCTTGCCGAAGAGGTGTATGCGATAGAAACGCATGCATTCGAAAATACCACTTTGACTTATGCCGGCATGCTTGGCGTGTCGTTTTTTTCGATAGCATTTTTGTCGGTAATATTGGCGCAGCGCGCCGAACAATCGGCGATTTTGGCGCAAAGGCACGAGCAGACCATCGCCAGACTGGAAAGCCTTAACCGCTATATCATCCAGCATTTGCAATCGGGCATAATGATCGTCGATGACCGGCAGGTTACTCAGCTTTCCAATCAGTCGGCGTTGCGTTTGCTGGGATTGGTGTTGCATCCGGAGGAACTGGCCGAGGTTGCGCCGGAACTCAGGCAGGCTTTCGAGTTGTGGCGTGCCAATCGGGATCAGGATTTTGCGATTATCCAGTTAGCCAATCGCAACGAAGTGCAAGTGCGGTTTTCCGAGTTGAGTATGGATGACGAAGCTTTGTATATGCTGATTTTCGAGGACATCGCCTTGTATAACCAACGCTTGCAGCAGAGCAAGCTGGCGTCTCTCGGCCGGTTGACCGCCAGTATTGCTCATGAAATTCGCAATCCGCTCAGCGCAATTAGTCATGCAGGACAATTGTTGTCCGAAGCGTCGGATTTGGATGTGCAAGAGCGGCGTTTAACGGAAATTATTCAACACCATTGTCAGCGGGTAAACAGCATCATCGAGGACATTCTCAAGCTGTCTCGGCGCAACCCGTCGCAGAAACAAAAAATCGCTTTGGACCAGTGGTTGCCGGCCTACCTTAGCGAACAGAAAATGAATCTGGGCGCGCGGGCGGAGTGTTTTAACTTGGCGTTTAAAGCGCACGGTCTTAATGCCTGTATCGATAGCGGACACTTAAAGCAAATTCTCGACAATCTTTGCGCCAACGCCCTGCAATACGGTAGGCCTGAGCTAGGACCAATTGTGCTTGAAGTCTCGCTGGTGCAGGATGAGCCGTGTATTAAAATTATCGATAATGGTGCTGGAATTGCCGCGGAGCATCGGCAGCATTTGTTCGAACCGTTCTTTACCACCTCTCACCAAGGCACCGGTTTAGGCTTGTATATTTCCAGGGAATTGGCCGAACTGAATCAAGCGGAATTGAGCTATGCTGCTCCTCCCGGAAAACCTTGTTTTACCTTGTTGCTGGCTAATGCCGATCACGCCGTCATTGAAATATGAATATGCCCGTCACACTGGTTGTCGACGATGAACCCGACATCAGAGAACTACTCGAAATCACCCTGAACCGCATGCACATTCAAACCCGCTGCGCGGCCAATTTGGCCGAGGCCAAACAGCTACTGGCCGGTGAAGTGTTTGATTTGTGTCTTACCGATATGAAGTTGCCGGACGGCGACGGGCTGGACTTGGTCGATCATATTCAATTGGCCGGTTTGCAGTTGCCGGTGGCGGTAATTACCGCGCATGGCAGCATGGATATTGCGATCAAAGCCATGAAAAAGGGGGCGTTTGACTTCCTGTCCAAGCCGGTCGATCTGGCGGTATTACGGCAACTGGTCAGTCATGCGCTGCAAGCTTCGCTGACTCGGGTTTCCGACAAGGAGCGGCGCACCCGCGACATCTTGCTCGGCGAGTCGGCGCTGATGTGCGCTATTCGCTCGAAGATCGACAAGGTGGCGCGCAACCAGGCGCCGGTTTATATCAGCGGCGAATCCGGTTCGGGGAAGGAGTTGGTGGCCAGATTGATACACCAGCAAAGCCCGCGCGGCGATAAGCCGTTTATTGCGATTAACTGCGGCGCGATTCCTCCCGAATTGATGGAAAGCGAATTCTTCGGGCATAAAAAGGGTAGTTTCACCGGCGCGGTTGCGGACAAGCAAGGCCTGTTTCAGGCGGCTGACGGCGGCACCTTGTTCTTGGACGAAGTGGCGGATTTGCCTTTAGCCTTGCAAGTCAAATTATTGCGGGCGATTCAGGAGAAAAAAGTTCGTCCGGTTGGCGAGCAGCGCGAAGTCGCCGTCGATGTGCGCTTATTGAGCGCAACGCACAAGGATTTGGCCAAAATGGTCCAGGAAGGCAGTTTCAGACAAGACTTGTATTACCGGATCAATGTTATCGAACTGAGTTTGCCGCCGTTGCGCGCCCGGCCTGCCGATATTCCTCAACTTACCGAGCACTTATTGCTGGGCTTGGCCAAAGCTAACGGTATGGCTTTGCCCAGGTTGACTGAGTCGGCGCTAAATGCGTTAAAGAATTACTATTTCCCCGGCAATGTCCGTGAACTGGAAAATATATTGGAGCGGGCGTTGGCGTTGCATGAAGATTGCGTTATCGAAGCCGACGATCTGAATTTGCCGCTGGGCATGGAATTGGCCGCAGTCGAAGATTTCGATGCCGAGAAGATGTCGCTGGAAACATATCTCGAAGATATTGAGAAAAAAGCCTTAAGCGCCGCGCTGGAAGAAAATCGTTGGAACAAAACCGCTACCGCTAAATACTTGGGTTTAAGCTTCCGTTCGCTGCGGTATCGCTTGAAAAAGTTGGGTCTGGAATAACCAAAAAGATAGCTTGGAAGCGAGTAGAAGCCAGCTACTCGCTATTTAACCTGGGGCGTACCTTTTATTGATACTTGCTCATGCCTTTCAATTGTTGCAGCGCGGCTTGAATTTTTGCGTTTGCGGCGTCGTCCAGTTCGTTGTTTTTATACACTTTGTCCAACAGGCCTTCTTCTACCAGTGCGTCTTTGATCCAGCGTTTGGCAAATGCATAACTGGCTGGAACTTTGGCCACTTCACCTGTATTTGGGTTTTTCAGGCTATCGACTGGTGTTGCTGGCGTAGCGGCGGCGGCTTTTTTGGCCGGGGCTGATTTACTGGCTTTGGTGGCGGCGGGTTTGGGTGTGGCGGTTTTGGCTGGAGCGGGTTTTGCGGTGGTTTTTACGGCTGCGGCGGGAGGAGGAGATGCTTGTTCCGCTTGGACTGCCGGTTTAGCCGCTTCCGGCTTGGCGGGCTCGGCTTTACTCGTTTCCGGTTTTTCTTTTTTGCCGCCCATTACTACGAATACTACGTAAGCAACAAAAATAGTCGTCGCTATAAAAAGCAATTCAGCCATAACCCTTCCCCTTTGATTGTTTTATTTATTAAGATTCAGAACAATGTGATGACACGTTTTAAACACCGCGGGCGAATATACCAGAGCTAGTCTGGTCGGTAAACTAATACCCTTTTTGTTGCAAGGTTCGCGGATTGTTTTCAAACGGTTTCAGGTGATTAAGCTGGCTGCTTGATTGCTGCCCAGCAAAAGGCCCAACGACACTTTATGCCCCTCCAGCAGGTTTTGCTCGGGTTTGCCGAATGCATAGCCTTGGCCGAAATTAACGCCGATTTCTTTCAGCTTCATCGCGGTACCCGCCGATTCGACGAATTCGGCAATGGTTTTCTTACCGAGTTTCGAGGCAATTTCCACCATGGATTTGACGAGTATCTGGTCGGTTTCGTTGTCGAGCAGATTTCTGATGAATTGACCGTCGATTTTCACGTAATCGACCGGAAAGGTTTTTAAATAGTTGAAAGAACAAAAACCGGCGCCGAAATCGTCCAGCGCGAATTTGCAGCCCAAGGCTCTGATTTTGTTAATCATATGCCGGGTTTTTTCAAAATTGTCCACGGCCGCTGTTTCGGTGATTTCGAAGGTTAAACGGTTGGCGTCTATCCAGGTCATTTCCAGTTTATCTTTGATGGTGGATAGTAAATCCGGATATTGAAACGCGGTACTGGAGAGGTTGACGGCCAGGGAAATATAAGACATGTAGGTTGGCAGCGCCGCTAGAAAGTCGATGGCATTTTCAACGACCCAAAGGTCTATCGCGTGAATCAAGCCGGTTCTTTCGGCTACCGGGATAAACTGGTCCGGTGTGATGATCTCGTTGCCTTCGCCGCGCATGCGCAACAATACTTCATAGTGCGAGACGTTGCCGTCCGACAACTGTACGACTGGCTGGAACACCAGAAATAACTGATTGTCTCGCAAGGCCTTGCGAATGATCGGCACCCAATAGATATCCCGGCGCCTTTCCTTGACGGTTAAATCCTCGCTGTTATAGATACAGATTTTGTCTCTACCGGTACTTTTCGCAAAGTTGCAGGCTTGGCGCGCATGCAAAATCATCTCGCCCGGATGGAATGCGGAAACGGTATTGTCCAGCGTGGCAATGCCGATGGAAACCGAGGCGCTATAAGACACTTCGCCGGTAAAAAAGCGGAAATTATCCACGGTGGTTTTGATGGTTTCCGCGAGAATCTGCGCTTGCTTTTTGGTTTTGTTTTCCAGAAACAAGCAAAATTCGTCGGCACCGATGCGGGCGAACAAGCTGCCGGCTGGTAATAGCTTTCGGACCAGAATGGCCATTTCGACTAGTAAGCGATCGCCCACCTCGAAGCCTTCCAGTTCGTTAATCAGGCTGAAGCGGTCTACATCGATGAATAATAAAGACCCGTCTTTTTGCGCTTTATTGCTGTGATTTAGCACTAATCTCAGCTGGCGCTCGAAGCTGCTGCGATTGAACAAGCCGGTCAATTCGTCGTGCGCGACCAGAAATTTGAGTTTGGCATCGATAACGTTTTTCGCGGCCAGTTCGTTGATCAGTTGCTCTTCCTGACGGTGACGCAGCTGGCGTTCCTGTTTCAGGCTCAGCAAAAACTTTACGGCCAGTATCAGCTCCTGGGTGTTGACCGGCGTATTGATTTTATAAGTCAGACAATTGTCTTGTTGCGGCTGACAACGGTCGAGTTCGCAGGAGAAGCAGTCGTCGTTCAGAATCACGACCGGAATGACCGATATTGAGTTGGCGCTGGATAGGCTTTGGCACATCTCCCGCACGTGGCAAAGAGGCAGTGCCGCGTTCAAGACGATGAGGCCGATTGTATCGGGTTGATCGGCGTAAGGCTTAAGAATCTCGTAAATTTGCTCGCCATTTTCGGCTACGCGAATTTCAGTAAAGCCCGTGGCTTTTAATGTGGAAACGATTTTTTGAGCAGAGACTTCATTGTGTTCCGCAACAACAATCAGTTTTCCTTTAAGCACATCACTGGCAATCATTTAATACCATCCAGGTATTGGCTAAACACGGGGGCTATAAACATGTTGTATGGAAGAGGCCGGCATTCAATAAGCTTGTATTTTCATATAATTGGTCTAGGTTTAAGCGCAGCCTTTAATGCTATTTCTATGCTATTGGTTTTCAGTATAGGTGTAAATTTAATTTTTTAGAATCATTGATGATAGCTTACTCACCATCTACATTGACTGTTGCCGATTTGCTGAGAGGCGATTTACAGCTTGCCTCGCCGCCGAATGTCTATTTCTTATTGAAAAAAATAGTCGAAGATCCGAATAAGACCGCCAAGGACGCGGCCTTCGTGATTGAAGCCGATGCGGCATTGGCGGTAAAGCTACTGAAGATAGTCAACAGCGCTTTTTATGGCTTTCCGTCTCAAATTAGTTCGATTGCCAGAGCGATAGCCTTGATAGGTACCCGCGAATTGCAGAATCTGGTGCTGGGCGCGCTGATTGTCGAACGCTTTTCCGATTTGCCGGGACAGCATTTCTCTATTCACGATTTCTGGGCCAGGAATCTGCGCTGCGCATTGATTGCGCGCGAGTTGGATATTCATTTTGGCAAGCACTATGCCGACACGGCGTTTCTGTGCGGCTTAGTCCATAACGTCGGCCAATTGGTGTTTTACCGGCGGATTCCGGTATTGGCTCGGGAAGTCGACTTGTTGCTGCAATCGCAAATCCAGCTTGCCGTGGATGATGAGGTCACGATAGAGCAGAACGTGATCGGTTTCGATCACTTCCAGGCCGGTGCCGAGTTGTGCAAGCAATGGAATTTACCTGACGGTATTGTGGAGAGCATCCGTTTGCATTGCTTTCCGGACTTAATCGGACCGTACGCCGATTTGGCTGCGATGGTCAGGCTGGCGAACTGCTTGAGTCGAATCGAAAATCCCTACGATTCCCACGCCGTGAATGCGCTGAATCTGACACCCGAACAAATCAGTTTCATACTCGATAAAATCAGCGACGAGTTCGAAGTCATTTTTAAATTGTTCTATCCCACCATCTAAGCTCGCTTAGACTCTTACTGCCGTTTCTTAAAATTCTCCGGACCTCTGTTGCTGAAAGGTGACAGAAGCCAATCTAAAAATCTCACTATTTAGCTAGCGATAGGCTATGGATTAGTCTTGAATGCTGCCCTTGTCGCAAAAAAACAACGGATAGGCTAATTAAATTCGTTTTGTCACAAAGTTGTCACATTGCCTCCATACAATGCGCTCAAGCTCTCGGATCGCCGTGATCTTTGAGTTAACGCATTGATTTATATAAATATTGGAGAAACTTGATGAGACTTTCTAAACTGAGCCTGGCAGTGGCAGCCGTGATTGGCTCGGGTATCTATACCGAGGCGATGGCGCTGGATTTGTATGTTGACGCCAAAACCAAGCAGATATTTGCCGAGCCGGGTCCGGGGCGCACTAAGTTAGGCTCGTTTGAAAAAGTTGAAGACACAACTGCGCAAAAAGCTGAAGCGCAAGCCACGAAAGCTGAAATTGCTCAAATCAAGGAAGATTTGGCCATGAAAAATAACGAATTGAAAGCGCTGGACGAGCATGTGAAAGATGAAAGATTTGGCGAGCTAAAAATCGACGACAAAGGTATCAAATTCGAAAGCAAGGACGGAAACTTCGACATGTCGATTAATGGTCGGATGCAGGTTGATTCCATGACCAATGTCTCCGGTAGCAGTAGTGTAGCTAATGCAACAGGCGCAAATACGACCAATCAATTAGCCGATGGTGCCGGTATTCGGCGTGCTCGTATCGGTGTTGAAGGTAGCTATTACAAAGATTTCGGTTACAAATTTGAATATGATTTTGCCAGGGGTAATGGTTCGGTTGCCAGCGGTATCACGGATGCCTACGTTAGTTGGAAAGGATACGACCCGTTGAACATTAAAGTCGGTCAATTCAAAGAGCCATTTAGTTTGGAAGAGGCAACCAGTAACCGTTACTTGACATTCATCGAACGTAACAACGTGGTCAATGCCTTCTCCGATAACGATAATGCCTATAAAGTCGGTTTGGGCGTTGGGTATTCGCAGCCACGTTGGACCGCTAATCTTGCGTTACAAACGGAATCGGTTGGTTCTGGTGGTGCCAGTAGCAGTACAAGTTCTGTGAATACTATGGGTAACGCCAATCGCAATAACGGTTCAGGAGATACGGGCTGGGGAGTAACTGGTCGTGTCACCGGCCTGCCTTGGTACGAAGACAAAACTAAATTCTTGCATGTAGGGTTGTCAGGTTCAGAGCGTCAGATAAACAACAATTTTGCAGCTAACGGCAGTTTGAGCACCGGTGGCATTAGCTTTGGCAATCAACTTAACACCAACGTTGACAGAACATTTATCTTGAATACTGGTAATTTGACTACCGGCCAAACACGTATGGCCCAACGAATTGCTCGTTTCGGTGGCGAAACGGCTTTGGTTTATGGTCCGTTCTCAGCTCAAGCGGAGTACATTCAAGCAAATGTTTCTGGTAGAGGTTATAACGATGAGGCACTCAATGGTTGGTACGGTTACACCAGTTATTTTCTGACCGGTGAGTCTAGGGCTTATAAAACGTCGACTGGCGCATGGGACCGAATCAAGCCTAAACAAAACTTCAATACCCATGGCGGTTGGGGAGCTTGGGAAATTGCGGCCGGTTATGACTACCTGAATCTGGTCGATGGCAATATTAATGGTGGTCGCGCTACAACCGGCAAAGTGGGATTAAATTGGTATCCAAACTCTCATATTCGTTTGATGGCTAACTTCATCCACGCTCTAAATATCGATACAAAAGGCATGGCTGCTCGCTCAGCGGCTTATAACAGTTCCAACTTCGACGTAGTCGAAATGCGTGCTCAAGTAGATTGGTAAACATTGGAATTGTGGCTAGGGATGGCCACTTTAAATCTGAAAGCCGCATCTCCCGTCAAGGGGGTGCGGTTTTTTTTGCTTACCTCTTTTTATATGCCATTTTCACCAGTTGCTGGACGTTTAATTGAGGTTGGGCCGATAGCTGAGTTGGGGCTTCTTTTAGAAGCTTGCATTGTCTGCGATAAATTTTGTCGCTTAGGGTTAGCCTAGAACTGTCTGCTAAACTGTTCATTTTGTATAACGCAACATGGCCATGAGTGACCAACAACAATCCCTAGCCCGTTATGGCTGGCTATCTATCGCAGCAGCCGTCAGCACTATCGCGCTAAAAAGCTACGCCTATTGGCTGACCGGCTCCGTGGGCTTGCTGTCCGATGCGCTCGAGTCGCTGATCAATTTGGTGGCAGCGATCATCATGCTGGTGGTGCTGACTATTTCGGCGCGGCCGCCGGACGACACTCATGCTTATGGCCACGAGAAAGTTGAATATTTCTCCAGCGGTGCGGAAGGCATTATGATTTTGCTGGCGGCCTTTAGCATCGGTTATGCGGCCTGGGAACGTTTGTGGAATCCGGTAGTGCTGCAGCAGCTTGATCTGGGTATTGCGGTTTCGGTATTTGCCTCACTGATCAATTTGGCGGTTGCCAGAATTTTGATCGGTGTCGGCCAACGTCGGCAGTCCATTACGCTGGAAGCTGACGGTAAACATTTGATGACCGATGTTTGGACCACGGTCGGGATTTTAGTCGGCATAGCCATTATCTCCGTCGCAAACCGTTTCGAGCCGAGTTTGGCGTTTGCCAAGGAATTGGGGCTGAACGGCTGGGAAATACTCGACCCGATTATTGCGATAGGCGTGGCGCTGCATATCGTCTGGGCAGGCTTGCAATTGATCCGCAGGACAGTGGCTGGCTTATTGGATGCGGCGCTATCGCCGGAGGAAATCGCCGAAATCGTCGCAGTGCTGGAAGAATATGTTGCCGGCGACGGCATTGCTTATCATGCGTTACGGACTCGATACGCCGGCGCCAGGCGTTTCATGTCGGTGCATGTGCTGGTGCCGGGTGGCTGGACAGTGCAGCAGGGTCATGATTTGTTGGAAACCATAGAAGGTAAGATTAAGGACAAGTTCGATAATATCGATATCGATACCCATCTGGAGCCTATCGAAGATGTGGCCTCTTGGGAGCATTGAGCTCCCCATTGCCGCCAGGGGCCGTTCCTACAACCTGGAGCTAAGCTTCGATCAGGTTTAATTCCACTTCTTCCGCGCTTTGCCCGGCGATTTTAAAGCCCCGTAGTTCCAATACACCCTTGGTATTCAGGGAGATGATCAAATGCAGCGCGTCCGGATAGCTGGCTTCTTTGATGTCGGTCGGTGAGGGCTGTGCGGGGCTGTGCGGGTGCGAGTGGTAGATTGCAAATAGCGTTTCGCCCTTGTCGCGGATTTGGCGCATGGCCTCGATTTGCTGGCTGGCGTCCAATAGGAAGCGGTTCTCCGGGGTGGTCGCGCTATTTTCCACCGGATAACAACTCACCGGCATGCCCTGGTTATCCGCGCCGATCAAGCCGCAAACCTCGGCGTCCGGGGATAGTTGCGCCAGATGCAGCAGTTGGTTGGTGAGTTTGCGCGGCAGAGAAATTTCTTTGTTGTTCATAGTGGTTCCCATATTCCTGATGTCACTCGAGGATTGCCGGATAAATCCGCATATGTGTTGACCTTCTGGTAGCCAAATTCGTTAAAAATGGCTTGTACCTCGGTTTGTTGATTGTAGCCGTGTTCGACCAATAATTGGCCGTTGTCTTTCAAATGTAGACGCGCTTGTTCGGCAAGCAGGCGAATGTCTCGTAAGCCGTTTTCGGGGCTGATCAACGCGCTGGCAGGTTCGAAGCGCACATCGCCTTCGTGCAAATGCGGGTCGTTATCCGCGATGTAGGGCGGGTTGCTCAGTACCAGATCGAAGCCGGTTTCCTGGATATTGTCGAACCAATGCGATTGCAAAAAACTGATATTGCTAGTGTTGAGTTGCTGCGCATTATATTGGGCGACGTCCAAGGCAGCCGAACTAAGATCGCTGGCGAACACTTGTGCTAGCGGACGTTCGACAGCCAGAGTGATGGCGATAATGCCGGAGCCGGTGCCGAGATCGATGATTTTGCCGGGCCGGTCTTTCGGTAACAGCGCTAGGCTGAGTTCTATCAGCAATTCCGTGTCGGGTCTTGGGATCAGCACGTCCGGGCTGACTTTGAAATTGCGCGACCAGAATTCGCGCTGGCCGGTTAGGTAGGCAACAGGTGTGCCTTGCGAGCGTTGTTCGACCAGCAATTGAAATTGCGCGATTTGATGCGGGCTGGGCTGATGTTCCGGCCAGGCTCTGAGAAACGAGCGGGTTTTGTCCAGGCAGTGACAAAGCAGTACTTCCGCGTCCAGCATCGCGGTTTCGGATGCTGCGCTGAGCTGTCCGCTTGCCGTGTCCAACAGGCTTTGAATCGAATGGCTGGAGTTTTTCTGTGGGGGTGGATTCGCTATCACGCTCTGACGGGTCATTCGCCCAAGATACTTTGGGTGAATGAGTGCACTTCGTGTTCGCGAGTCGCCCCGACAGGTTGCTCAAACATTGCCCAACTGCGTCAGCAACTCTGCTTGATGTTCATGAATCAGCGGTTGAATCACGTGTTCCAGTCCGCCTTCCATGATTTCTTCCAGCTTATATAAAGTCAGATTGATGCGATGGTCGGTGAGCCGGCCTTGCGGATAGTTGTAAGTGCGGATACGCTCGGAACGGTCGCCACTACCGACTTGCAGTTTGCGGCTTTCAGACTGTTCGGCATGCTGTTTTTCCTGGGCGGCGGACATCAAACGAGCTTGCAATACCGACATCGCCCGGGCGCGGTTTTTGTGTTGCGAGCGTTCGTCCTGACATTCCACCACGACCCCGGAAGGGATATGGGTGATACGGATAGCCGATTCGGTACGGTTAACGTGCTGGCCGCCGGCGCCGGAGGCGCGGAAGGTGTCGACGCGCAAATCCGCCGGGTTAATGTCGATTTCGTCGACCGCGTCGACTTCCGGCATGATCGCCACGGTACAGGCGGACGTATGCACGCGGCCTTGCGATTCGGTTTCCGGCACGCGCTGTACGCGGTGGGTGCCGGATTCGAACTTCAGTTGCGAGTATACATTCTGGCCGCTGATGCGCATGATGACTTCCTTGAAGCCGCCGTGTTCGCCGCGGTTTTCGTTGATAATTTCGGTGCTCCAGCCTTGTCTTTCCGCATAACGTTGATACATGCGCGCCAGGTCGCCGGAGAAGATCGCTGCTTCGTCGCCGCCGGTGCCGGCGCGCACCTCCAGAAATACGTTACGGTTATCGTTGGGATCTTTGGGCAGCAACAGGATTTGCAGTTGTTGTACCAGTTCCTCGCGTTGTGCTTCGGCGGCCTGGATTTCTTCTTTGGCCATCTCGCGCAGTTCCGGGTCGCTGTCCTTGGCCATTTCCTGGGCCGATTCCAGATTGACTTCGTTTTCCTGATAGGTTTTGTAGCAAGCAACCAGCGGTTCGATTTGCGCGTATTCCTGGCTCAGGCTGCGGAATTGGTTTTGATTGCTTTGCACTTCCGGTTGCGAAAGCAGGGCGGTGATTTCTTCAAAGCGTTCGCCGAGGTTTTCCAGTTTGGTTTGTATCGAGGGTTTCATTCAGTGGTTTATCGTAATTTGAAAATTTCGCGGGAAGCAGCGATCAGGTCGTGGCGTTCGTTGGCGCCAGCCTCGCGTAGTTGCGCGCAGGGGGTGTGGATCAGTTTATTGGTCAATGTGTGGGCGAGACGCTGCAATACTTCGTCGGCGGCTGCGCCGCTGTTGAGTTGGGCGAGCGCTTTTTGCAAGGCTTCGTCGCGAGTTTGTTCGGCCTGGGTGCGGAAGTCGCGGATGGTTTCCTGAGCGCCCTGGGAGCGGAGCCAAGCCATGAAATGTTCCACTTGGGTGTCGATGATTTCTTCAGCCTGCTCGGCGGCGCGGCGGCGCGAGTCCATGTTCTGATTGACGGTGTTTTGCAGGTCGTCGACGGTGTACAGATAGACGTCGCGCAGTTGGGCAACCTCGGCTTCGATGTCGCGCGGCACGGCTAAGTCGACCATGAACATCGGTTTGTGTTTGCGGATCTTGATCGCGCTTTCCACGCGACCCTTGCCGAGTATCGGCAATTGGCTGGCGGTGGACGACACGACAATATCGGCTTCCGCCAAATGATTCGGCAGCTCGGCGAGGTTGATCGCGTAGCCGTTGAATTGCATGGCTAGGGCGTGGGCTTTATCGTAAGTGCGGTTGGCAATGATGATGCGGCCTACGCCATGCTGATACAGATGGCGGGCGGTCAGTTCTATGGTCTCGCCAGCGCCTATCAACAGCGCGGTTTGTTCGCTGAGTTTGTCGAAAATCTGTTGCGCCAGTTGCACGGCGGCAAACGCGACCGAAACCGGGCTGGAGCCGATGGCGGTGTCGGTGCGGACTTTTTTGGCGGCGGAAAATGTGTGTTGAAACAATTTGCTGAGATTTCGGCCCAATGTGCCGGCTTGCGAAGCGGCATGGTAGGCGGTTTTCATTTGGCCGAGGATTTGCGGCTCGCCCAGGATCATCGAGTCCAGGCCGCAAGCCACGCGGAACATGTGTCTTATCGATTGGCTATCTTTGTAGCTATAGAGGTAGGGCGTAAAGTCTGCCGGTTTGATCTGTTTTGTGTCGGCTATCCAGTTTACTAGCGAAGATTGGCTGTCGTTGTCGGCCTGATAGTAAAACTCGGTACGGTTGCAAGTCGACAGAATGGCCGCTTCGCTGATTTCGCGAAGATTCCATAAGTTTTTCAACGTGTTGTCGAGCATTTCCGTCGGGAACGCCAAGCGTTCGCGGATCGCGACCGGCGCTGTATTGTAATTTATCCCTACGGCAAGAAGAGTCATCGGTTGCGAACAATAGCACAAGAAAAGTCCGCTATTTTAAGGAATGCGCTGTTTTTGTCCAAATACAATGAAACGACAGTCCGATTCAGGGGCTTTTTCTGGTAATCTATCGTCAATAGTTTTTCAAAAGTGGGTCAAGTGATTGCATGAAAAAATGGATAGCCATAGCAATATTCTTATCAATGTCTGGATGCGCTGTTTCGCCCGAGAAAGAGCCTGACGCAGAAGGTTTGCCGACCAAGCCGGAGGGCTTGGAAAGCAGAGTTAATCGCAACACGGTGATCGACGAAGAGGTGCTGTATTTGCTGATGGCCGCCGAATTGGCAGGGCAGCGCAATCAGTACCATTTGGCGATGGACGCTTATTTGCAAGCCGCCAAGCGAGTCGATGATCCGCGGATTGCGGAACGAGCCGTCAAAATAGGTTTGTTTTTAAAGGACGAGCAGCGTACACGCGAGGCCTTGACGGTTTGGTTGGCCAAAGACGGTAAAAATTTGGCGGCGAGAAAGTTTGCCGTGTTGCTGGCAATCAAAAACTCCGATCAAAAGGCGGCGGTAGAGAATCTGAATGCCATGTTGGCTGACGACCCGGCTGGTTTTGAGGCCGGTGTGCTGGAAATGACCAAGCTGCTGGAAAAAGAAGGTCGCACTCAATTCACTTACGACGTGTTGGAAGAATTGGCGGTTGAGCATCCTACTCAGGCGAGTGTGTTTTTCTTGCAGGCGGTTTTGGCGTCGGTTTTGCAAAATAATGAGTTGGCTCAACAGAAAGTCAGTCAGGCATTGTTGATTCAGCCTGATTGGAATAAGGCCGTAATTTTGCAAGCGCAGTTGGCTGGGCGTTCGGGCGATTTGGTTAAGGCTCGTGCATCTTTGGAAAAAGCGGTGAAAGCGGCTCCGGAAGATAGGCTGCTCAGAAAAATGTTGCTGGAAGTGTTGGTGAATGGTCGTGACTTCGACGATGCCATAAAGCTTTGTCAGAGTGTGTTGGAAGATAAGCCGGACGATGCGGAAACCTTGTTCACTCTTGCTTTGATTCATATGCAGCAAGGTCAGCCTGATAAGGCTGAAAACGTACTCGAGAAGCTATTAAGCAATCCGGAGTGGGGAGGGCAGGCCAGTTTTTATCTCGGTAAAATAGAACTTGAGCAACAGCATCCCGATAAGGCTTTGACGTGGTTTGATCGGGTAGGCGACGGTAACTATGCTTTCGATGCGGATATGGCGGCGGTGTCGCTATTGATGAATCAGAAGCGGTTCGAGGAGATCGAGGCGCGCATCAAGCGGATGGACAACAAATATCCGGAGCAGCATTTACGCATCTTGATGGTTAAAGCCGAGCTTTACAATCAATTGGGCAATTACCAGGAAGCCTTCGATGTTCTGACGCAGGCCTTGAAAGACATGCCGGATAATCGCGAAGTGTTATATGCCCGGGCGTTGGTTGCCGAGCGCTTGGACAAGCTGGATGTGTTGGAATCCGACTTGCAAAAAATTTTAGACAAAAAGCCTGACGATGTCGGTGCGCTGAATGCGTTGGGTTATACGTTAACAGATAGAACCCAGCGCTATGAAGAGGCGGCCAAATATCTGGAGCGCGCTTTGAGCTTGCAGCCTGATGAGGCGGTGGTGATAGATAGCTACGGATGGCTACAGTTTAAGCTCGGAAAGCCCGAGCGAGCCCTGGAGTTTCTGCGTAGAGCCTACGAGAAGCAGCCGGAAAATGAGATTGCCGCACATATTGCCGAGGTGCTGTGGTCCTTGGGCGAGAAAAAAGAAGCCAAAGAACTCTTCGATAGCGTTTATAAAAAATCTCCGGATGACGAGTATTTGTTGGAATTTAAAAAGCGCTTTTTGCAGAACGGGCAATGATTTTTAAGAGCAGCATATTTTTGTTGTCTGTCTTGTCGTTGACGGGCTGTTCATTGTTGTCTGAGAAACCTGTTGAGGCATATCGGTTGCAAGACATGCAAGTTTTGCAGCAGCAGCGGCAATGGTATTTCGAGGGGCGTTTGGCTCTGGCTGATGAGAGAGACTCGATTTCCGCGTCGGTGAGTTGGCGGCATCGCTTGGATCGGGACGATATTGAGCTTGCTGGGCCGCTGGCTCAAGGCAAGCTTATGATTTCCGTAGCGGCTGATATTGTCGCGGTGGATAATGGGGATACCCGCAAAGAGTTTCGTGGGCCGGTTGAAGAGGTATTGGCCGAGCAGCTAGGCGTGACGATGCCCGTGAATGCTTTGAAATATTGGGTGCTCGGCTTGCCTGATCCGGAGCAGTCGTTTGTCGAGCAGGCTGATGGTTTTTTGCAGTCTGGATGGCGGGTCGGTTTCAGAGAAATGCAGCATATTAATGCCGTGGTGCTGCCGCGAAAAATCAATGCGGAAAAAGGTAAGACAAAAATTAAATTAGTAGTGGATCAATGGGATTTGTCGTGACGGAAGTACAAGAACAAGTGGCGGGATGGGGTGAGAAATGGCCGGCGCCGGCCAAGCTGAATTTAATGTTGAGAATCACCGGACGCCGTCCCGATGGTTATCATTTGCTGCAAACGGTATTTCAAATTATTGATTTGTGCGATTGGATAACTTTTCACCCTGTGGAAGATGGCCTGGTGTTTTTGCACGATCCCATCCCAGGAGTGCCGGAACAGGATGATTTAACTATTCGTGCTGCCAATTTATTGAAGCAATATACCGGTTGCTTATTGGGCGTATGTATTGAAGTTGAAAAAAATCTGCCTATGGGTGGCGGCTTGGGTGGCGGTAGTTCGGATGCTGCAACCACTTTGGTGGTATTAAATAAGTTGTGGGGTCTAAAGTTACCATTAGAGAAACTGATGGAGTTGGGCTTGCTGCTTGGTGCCGATGTGCCTGTTTTTGTCTATGGCTATACTGCCTGGGGAGAAGGTATTGGCGAGGAATTAAAGCCGATAACGATTCCGGAGCAATGGGTTGTGGTGATAAAGCCTGACTGTCACGTTAATACCAAGCAGATTTTTTTAGCAGAACAGTTGACAAGAGATAGCAAACCCATCACAATGCGCGACTTCATTGCAGGCGATTGGCGGAATGATTGTCTTCCGGTTGTTAGCAATTTATACAAGGCGGTGGGCGAGGCATTGGATGCGTTGTCCCAATATGCAGATGCAAGATTGACGGGAACCGGGGCGTGTGTGTTTGCTCAGTTCAATTCGGAAGAATCGGCGCGCGAGGCTTTTTCTGCGCTGAGTCCGAATTGGTCGGTTTATTTAGCTCGAGGGCTGAATAGGTCGCCACTGTATGAGAAATTAGAACAGGGATCTGTTTAATCAATTTAATGGGCTGTCGCCAAGCGGTAAGGCACGAGGTTTTGATCCTCGCATACCAAGGTTCGAATCCTTGCAGCCCAGCCATAATCTCCACACAATAGTTCCTTGGGAGTGCTTGAATGCGTGAAGCCTCGGTAATGGTATTCTCGGGTAATGCCAATAAGGCGTTGTCTGAAGGTATTGTGAGGAAGCTCAATATGCGCCTCGGCATGGCCAGTGTTGGTCGCTTCAGTGATGGCGAGATTTTTGTTGAGATAGAAGAAAATGTTAGGGGTAGGGATGTATTTGTAATACAGCCTACCTGTGCGCCTACCAACGAAAACTTGATGGAATTGTTGGTGATGATTGATGCTCTTAGGCGGGCGTCTGCGGCGAGAATAACTGCGGTTATGCCGTACTACGGATATGCTCGGCAAGACCGGCGTTCAAGATCGGCTAGGGTGCCTATTACGGCCAGATTAGTCGCGGATATGATAGGTAATGCTGGAGCGGATCGAGCTTTGACCGTTGATTTGCATGCTGATCAAATTATGGGGTTTTTTGGAATTCCAGTTGATAATGTGTATGCTTCGCCCATTTTGCTGGGCGATATTTGGCGGCAAGAATACGAGAATTTGATTGTGGTTTCGCCGGATGTCGGTGGTGTTGTGAGGGCGCGCGCAATTGCTAAGCGTCTGGGTGATGCTGATTTGGCGATAATCGATAAGCGGCGGCCAAGGCCGAATGTTTCGGAAATAATGCACATCATCGGCGACGTTGAGGGGCGGACTTGCGTCATGGTGGATGACTTAGTTGATACGGCGGGTACTCTATGTCATGCTGCTGAGGCGTTGAAGAAGAATGGTGCCAAGAAAGTCGTTGCATACTGTACTCATCCGGTGTTATCTGGGGCTGCTGCAGAAAATGTTGAAAACTCCGTTCTTGATGAGTTGGTTGTTACTGATACGATTCCGTTGACTGCAGAATTGTCCGGGATTGGTAAGATCAGGCAGCTAAGTGTTGCGGAGATGTTGGCGGAAACAATACGGCGGATAGCTGTGGGCGAGTCTGTAAGCTCGCTTTATGTTGATTGATAAGATTTAAAGTAGTGCTTGTGGAACAAGCTTTTGGAGAAAAAGATGGCTAACGTGTTTGAATTTGTTGCAGAAGCTCGCAGTGCCTCGGGCAGTAGTGCGGCCAAGGTTGTTCGTCGTCAGGGTAAGGTGCCTGCGGTAATTTATGGCGGCAGCGGTACTCCTGAGATGTTGTTGCTGGATCATAATGAAGTGGTTAAGCATTTGGTGCATGAGGCGGTTTATTCGCATGTGCTTGATCTTAAAATCGATGGTAAAACAGAAAAAGCGGTTCTTAAGCATATACAGCGGCACCCTGCAAAGCCGGTCATTCTGCATATGGATTTTATGCGGGTTGATGAAACTCATAAATTGAAAGTGCATGTTCCTTTGCATTTTATCAACGAAGCTATTTCTGTCGGTGTTAAGAAGGGCGGCTTGGTTACGCACGCTATGGCCGACGTTGAGGTGTTCTGTATGCCCTCTGCTCTGCCGGAGTTTATCGAGGTCGATTTGGCGAGCGTAGATGTTGGTTCGACAATACATTTGTCTGATTTGGTTTTGCCGGCTGGTGTTGAGATTGCTGCGTTGCAACATGGTGCTGAGCATGATCATCCGGTTGCGCAAATCGTCAAACCAAGATCGACGGAAGTTGCTGAGTAAAAGCATCTAAAGTTTCGTTTGAATGATTAAGTTAATTGTTGGCCTGGGTAATCCCGGGCGGCAATACGAAAAAACCCGGCACAATGCCGGGTTTTTGTTTGTGGAGTATTTGGCGGGGTTGGCTGGTGCTGGTTGGTCAAGCAGTAGTCAATTTTCTGGTGAAGTGGCGGAATGTAATATTGGCGGATTTAGGCTTATGTTGTTAAAGCCGATGACTTTTATGAATAAAAGCGGTATGTCTGTTGGTAAGCTTTTGCGGTATTACAAGCTCAATCCTGAAGAAATGCTTGTGGTTCATGATGATCTTGAGTTGCCCGAGAGTGTTGTTAAATTAAAACGGGATGGTGGGCATGGGGGGCATAATGGGCTTCGTGACATCATTACTCATATTGATTCCCGTGATTTTTATCGACTGAGAGTCGGTATTGGCCGTCCCTTGGCAGGGGAAAAAGTAGCGGATTATGTGTTGTCTGGGCTGTCGCTAGATGGGCAGGCGAGATTACTCGGTCTGTTTGAAGGGTTGGCAAAAAATATGGAGGCGCTAATCACGGGCAATTTTGCGCCGATTAACGGTTAGGAGTTCTTTTGCAGAGGCTCTTAAAAAAAGCTTGACTAGAATTTTGTAAATAAGGATAATTGATCGAATAAGTAACGGAGGGGTTCCCGAGCGGCCAAAGGGATCAGACTGTAAATCTGCCGGTTCTACCTTCGGAGGTTCGAATCCTCCCCCCTCCACCACCAAATTTAATGGGATCTGCGGGTGTAGTTCAATGGTAGAACTCCAGCCTTCCAAGCTGATTGCGTGGGTTCGATTCCCATCACCCGCTCCATTCTCGGGGTAAAGTACTCGCTCATATAGCTCAGTAGGTAGAGCACTTCCTTGGTAAGGAAGAGGTCACCGGTTCGAATCCGGTTATGAGCTCCAGATAGGGTTGATTGTTTTTGTTGTAGTTAGGGTGTTTCATAATGGCTAAAGAAAAATTTG